>NZ_JBEYVY010000011.1:0-264193 GCF_040644205.1 Glycomyces sp. NPDC047010 | reverse complement strand
GCGCGACACCGTGTACCGGTCGTGGAACTCGGACATGTCGAGCTGGATGAGCGAGTCCTCGGAGCCGAACAGGAACTCCGCGAGCGCCTTCGCCAACTCGGTCTTACCCACACCGGACGGGCCGGCGAAGATGAACGAGCCGGACGGTCCAGGCGAGTGGCGCCCTTGGATGGTATGTGGATAAGGCGACCGCTAGTGTGCTGTATCCACAGGTAGCAGGCAATATTTCAAGCCATAGGTTCTCGGTTCGAGTCCGAGGGGGCCCACCATCTTGGACGGTGCGGGCGGTTGGCCCGCGCCTTTTTCTCTGCCCCCGGACGGGAGTCGCCGGGCGGCGGGTTCGGGGGCGGTCGGGTGTGACCGGCGGCATGATCGGCACCTCGGTGTTCACGAGGCTTGCCCGAGGGTTTCCTGGGGCGTAATGAGCCGGTGACACCGGACGGGCAGAGTAGTCGGCGAGGCCCCGGGGGACCGCGATCCGGTCGGGCCTTACGCCGCACCGGCGCGGCACGCGAATCTGCATCACCGCCCGGAAGGAACCACCATGGACCACTACGCGATTCTCGCCATCCCGATGATGAAGACCGAGGCCATGTCGGCCCTGCCCGACGCGCCCGTGGTCGAGGACCGTCCCACCCTCCTCGACCGCATCGTCGGCGGCTTCGCCGCCGCACGGCACGGGTTCATCGCCCGCGACCTGCGCGTCCGCGGCGAGTTCGCGGCGCTCCCGTCGCGCGCCGACGTCCGCCGCGCCGCCTAGGCGGCAACGCGGGGCGCCTCTACAGCGAACACGGCAAGGGCCCGGAAGGCATCGCCTTCCGGGCCCTTCCCGTTGCCTCAGTTGACCTGCACGCCGTCGATGTACGCGCGCTCCACGGTCGAGTAGTAGTCGAGCGGGTCGCCCGACCACACGCAGAAGTCGGCGTCCTTGCCCGCCTCAAGGGAGCCGAGCCGGTCGGACACGCCGAGGACCTCGGCGGGGTTGATCGTCACGGACCGCAGCGCGGTCTCGCGGTCCAGACCGGCCTTGACGCACTCCATGACCTGCACGATCAGGTACTGGATCGGCACCACCGGGTGGTCGGTCATGATGACGAGCTTGACGCCCGCCTCGGCCATCTTCACGGCGTTCGAGGGGAACCGCTTCGCGGTCTCGACCTTCGCGCGCGCGGTCAGCAGCGGCCCGAACAGGACCGGGATGCCCTTGTCGGCGATGACGTCGGCAAGCAGGTGCGCCTCGGTCCCGTGGTCCAGGACCAGGTCGTACCCGAACTCGTCGGCGACGCGGATCGCCGTGGCGATGTCGTCGGCGCGGTGGCAGTGCTGGCGCCAGGGGATCTCGCGGTCGAGGACCTTGACGAGGTTCTCCAGCTTCAGGTCCCGGTCGGGGTCCTCGGCGGCGCGGTGCTTCTCGGCGGCGATGAACGCCGACCGGAGCACGCCCGCGGTGCCCATGCGGGTCTTGGGGGTCTGGCCCTTCTCGCCGTAGACGCGCTTCGGGTTCTCGCCGAGCGCCGACTTGATCCCGGCGGGGGAGCGGACCACGAGGTCGTCGACGCGGCGGCCGCCGGCGGTCTTGACGACGACGCACTCGCCGCCGATGACGTTGCCGGAGCCGGGGTTGATGCACGCGGTGAGCACGCCGCCGGTGAGCGCGTCGGCGAAGCCGGGCTCGGACGGGTTGATGCCGTCGAGGGCCCGCACGTGCGCGGTGTTCGGGTCGGTCATCTCGTTCGTGTCGTCGCCCGCCCAGCCCTCGCCGGTCTCGTGGACGCCGAGGTGGGTGTGGGCGTCGATGAGGCCCGGGACGATCCACTTGCCGGCCGCGTCGATCACCTCGGTGCCCGCGGGGATCGCGAGGCCGGGGCCGCCGACGGCGCTGATGCGGCCGTCCTCGACGAGGATGACGCCCTGCTCGATCGGAGCCGACGTGATGGGGACGATCGTCGCGCCTGTGAGCGCGAACGCGGCATGGGACATGGACCCGCCTTCGGATTGGACAGCAGCTTGCCGCCCAATCCTGCCGCACGAACTAGCCGAGCGGCTAATTGTTGACCGTATTGTGACCGGGGCTCACCCGGATCAGTGAAGATCGCTCAAGGCGTCCGAGCGGCCGCCGCTCACGACGCCCACCGGATGATCTCCTTCGTCACCGTCTCCGGCGCCTCCTGCTGCGGGAAGTGCCCCACCCCGTCGAGGAGCTTCCACTCGTACCGCCCGTGCACGTACCGCCCCGAGCCCTGCGCCGTCCGCGGCAGCACGCACGTGTCGAGCGCGCCGTGCAGCTGGAGCACCGGGACCGGCGTCGGCCGCTGGAGCAGCTTCACGAACCGCCGCCCCGCCAGCCCCACCGACGTGCGGAACGGCCACCGGAACGCCTCCAGCGCGCAGAACGCGGCCTGCGGGATCTGGATGACGTCCCTGCACGCCCGCACGTACTCCTGGAAGTCCCGCGTCCCGCGCCAGCCCGGCCCCGACCACGCGTACATCAGGTCCGCCACTTTGCGTGCGTCCCAAGCGGTCAGCTTGTGCTCGTAGCGGGGCATCTGGAACGCGAACAGGTGCCTGGACGCCGACAGTTGCCCCTTCGGGTCCACCGCGAGCGCCGCCCGCTGGCGCAGCGGGTGCGCCGCGCCGAGGACCACCAGGGACTTGAACTGCCTGGGGTGGAACGCGGCCGCCGCGAACGCGAGGATGCCGCCGAGGTCGTGCCCGACCACCGTCGCCTCCCGCTCGCCGAGGGCCCGCACGAGCCCCACGACGTCCGCGGCCATCGTGTACGCGTCGTACCCCTTCGGGGGCTTGTCGGAGGCGCCGTAGCCGCGCAGGTCGGCGGCGACGACGCGGAAGCCCGCGTCGGCGAGCGCGGGCATCTGGTGGCGCCACGCCCACCAGAACTCCGGGAAGCCGTGCAGGAGCAGGATGAGCGGGCCTTCTCCGGCCTCGGCCACGTGGAAGCGCGAGCCGTTGGCGTCGACTTGCCGGTGGGTCCAGGGGCCCTGCTTCAGGGCGGCGCTGTCGGCGAAGGTCTTGCGGGTCACGCGGACAGCGTACGAGGTGACGGAAGGGTCACGGCGGGCCGCCGGGCGCGGGCGTGGCCCGGGCCGTGGTCCCGTCCCCTCCCGGAACGGGACCACGGCCCGGAGCGCCTAGTCCTCTTTGCCGCCTTGCAGGCCCGTCTTGATGCGGCTCATGACGGTGTTGTCGGCGAGGGTCGTCACGTCGCCGATCTCGCGGTCCTCGGCGATGTCGCGCAGGAGCCGCCGCATGATCTTGCCCGAGCGGGTCTTCGGCAGCTCGGCCACGATGATGACCTGGCGCGGCTTCGCGATGGCGCCCAGCGTCTTCGCGACGTGCGCGCGCAGCTCCGCGAGGTGCTCGGGGCTCGACTCGGACTGCCCGCGCAGGATCACGAACGCGACGATGCCCTGGCCCGTCACCGGGTCCGACGCCCCCACGACCGCCGCCTCGGCGACCGTGGCGTGGCTGACGAGCGCCGACTCCACCTCGGTGGTGGAGATGTTGTGCCCGCTGACCAGCATGATGTCGTCGACGCGGCCGAGGAGCCACAGGTCCCCGTCGTCGTCCTTCTTCGCGCCGTCCCCGGCGAAGTACATGCCGTCGAAGTGCGCCCAGTACGTGTCGAGGAACCGCTGGTCGTCGCCCCAGATCGTGCGGAGCATCGACGGCCACGGCTCGCGGATCACCAGGAACCCGCCGCCGCCGTCCGGCACCGACTCGCCCTGCTCGTCCACGACGTCGACGCTGATCCCCGGGAGCGGCCGCTGCGCCGAACCCGGCTTCGTGGACGTCACGCCCGGCAGCGGCGACACCATGATCGCGCCGGTCTCGGTCTGCCACCACGTGTCCACGACAGGAGTCTTCCCGCCGCCGATGTGCTCGCGGTACCAGACCCACGCCTCGGGGTTGATCGGCTCGCCGACCGACCCGAGGACCCGCAGGCTCGACAGGTCGAACTGCGCGGGGATGTCGTCGCCCCACTTCATGAACGTGCGGATCGCCGTCGGCGCCGTGTACAGGATCGTCACCCCGTACTTCTGGACGATCTCCCAGAACCGGCCGGTGTGCGGCGTGTCCGGGGTGCCCTCGTACATGACCTGCGTGGCGCCGTTCGACATGGGCCCGTAGACGATGTACGAGTGCCCGGTGACCCAGCCGATGTCGGCGGTGCACCAGTACACGTCCGTCTCCGGCTTCAGGTCGAACACCGCGTGGTGCGTGAACGACGCCTGCGTCAGGTACCCGCCCGAGGTGTGCAGGATGCCCTTCGGCTTCCCCGTCGTCCCCGACGTGTACAGGATGAACAGCGGGTGCTCCGCGTCGAACGGCTGCGCCTCATGCTCATTCGAGGCCCCGCCGACGGCGTCCTCCCACTTGACGTCGCGCTCGCTCCACGCCACGTCCTGCCCGGTGCGGGTGACCACGAGGACCTGCTCCACCGACGGGCACGACTCCAGCGCCTCGTCCACGGTGGGCTTGAGCGCGAACGCCTTCCCCTTGCGGAACCCGCCGTCGGCGCAGATCACGAGCTTCGCGCCCGCGTCGTCGATGCGGCTCGACAGCGCGTTCGCGCTGAACCCGCCGAACACCACTGAGTGCGGGGCGCCGATGCGCGCGCACGCGAGCATCGCCACCGCGGCCTCGGGGATCATCGGCATGTAGATGACGACCCGGTCGCCCGCGCCCACACCGAGATCGGTGAGCGCGTTCGCGGCCCGCTTGACCTCGTCGAGCAGCTCCGCGTACGTGACGGCGCGCGTGTCGCCCGGCTCGCCCTCGAAGTGGATCGCGACCCGGTCGCCCAGGCCGTTCGCCACGTGCCGGTCCAGGCAGTTGGCGGAGACGTTCAGCTCGCCGCCGGTGAACCACTTCGCGAACGGCGGGTCGTCCCAGTCGAGGACCCGGTCCCAGTCCTTCGCCCAGTCGAGCCG
Organism: Glycomyces sp. NPDC047010; assembly: GCF_040644205.1. NCBI lineage: Bacteria > Bacillati > Actinomycetota > Actinomycetes > Glycomycetales > Glycomycetaceae > Glycomyces > Glycomyces sp. NPDC047010. The sequence continues at coordinate 259,241 of NZ_JBEYVY010000011.1, read as the reverse complement.
GCGGGCCTGGGCCTCCCAGAACGCGAGGCGGTCGGCGGCGGCATCGTCGTAGGCGGCCGCCGTGACGTTCGCCGCCTGGGTGAACTCGGGGGACGGCGGGAAGGTCCGGTCCTCCGACAGGAGATTGGCAAGCGTCTCTTGCGGGGTATCTGCCACTGGTATTGGCTCCTTACAGATCTACGCGCCTGTGCGCGACTGTGAGGCGGGTCTATGTCCGGTAACACTACCGCGAACAGGGCGACACGGAACGTGCCCCTGAGGCGCCACCGGCATCTGGGACCTGCCGGCGCCGAACGGCCCGCAGGCGGGCGCCCGGCGGCCGCCGAGCGGTCGGATTCGTTCACCTCGGGGACCCTTGCGCGCCGATTCGCCGGGTATCGTCGGAGCGGTGTCGACCCGCGAAGTCCGATACTGTTCTGTGACTGCCCTCTAGCCCGCCCGGTGCGCCGTTTGCGTGCTCCGCACTAAAGGTAAGGTTCCGCCCGTGGATCCTCTCGCGCCTCTCCTCGAACTCTCCGAGGTCGCCGACGCCCTCGAGAACGCCCGAGCCGGCGTCGACCGTATGCTCTGGCACGAGGCCCTGCGCGGCGGTGAGGCGGGCGAAGCCCTCGTCGAGGCCGAGGTCGCACTGCACTCGGCGTCCGCGACGCTCGCCCTCGACGGGTACGACTGCGACGTGGAGCGCCTGCGCGCCGGGGACTTCGACGACCCGGTCGTCTCCGGGGTCCTCGCCGTCACCGACGCCCTCCCGTCCCTCGCGGGCGTCTGGCCCGTCTCGCCCCGGTACGTCCTCGCGAAGCTCCACCTCCTCGCCACCCGCGACCTTCCCGACGCCGGCGTCGACTTCGAGCCCGGCCGCATCGAGGTGGACGAGTCCGGGTCCGCGCGCATCAACGCCCTCTGCGCCCTCGTTACCAACCCCACCAAGGAGATCCCCGCCGCGATGGCCGCCGCCGTCGTCCACGGCGAGCTCCTCTCGGTGCGCCCGTTCCCCGTGGCCAACAACGTGGTCGCCCGCGCCGCCGCGCGGCTCGCGCTGGCCAGCAAGGGACTCGACCCGAAGCTGCTCATCACCGTGGACGCCGGGCACCTGGAGCGCCAGCCGGAGTACGTGGGCGCGCAGCGCGCCTGGTCCACCGGGACGCCCGACGGGGTCCGGTCCTGGCTCAAGCACTACGGGAAGGCCCTGGAGGCCGGTGCGGGCGAGACGCTCCAGATCTGCTCCGAGCTGATGAAGGACGCGTAAGGACCCGGAAAGCCTTGTAAGGACGACGAAGGCGCCTCATGAGGTGAGTCCCTCACCCCATAAGGCGCCCCGAGTCCCTTACTCGCCGGCGAGTTCGGCGCGGAGCCGCTCCTTCTCCTCGCGGCGGCGCTTCACGCCCGCGTCGATGTGGTCGATCATGGCCTCGCGCTGCTTCTTCAGCAGCACGAACCCGAGGACCATCGACACGAGCAGGCCCGCGGCGACCGCGAGCAGCGCGTTGATGAAGAACATCAAGGGGATCGCGACGACGGCGACGAGCGCCACCCGTGCGAGGTAGAACTTGGCGACCGGGTTCATGCGGGCCGCTCCTCTCCGAAGGTGCGGGCCCCTGCGTACCACAGGGGCGCGTAGACGAGTGCTGCGGTGAGTCCGGCGAGGCCGCCGGCGAGCATCGGCGGCCACGTCGGGGGCAGCAGCACCCCGACGGCGAGCCCGGCGCCGAGGCCGAGGACGACGCCGACGAGCATGACGCCCCAGCGGGCCGCGCCGCCGTAGCGCCGGAACTGCTCGGTGTACGCCCACACGGTCGGCAGCGCGGCGATCCACCCGGAGGTCTCGCCGAACGGCCGCCCGCTGGGGAACACGAACAGCAGGTCGATGACGGCGAGGACGACCGCGCCCATCACGAAGTACGCGAGCGCGGTCCCCACCAGCTGGCCGAGCGTCGCGGCCGCCTTGGGCTCCTGCGGTTTCGGCTGCACCACTAGAACGCCCGCGCCACTAGAACTTCACGGACTGCGGTTCGGCCCGGCGCTCCGCGATCGTCTGGGGCCCTTCGTACTCGCGCACCACGTCGTAGCGGGTGTTGCGCTCGACGGGCTGGAACCCGGCGTCGCGGATGAGCTCCAGGAGGTCGTCGCGGGTCATCTTGTCGGGCGTGCCGTACTCGTCGGCGTCGTGGGTGATCTTGTACTCCACGACCGAGCCGTCGAGGTCGTCGGCGCCGAACGACAGCGACAGCTGCGCGACGTCGAGGCCGTGCATGACCCAGAAGCACTTGACGTGGTCGAAGTTGTCGAGCAGGAGCCGCGAGACGGCGAAGACCTTGAGCGACTCGGCCGGGCTCGCCATCGTGGTGCGCGCCTGGAGCTTGTTGCGGATCTTCCCGTCCTTGGAGTCGTGGAAGTCGTGCTGGTAGCGCAGGGGGATGAACACGGCGAAGCCGCCGGTCTCGTCCTGGAGCTCGCGCAGGCGCAGCACGTGGTCGACGCGGTGGCGGGGCTCCTCGATGTGGCCGTACAGCATGGTCGCGGGGGTGCGCAGGCCCTTCTCGTGGGCGAGGCGGTGGATGCGCGACCAGTCCTCCCAGTGGCAGGCGTGGTCGACGATGTGCTGGCGGATCTCCCAGTCGAAGATCTCGGCCCCGCCGCCGGTGAGCGACTCCAGGCCCGCCTCGATGAGCTCGTCGAGGATCTCGCTCGCGCCCAGGCCGGAGATCTTCTCGAACCACTGGACCTCGGTGGCGGTGAACGCCTTCAGGTTCACCTCGGGGAGGGTCTCCTTGAGCGCCTTGAGGACCCGCGGGTAGTAGCGCCACGGGAGGGTCGGGTGGAGGCCGTTGACGATGTGCAGCTCGGTGGGGGCGTCGCCCTTCATCTGCTCGGCGAGGGCCACCGCCTGCTCGACGCGCATCGTGTACGCGTCGGTCTCGCCGGGCTTGCGCTGGAACGAGCAGTACGCGCAGGACGCGGAGCACACGTTGGTGAGGTTGAGGTGGCGGTTGACGTTGAACATGGTCCGGTCGCCGTTCTTGGCGGTGCGGACCCCGTGCGCGAGGCGCCCGAGCCACGCGAGGTCGTCGACCTCGTACAGCCCGACGCCGTCCTCGAAACTCAGCCGCTCGCCCGCGGCGAGCTTCTCCTCGATCCCGGCCTTGAACCTGGCGGTGTCGTCCATGGCGCTCCCAACGTTGTCGCGTTCGGTGCCAGCGTAGCGCCGCCGCCACGCAGCGGCTTCCGGGCACGATTCGCTTGTGAGGCCGTGGGCGCGGCGCGGTTGCGGTGGGGGACGCGGCGGGGCGGCGCCGGAACGCGAACGGAGGGTCCCGGCATATCGGACACCCGGGGACCCCCATTTCAAATCTACCCGGAGGGTGTGACACGGGTGCGGGGCCGATTCGGGCGGTTTCGCCGGAGTGGTCCGAGATCGAGTGGCGGGCAACACGATCGGGGTCCGGGGGCAACCGTGGACGCGAGACTTGCGTGTCTTCGGTACAGTATCCGTGGCTTCCCCCACAGAAGGACACCTCACATGCGCGTTTCACGGTTCGGTGCCCGCATGATCGCCGCCGCCAGTGCGGCGGCCGTCGTCTTCGGCGGGGCGCTGCCCGCGTTCGCCGAACCCGGCGTGACGGTCCCCGACGACGGCTCGCGGCCCCTCGGCGGGGCGGGCGACGATACCCCCGTCACCAACCCCGAGACCGCCGACGGCCCCCTGGGCGACCAGGTCACCGCCGCCTCGATCGACCTCGCGCAGCTCGCCGAGGAGACCACCGCCGCGCAGGACGAGTGGACCGCCCGAGAGACCCGCCTCGCCGCCGCCCAGACCGAGTGGACCGCGACGACCGGCGAGCTCGCCGCCGCGCAGGACGCCCTCGACTACGCCGCGGGCGAGGCGTACGCCGACACCGCGGGCGTCCCCGCGGCCGAGCTCCCCGACCTGTCCGGGCTCGCGCCCATCGGCGGCGAGTGGGACCTGCCCGCGCTGTCCGCCGACCTTGACGACGCCGCCACCGCCGAGCAGGTCGCCCGCGCCGCCTACGACGCCGCCGTCCTCTCCGCCGACCGCGCCGAGACCCGCTACCTCGCCCTCGACACCGAGTTCGACACCGCCCAGGCCGCCCTCGACCTGCTCGTGGAGCAGAACCGCGAGGCCCTGGAGCAGCTCGAACGCGAACACGAGGCCGCCGCCGCCCAGTACTCCGACGACTTCTCGTCCGAAGTCGACGGCTGGGACGCCGCCCCCGAGGCGAAGAAGGCCGTCGAGTACGCGCTCGCGCAGCTCGGCGACCCGTACGTGTGGGGCGCCGAAGGACCCGACTCCTTCGACTGCTCCGGGCTCGTCCAGTCCGCGTACGCCTATGCGGGCGTGAGCCTCCCGCGCGTCGCCGCCGACCAGTACAACGCGACCCGCGACAAGCCCGTGGACGTCGAGAAGCTCCTCCCCGGCGACCTCCTCTACTGGTGGGACGACCCCGGCAACTGGCAGTCCGTCTACCACACCGGCATGTACCTCGGCGACGGCAAGATGATCCAGGCCCCGCGCACCGGCGACGTCGTGAAGATCTCCTCGATCTGGTTCACCAACTTCGCGGGCGCCCACCGGGTGGTCGACGCGATCCAGACCGACCCCGACGCCGAGAACCCCACCCAGACGCCCGGCGAGCCCAGCTCCCCGGACGACGACCCGACTTCGAGCACGCCGCGGCCGACGCCCAGCGAGACCGACTCGCCGAGCCCCGACCCCGAGCCGACCGACAGCGAGTCGCCGTCCGAGTCGCCCTCGCCGAGCCCCACCGACGACCCGCAGACGCCCACCGAGGACGAAGGCGAATCGCCGACGCCGACGCTGGCCGACACGGTCGCCGGGGTGCTCCTGCGCGGGACCGCGGCCTGAGGGGCGTCCCCGGGTAGTGGGAAGGCGTGCACGCGACGCGACCGGTTGATGGCACGATGGTCACCGAGGTGCCCGATTGACGACGCTCCAGCCCCGAGGAGGCTTCCGTGGACGGAAACAGCTGTAGCTCCTGCGGCCAGCGGCTCACGTCCGGGCAGCGCCGCTGCCCCCAGTGCGGCGCCCCCCTGCCGCCCCCGATGGGCGGCTTCGCCGCGGAGTCGAACTACCCGCCGCCCGCCGGGTACGGCGCGCCCAACTACGCGCCCCCGGGTGCGCCTCCCGGTGCGCCCCAGGCGTACGGCGCGGCCGCGGTACCCCAGTACGCCCCGCCCGGCGACCCCCAGGGCTACGCGCCCCCGCCCGAGCCCCAGTACGCGCCGCCCGGCGCCTACCAGCCGACCGCCCACCCTCCTCAGCCCGAACCGCCCCTGAACCAGGGCTACGCGGCCGTCCCGCCCCCGAACCAGCCGTACGGCGCCCCGCAGCAGCAGTGGGCCCCGCCGCCCGCCCAAGGCTCGGCCGCCGTTCCGCCGCCCATGCCCCCGCAGGGCCAGGCCGCGGTTCCGCAAGCAGCAGTCCCGCAGTACGGCTCCGCACCGGTCCCCCCGCCGCCCGCGTACGGCGCCGCGCAGGTCCCCGCCTACCCGCCGCCCCCGCAGCAGGGCCAGTACCCGCCCTACCAGCCGCCGCAGTCGCCCGGCCAGCCCTACCAGTCGGCCCCGCCGCCGTACCAGTCCTCGCAGTCGCTGCCGCCCGTCGCCGCCGCGCCCTCGACGGTCCCGCCGGTCTCCCCGCCGCCCCCGGCCTTCCCGCCGCCGGCCGCGAACCCGACGTTCACCGAGCCGCCCTCGGCGTCCTCCCCGGTCACCGGCCCGCCCTACGCGCCGCCCGCGAGCAGCGGCTTCAGCCTGCCGTCCGCCGACTCCGGCATGTTCGCGCCGCCCGGAGCCCCGCCCGCGCCGGAGCTCCCGGCCCCGGCTCCTGACGGCACCCAGATCCTGCGCCGCACCCCGCCGCCCCTCGAAGCGCCCTTCGCCGACCCGGGCCCGACCGCGCCCGCCGTCCCCGAAGCCGCCCCGCCCGGGTTCAGCGTGCCCTCCTCCGAGAGCAGCCCCGGCGCCGTGTACGCCCCCGGCTTCACCGTCCCTGGCGCCGAACCCGCCGAACCGGCGGTGTCGTTCAGCGCCCCGGCGTTCAGCACCCCGGCCGCGGAGACTCCCTTCAGCACCCCGGCCGCCGACAGCGCCGCGTTCAGCGCGCCCGCTCCCGAGCCCGCACCGGCGCCGCCCGCCGCACCGCCGGCCCCCGCGCCGCTCGCGGAGGACGACGACGAGGACGGCGCCTGGGACACCCTCCCCGACCCCGAGGAGCCCGACGACGACGCCGAGCTCAGCGAGGACGACGAGTCCGCGCTGGCGGGCCTCGGCGACGAGGTCCCCGGCGAGTCCCTGCCGCCCGCCCCGGCGGACGCGCCCGGCCTCGGCGACGACCCCGAGTCGGTCGTCGAACCGGAGCTGGAGGAGGCCCTCGCGGTCGCCGCGGTGGTGGAGGCCCCGAGCCCCGGCGCCGACCTGGTCGAGACCGCCGGTGCCGCCGCCGACCTCGCGGGCGTCCCCGTCGAGGACGTCCCCGAGCCGGTGATCGGCCTGGGCGCCAAGGCGTTCAGCGACGCCGTGATGAACGAGGCCGTCGCGAAGGCATCCACGGACCTCGAATCCGGGGTCACCGTCAACGAGCGCACCGCCGACCCGGTCGCCGCGGACCCGGCCCCCGAGCCGTTCCCGGAGCCGACGCCGCCGCAGCCCCTCCCCACCCCGCCGGTGCCCGACCCGCTCCCGCCGGAGCCGACCCCGGTCCCCGCGCCGGAACCGGTCCCGCACCCCGAGCCGACGCCGCCGCAGCGCCCCGAGCCCGGCCCCGTCCCGGACCCCGAGCCGGTGCCGCGCCCGGAGCCCACGCCGCCGCCGTCGTACCTGTACGCCGACGACAGCCCGTTCTCCGACGCCGCCCCGTACGAGGAGCCGCTCCCCGCGCCCACGCCCGCCGCGGCCCCCGAGGCCCCGGTGGAGGCCGACACGCCCCCGTCAGAGGCCCCCGAGGAGGGCCCGCCGACCGAGGCCGAGTCCTCGCGCAAGAAGATCGTGAACGCGCCCGACATCAGCCTCTTCGAGGAGCCGACCACCAAGACCGGCGCGCACAAGCTGCCCCCCGCGTCCTGGCCGCCCGCCGAGGACGAGGGCTACCGGCGCGGCCGCGCCCGCGTCCAGAACCACCTCGACCGCGCCGAGCTGCCCGACCACATCCCGCTCCCGCGGCCCACCGTCTACGGCGCCAAGCCCGAGGACGGCGAGCCCGAGGGCTGACCGCTCTGTCCCGCTTCCCGCTGCAATAGCCCGAAAACGCGCCCGCCGTCCCCGCGCCCGGTCCATGCTGTTGCTGGAGGGCCGCCGCGGCGGCCCCGCGGCGGCGACCACCAGGTCCGGGCGCCGCCGAACCGGGGGAGGGGAGCAGCATGGCCGAGCGCCGTGTGAAAGTGAGCACAGAGGTCGGGATCCAGGCGCGGCCCGCCACGGTGTTCGTGGAGACCGCGGCCTCGTCGCCCGGCGAGGTGACCATCGCGAAGACCGGCGAAGACGGGGCCCACGACGCGAAGTCGATCCTCCAGGTGCTCGTCCTCGACGTGCGCCCCGGCGACGAGATCGTCCTGACCGGCGACGACGAGGACGTCCTCGACCGGCTCGTCGCGCTCGTCACCGACGCCGAGCACGCCGGATCGGACGGCGGGAAGGACCTCGCGGACATCGACGAACGCTGAAGCGTTGGTGACGCCGGCGACGCCGCCGCCCTCTCGGGACCGTCCTAGGACTCCGAGGGGGGATACGGTCGGAACCGTGAACAATGCGCGACGCCCGAGGGTCGGCCACATCGCCTTCCTCAACTGCATGCCCATCTACTGGGGACTGGCCCGCACGGGCGCGCTGCTCGAATTCGAACTGCGGCGCGACGCGCCCGACGAGCTGAGCCGCCTCCTCGTCGAAGGCGACCTCGACATCGGCCCGATCACCCTCGTCGAGTACCTCAAGCACTCCGACGACCTGCTGCTCATCCCCGACCCCGCGGTCGCCGCCGACGGCCCGGTCCTCAGCGTCAACCTCGTCTCGAAGGTCCCGCTCGCCGACCTGCCCGCCGAGCCGCGCGTCTCGCTCGCGTCGTTCTCGCGCACCGGCGTCCTCCTCGGCAAGATGCTCCTGGAGGACCGCTACGGCCGCAAGCCCGCCTACCGGGTCACCGCGCCCGACGTGGACTCCGCGCTCGACGGCGCCGACGCGGCCGTCCTCATCGGCGACGAGGCCCTCCGCGTCCACCACGACCCGCAGGGCACCCACGTCCTCGACCTCGCCGCCGAGTGGAAGGACTGGACCGGCCTGCCCATGGTCTTCGCCGTGTGGGCCGTGCGCCGCGACTACGCCGAGGCCCACCCCGGGCTCGTCAAGGACGTCCACCTCGCGTTCCGCGACTCCGTGCGCCTCAGCCGCGCCGAGATCGACGCGGTCGTCGCCTCCGCCGCCCGCTGGGAGCCCTTCGCTCCCGCCGCGCTCGCCGAGTACTTCGACCGCCTCCAGTTCGGCCTCAGTGAGCGGCACCTCGCGGGCCTGCGGGAATTCGCCTCCCGCGCCGCCCGTTACACGGAAGTGAAGGACCTTTCGCCCGAAGGGCCCGAATTCTTCGAGAGCGATATCTGAACGACGGCGACATCTGCACGACAGCAATCGCTGCACGACGACGACGTCTGACCGGCAGAGACATCTGCGCGAGCGCAGCAACTGCGCGACCGCACCCGACCGACACCCCGCGCGACGAGAGGACCGCCCCGTGGCCATCGAGCTGAAGCAGCCCCGCAAGAACCGCCCCGCGTGGCACAAGCTCACCGTCAGCGCCGTCCGGGCCCTCACCGACGACGCCGTGGAGGTCACGCTCGCCGTCCCCGAGCACCTGCGGCCCGCGTTCGACTTCAAGCCCGGCCAGCACCTCACGTTCCAGCGCGTCGAACCCGACGGCGCCGAGGTCCGCCGCTCCTACTCCCTCGCCTCCACCCCGCGCGAACTCGCCGCACAAGGCACCCTGCGCCTGGGCATCCGCTCGATCCCCAAGGGCTCCTTCTCCGGGTACGCGAACCGGAGCCTCCTGCCCGGCGACGTCCTCGAAGTGCTCCCGCCGCTCGGGAACTTCTGCACCGACATCCGGCCCGAGCGCCACTACGGCTCCGTCGTCGCCGGGTCCGGGATCACCCCGATCATCGCGATCGCCACCGCCGCCCTCGAATCCGGCGCCACCGTGACCCTCCTGTACTCCAACCGCACCGAGGACACCACCATGTTCGCGCCCGAACTGCGCGAACTCGAACGCGTCCACGGCGACCGCCTGCGCCTCCACCACGTGCGCACCCGCACCGACGGCCCCACGCCGCTCCTCACCGGCCGCCTCACGCCCGAACGCCTCCGCGAGGTCCTCGGCACCGTCGTCGACGCCCGCGAGGTCGACGAGTGGTTCCTGTGCGGCCCCTACGAGATGGTCCTCGGCGTCAAGGAGGTCCTCGAAGCGGCCGGGACCGGCGAGATCCACACCGAGCTGTACACGGTCTAGGGGCACGGCCCGGCGGCACCGGCGGGGTAACCCACGAGTCAATCCGCTCGGGCGCACTGTCCCGGAGGGCCCCACGGCGGATACGCTTCGTGCATGGCCGAGATCGACGACATCCTCGCCCGCGCCGCCGACGGCGGCGCCATCAGCGCCGAGGAAGCCCTGCTGCTCTACACCGAAGCGCCCTTCCACCCCCTCGCCGAGGCCGCCGACACGGCCCGGCGGCGCGTCGTCGGCGACAACATCGTCACCTACATCATCGACCGCAACATCAACTACACGAACGTGTGCGTCACCGCGTGCAAGTTCTGCGCCTTCTACCGCGCCCCCAAGCACGACGAGGGCTGGGCCCACCCCATGGAGGAGGTCCTGCGCCGCTGCGGCGAGGCCGTGGGCCTCGGCGCCACGCAGGTCATGCTCCAGGGCGGGCACCACCCGGACTTCGGCGTCGAGTACTACGAGGAGCTGTTCTCCTCCGTCAAGCGCGAGTACCCGCAGCTGATGATCCACTCGATCGGGCCCTCCGAGATCGCGCACATGTCGAAGGTCTCCGGCGTCGAGATCGACGAGTCGATCCGCCGCATCAAGGCCGCCGGGCTCGACTCGATCGCCGGCGCTGGCGCCGAGATGCTCCCGGCCCGGCCGCGGACCGCGCTCGCGCCGCTCAAGGAGTCGGGCGAGCGCTGGCTGGAGATCATGGAGGCCGCGCACGGGCAGGGCCTCGAATCGACCGCGACGATGATGATGGGCACCGGCGAGACCGCGGCCGAGCGCATCGAGCACCTGCGGATGATCCGCGACGTGCAGGACCGCACGGGCGGCTTCCGCTCGTTCATCCCGTGGACGTACCAGCCGGAGAACAACCACCTCAAGGGCCGCACCCAGGCGACGACCCTGGAGTACCTGCGCCTGTTGGCGACGGCGCGGCTGTTCTTCCACAACGTGAAGCACCTCCAGTCGTCGTGGCTGACGACCGGGAAGGCGTCGGGGCAGCTCAGCCTCCACCTCGGCGTGGACGACCTCGGCTCGATCATGCTGGAGGAGAACGTGATCTCCTCGGCCGGTGCCCGCCACCAGTCGCGCCTCTCGGAGCTCATCGGCCTCATCCGCTCCGCCGACCGGATTCCGGCGCAGCGCGACACGCTGTACGAGCGCATGGCGATCCACTGGACGCCGGAGGACGACCCGACCGACGACCGCATCCGCTCCCACTACTCGACGATCGTCGCCGAGTTGCAGGTCAAGTAGGCGAACGCCCGAACGCGAACGGCGGTTCCGGGCAAATCGGACGCCGCGAGGCGCCCCCGGTTCAACAGTGCCCGAGGGGTGCGACAAGGCTGCGCCGCAGGCGAATGTGAGCAGCGGTGAATGTGAACGGCGATTCTTCGCGAATCGGACATCCGAGGCGCCCCCGAATCAAGGGTGCCTGCGGGGTACGACAGCGGAGTGCATACGACAGCGGCGGGGGGGGGGGGGCGGGGGCCCCCCCCCCGTCCGGGTTTCCTGGTGAGGCGAGGTCTGGGTCAGCGCTTCCCGGCGTGCGACTCCAGGTAGGCCGCGATGGCGGCGGGGTCGTCGGGCCCGGCCCAGCCGATGTAGCCGTCGGGGCGCACGACGCGGGCCGTGCCGTCGGGCGCAGCGGTGGCGAGCGCGCCGTCCGCGGCGCTGTCGAGGACCGCGAACCGCCCGGCGCGCAGGACCTCGTAGAGGCGCGTGCCGTCGGCCAGCGCGAGGTCGGCGGCGCGGGCGCCGGTGAGGCGGTGCTCGCCGTGGGCGTGGGGGTAGTGGACGTCGATGCCGCTGATGAGGCCGGTGATCTTGTGCTGCACCGGGTCGAGCTTCAGGGCGGTCCCGAGGACGGCGCCGCGCACGGCTCCGACGACGCGGGACTTGTTGGCGGCCACGCGGATGATGCGGCCGCTGGCGCGCAGGACGGCCTCGCCGACGGGGTGGCGCTCGGCCGCGTAGGTGTCGAGCAGTGCCGGGTCGGCGCCGCGCAGGACTGCGGCGAGCTTCCAGGACAGGTTCGCGGCGTCCTGGATGCCGGTGTTCATGCCCATGCCCCCGGCGGGCGAGTGGCAGTGGGCGGCGTCGCCCGCGAGGAACACGTTCCCGGCGCGGTAGGCGGTGGCCTGGCGCTCGTCGGAGTGGAAGCGCGAGGACCACTTCGGTTCGTGCATGCCGAAGTCGGTGCCGAACGCGAGCTTGAGGGCGGTGCGGATCTCGTCGGAGGAGACGGGCGCGTCGTCGTCCTGCTGGTCGGCGGCGTTCCAGCCGATGACGCGCCACAGGCCGTCGCCGAAGTCGGCGAGGAAGCAGAACGCGCCGTTCGCGCCGCTGACGGCGGGGCTGTCGGCGGGCGGCTCGTCGAGTTCGACGTCGGCGAGCATCATCGAGCGGAGCACGGCCTCGCCGGGGAAGTCGATGCCCACGGCCTGGCGGACGGCGGAGCGGACGCCGTCGGTGCCGACGACGTAGGCGGCGGTGAAGTCGCCCTGGTCGGTGCGGACGGTGGCGCGGCCTTCCTCCTGGTCGATGCCGGTGACCTTGCAGCCGAAGCGGAACTCGGCCCCGGCCGCGGCGGCGCGTTCGCGCAGGACGCGCTCCACGTTGTACTGCGGGGTCATGAGCACGTACGGGAAGCGGGAGTCGAGGCCGCTGAGCTTGACCTTGGCGCGGCCGAAGAGGAACAGCTCGCCGAGCTTGCGGCCGCCGAGGGCGAAGAGGTCGTCGGCGAGGCCGCGGGCGTCGAGGACTTCGAGGGTGCGGGCGTGGACGGCGAAGGCGCGGGAGAGGTTCGAGATCTCGGCGCCGCGCTTCTCCAGGACGGTGACCTTGACGCCCGCTGCGGCGAGGTCGCCCGCGAGGAGGAGCCCGGTGGGGCCCGCGCCGACGACGATGACTTCGGTCTGCTGCTCGTTCATGACGGTCTCCTCGGGGGTGGGCCGCGGCTGGAAATTCATCACTTGATGAATTCAATGTATGCGGAATTCCCGCGGAAGGGAAGGGGGCACGCCGCAGTGTGACGCAGGAGATGGTCGGGCGCAACGGATTCCGGGCCCTGGAACGCAGTTAGGGCCGCGAGAGGTGAGAGACTCGCGGCCCTAGTTCGAACTGCCGAGGATAGGTTAGCATAACCTAACTATCGACTCAAGGGGCCTTCACCAGCGGAGGAACGCCCCGACTCCCCCGGCGTCCTTCCCCAGGTCGACGCCTTCGCCGAGGATCGACACGCGGGCGTCGGACGCCAGCGCCATCTCGATCATCGCCTCGCCGAGCTGCGCCTCGGCGACGGCCGTGGCGACCTCCGGCTCCCCGGGCGCGACGGCGTCGGCGAGCACGGCGCCCTCGGGGATGCGGCGGGCGCTCCACACGGAGTCGCGCTCGATGAGCAGCCGGTCGACGCGCCCGCCTTGCAGCGCGTCGAGCACCTCCTCGGAACCGATGGCGGCCTTGGGGAGCGCTTCGGCGAAGTCGGCGGCGAGCCGCGCGTCCCTCGCGTGCCTGGCGGCGGCGATCTCGGGTGCGATCGCCTGCTGGATCATCGCGGGCGACTTCTGGCTGAGGACGAGCTGCGAGGGCACGACCTCGGCCTTGACGCCGTTGCGGAGGTGCTTGGAGGCGGCCTCCACGAGCTCGGGTTCGCCGGTGACGACCAGGAGCTCCCAGCCGTACTCGCCGACGTGCTCCTCCAAGGTGGCGTGCGCGGCGGACAGGAACTTCTGGAGGTGCTCGGCGACCCTGAAGTCGAACAGGTCGTACTGCGTGGACGTGCTGTGGAAGTCGCGCCCGCGCCCGCCGGGGCCCTTCATGACGCGCCAGTCCTCGGTGGCGAGCTCGAAGGAGAGCCCGGAGACCTCCTCGCAGACGCCGAAGCGGCTGTCGAGCAGGCGCATCCCCTTGCCGTCCACGACGGCGACGCCGACGGGCGAGCCCTCGGCCCACGCGCCGAACATCGGGGCGATGTGGGACCTGGGGGCGAGGGCGACGCGGTCGGTCAGGGGCGTCTGCAATGCGACGCTGTAGGTCTCGCCGGTGCCGAGGGCGACGAAGAGCGCCCGTCCGATCCCGGGCGAGCCGGGGTGGACGAGCGCTTCGATGTCGATCTTGAGGTCGTCGACGCGGCGGCCGAGCATGGAGCCGGTGCCGTTGCCGACGGCTTCGCGGAGCTGCTTGAGGCCCTGGTCGAGCCGGGTCTTCCAGGGCGGGGTCGTGCCTTCCTGCCGGGGGTCGGCATTGACGTAGAGCGAGAGCACGCCGGCGTCGTCCCGCAGGTTCACCAGCTTGAGCTGCGTCTCGCGATCCATGGGCATGGCTACCGCCTCCTCGTTGTCGGAATTCGCCTCAGGATATGCCGGGGCGCGCCGAATCGTGAAGGTTTCGCCAGTTCCGCCCCCTAAGTTGCGGGCTGCCTTTCGTCCCAGGCTTTTTCGAGGACTTCCGCGAACAGCGCGGTCGGCTGCGCGCCGGACACGCCGTACTTCTCGTCGATCACGAAGAACGGCACCCCGGTGGCCCCGAGCGCGGCGGCCTCGGCCTCGTCGGCGCGCACTGCCTCGCGGTACCGCTCGGGGTCGTCGAGCACGGCGACCACGTCGGCCTCGGCGAGCCCGGCGCCGACGGCCACCTCGATGACCCTGTCGCGCTGGAAGATCGACGCCTCGTCGGCGAAGTTCGCGGCGTAGAACGCCTTCCACACGGGAGCCTCAAGGCCCCGCTCGGAGGCAAGGTGCAGCACTCGATGCAGATCGAAGGTGTTGCCGTGATCGCGGCCTTCGGTCCGGTACTCCAGCCCCTCCAGCTTCGCCAGGTCCCCGAGCTTGTACTCGTTCGCCTGGGCCTGCGCGGGGCTGATCCCGTACTTCTTCGCGATCATCGGCACGACGGCGTCCACGTCCCCGGGTTCGCGGTCCGGGTCCAGCTCGAAGGACCGGTGCCGCACCTCGACGGCGACCTTCCCCTCCAGCTCCGCCACGGCCTTGTCGAACCGGGCCTTCCCGACATAGCACCAAGGGCAGGCGATGTCCGACCAGATGTCCACTCGCAGCACGTTCTGTAGCTCAGTCACCTCAAGGCCAACACTTGAAGCTTCCACTCAATTCCGCCTGTGCACCATCTCTCGCCGCGATTCCCCACGTAGACCCGCACTCGCGCCCAAGCCCCCGTTCAGGTACCCTTTCTCAGGCTCGGCGCGCCCCCCGCGCCCCAGGGTGCTTAGCTCAGCGGTAGAGCACCTCCCTTACAAGGAGGTGGTCACAGGTTCGATCCCTGTAGCACCCACCAGAAAACAGTTCGTCAGCCGGATTTGCGTTGCAGGTGGCGTTCCATTCCGTCCAGTAGCAGTCGCAGTCCGAGCTGGAGTCCGGCGAACATCTCCTCTTCTGGATCGAAGCCGCCGGGTGGCGGGTCTGTGGGGAGGAGGCCGTGCAGGATCGGGAAGCGGTCCGGGGTGGCGAGGCGGCGCAGGGCGTCGTTGGTCTCGGTGGAGAGGCCGGTCTCGCCGGTGGCGAGGTCGGCGGCGATGGCCGCTTGGCCGCGGGTCGATGCGAGGAGGTGCTGGGCGACCGCCATCACCTCGCCCCCTACGAGTCCGCCGCGGCTCAGGGATTGCAGGAGGGACTCGAACCACGCCATCTGATTGGGTCCGAGCGGGGCGTTCACCGGGGCCTTGAGGATCCACTTGTGCGCGCGGTAGAGGTCCCAGGTGGCGCGCACCCATTGCTCAACCCCCTCGCGCCAGCCGTCGCCCTCCTCCGGAGCGGGCGGCTCCGGTGTGGCGGCGTCGATCATGAGCTCGATCAACTGGTCCTTGCTCGGGATGTAGTTGTACAGCGACATGGTCGTGTACCCCAGGTCCTTGGCGACGCGCTGCATTGAGACAGCGCCGAGGCCCTCGGCGTCGGCGATCGCCAGCGCGGCGCGGGTGATGCCCGGTACGGACAGGCCCGGACGCGGCCCGCGGGCGCCGCGCGGCGAGCCCACTCCCCAGAGGAGCTCGATGGTGCGCGCCGTGCCACCCGTGTCGCGGGGCATCGCTTCTCCAATCGTCGCAGCTCGGTCCATCTTAAAACTCTGTATGCGATACACTGATTTATCTGCGACATACAGAGTTTTTGCTCGAACGAACGGAACCCCCATGAGCAGCACCGTCGAACGAACGCCCTCGAAGATCTCACCCCCGAACGCGCCCCGCACCCGCTTCTGGCGCCGCCCGTGGATCGGCCCGCTGATGCTCCTCGCGGCGACCTTCCTGGGGCTCGCCGTGCCCCGCTACCTCACCTTCGACCCCGCGCAGGCGAACGTGCCCGCACCGGAGGGCTTCGAAGCGCATTACGGGCTGCTGGTCGCACACGTCCTGTGCGGCACCGTCGCCATGGTCACGGCGTGCTTCCAGATCTGGCCCGCGTTCCGCGCCCGCCACCCCGGCGCGCACCGCGTCATGGGCCGGGTCTACGTGCTCGCGGGCGTGCTCCCGGGCGGCCTGCTCGCCATCGCGGTCGGCTCGCTGAGCCCGTTCGGGCCGGTCGTGCGCGCCGCCAACATCACCCTCGCCGTCCTGTGGCTCACGGTGACGCTCATGGGCTTCCGCATGGCCCGCCGGCGCCGGATCGCCGAGCACCGGCGCTGGATGGTGCGGAGCTTCGCGCTGACGTTCGCGATCATCACGACACGCGTGGTCGGCATGATCGTCGGGTTCGCCATGTACGGCGAGCAGATGGCCGAGATCAGCGGTCCGACCGACCCGCGGATGCAGATGTTCAGCGGCATCGGCGTCTGGGTCGGGATGATGCTCAACATCGTGATCGCCGAATGGTGGCTGGAGCGCGGCACCGCGTCCCAGCGCGCCGCACGCCGGAGACGCGCCGTCCAGCGGTAGCCGGGCGTCAGAGGGCTGCGAGGCCCTTGCCGATGAGGACCGTGCCGAGGACGAGCAGGACCGTGAACATGACGGCGGCGTTCTCGCGGGTGAGCCAGTCCTTGAGGCGGGCGAGGGGTTCCCTGATGCGGTCGCGGAGGCACAGGTAGACCGCGACCGGGACGAGGACCGAGCACGACGCGAGCAGCGTGAAGGCGATGAGCGCGCCGATCTGGGCGGCGCCGTCGGCTCGGGCGAGGGAGAGGCCCGCGGCGAGGGCCAAGGGGAGGTTCTTCGGGTTGAGGGCCGAGAGGCCCGCGCCGATCGCGAAGGCGGGGCCGGGCCTCATGCGGTCGACGCCGGACATCCACTTGGGAAGCTCGGGAGTGTCGCCCGGCTTCGGGCGCTTGCGCCACTGGCCCAGGGCCATCACCAGGAACAGCGCGCCGAGGGCGAGCTTGACGACCGCGACCGCGGTGCCTCCCCCGCCTTGGCCGGAGGCGGCCGAGGCGGGGACGAAGAGCATCACGGCGAGCGCGACGACGAGGATGCCGCCGGTCCAGCCCGCGGCGAAGGCGGGCGCGGTGCGCCCGGCGCGCGGGGACAGGAGCATGAGGATCGCCGCGATGATCGGGATCGGGCTGAGCGCGATCCCGATCGCGGGCGAGAGGACGTCCCCCAGGACCTGGCCGAACACCGAAGTGCCCTACCGGTCGGCGGGGACGCGGCGGAGGTCGCCGGGCTTCCAGGTGCCGTCGAACGCGGCCGCCTCGGGGCCGTAGATGCGGATGTAGGCGAACCAGCCGCGGCCCGGGACGGTCTTGAGCCACCGGTCCTCGGCCCCCGCGGGCGGATTGGGGCCGAAGTAGAGGTCGACCGGGGCGGCGGGGTCGGCGCCGGCGAGTTCCACGAGGGACCGCAGCGCGCCCTGGTCCTGGTCGGTCTGGACCTGGGAGCGGGTGCGGGCGTCGTAGGCGGTGACGGACCAGAACAGCTTCCCCGGGACGGGCGCGGGCAGGGTCAGTCGGTAGTCGGTGCCGCCGTCGAGGTACTCCCCGTCGGCGTCGCGGTGCCCGAGCCAGTAGAGGGACCCGGCGCCCTCGACGCGGCGGAACATCGCTGGCGAGGCGACGATCGCCTGGTAGAACCAGCGGTCGCGGGCGTCCAGGTCGAGGCCCTCGGGGGTCTCGAAGTTCGGGTCGTCGGCGACGAGGCCGACCCATTCCCAGCGGCGGTCGGGCCAGGCGATGCGGTCGGGGCGGTCGCTCGCGAACGCGGCGGCCCGCATCTGGTCGAGCCCGGCGCGGGCGGCGCGCTCCAGGAGGCGCGCGGTGGCCTCGTCGGGGTCGAACTTCTGGCCCTTGCCGATCCCGAGCGCGGTGAGGAGCCCGTACATGGGCCGGAACTCGTCGGTGACCGGCTCCTCGTTGACGACGCGGTTGAGCACCCGCCAGAATTCGAGGTCGTCCTCCCATTTGAGGCACGAGTTGTCGGAGGCGCGCTCGGTGATGTCGGTGTAGCCCATGAGGTCGCCGGGACGGTCGAGCGGATACACCTTGACCGCGCGCAGCGCCTCCAGGGCCTTGCCCATGTCGCCGCCGACCGGCAGCGCGCGGAGGGCGAGCAGGTTGATGTTCGTGTTGGACCGGGCCGCGTAGTACCCCTCGGGCACGTCCCCCGTGTGGCCGGGCGGGAGGACGAGGTGCCTGCCGCCCTTGCCGCCGTCGGGTCCGGGGATGCCCATGTCGAGGACCCACCGCTGGTGGCGGTCGTCGACCAGGCCGATGTAGGGGCCGGGCGGGAGCTCGATGACGACGGGGCCGCCGCGCAGGTCGATCGCGGCCGCGCCGTACGGCGTGTCGGAGTTGAGGGTGAAGCCGACCTGGCGGGGGCCGGTGGCGGCGATGCCGACGGTGGCGCCGTCCTCGATGCCGATGTCCCGGTTGCCCTGGAAGATGCCCTCGACCGAGACGGTCGGGTACCAGAACCGGTACGCGGTGACCGCGCGCTGGAACCGCGCGTCCTCCCGTACCGCCGCGACCTCGGCCTCCGCCGGGTATCCCCCGGCCTGCGCGGTCTCCCCGACCGAATCGACCCCGACCGTCTGCGTCATCGCGACCTCCCTGGTGCGGCCCCCAACCGGGCGACATCTGGGACTGTAGAGCACTCGCGTCCCAGTGGGAGTCGTATTCGCGAGCGTCGGTCGCTTTTTCGGCGAACGACCGGGAGGACCGGCCGCGACGCGGCGTCAAGCGTGCTCGGAGGCCGCGGGCCGGTCTGGCCCGCGGCTTCGGGGCTCGGTCAGTTGGCGGCCGGGCGGGCCGACCACTGGGTGCGCAGGGCCGCGAACATGGGCTTGCGGGACGGGGACTCGGTGAGGCCGCCGTGGAGCATCGCCGTGATCGCGGCGGTGGCCGCGGCGTTGTCGGCGGCGCTGACGCCCTGGGCGAACATGGTGAGGACCTCGTCGGCGGCGGCCGCCACGAGGTCGGCGTCGCCCTTGCGGGCCGCGCGCGAGAAGTCGACCGCGAGGTCCTTGTCGCCGTTGATGTTCCGCGCGGCGCACGTGTGGAGCCGCTGCCCGTAGCCGATGCCCTCGATCCAGCACTCGGCGAGGTAGACGAGCGTGCGGGCCGACTGGTCCCACCGCAGGTCGCTGCCGATCAGCTCCGACAGGGCCGGGAGCTGGCGCGCTTGGGGATAGGTCGATTCGAGGAGCGCGTCGGCGTCGGCGTCGGTCAGGTATCGATAGGTCATCCTTGAACGGTAGCCCGCCGGGAGCCCGCCGCCGCGCTGCGCCGGGGGTTATCTGCCTCGCGCGGGCGCGCGGGGCCGCCGAGATCACTCTCCGCGGCCGTGCCGGAGCGCCCCGGCGCCTCGCGGCGGTCGGTTTCGGATCGAATGACCGGGATACGATGAGTCGGTTTCGCGAACTAGAGGGAGAGCCCATGGCCGAGGCAGACGAGAACGCGCGGCGACTCGCAGAGGCGCGGGCCGCGCTCGCACAGGTGAGCGCCGCGCCAGAGGAGGCGCAGGCCGAGCCCGTGACGGTGGAGGCCGCGAAGGGCCGCATCCGGGTCACGCTCGGCGTCGACGGGCGGGTCGCGGAGATCTACGCGGACCCGAAGGCGATCAAGGAGGGCACCGACTACATCGCCGAGCACGTCCTCGCCGCGCTGAACGAGGCGCTGGACAAGCGCGCGGCGATGGTCGCCGCGCAGGACGCCGCGCCGGACCTGAACGCCCTCAACGAGTCCCTCGCCGCCGTGCAGGACGCCGGGGTGCGCCAGTTGCAGGCGTTCACCGCCTCCATCGGGCAGGTCATGACCAAGCTCAACCGGAACGCCTAGGGGGCCGCGTGTTCGGAGAGGACCAGATCGCGCAGCAGCTCTCGGCCACGCGCGACACGCTCGCGGAGGCGCCCGCCGCCGCGGGCGGCCAGGCCGGGCCGATCCTGACCGAGGGGGCCGACGGCCGCATCAAGGTCACCTTGGGCGCCGACGGCCGGTTCGAGCGGATCAAGATGAGCCTCAGCGCCCTCAAGGACGGGCCCGAGGCGCTCCTGGACCAGCTCGCCTTCGCGCTCAACACCGCGCTCGACCTGCGGAGCGAGCAGACCGCCGTGCCGGTACCCGCCGCCGGCATGGCCGACGTCAACGAGCGCGTCGCCCGCATGCAGGACGCCTCGCTCCGGCAGTTCAAGGACATGGACGAGTCGGTCCGCCAGCTCATGCGCCAGATCCACGGCCGCTGACCGCGCCGGGCGCCTCGCGCCCGGCGCCCCCGCAAATCGGATGCGGCCGCACCGCCCCGCATGGCACGATCACGGCTCCCCCACCGCAACGGAGACCGCATGACCGAGCCGACCGCGGACCTCGCCCGCGCCCTCGTCGCCGAGCAGTTCCCTCACTGGGCCGGCCTGCCGGTCCGGCCCGTCGAACGCCAGGGCTGGGACAATCGGACCTTCCGGCTCGGCGACGACCTCACCGTGCGCCTCCCCACCGGCGCCACGTACGCGCTCGCCGTCGCCAAGGAGGACCGGGTCCTGCCGCTCCTCGCCGCGCACCTGCCGCTGCCCGTCCCCGCGCCGGTCGCCACGGGCGCGCCGAACGCGGACTACCCGCACCCGTGGTCGGTGCGGCGCTGGCTCACCGGGACCGCCGTGCAGGACGCCGACCTCGACCGGACCGCGCTCGCACGCGACCTCGGCGCCGTCCTGACCGCGCTGCGCGCCGTTCCCGCCGCGGGCGGCCCGGCCGCCGGGCGCCACTCGTTCCACCGCGGCTGCCACCCGAGCGCCTACGCCGACGAAGTGCAGCTCGCCCTGCATCGCCTCGACGGCGAGATCGACACGGCCGCTTGCGAAGCGGTCTGGGACGCCGGGATGCGCACGGTCTGGCGGGGGTCACCCGTCTGGTTCCACGGAGACGTCTCCCCCGGCAACCTCCTCGCCGAGCACGGGCGGCTCTCGGCCCTCATCGACTTCGGCACGTGCGGCACCGGCGACCCCGCCAGCGACCTCCAGATCGCCTGGGGCTACTTCACGCACGAGGAGCGCCGGGTCTTCCGCGAGGCCGCGGGCCTCGACGCGGACACCTGGGCGCGGGCCCGCGCCTGGACGCTCTGGAAGGCGCTCATCATGATCGCCGAAGTCTCCGGCTCCGACCGCGACGGCGCCCAGCGGCGCATCCTCAAGGCGGTCCTGGACGATCCGCTAGACTAGGACGGACCGCAAGCGACGGAAGGGAGGTGGCACACGTGTCGAGTCAGAACGTACCGGTGTCCCCCTCCCGTAGCGTGCGCTGAAGCAGCGGCTCCACGGGCGGGAAGGCACCCGCGAACCTGGAGTACCGCATGAGACGCCAACCGGCGCAACATCAACCTGTCGACGAGCGCACCGCGCTCTCCGAGCGGCTGCGCTGGCAGCGCCAGACCGTCCGCAAGAAGGCCGAGGGGCTCGCTGAAGCCGAGGCCCACCGGTCCTACCTCCCGTCGCCGCTCATGACCGTGGCGGGGCTCGTGTCCCACCTGCGGTGGAACGAGCACGCCTGGTTCGAGGTGAGCCTCCTCGGCGAACCCGACCGCGGGCCGTGGACCGACGACGACCCCGACGCGGAGATGCGCGTCGACGGCGTGCCGCTCGCGCGGCTGCTCGACGAGTACGACGAGCAGTGCGCGCGGTCGGTCGCGATCGCCGACTCGCTGGCGCTCGACGCCCTGGAGAAGGGCGCGCCGCCGGAGAGCGAGCCGTGCTCGCTGCGGTGGGTCCTCCTGCACATGATCGAGGAGACCGCCCGCCACAACGGGCACCTCGACGTCATCAGGGAGCTCGCCGACGGCGTGACCGGGGAATAGCCGCGAGGGGCGGCGCGCCGTACGGCGTGCCGCCCCTTGTTCAGCCCACCGCCGCCGGGACGCGCGGCACCGGTTCGGGCGCCCTTGGTTCCGGCGTGAGGGCCCGGACTGCGGCGGCGCCCGCCAGGCCCACGGCGATGAGGGCGAGCCACGGTAGCGGGCCTCCCGTGCGGTCGAGGGCCGCGCCGATGAGGAGGTTGCCGCCCGCGATGGCGATGCCGGTGATCGTGGAGTAGCAGCCGTAGTAGGTGGCGGTGCGGCCGTTCGCCATGGCGGACACCGTGTCCATCTCGAACGGGTAGGCGATCATCGTCCCGGCCGCGAGCAGCGCCGCGCACAGCACCGCGGCCGCCGTGCGCCAGCCGAGTCCCGCATGGACGAGGAGGAGCGGCGGCAGGAACGCCGCGGCCATGACCGCGAGGCCGAGGGGCATCGCCCGCCGGTGTCCGAGGCGCCGCTTGCACCACGCGGTGGTGCGGGCCTGGCCGAGGATCGTGACCAGGGCCGAGGCCGCGAACAGCGCCGTGATGGCAAGGGGCGCGCCGCCGACGAGCCACGGCAGCGCGAGGTACACCTGGAATCCGAGCACGTAGGACGCGGCCATGGCGAGGCTGAACGCGAGGAAGCGCCGGTTCGCGGCGACGGCGCGCCAGTCGGCCCACACGGTGGTCGCCGGGCCCGCGGGGCCGGTGTCCTGTGCGGGGAGGCGGCGCACCTGGGCGACCGTGAGGACCGCGAAGACGGCGGCCGCGGCCAGGCACGCGTACCGGAAGTCGAAGGCCGTCAAGGCGACCCCGACGATCGGGCCCGCGAACAGGCCCGCCTGGTAGAACACGTTGAACAGTGCGAACGCCTCGACGCGGTCGTCCCCGGCGCGCGCGGCGATGTACCCGCGCACGGCCGGGTTGAACAGGGCCCCGGCGACGCCGGTGGCGGCCATCGCGGCCACGAGGACCGGGACGTTCGCGGGGAGCGCGAGGGCTGCGAACGCGGCCGTGCGCAGCGCGCATCCGGCGACGATCATCGGCTTGTGGCCCAAGCGGTCCGCGAGCGTGCCGCCGACGAGGAACAGGCCCTGCTGGCAGAGGTTGCGCACGCCGAGGAGGAACCCGGCCGCGCCCACGGCCATGCCGACGTCCCCCGTCAGGTACGCGAGGAGGTACGGCATGAGCATGTAGAAGCCCAGGTTGATGCCGAACTGGTTGACGCACAGGAGCCGCACGGTCGGGTCGGCGGCCCGCAGGCCCGCGGCGGGGCCCCTCACGCCCGGCCGCCGAGCGGGTCGACCACGGTGGCGCAGCGGGTCCATTGCAGCACTTCGCGTTCCGCGGGATGCGCGATCACCGCGGGTTCGGGCGGCGGGGTGCCGAGGAGCCCGTTGGCGCGGCAGTAGTCGTCGTTGAAGACGGTGTCGGCGTAGCGGTGCGGGCCGTCGGGGAAGACCGCGGCGATCACCGCCTCGGGCGGGAGGGTGCGCGCGAGCCAGTCGGCGGCGAGCGCGACGGCGCCGACGCTCCACCCGCCGGAGACGTACGCGCCGGAGGCGAGGCGGCGGCTGGTCGCGACCGCGTCGGCCGCGGGCACCCAGTGGACCTCGCTGAACGCGGCGTAGTCGACGTTGCGCGGGTGGATGCTGGAGCCGAGGCCGCGCATGAGGCGGGTCCGAGCGGGCTGGCCGAAGATCGTGGAGCCGCAGGCGTCGACGCCGACGAGGCGGCACCCGGGCGAGAGCCGCCGCAGCACCCCGAAGGTCCCGGCGGAGTGGCCGCCGGTGCCGACGGCGCACACGAGGACGTCGATGCGGCCGAGCTGGTGCGCGAGCTCCACGGCGAGGCGCCCGTACCCGGTGACGCAGTCGGGGTTGTTGTACTGGTCGGGGCACCACGAACCCGGTTCGGCCGCAACGAGTTCGGCGACGCGGCGGCGCCGGGCCTCCTGCCAGCCGCCGTCCGGGTGCGGCGCCGGGACGAGGTCCACGGTGGCGCCGTAGGACGCGAGAAGCCTGCGCATCGGCGGCTCCAGGCCCGGGTCGGCGACGATCGTGAGCGGGTGCCGGTAGGTCATGGCGGCCAGCGCGAGGCCGAGCGCGAACGTGCCGCTGCTGGATTCGACGATGGGTGCGCCGGGCGCGAGGTCGCCGCGCAGGCGGGCGCCCGCGACCATGTGGAGGGCGGCGCGGTCCTTGATGCCGCCGGGGTTGGCGCCTTCGAGTTTGGCCCAGTAGCCGCGGCCGGGCCCGGCCTCCATGCGGAGGACGGGGGTGTCGCCAACGAGGGCGACGGGCGTGTGGTGGACGCCGGCGCCGCGGACGGCGGGCAGCGTGAATTCGGTGGTGGACATGGAGATGCTCCGGTTTCGAGTGCTGGCGGATGGAAGGTCGACGCGGAGGTCGGCCTAGATCCGCCAGACGCAGAGCACTGCGGCGTCGGGGGCGAGGAGGGGGTCGTTCGCGGCGGGGCGGGCGCGTTCGGTCCCGGCGTGCGGCTCGGGTCCGGTGGTGCCGGAGTCGGGGAGGTCGGTGTCGTAGGCGTTGAGGAGGTTCGCGGCGGCGGCGGTGGCGGTCTCGTCGTGGCGCTGGTGGTGCTCGCCCTGGCAGTCGGCCTGCACGGCGGCCGCGGCGGGGGGGTGGGGCTCGGTGCGGTGGAGGCCGCAGAGGTCGGCGGCGGTGAGGAGCAGGAGGAGGACGGCGGCGAGGACGGCGAGGCGGCGGTGGGTGGGGTGGCGCGCCGCTGTCATGTGGCCGAGGCTAGCGGCCGCAGGGCGCGGATCGGGCCGACACGCCGTGGCGGGGCGCGGGAACGGTGCCGCGCGTTCGCGGATGCGGCCTCGGGCCGGACGTAGAATCGGCCCATGCCCGATCGCGAATCCACTGCTCCTGCAAGCGGCTTGCACCATGCCCCGAGCGGGGAGCAGTTCACGGCCGCGGCGTCGGTGTTCGCGCTGCTCGCCGATCCGACGCGGCTGCACCTGCTGTGGGAGCTCGCGGAGGGGGAGGCGGACGTGACGGCACTGGCGGAGCGGACGGGCGCGGCGCGTCCGGCGGTGAGCCAGCACCTGGCGAAGCTGCGGCTGGCGGGGCTGGTGCAGCCGCGGCGGGAGGGGCGCCGGGCGGTGTACTCGCTGACGGACGGGCATCTGCGGCGGCTGGTGGTGGAGGCGCTGAGCCGGGCGGACCACCAGGTGACCGGGGAGCCCTGGCACGCCTAGAAGCGTTCGACATGTGCGCAGGTGCGCACACGTATGGTACGGTCGGGGTCCTTGTCGCCCCGGACCTAGGAACTGCCCGTGCTCGCCGTGCTGCGCCACCGCACCTACCGCCGCCTGTTCACCGCGCAGGCGGTGGCCCTGGCCGGGACCGGCCTCGCCACGGTCGCGCTCGGCCTCCTCGCCTACGACCTCGCCGGGGCCCGCGCGGGCGCGGTGCTCGGCACGGCGCTCGCCGTCAAGATGCTCGCGTACCTGCTCGTCGGCCCCGCCGCGACGGCCCTCGCCGAGCGGCTGCCGCGCCGGACCCTCCTCGTCTCGATGGACGTCCTCCGGGCGCTGGTCGCCCTCGCGCTGCCGTTCGTGACGGAGGTGTGGCAGGTGTACGGCCTGGTCCTGGTGCTCCAGTCCGCGTCGGCCGCGTTCACGCCCACGTTCCAGGCGGTGATCCCGGAGATCCTGCCCGACGAGGCGGACTACACGAAGGCTCTGTCGCTCTCGCGCCTCGCGTACGACATGGAAAGCCTGTTCAGCCCCGCGCTCGCCGCGGTGCTGCTGTCGCTGGCCGGGTACCAGTGGCTGTTCACCGGGACCGCGGCCGGGTTCGCGGCCTCGGCGCTGCTGGTGGTCTCGGTGGTCCTGCCGAAGCTGCCGCCGCGAGGGAAGGTGAAGCGCGCCAACGGGTTCCGGCTCTATGCGGCCGTGCCGCGGCTGCGGGGCCTCATCCTCGTGCACCTGGCCGTGGCCGCCGCGACGGCGATGGTCGTCGTCAACACCGTGGTCCTCGTGCAGGACGGGCTCGGCCGCAGCGCCGGGGACACGGCGGTCGCCTTGGGCGCGTACGGGGTCGGGTCGATGGCCGCGGCGCTCGCGCTGCCGCGGCTCCTCGGGAGGATCGGGGACCGGTCCGTCATGCTCCCGGCCGCGGCCGTGCTCGCCGCGGGTTTGTCGGTCCTCGCCGCCGCACTGCGGTGGGAGCTGCTGGGCTGGACGGGCCTGCTGGCCCTGTGGGCGGTCCTCGGAGCCGCCACCGGTGCGATCCTCACCCCGACCGGGCGGCTCGTGGCCTCGGCCGCGGCGCCGCACGAGCGGCCCGCGGCGTTCGCCGCGCAGTTCTCGCTCTCGCACGGCTGGTTCCTGCTCACCTACCCGGCCGCGGGCTGGCTCGCGGCGCAGGCGGGGACGGGAACGGCCGCGGCGGCACTGGCCGCCGCGGCCGTCGCCGCATGGGTCGTCGGGGTGCTCGCGTGGCCCGCGGAGCCGGTTACGCCGACGCCTTGCGGCGCCGGTTCACCAGCACCGCGACGCCGATCGCGACGGCCAGCAGCACCAGGAGCGCCCCGGCGATGACCGCCGCGTTGTTCCCGGAGTCCTCCTCGGCCGCGGCGACCTCGGAGGTCGACTCGGTCTCGGCGGGCTCGGACTCCGCGGCGGTGGTCTCGGCGACGCTCGTCTCGGTCTCGACCGGGTTGAGCGACAGCTCGTTCGGGACCTCGGCGACGGTGAAGCTCACCGCGCCGTCGATGCGGTGGCCGTCCTCGGAGATGACCCGGTACGCGACGGTGTACTCCCCCGGCTCGCCGTAGAGCATCGGCTGTGTGAACGTGTCGCCGTCGAAGACCGGGTCCCCGGCCTCGATGACGGCCCCGTCCGGGCCGGTCACGGCGATCTCGGTGGAGGGCCCGTCGAGGTTCTCGGAGAACGTGGCGGTCACGGACGCGGGCGCAGTGTCGAGCTCGGCGCCGTCCTCGGGGTCGGTGCCGACCAGGCCCGCGTGAGCGGAGGCCGGGGCGGCGAAGGCCAGCGCGAGCGCGAGGCCGGAAGCGGCGGTGAGCGCGGCGCGCAGGGCGGATCGGTGGACTGCGGTCATGGTGTGCCTCAAAGGTCTCGGAGCGTTCGCCCGCCGCAACGGCGGGAGCGGTCGGCGGATTCGCGGGGCTAGGCCGCGAGCGCTCCGAGGGGCGGACCGCGCCGCGGTGCGGCGGCGGCGAAGAGGCGGGGCCGGGGACGGGGGGCCGCATGGACGGGGACGGTCCGCACGGGCACGGCCGGGACGGCGGCCACGAGCAGGGCCAGGGCCGGGGCGGCGAAGAGGGTGAGGAGGTCGGCGAGCGCGGCGAGGGCGGCGTCCCCGCGGGCGAGCCACAGGGCCGTGGCGGCGGCGGCGAGGAGGTGCACGCCGGTCATCGCGGCGCCGGGGTCGAGGTGTTCGAGGTGCCCGGAGGCGAGGGTGAACCACACGTGCAGGACCGCTTGGGCCGCAGTGCAGGCGGCGACGAGGGCGACGGGGCCGCGCTGGCGGCTCCCGAGCGGGACCGCGGCGGCGGTGACGGCCGCGACGGCGACGGCCAGGTGGCCGGGGGCGAAGACGTGCCCTCCGGCGGCGAAGTGCAGGACGGCGGTGACGCCGGTGCAGGCGACCGCGAAGACGAGGGCGCGGAACCCTCGGATCAACGGCCTGCCGACATGCACCGAGCGATTCTCGCACAACCTCGTGCCCGTGGCACGAAGCGACCGCTCCCTGTGAACGGGTCCGCCGGCCGGCTGAAGCGCCCCTCCTCGGGGCGCTCCCTCCCCAGCCGGTCCGGCGGGTTCCCCATCAGGAAGCGGTCGGGGCGCCGACCTTGGCCGCCGTCACCACGGGCGGGTCGAGCACGGTGTCGCTGTGGCTCTCCCGCCACCAGCGCACCAGGTTGCGGATGTAGATGATCTGGAGTCCGATCACGAGCGGGGCGAGGCCCCACACGTCCCAGACGACGATGAACGCGATCCAGGGAATGCCTCCGAGGACGCCGAGGAGCCAGCCGAAGTTGTTCTTGTTGCCCGCGAGCCAGTAGGCGACGAGTTGGTTGGCGCTGAGCAGTATGGCGACCGCTTGTCGGACGAAGTCGCCGTCGAAATCGAGTGCCATCTAGACCTCCTGGGTCCAGCAGGTCATGCCACCGGCGGGTGCCGCGGCGGTGGAGGGCGCCGGCGGTCCGGCGAGAGTCCGACCGGGTGTACCGGCGGAGGTGTTGGTGTCGGCCGGTCGGTGGACCGGCTCCGGCGGGGGAATGTTGGCGGGGACCATGATCGAATCCTATGAAGGATTCCGGAACGTGAGTGTCAGGTTACTCACTCCGGGTGATGTCGGATCATGGACGCAAGCCGTTCCGGGCATTTCGGGAGGGGCTTCGCTGCTGCCGCACGGGGCTTCTGGAGCCGCAGCCGTGACGTGCAGTCCTCCAACATGTGTTGTCGGAATGCGCAAGCAATGTGGATCAGCGTAACGCCCCCGGCCCCGAAAAGCGAGACCGGGCGGGGGTTATTTCGGGCCCGCCCGGAAGAGGCGTTCGACCAGGTCCTGCCAGGCGTCGGCGAGTCTTTCGGCACCTCCGTCACGGGCGTCGCCGGGGGCCCGCGGAGACGACACGTACAGCAGGAGCGGGCCTTCGAGCGCGGCGGAGAGCTGGAGGGCGAGGCCCTCGGTGTCGCGCACGCCGATGTCCGCCCGGTTCAGGAGCATCCGGATGTGGAGGCGCGTCATGTCGACCTCGACGGCGGGGGCCGCGATGTCGCGGTCCATGCCGGCGCGGGCGACGGCGAGGTTGTCGGCGAGGAACCCGATGCGCGCGCGCCCGTACGCGATGAGGCGCTCGGCGGGGCCCGCGCCGGGGCCGAGCGGCGGGGGCCCGGAGAGCACGAGCTCCTGGAAGCGGTGGGCCTCCTCTTCGAGGAGGGCCTTGAAGATCCCGGCGCGGGTGCCGAAGCGGCGGAAGACGGTGCCCTTGCCGAGTCCGGCGCGCTCGGCGAGTGCGTCCATCGTCACATGCTCGGGCCCGCACTCGTCGAGCATCTCGCGCGCGACGGCCAAGAGCCGCAGGCGGTTGCGCTTGGCGTCCGCGCGCTCGGCGCGCGGTCGGCCCAGGGGTACGACGGGTCGGTCCACGGGATCACTCTACCGGCCGGAAATATAAACGGGGTAAAGTCCGTTTAGTTGGCGAGGGGCCCGACGGCGTGCCCCTCCCGAGACGACCGCGACGCCCGCGAGCGCGGTCCACCCGCTTCAAGGAGCCATCCGCATGAACCTGTTCCGCCTGGACGCCAGCATCCTCCCCGGCGCCTCCACCAGCGCCGAGATCGCCGACCTCGCCGAGGCCGAGTGGTCCGCCGCCCACCCCGGCGGCACCGTCGTCCGCCGCCACCTGGGCACCGACCCGCTCCCCGCCGACGCGTGGACGAACGCCACCCTCGGGGCGTTCACGCCCGAGGACCAGCGCGCCGAGTCCCACGTGCAGGCCCTGGGCCTGGCCGCCGAGCTCGCCGAGGAGCTCCAGGCCGCCGACGCGGCGATCCTCGCCGTCCCGCTGTACAACTACGGCGTCTCGCAGCACTTCAAGACCTGGGCCGACCTGGTCATCTCCGGCGCCGGGCCGACCACCCCGGTGCTCAAGGGCACGCCCACCGTCCTCGTCACCTCGCTCGGCGGCGGCTACGGCCCCGGCGCGCCCCGCGAGGGCTGGGACCACTCCACGCCGTACCTCCAGCGCGTGCTCGGCGACATCTGGGGCGCGGACCTGACGATCGTCAAGCGCGAGCTCACCCTCGCCGCCACGACCCCGGGCATGGAGGCGCTCCGCGACCTCGCCGCCGACCAGCACCGCCAGGCGCTCGACGCGGGCCGCGAGGCCGGCCGCGCGCTCGCCGGGAACTGAACGGGAGCATCAGGAGCAGGGCCCGGCGGGTGCTCACCCGCCGGGCCCTGCCGCGTCCCCAACCGGCACAACAGGACCGGCAACACAATATCGTCCATTGTGCTCAAACAGAACATGAACTGCCACAAGGGATCTGGGCGGCTTCATCTGGCATCGGCGGTTTATCCTCTTAGCAGCCCCTTCGCCGATGCCTGACAGGGACGGAGACCCCCCTTGACTGACACCGACCCCCCGCCGCCGACACACACCAGCGCGGACGGCGGCGTCACCGTCGTCGACGGCAACGGCACCCCCGTCGTCCACCTGACGGCCGACGCCCTGCGCCTGCCCGCCCGCGAACTCGCCGAGCTCGTCACCTGGACCGCGCGCGAGGCCGCCGACGCCGTCAGGGCCGCCGAGGCCCACGAGTCCCGCTCGGCCGCCGACGCCCTCGCCGAGCTGAAGAACCTCCGCGACGGCCTCCGCCAGGACGGCCTCGAAGCCGTCATCGAGCGCAAGCGCGCCGAGTACGGCGCCGACCAGGACGACCTGCCGCCCGAGGACCCGAGGGCCATGTCCCGCATGGGACTCGCGGGCGAGATCCCCACCGCGGGCCTCGACGCGGCGATCCGCGTCCTGGAGCGGTTCCAGCCCCGCCCCGGCGCCCCCACCGAGCTCGTGCCGGTCACCGGGCGCGCCACCGGCCCCGAGGAGACCGTCACCGTCGAGTCCACCGGCGAGTACCCGATCGCGGGCGTCCTCCTCGGCATCCACGCCCGCGCGCTCGGGCCCGAGGCGCTCGGCAAGGAGATCACCGAGACCGCCGCCAAAGCGGTCGCCGACCTGAAGGACCGCCAGCGCACCCAGATCGACGGGCTCGACCTGCCGCTCACCATGGACCAGGTCGACGGCCTGCCCGGGGAGATGGACGCCTACGGGCAGAAGGTCCGCGGCCAGTACGAGTACCTGCGGCGCCAGCACGACGACATCATCCGCCGACTGCACGGGAAATGAGGACGCCATGACCAGGATCGACCCCGCCGCGCTGCGGCAGCTCGGCACCGACATCCAGGCGAACGTGACGCCGACCCTGGAGGAGGCCAACGAGATCCTCCCCAACCTGCGGAGCATCGACCAGACGCTGTACACCTCGGTCGCGCCGTCCCTCGCGATGGTCTACACGACCGCGGTGAGCTACATGAACGAGATGGTGCAGGGCGCGGCCGAGTGCTTCACCACGATGAACGAGAACCTCGACGCCTGCGCGACCACCTGGGAGGACACCGACCAGGCGTGCGCCTCCCAGTTCAAGTGACCGCCCGAACCCGATCTCTCCGAGCCGCAAAGGAATCCGCGCAATGTCAATCGGCGCACCCGATCCCAAGAGCTTCCAGGGCATGATGGACACGTTCGCGATCGTCGCCCCCGCCGCGGCCGTCGAGATCGTGCTGCCCGCCTTCACGTTCGGGCCCTCCTGCACGCAGATCGCCCGCATCGTCTACATGAACCAGTGCAACCCCGGCCAGCTGATGATGGTGGGCGCGTACTGGTTCCAGCTGGCCGAGAAGTACATCACCGCGGGCAAGGGGCTCGACGAGGAGGTCTCGGCGATGGACGCCGAGGCGTGGGAGGGCGACGACTGCGAGGCGTTCCGCGAGCAGTCGGGGAAGGTGGGCACGCAGCTGTTCACGATCGCGGCGTTCGCGATCGAGGTCGGCGTGGGCCTGTTCACCATCGCGGCGCTGCTCGCGGTCATGGTCACCGCCTATGCGGCGCTCGCGACCTGCCTCATGGCGATGGCCGTCGTGTACTGGCCGCTCCAGGCCGTCCCGTTCACCGCCCCCGCGGCCGCCGCGGTCCGGACTGCGGCGATGTCGATCGCCGCGATGGGGCTGGGGGTGCTGCAATCGCTCGACAACGCGCTCAAGGTCACCGGCAACGCGATCGCCGCGGCCATCGGCGGCGGCATGACCGTGTCGTGGACCGTGCTGGCCTCCCAGGGGAACGTCGTCAACCCCCTGGAGATGGTGGGCCCCACGGCGTTCAACATGATCCAGGGCCTCGCCCAGCTGGGCCTGCGCAACGCGGCCGCGCCCTCCGGCGGCCGGCACGTCGCGGGCGGCCTCGGGCACCTGTTCGTCGGCGGCCAGGGCGCGTACAACTTGGGGCTCAACGCGAACGACATCGCCGGGGACGGGGACGTCAACGGCGCCGAGGACCCGCGCTCGAAGTACGGCCTGGACCCGGGGAACCTCGACTTCATCCCCGCGATCGACCCGCCGGAGTGGGCCGACGACGACGCGCCCGACTGGGGCGGGCGGTAGCAGTGGCGTTCGCACTGGCCTGCGGCGTGCTGCTCCTGGCCTGGCCGGTGCTCCCGGGGCTGCGGCGCCTGGCCCCGTTCAAGGTGTTCCCGCCGTTCCGCGCCTGGGCCGCGCGGCCGCATCCCGATGCGGCCGTACCGGTCCGGGCCGGGCGGCGGTTGGACGAGCGCACCGACGCCGCGGCCGCGGTCGTGGCGGTCCGGACCGCGTGGCGCAACCAGGACTCGCGGGAGGCGCGGCCCTCGCTGCGCGCCTCCCGGCCGCTCGTCCCGGTGGTGGCCGTCGACGGCGTGCCCGCCTCGTGGGGCTGGGGCGCGACGGAGCTGACGCTGGCCCCCGGGCCGCATCTCATCGCGGTCGCCGCGGGCCACTCCCGCTGCTACCGGCGGGTGGACCTCAAGGCGGGCGACCGGCTCGAACTCGACCACGCGGGCGTCCTCGGCGACACCGCCGACCGGTTCGCCCTCGCCGGGGAGCTGCGGGACCCGGTGTCGTTCAAGGAGCGGCGCCGCCCTGAGGCGGTCGGCCGGTACTACCTGCTGCTGCTCGGCGGCGCCGCCGCTGCCGCCGCACTGACCTGGACCGTCCTGGCGAGCCCCAGTGTCCTGACCGCAGCCCCGGCCGCCGCGATCACGATCGGACTCGGCATCGGCGCCATCGCCATCGCCGCGGCGCTGCGGAAGCAGGCCCGGCTGCGGCGCGTCGTCGTCGCCGCTCCCCCGGCCCCGGGCGATGCGCCATTGGTCCTCGACGCCGACGAGCCCGCCCGCACGGCCCCCGCCCCCGGCTGGGCCGGACTCGGCCTGCACCTGCGGTACACGCTCGACCGGTACCCGCCCGAGGCCGTCGCGGCCCTGGCGGGCGGGAAGCCGAACCTGTTGCAGCGCTGGCGGACCGTCAGGATCGGCGAACCCGAGGCGCCCGCGTGCCGCCCCTGGGTCCCGGCCCCGGAGGTGCTCCTCGACGGGCGGCCGCTGGACGCGGGCTGGACGCGCTCCTGGACGCAGCTCGCGCCCGGCGAGCACGAACTCCTCGTGCGCGTCCCGGCCTCAAGCCAGGCCGGGCCGGGCACGGCCGTGGACCTGAGCCGCGCCGAGCACCGGAGCGTGTTCCTCGCCGAGGCCGGGGAGACCACGTGGATCGCCTTGCACGCCAACGTGAGTGCGGTACCCGGCGCGGACGGTCCGCACCTCGCGTCCTACGCCCCGGTGCTCCACTAGCAGACCCGCGGCCATACCCGGCCAGGGTATCGACGCCGCAACCGTTCGCACACGTGTGCTTGAATACGCCCGTGCATGGAGAGAAACTCGGAGCCGTGATCGGCTTCATCGGCGGCCTGGTGTTCGTCCTCGTCAACGCGGGCGGGCTCCCCGGCCCGCTGCCGCTCATCGCCCGGATCGCCGGCGTCGCCGCGTTCATCGCGGCCGTGTGGGTCGTGATGCGCCGCAAGCTCCCCGCGGGCCGGCCCCCGGCGCGCGAGTCGCTGCGGACCTACTGGATCGCCGTGGCCGCCGAGGTCGTGGCGATCATCGCGGGCGCCAACGTCATCAACCGCGTGTTCGAGCAGCCGGACCTGACGGTGTGCTGGGTGGTCCTCGTGGTGGGCGTCCACTTCCTGCCGTTCGCGAAGGCGTTCGACGCGCCCGTGTTCACGCCGCTCGCATGGACCCTCATCGCCCTCGGCGTCGCGGGCGGGGCCCTGACGCTCGCGACGACGGCGACCGCCGCCGCGGCCACCGCGGTCCTCGCCGGGTTCGTGCTCCTCGGGTTCTCCTCGCTCGGCTCGCTCCGCAAGGCCCCCGGCGCGGCCTAGAGCGCGGGCAGGACCCGGGTGGTCACCAGGCCCACGTCCCGCATGAACCGCTCCAGGGCGACCGCGGCGATCCCCTCCATGCCGGAGCTGCGCGAGAGCTCGATGCCGAGCTCGGCCGCGGCGTCGCCGGGGGCGTCGGCGCGGACTCGCTCGCGCACGGCCGGGAGCAGGCGCTCCCCGAGCGGGAACGTGGTCCAGCCCGCCAGCGCGAGGTGCTCGGGGTTGACGATCGCGACGAGGTCGGCGAGCGCGGCCCCGAGGTACTGAGCCGTGCGGTCGACGGCCGCGACCGCGGCCGCATCGCCCGCGTCGGCGGCGGCGCCGAGCGCCTCGACGAACTTCGCGCCCTGCACGTCGGCGACCGGGTGCCCGGGCTCGATCTCGGTGAGGGTGCGCCGGATGCCCGGCACGCCCACGTACGCCTCCACGCAACCTCTGCGGCCGCACTGGCATTCGCGCCCCTCGAACGCGAGCAGCGAGTGCCCCCACTCGCCCGCGGTGCCGGTGGCGCCGCGCATGACCGTGCCGTCCTGGACGATCCCGGCGCCGACGCCCTCGCCGAGGTTGACGACGACGAGGTTCGCGTGGCGGCGCCCCGCGCCGAGCCACAGCTCCGCGGTGGCGACGGCCTTGAGCGGGTTGTCGACCACGACGGGCAGGCCGAGGCGGTCGCGGAGGCGGTCGAGGTGGAGCCAGATCGCGTCGGAGGCGAGCGCGGACTTGACGGGCCGCTGCATGCCGCCGGGCAGGAGCACGCCGACGCCGAGGAGGTCCTCGCGGGAGGCCGCGGCGTCGCCGAGGGCCGCGTCGAGGATGCGGCCGGTCCAGTCGATCACGGCGTCGGCGGTGTCGACGGGCTCGGTGGCGCGGATGCGGACGTTCGCGAGGCGCTTGAGGGACGTGTCGAACACGGTGGCCTGGAAGTAGCGGTCCTCGACGTAGACCCCGGCGACGAGGCCGCGGTCCGCGTTGAGCCGCAGCCCGGTCGTGGGGCGGCCGATGCCGCTGCTGAGCAGGCCGGTCTCGGCGGCGATCCCGTACTTGAGGAGGTCGCCGACGACGGTGGAGACGGTGGCGGCGCTGAGCCCGGTGTCCTCGGCGAGCTCGTT
This sequence comes from Glycomyces sp. NPDC047010, assembly GCF_040644205.1. NCBI lineage: Bacteria > Bacillati > Actinomycetota > Actinomycetes > Glycomycetales > Glycomycetaceae > Glycomyces > Glycomyces sp. NPDC047010. The sequence goes on along the minus strand of NZ_JBEYVY010000011.1, from coordinate 224,384 downwards.
GCGGGTGGTCTCGCCCGCGGCGAGGAGCGCGCGCACGACGATGAGGCGGGACTCGCTGCGGATGTCGCGGGACGTCCGCCTGGCGACGGGCATGAGTGCTCCACATGGCTCGGTTCGCGGTGACGGGGAAGCCTAGCAAACCGCGTGGGAGCGCGGCGCCGCTCGCGCGACTCCGTCGGGGGACGCCACTTGGGGGCGGACCGGGCCGACCGGGTACAAATAGGGGGAGCGGATCAACCGTCAGGTGGGGGGAAGCGAGCACACCAATGCACGGCATCGGCGAATTCAGAGACCACTTCGGCGACGACCGGTACCGGACCCCGGTGCGCCCCACGTACGCCCCCCCGCGCCGCGTCCCGCTCGACGACGAGCCGGAGCGCGAAGCGCGCCTCGGGGACGCGCAGGTGCGGGCGCGGCGCATCGCCGCCGCGGCGGCGGCCGTGTGGAACCACGACGGGGTCCAGCTCGGCGGCGCCGACTACGCGCACCCGGTGGACCGGTCCTGGGCCATGGAGGCCACCGGGCCGGTGGTCGCGGACCTGCTCGCCGTCCTCGAAGAGCACGGCTGCGACGTTGACGACGAGCAGATCCAGGACGCCGCGGGCGCCTTCGCGATCCTCGCGGCCCGCAACTCCGCCGACTGACCCCCGCTAGCCCTCGATCGCCCGCTTGAGGATCGCGACGCCGCGGTCGATCTCCTCGGGCGTGATGACCAGCGGCGGCGCGATGCGCACGGTCTTGACGTGGGTCTCCTTGCACAGCAGGCCGAGCCGCGCGGCCCGCTCGCACACCTCGCGGGCGCTGGGGCCGTCTGCGGCGAGGTCCACGCCCGCCCACAGCCCGCACACCCGCACCTCGTCCACTGTGGCCGGATCGAGCACCGCGAGCGCGCCTTCGAGGTGCTTGCCGAGGTCGCGGGCGCGGGCCTGCCACTCGCCGGTGGCGAGCATGGCGACGACCTCGGTGCCGACGGCCGCGGCGACCGGGTTGCCGCCGAACGTGGACCCGTGGGTGCCGGGCGTGAACACGTCCATCACCTCGCGGTCGGCCACCACCGCGGAGACCGGCACGACCCCGCCGCCGAGGGCCTTGCCGAGCAGGTAGACGTCGGGCACGACGTCCTCCCGGTCGCAGGCGAACGTGTGGCCGGTGCGGGCCAGGCCCGACTGGATCTCGTCGGCGATCATCAGCACGTCGTTCTGGTCGCAGGCGGCGCGGACGGCGCGCAGGTACCCCGCGGGCGGGACGAGGACCCCGGCCTCGCCCTGGATCGGCTCGATGAGCACGGCCACGGTGTTCGGCCCGATCGCCGCGTGGAGGGCCTCGATGTCGCCGTAGGGGACCGAGTCGAAGCCGCCGTCGTAGGGACCGAAGCCCTCGCGGGACTCACGATCCGAGGAGAAGCCGACGATCGTGGTCGTGCGGCCGTGGAAGTTCCCGTCGAACACCACGATCCGGGCCTTGCCCGCGGGCACGCCCTTGCGGGTGTAGCCCCATTTGCGGGCCGCCTTGATCGCGGACTCGACCGCCTCGGCTCCGGTGTTCATCGGCAGCACCGCGTCCTTGCCGCACAGCTCGGCGAGTCCGGCGAGGAACGGGCCCAGCACGTCGGTGTGGAACGCCCTGGAGGCGAGGGTGATCCGGTCGAGCTGGGCCTTCGCCGCAGTGATGAGCCGCGGGTGCCGGTGCCCGAAGTTGACCGCCGAATAGGCGGCGAGCCAGTCGAGGTACCGGTTCCCGTCGGTGTCGGTCACCCAGGCGCCCTCGCCCTCGGCGAGGACCACCGGCAGCGGGTGGTAGTTGTGCGCGCCGTAGCGGTCTTCCAATGCGGTCGGGTCGGTCGCTTCCATGTACTCCCTTTCGGTCAGCCTTGCGGCGCTTCGATGTCGGACAGCGGCTCGGCCGCGACCATGTGAAACAGGCCGCGCACCGCCTCCCGCCGCTCCCCCGTCCGGAGGGTCTCGGCGACCACGACCACCGAGACGGTCATCGAACGGCGCCCCCGCCGCTCCACGACCGCGGTCGCCTCCACGAGGTCGCCGGGGCTGATCGGCTGCGAGAACTCGATCCCGTCCGCGCCCGCGCACACCACGTCCCCGCGGGCCTCGCGGCTCGCGGCCACGAACGCGGCCCGGTCCATGAGCGCCATCGCGGCCCCGCCGAACAGCGTGCCGCGGTGGTTGAGCTGCTCGGGGAAGACGACGTCGGCGATCGTCGGCCCTGCTGCGGTCATGGCGGCCCCTTCCGGTCGGCCCTCAGTATGCGCAGCGGGGAATCGCACCGGAAGCGTTGCGAATGAGGTTTGTTGTGGAATCTTTCCGCGCGTGTTGTCAACGTTGTGAACGCCGCGACCCCGGGCCTATCCCGCGGTGAGCCGCTCCAGGGCCGCGTCGCCCGCGGGGAGCCAGGTCGGCTTGCCCCAGTGCCTGCCCTCGACGCCGGCGCGCCCGATGTGCTGGAGCCCGAGCGCGCGGCGCAGGGCCCAGCCGCGCGAGCGGCGGACGGTGGCCTCGTCGGCCTCGTAGTGGTCGAACATCGCGAGCGGGTCCGGGAGGAGCAGCCAGGCCGCGCACAGGTCCGTGGCCGGGTCGCCGGTGCAGAGGTCGCCGAAGTCGATGACGCCGCTCAGCGCGCCGTCCGCGGTGACGACGTTCGCGGGGTGCAGGTCGGCGTGGAGCCACACCGGCGGGCCGTCCCACTCGGGCGCCGCGAGCGCGTCGTCCCAGATCGCTTGCAGCGCAGGGTCGTCCAGCTCCATCGTGAACGTCTTCAACGGCACGCCCCGGTCCGAGTCCACCGCGGCCTCCTCCGGCGCGGGCCGGTGCAGCGCGGTCAGGAACGCCCCGAGCACCGCCGCGGAACCGGCGTCGGTGACCGGCGCGAAGTCGGCCGGGGTCCCGTCGACCCACGTCGTGACGATCCAGTTGTTCGGGAACGCCTCCGTCGGGGCGCCGAGGAACTCGGGGACCGGCACCGGCAAGGGCAGCAGCGGCGCCAGGCCCGGCATCCAGCGGTGCTCGCGCTCGATCAGCAGCGGCGCGTCCTCGGTGCGCGGCAGGCGCAGCGCCAGGTCCGGGCCGAGGCGCCACATGCGGCAGCCCCAGCCGCCGTCCACGAGCCGCAGCTCCAGGTCCGCGAGGTCCGGGCGCTGGTCGTGCAGCAGCGAGCGGACCACCGCCTCGTCGGTCGTCAAGTCGTCCAAGGCGAACCCTTTCTCCGGAGTCCCGCCGAGCCTACTTGCGTAGGCTGGGGCCATGGGAGAGCAGCACGAGCCGACCAAGGGCACTGAGTACTCGACCGCGGGCGCGTACGTCACCGGCGGCGAGTTCACACGGGACACCAACTACATCGAGGACCGGATCGTCGCCGACGTCGACGCGGCGCTGGCCGCGCCCGTCGAGGCGGCCTCGCCGATCGGGGACCCGCGGATCACCGGCCTCACGGAGGGGTCCGCGGCCTGGCCGGTCGAACCGGACCGGTACCGCCTGGTCGCGGCGCGGGCGTGCCCGTGGGCGCACCGCTCGATCATCGTGCGGCGCCTCCTCGGCCTGGAGGACGCGATCTCGCTGGCGACGCCGGGCCCGGTCCACGATGTGCGGTCGTGGACGTTCGACCTCAACCCCGACGGCCGCGACCCGGTGCTCGGCACCGAGCGGCTCCAGGAGCACTACTTCAACCGCTTCCCGGACTACCCGCGCGGCATCACCGTGCCCGCGATCGTGGACGTCCCGTCCGGGCAGGTCGTCACCAACAACTACCCGCAGATCACGTTCGACCTCTCGACCCAGTGGCGCCCGTTCCACCGCGAGGGCGCCCCGGACCTGGTGCCCGCCGGGCTGGTCGAGGACATGCTGCCGGTGATCAAGCGGGTCTTCACCGAGATCAACAACGGCGTGTACCGGGCCGGGTTCGCCGGTTCGCAGCGCGCGTACGAGCTCGCGTACAAGCGGCTGTTCGCGGCGCTCGACTGGCTGGAGGACCGGCTCGCGGCGAGCCGGTACCTCATGGGCGCGCACCTCACCGAGGCCGACGTGCGGCTGTTCACGACGCTCGTGCGGTTCGACCCGGTGTACCACGGCCACTTCAAGTGCAACCGCAACAAGCTCACCGAGATGCCGAACCTGTGGGCGTACGCGCGGGACCTGTTCCAGACCCCCGGGTTCGGCGACACGGTGGACTTCGACCAGATCAAGCGGCACTACTACGTCGTCCACGAGGACATCAACCCGACGCAGGTCGTCCCGGCCGGGCCGGACCTCGCGAACTGGCTGACCGAGCACGGCCGCGAGCGCCTCGGCGGCTCCCCGTTCGGCGAGGGGACGGCGCCGGGCCCGGTGGCGGCCGCAGAGCGGCCGCCGGGGGCGAACCCGCTCTACAGCGCCCCCTAGGACAGCGACGCGAGGTAGGTCTGGAGCTCGGCGGCGTACTTCGCGGGGTCCTCGTTCCAGGTCGCGGTGTGGCCGGACGCGGACTCCACGAGCGTCGCGTCGTCGAGCATGCCCGCGAATTCGAGGGTGGCCGTGTGGTCCACGGTCTGGTCGGCGGTGTCCACGAACAGGAGCACCGGCATCCCGAAGTCGCCGGCGAAGTTCCGCTGGTCCAGGTCGTGCATGCTGATGTCGGCGCGGAACTCCACGACCCGCTTGGCGGCCCAGGTGATCGGGTCGATGACGTTCCGGTCGGCGGCCTGCATGTCGAGGGTCGAGTTCCAGTCGACGCACGGGGAGTCGAGCACGAGGCCCTTGATGACGGACGGGTCCTCGATCTTGCGCGCGGCCGTGGCGACGGTGGAGCCGCCCATGGAGACGCCGTGGAGGATGACGTCCTTCGCGCCGTTCGCCAGCGCGTAGTCGATCGCGGCGATGACGTCGTCGGCCTCGTACTCGCCGAGGCTCATGAGCCCGTTCTCGGCGGCGGGCGCGCCCTCGTCGTTGCGGTAGGTCACGTCGAGCACGGGGTAGCCGAGGCCGTGGTAGATCTCGGTGGAGCGGAGCATCTCCTCGCGGGTGGCGTTGCGGCCGTGGACGCCGATGACCCAGGTGTCGCCGTCGGCGGGCACGAGCCATGCGGGCGCGTCGCCGAGGTCGGTCGGGATCTGCACCTCCTCGAACGCGAGCCCGAGCGCGACCTGCGGGTCGCCGCGGTAGCCGTACATGTCCATGCGGACCTCGGTGCCTTCGGCGAGGTCGCCGAAGAGGACGCCCTGGAGGGTGCGGGTCACCGTGCCGTCGTCCTCGGAGACGATGTCGCCGACGACGGCGTGCCCGTCGTCCCAGGACAGGCCCCACACGCCGCCCTTCTCGGAGTCCTCGTCGCGGGTGATCGTCACCGTGGCGTCGTCCAGGGACTCCACCGTGAGCGGGTACTCCGAGGGCGAGTGGTCGGGGACCAGGACCTCGTTCGAGAAGTACCACCCGGCGCCGCCGAGCCCCGCGACAGCGAGCACGAGCACCACCCCCAAGGCGATGAACGTACCGCGCAGCCACTTGCGTCGCTTCCGGACCGGGGTTTCGGGGGTGTCAGTGTCGGTGGCGGTCACGTCGGGTCCTCGGGGCTCGAAGGGCGGTGGTCGCTCGATCCTAATGCGCGCGCGCCGCGTCAGGCGGCCTCGGCCTCCGCGGGGACGAGGCGGTGTTGTTCGACGACGCCGTAGACGACGAGGCCGGTGAGGGCGAGGGCGGTGACTACGGCCGCGCCTTGGATCGTAATGGCGGGGGCGAGGAGGGCGGCGCCGATCGCTATGGCGGAGGCGGTGAGTTTGGCGGCGACGTGGCCCGGGGCCATGCCGTGCTCGCTGACGGTCTCGATGAGGAGGGTGACGAGGAGGAGGATCGCGACGGCGACGGCGGGGATGAGGGCGACGGCGCGGTCGCCGAGGTAGACGTGGTGCGGGTCGGTGATGCGGGCGACCGCGAGGGCGATCCCGGCGCCGAGCGCGGCGACGGACGCGAAGACGAGGTAGTGGGCGTACGCCCACACGTAGACGGTGCGGGGTCCGCGGTCGAAGGCGTGGCCGCCGCTGAAGTCGAAGTAGATCCACCACAGGGCGAACACGGTGACCAGGCCCGCGGCGGCGAGCGTGAGGAGCGGGGCGGTGTCGAAGTCGAGGCCGGAGTCCACGGCGCCGGAGACGGCGATCGTCGCGGCCGAGACGGCCTCGCCGAGGACGATGATCGTGAACAGGCCGTACCGCTCGCGGATGTGGCCCCAGTGGCCGCCGAGGCGCGGGTCCCAGCGGGCGATCACGGGGACGGCGAGGTCGAGCGCGAACCACACGATCCACGCCTCGACGCGCAGGTCCATGGGCACCAGGAGGAACGCGACCCAGCCGAGCTGGACGAACGTGGTCCACACCATCATCTTCATGGCGAGCGGGCGCATGGCGGGGTCGCCGGTGCGGTAGACCCGGGCCCACTGCGCGACGTACGCGAGGCGCATGACGACGTAGGACACGACGAAGATGCGGAAGTCGAGGTGCGCGGCCTGCGGGACGCCCGCGGCGAGGCCGAGGGACCCGGCGATCATGACCATCATGAGGAGCCGGTAGGGCACGTCGTCGGTGTCGAAGAAGTTCGCGAACCACGTGAACGAGACCCAGATCCACCAGATCGCGGCGAACGCGAACGCGTACCCGAGGAGCCCCTCCCCGACGTGCCCCTCCGCGGCGGCGTGCTCGAACTGGAGCGCGGCCTGCGCGACGGCGACGACGAACGCGAGGTCGAAGAACAGCTCCAGCCAGGTCGCCTGGCGGTGGCCCTCGGTGTGGTCGCGGGTCGCGATCGGCACCCTCCAGCGCTTGGCCTCCACCATGGCCCGTCCTCCCTGTCGCAACGCACGGTCAGCGCACAGTATCCCTCGCGCGCACCGGGCTCCTCCCCCGTGGCCGGTAAACTTCCGCCGGAGAGAGGGAGGGTGCCGTGGCCGCAAAGCTGAGGCCGCTCGCCATGGGCGACCAGATCGCGCACCGCCTGCGCGTGGACATCATCACGGGGGCCGTCGCCGACGGGACCCATCTGGCCGAGGACGGCCTCGCGGACCGGTTCGACGTGAGCCGGGGCCCGGTGCGGGACGCGCTGCGGCAGCTCGAATCCGAAGGGCTCGTGGAGAACCGGCGCAAGCGCCTGTACGCGCGGTCGCTGGGGATGCGGGACATCGAGGAGCTGTACGAGCTGCGGGAGTCCCTGGAGTCGCTGGCGCTGCGCCTGGCGATGCGCAACGCCGAGCCGGAGGACTGGGACGGGATCCAGCTGGTCGTGGACGACATGGCCGCGGCCGGGGAGCGGGACGACTTCGAGCGGTTCGCGAACGCGGACATGGACTTCCACACCGGGTTCTACCGGCTGTCGCAGAACCGGCGGCTCATGGAGGCGTGGCGGCCGTACCAGCGCACGTTCGCGATCCTGTTCGAGCTGAGCTACACGCCGGACATCCCGGCGGCGGTGGAGGACCACCAGGAGTTCCTGGACGTGATCCGCTCGGGCGAGACCGGGGCGGCCGTCGAGCGGCTCCACGGGCACCTGGCGCACGCGAAGGCGCACCTGCGCGAGATCCTCAGCAAGGCCGGATAAGCCCCGGACCGCACGTTTTCGCAGGTGGACGAGTCTGCCTTGCGCTTCTGTCAACAGTTACCGGATTGTCATCGGCGCCGATTGCCGCAGTGTGACCCCGGTGATATGTTCTCTGTTAACAGTTCACAGTTGAGCAGAAGGCGGTCCCTCCATGTCAGCGCAATCCCCCGTCGGCGCGGGCCGCACGGTCGTCGTCGGCCCGGTCCGGTACCCCGAGCTCTGCGCCGACGGCCGCCGGCTCCTCCTTGACGCGGGCTTCACGCTCGTGGAGAACGAGACCACCGTCCCGTGGGAGCCCGCCGACCTCGAACCGCTGCTCGCCCACGCGGATGCGGCGGTCTGCGGCGTCGAGGTGTACACCGCCGAGACGCTCGCGAAGGCCCCGAACCTGCGGGTCATCGCCCGCCTCGGCGTGGGCCTCGACAACATCGACCTGCCCGCCGCCCGCGAGCACGGGGTGGACGTGGCGAACGTCCCCGGCGGCAACGCCAACGCCGTCGCCGAACTCGCGGTCGGGCTCATGCTCGCCGTGCTGCGGAAGATCCCCGCCATGAACGGGGACGTGCGCGCCGGGCGCTGGGACCGGTACGTCGGCGCCGAGCTCACCGGGAAGACCGTGGGCCTCGTCGGCTTCGGCGCCACCGCGCGCCAGGTCGCCAAGCGCCTCCAGGGCTTCGACGTGCGCCTCAAGGCGTTCGACCCGTTCGCCGACGAGGCGCAGGCCGCGGCACTCGGGGTCGCGCTCACGACCCTCGAAGAAGCAGCCGACGCCGACGTCGTCAGCGTCCACGCCCCCCACACCCCCGCCACCCACCACATGGTCGGCGCGGACTTCTTCGCCGCGATGCGGCCCGGCGCCGTCCTGGTCAACACCAGCCGCGGCGGGGTCGTGGACGAGGCGGCGCTCGCAGATGCACTGCGGCGCGGGCACCTCGGCGGCGCCGGGGTCGACGTGTGGGAGCACGAGCCCGTCGCGGCCAGCCACCCGCTCCTCGGCTTCGACTCGGTCGTCGCCACGACGCACGCGGCCGCGGACAGCCGCGAAGCCTACACTCGCATCGGCCTCGCCACGGCAAGGGCGATCATCGACGTCTTCTCAGGTCGCAGGCCCGAGCACCTCGCCAACTGAAGACGGCCCCTACAGGAAGGAACAACGATGTTCTCCACACGCCGGGCGGTCCTCGCACTGCCCGCGCCGATCGCGGCGGCGTCCGTGCTCGGCGCCTGCTCGGGCGAGAGCGATCCGAACGCCCTCACGATCGTGACGTTCGCCAGCCCCTGGACCGAGGGCCTCAAGGACCTCGTCGAGGACTACGAAGCGGCCGAAGGCGTCAGGGTCCGCATCGAGACCTACGGCAACGAGCAGCTCAACGCCACCTACCGGACCCGCCTCAACGCCAGGTCCACCGATTTCGACCTCATGGTGTTCCAGACCCAGGACGTGCTGCGCGACTACTCGCGCAACCTCTGGCTCGCCGACCTCACCGAGCGCGTCGAATCCGACGCCGCATGGGACTGGGAGGACTTCCAGGCCCAGGCCCGCGACGCCGTCAGCCTCGACGGCAGGGTCTTCGGCGTCCCGGTCATGACCGAGCGGCACATCATGTACTACCGCTCGGACCTCCTCGACGCCGCCGGACTCGACGTGCCGCAGACGTTCACCGAGCTGCGCGAGGCCGTCGCGGCCCTCCACGACCCGGCGAACGGCGTCCACGGCATCGCCCTGCGCGGCGCCCGCGTCCCGCTGGTCACCCAGTTCTCCTCGTTCCTGTACGGGTTCGGCGGCGACTTCCAGGACGGGGACGGGAACGCGGCCGTCGACACCCCCGAAGCGATCGAGGCGTACCGGTTCTACGGGGACCTGCTCCACGACTTCGGCCCGCCCGGGGCCACGAACATGGGATGGGTCGAAGCCTCGGCGATCTTCGCGCAGGGCGGTGCCGCGTTCTACCTCGACGCCGACAGCCAGGCGTACACGTTCCTGGACGAGACCGCCAGCGCCGTGGTCGACACCGTGGCCTACGCGCGCTTCCCCGCCGGGCCGGCCGGGTCGCACCCGTACAACATCGTGCCCGCCGCGGTGGGCGTCAACGCGTTCTCCGAGAAGCAGGACCAGGCGTGGGCGTTCCTCAAGTGGGCCACCGGCGCCGAGAACTGCATCCGGCTGCTCGCCGAGGAGACCGCGCCGTCCGCGCGCCAGTCGTCGTGGGACGACCCGGCCGCGGCCGCGGCCTACCCGGCCGGGCTGGTCGAGATCATCCGGGACGTGGACGGCGACTACGTCGGCCACGACCGGCCGCGGCTCGAACAGGTCGCCCGCGCCCGCGAGTACGTCGGCGGCCCCGCGGTCACCGCGATCGAGGGCGGCGACGTCGAGGCGGCCGCGAAGGACGCGAACGAGGACTTCCAGACCCTTTTGGACGACGAGTCATGACGTACCGACGCACCTTCACCGACCGGGTCGACGCGAACCTGAAGTGGATCCTCACGGCCCCCGCGGTCGCCTTCGTGGCGCTGCTCATCGCGTTCCCCATCGGGTACACGCTCTTCCTGTCCGTCACCGACTCGCGCGGCGCGGTCACGCGCCCGTACGAGTTCATCGGCTTCGGGAACTACGCGCACTGGCTGGCCGACACCGAGCGGTTCTGGCCCGCGGTCGGGCGCACCGCGTACTTCACCGGGCTGGCGCTGCTCCTGGAGCTGGTGCTGGGCCTGGCGATCGCGCTGCTGCTGCGCCGCACGTTCCGCGGGCAGGGGCTCGTGCGGGTGTTCATCCTGCTGCCGCTGGTCGCGACCCCGGTCGCGGTCGGCATGATGTGGCTGCTGGTGTTCGAGCCGTCGATCGGCTTCGCGAACACGGCGCTGGAGGCCCTCGGCCTCCCGGCGCAGGGGTGGCTGGCGGACAAGGACACCGCGCTGAACACGCTCGTGTTCATCGACGTGTGGCAGTGGACGCCGATGGTGGTGCTCATCCTCCTGGCCGGGCTCGGGACGCTCCCGGAGGAGCCGGACGAGGCGGCCCGCGTGGACGGCGCGAACGCGTGGCAGCGGTTCCGGCACATCACGCTCCCGCTGCTGGCGCCGGTGATCACGGCGGCGGCGATGCTGCGCGTCATCGACGCGTTCAAGACCTTCGACATCATCTACGCGACCAAGGGCCGCGGCGGCGGCTCGAACTACGAGGCCGAGACGCTGAACATCCTCGCGTACGGGGAGGCGTTCGAGTACTCGCAGTACGGGCGGGCCTCGGCCCTGCTCATGCTGTTCTTCGTCCTCATCGTCGTCGTCCTCGCGGCCCTGGCGATCCTGCGCAAGAAGGGGGACCGGTCATGACCGCCCTGCCCCGCACCCGCCGCCCCGTCAAGGCCGGGTCGGTCGCCCGCGCGGCCGGCATCCTCCTGGTGGTCGGCGCGTTCCTCGCGCCGCTGCTGTGGATGGCCGCGGCGAGCCTGAAGTCGAACCTGGAGATCATCGACCCGGACCGGATGTTCGCGTTCACGCCGACGTTCGACAACTACCGGAACGTGTTCGAGACGCAGGCGTTCGGGCCGTTCATCGTGAACTCGTTCCTCGTCGGCGCGGGCGCGACCCTGGTGGCGCTGGTGATCGGCGTCCCGGCCGCGTACGGGATCGCGCGCTACCGGATCAGGAACGCGACGGCGTTCGTACTCCTCGCCCGCGTCATCCCCGGCGTGAGCCTGCTGATCCCGTGGTACTTCCTGTTCTCGCAGATCCAGCTGGTCGGGACCTACACGGTCCTGGTGCTCACGCACGTGTTCGTGACGATGCCGCTGGTCGTGGCGATCATGACCGGGTTCTTCGAGGGCATCCCCGAGGAGCTGGAGGAGGCCGCGCGCGTGGACGGGACGAGCCGCGTCGGCGCGTTCGCGCGGGTGGTGCTGCCGCTGTCGGTGCCCGGCGTCGCGACGGCCACGATCCTCTCGTTCATCTTCTCCTGGAACAACTTCCTGTTCGCGCTGGTCCTCTCGGACCAGGACACCCGCACGCTGCCGGTGGCGATCGCGAACTTCACGTCCTATGCCAGTGTCGACTGGGGCGGGCTCATGGCGGCCTCCGTGGTCATCACGATCCCCGTCATGGTGATCGCCCTGGTGGCCCAGCGGTACGTCGTCAGCGGCCTGACCGCGGGCGCGACCAAGGGCTGACCTCCGCACGTCTTTGAAGGAGCACGCATGACCACTCCCGACATCATCACCGCCGTCCCGGTCGCCTTCGGGGCCGACGGGGCGCTCGACCTCGACGGGTCCCGCGCGATCCTGCGGCACGTCGCGGCCTCCGGCAACGAGGGCGCGTTCGTCCTCGGCACCACCGGCGAGTTCCCCGCCATGAGCATCGAGGAGCGCAACCTCGTCGCGAAGGCCAGCGTCGTGGAACTCGCCCCGCACATGCGGGTCATCGTCCACGTCGGCGCGCCGAGCCTCCACGAGGTGCTCCAGCTCATCGAGGGCGCCCGCGCGGCGGGCGCGACCGAGATCGCCGTCATCACCCCGTACTACCTGCCCGCCACCGACAACGCGCTGCGGGAGTTCTTCGGCGCGGTGTCCGCGGCCTCCGACGGGCTCGACGTGTACCTGTACGTGTTCCGCAACCGCACCGGGAACTTCGTGTCCGCCGAGCTCATGGCGGAACTGGCGCTGCTGCCGAACGTCAAGGGCGCCAAGGTCAGCGAGGAGTCCTTGGACGTGATCGCGGCGTACCGCGCGGTCGTGCCCGAGGGGTTCGCGCTGTACACGGGCGCGGACCGGGACCTGGGGCGGGCCGCGGAGTTCGGCGCGCAGGGCGTCATCTCCGGGGTCAGCTCGGTGTTCCCGAAGCCGTTCCGGGAGCTGGCCGCCGCGGTCGAGTCCGGGGACAAGGAGTCGATCGCCGAAGCGCAGTTCAAAGTGGACGACGTGGTGGCGACCGTGAAGGGCGACATGACCCGCATGAAGGCCGCGTACGCCATGATGGGCGTCCCCGCCGGGACCGTGCGCATGGCGGTCGAGGCGCCCTCGGACGAGGCCCTCGCGGACCTGCGCCGCGCGGTGGACCTGTACGCATGAGCGTCGTCGTCCTCGGCAGCGCGAACATGGACCTGGTCGCGCGCCTGCCGCGGCCGCCGGCGGTCGGCGAGACCGTGTTCGGGTCCGACCTGGTCCAGGTGCCGGGCGGCAAGGGCCTGAACCAGGCCGTCGCGGCCCGGCGGGCCGGGGCCGACGTGGCGTTCGCGGGCGCGTTCGGGCGCGACGCGCACGGCGACGCCCTCGCCGCGGTCCTCGCGGCCGAGGGCATCGGCGCGGGCGCGGTGCGCCGGGTCGGGCGGCCCACCGGGGTCGCGCTCATCGAGGTGTTCGCCTCGGGCGACAACGCCATCGTGGTCTGCCCGGGCGCGAACGCGGCCGTGCAGGACCTCGGCGATGCCGACCGCGGCCTCATCGCCGGGGCTGACTTCCTGGTCATGCAGTTCGAGCTGGACCCGGCGGTGCTGCTGGAGGCGGCGCGGTTCGCGCGCGGGCACGGCGTGCGGACCGTCCTCACTCCGGCGCCGGTGGTCGCGCACGACCCGGAGCTCATCGCCCTCACCGACCTCCTCGTCCTGAACGCCGGGGAGGCGGTGCAGCTCAGCGGGATCGACGACCCCGCGGACGCGGCGGCGGCCCTGTCGGAACGCGCGGGCGCCGTCGTGGCGACGCTCGGCGCCGACGGGTCACTGCTGGCACGGGACGGCTCGGTGGCCGAGCGGCTCCCGGCCCGCCGCGTGCAGGCGGTGGACACGACCGCCGCGGGCGACACCTACGCGGGCGTGCTCACCGCGCGCCTCGACGCGGGCGACGACCTGCCGGAGGCGATGCGGTGGGCGACCGCCGCGGCCTCGATCGCGGTCACGCGGCCGGGCGCGTCGAGTTCGATGCCCGGCGAAGCGGAGATCCGGGCGGTCCTCGAAGGCTGACCGGGGAGGGGCCGGCGTGGGACGATGGAACCGGCCCCTCCCTTCGGCCCGAAGGACTTCCCATGCCCGATGTCGAACAGGTCGTCGACCGTCCCCAGTGGTGCGACGCGGCGCGCACCGCCGCGGGCGCGGGGATCGCCGCCGGGGCGGTCGCCGCCGCGGCCGGGAGCACCTCCAACAGCTGGCCGCTCGCGCTCATCGCCGCCGCGGCCGCCGCGGGCTGGCCGCTGAGCCGCTGGCGGTCCATCTGGAAGCGCCAGGTCGTGGCCGAGTTCGACCGCGGCGGCGTGCGGCTCTACCCCGAGACCTCCCAGCGCAACCGCAGCCTCACCCCGGCGGCCGAGCTGCCGTGGACCGAGATCCGCGGGATCTACTTCTGGCGCAAGCGCACCGGCCTCTACTGGACCACGATGCTCGGGATCGAGCCCGTGCACGCCGACCCGCGGAGCCCGGCCGGCGCGCGCGACGGCGTGCCGCCGCACGTCCCGACCGCGCTCGCGGTCCGTTCGGTGCCCTTCAGTGCCTCGGGCCGCGCCCGCGTCGAGGCCGCGGCGAAGCGCTTCACCGCGCGCGCCAGAGTGGTCGACGCCCGCAAGGCCCCGGTCCAGCGGCGGAAGGTCTACTGAGGCTTCAGCTCCAGCTCCCAGTCCTGACCCGTGAGGTCGTGGCCGAAGCGGCGGAACGACTCCTCCTTGCCGAGGGCGAACCCGGCGGCCTGGTAGATGCGGCGGGCCGAGTCGAGGACGTTCACGGTCCACAGGACCACCCGCTCGTACCCGGCGTCCCGCGCGAAGCCGAGGCACTCCCCCACCAGGCGCGAGCCGAGGCCGAGGCCGCGGGCGGAGGGGTCGACGTAGAGGATGCGGAGGCGGGCCGTGCCCGGGGCGCCGTCGTCCACGAGGGCGACGCTCCCGGCGCGCTCCCCGTCGACGTCGGCGATCCAGACCGCCTCGCGGGCGGGGTCGAGGTCGGCGAAACCGGACACGATCTTGGCGACCATGGCCTCGTACCCGGCGTCCCAGCCGAGGGCCTCTGCGTAGTACACGCCCTGGGACTGGACGATCCAGCCCAGGTCGCCGGGCCGGTCGGCCCTGCGGATGTCGATCTGCGCCATCGGAACGCCTCCTGGCTCGCGATTCCACTGAAACGAGTGTTTCAGTAGTCCTATGCTAGACCCGTGACCCAGGACCGCACCGGCACCTCCGCCCGCCGGGCCGAACTGCTCGAAGCCGCGTACGCGTACGTGCTCGCGCACGGCCTCACCGACATGTCCCTGCGCCCGCTCGCCGCCGCGATCGGCTCCAGCCCGCGCGTGCTGCTGTTCCTGTTCGGCAGCAAAGACGGCCTGATCAGGGAGCTGCTGGCCCGCGCCCGCGCCGAGGAGCTGGCGCTCCTGGAGAGCTTCGGGGAGCCGGTGGGCCTCGCGGCCGCCGCGGAGCGGCTGTGGGCGTGGGCCGCCGAGCCGGGGCACCGGCCGGTGCTGCGGCTGTGGACCGAGGCGTACGCGCGCTCGCTCGTGGAGCCGGACGGCGCCTGGTCGGGCTTCGCGAAGGCCACCGTGGACGACTGGCTCGCGGTGCTCGCCGCGTGCGACCCGGATGCGGACGAGGCGCACCTGACGCTCGCGCTCGCGGTCCTGCGCGGGGCGATCCTCGACCTCATCGCCACGGGCGACGAGGAGCGGACCGGCACCGCGGTCCGGCTGCACCTCGACCGGCTGGCCCGGATGTGAGATACACGAGTATTCCTATCGTTTAAGTTGACATTCCTTGAGGGTGGCGATAGCGTTCGGGACGTGCCATAGTGCACATCCCCCCATACCATCCCGAAAGGCACCTGCAATGCCGAAGACCCAGGCGCCGACCCGCGGCGCTTCGACAAGAATGCTCGCCGCGGTCGCGGCCGCCCTCACCCTGGCGGTCGCGGGCTGCGGCGGCGGCAGCGAGGCCGACGCGACCGGCGTCGGCTTCGAGGACTGCATCACCGAGCCGACCACCTGCAACTCCGGGGAGCGCGCCGACGGCGGCGACCTCGTGTGGGCCGTCGACGGCAAGTGGGAGGCGTGGGGCCAGGCCGACATCTACGGCTCAAGCCTCGCCACCTCGATCATCAACCAGCCCCTGCGTCCCACGGTGTTCTCGTTCGACCAGGACGGCGTGATCCACTACAACGACGGCATCTACGCCGAGGCCCCCGAGCTCCTCGCCGAGGCGCCCCTGACCGTGGCCTACCACCTCAAGCCCGAGGCGACCTGGGGCGACGGCGTGGCGATCGGCATCGACGACTTCCTGTGGCACTGGCGCGCGACCTCCGGCGACGAGGCGCAGTGCCAGGGCTGCACGCCCGCGAGCAGCTACGGCTCCACGGTGGCGTCCATCGAGGAGACCGAGGCCGACACCGTCGTCGTCACGTACGTGGACGGCTACCTGGACTCCGAGTGGTACTCCGCGGGCGTCATCACGCACCCCGCGCACATCGCCGAGGCCCGCGGGCACGCCGAGTGGCGCACCGACCCGGCGGTGATGGCCGCGTCCGTCGCGGACTTCTCCGAGAACCCGCCCCTGGACTACAGCGCCGGACCGTTCAAGATGGTCGAAGGCGTGCTGGGCGACTACGCGAAGTACGTGCCGAACCCGGAGTGGACCGGCTCGCAGCAGACCACGCTCGACTCGCTGACGCTCAAGTACATCGGCAGCGCAGACGCGATGGCGACCGAGCTGCGCCAGGGCACCATCGACGGGGCCGCGCCCTCCAGCTTCGACCCCGAGGTCCTCGACCAGCTGGCCTCGGACGAGAACCTGAAGTACAGCGTCGCGCCGCAGTCGGGCTGGTCCCACATCGACGCGAACCTGAAGAACCCGTTCCTCGCCGACGAGGCGCTGCGCGAGGCGGTCTTCACCGCGATCGACGCCGACGACGTCAACCAGCGGGCCTACGGCGCCGCGTACCCGGACATCGAGACGATGCAGAACGTGCTGTTCCGGCCCGGCTCGGAGTACTGGACCGACCAACTCGGGGACTCCGCGCTCGGATCGGGCGACGTCGAGGCGGCCCGCGCGATCCTGGAGGACGCCGGGTACACCTGGCAGGACGAGCAGCTGCTCACGCCCGCGGGCGAGCCCGTGACCCTGCGGTACCGCACCGGCATCGAGGGGAACGCGTTCACGCCGATCATCCAGGACCTCGTCATCACCTACCTCGCGGAGATCGGCATCGAGCTCCAGGTGGACCCGATCCCCAACGGCGAGCTCAGCTCCGTGCTCGACGAGGGCGACTGGGACCTCATCCAGTTCTCGTGGATCGAGACCCCGCTGTTCGCGGCCTCCGCGGCCGACTACTGGGGCGAGGGCAACCACACCGGGTTCCAGGACGACGAGGTCGACGCGATCGTGGACGAGCTGGCGACCACCATGGACCGCGACCGGGCCGCCGAGCTGAACAACCAGGCGGCGCAGATCTCCCTCGACCGGGCCGTGCAGCTGCCGCTGGCGTGGACGCCGGCGCTCGTCATGGTGGACAAGGACGTCGTGAACGTCCGCGACAACTGGGCGACGACGATGCGCGTCTTCTCCAACGTGGGCGAGTGGGGCTTTCTCGACGAAAGCGCTTAAGAATTGACAGTGACGGCCGGGGCGCACCGCGTGCGACCCGGTCGTCACGCGTTCAAGAGTTTGCGTTCCCCCTGTTCAGCAAGGGGACCGATCCGTCTCATGAGGATTGGATAATCAGGCGTTGATCAAATCTACATAGCTCGATATGTTGATGTCTAGTGTCCGCTGAGTCCCGTCGCAAGACGAGAGGTGGGCAACGATGCCTGCAAACTCAGCAATGCACACGCCCGCACGCAGGCAGGCCCGGGCACGTGCGCAACTCACCCGAAGACTCTTCCTCACCGGCGTCGGCGCCTCCGCCGCCGCAGCCGCCGGGATCGGCGCCCTCGGCCTCGCCGAGGCCCAGACGCAGCCGACCCCCGCCGACCGGTTCGGGCGCATGTTCCCGAGCCTCCCCCCGTACGTCCCCGCCGACGAGCGCTGCCGCCAGGCCATGCTCTCCATCGGCGCGGTCGGCGGCATCATGGACGCCGACGACGACCTCGCCGCCGGACCGATCCAGCTCATCCTGGACCCCGCGCTCAGCGCCGGGAACCCGGACAACCCCAACCACACCGCCGGGATCACGTTCCTCGGCCAGTTCCTCGACCACGACATGACCTTCGACCAGACCTCCCCGCTGGGCACCCCCACGCGGCCCGAGGACTCCCCCAACGACCGCACCCCCGCCCTCGACCTCGACACGGTCTACGGCGGCGGCCCCGGCGTCGACCCCGAGCTCTACGAGAGCGACCGGCGCCACCTGCGCATCGAGTCCGGCGGCCTCTTCGAGGACGTCCCCAGGCAGGGGAACGGCACCGCGATCATCGGCGACCCCCGCAACGACGAGAACGCGATCCTCTCCGGACTCCACGCCGCGTTCATCCTCTTCCACAACCGCACCGTCGACCGGCTCGTCGCCACCGGCTTCGGCGGCGACGTCTTCGCCGAGGCCCGCCGCCTCGTCACCTGGCACTACCAGTGGATCATCGTCCACACGTTCCTGCCGCTCGTGTGCGGACAGCCCGTCGTCGACGACGTCCTCGCGGGCGGACGCGACTACTACCGGCCCGAACCGGGCCCGGCGTTCATGCCGATCGAGTTCCAGATCGCCTACCGCATCGGCCACAGCATGGTCCGCCCGTCCTACCGGCTCAACCTCCAGGGCGACAACGGCGGACCGTTCTTCGGCTTCATCTTCGACCCCGCCGCCCAGTTCGAGGCCGACCCCAGCGACCTGCGCGGCGGCGTGCGCAAACCCCGCCGCTTCGTCGGCTGGCAGACGTTCTTCGACTTCGGCGACGGCCAGGTCAGGCAGAACAAGCGCCTCGACACCGTCCTCTCCACCCCGCTGTTCCGGCTCCCCCTGGGCACCATCCCCGGCGGCCAGCCGCCCATCTCCCTGGCGCAGCGCAACCTGCTGCGCCACATGACCTGGAGCGTCCCCGCGGGCCAGCGCATCGCCCAGACCATGGGCAACCAGATGCTCATGCTCCAGGACGCCATGGCGCCCTACGGGATCGCCCTGGAGAACCAGACCCCGCTGTGGTTCTACGTCCTCGCCGAGGCCGAGCAGCTCTCCGACGGGCTCCGGCTCGGACCCACCGGCGCCCGCCTGGTCGCCGAGGTCTTCATCGGCCTCATGCAGCTCGACCCCACCTCCTACCTCGCGGTCGCCCCCACATGGCGGCCCACCCTGCCGAGCACCGCCGCCGGCCGGTTCCTCATGCAGGACCTCCTGCGCTTCGCCGGGGTGGACCCGGCCGCGCGCGGCCAGTAGGCCGACGCCCCCGGCGGGCCCGGTTCGGTCCCGTCGGGGGCGTTCGCTCGCATAGGCTTCCGGGGTGAGCGATGCGGGCGGAGTGAAGTCGGAGAGCGTCCTGACCGTGCTCGTGGCGGGCCTGATGAACCTCGCCATCGCGGTCGCGAAGCTCGTCGCCGGGATCCTCTCGGGGTCCGCGGCGATGGTCTCGGAGGCCGCGCACTCCGCGGCCGACACGGTCACCGAGATCATGCTCTACATCGCGCTCCGCAACAGCGCCAAGCGCCCCGACGAGGCGCACCCCTTCGGGTACGGCTCGACCGCGTACATGTGGGCGGCGCTGGCGGCGGCGTTCACGTTCGTCGCGGGCGGCCTGTTCTCGATCACCCACGGCTTCCACTCGATGAACAGCGGCGGCGAGGCGGACTTCCTGGTGTCCTACGTGGTCCTGGGGATCTCGTTCGTGCTGGAGGCGGTCTCGTTCGGGCGCACCATCGTGCAGCTGCGCTCGGAGTCCCGGGAGTGGGACGTGCGCCCGCGCCGGTTCCTGAAGTACACCCCGGACACGTCCCTGAAGGCGGTGTTCCTGGAGGACGCCGCGGCCCTCATCGGCCTGCTCCTCGCCGCGGGCGGCCTCGCGCTCACGGAGGCCACGGGCGACCCGCGCTACGACGGCGGCGCCTCGGTCCTCATCGGCCTGCTGCTCCTCGTGGTCGCGGTCCTCCTCGGCCACGCGAACCTGTCGCTCCTCATCGGCCGCAGCCTCCCCCCGAAGTTCCGCGCCGCGGTCCTCGCGGAGCTGGAGTCCGGCGACGAGATCACGGCGGTGCAGGAGCTCCTGACGCTCCAACTCGGCCCGACCTCGGTCCTCGTCGCCGCCCGCATCGACTACCGCGACGGCGCGGACGGCGCCCACATCGAGGCGACCAGCCGAACCGTGGAGGCGCGCCTGCGCGCCAAGTACCCGATGGTCACGTACGTCTTCCTGAGCCCCTGGGGCGACGCCCCGCTGGACCGCTAGCCCCCGAGGACGGCCTGGGCCGCGGCGAGGAGGTCGCGCATCTCCTCCTGCCACGCGTACACCGCCCCTTCGGTCTCCAGGTAGTAGCGGAGCTGCACCTGCTGCCAGGCGTGCTCGGCGGTCTCCCGGAACCCGGTCTCGTCGCCGCACTCGGCGAACACCACCGCGAGGTCGCGCTCGAAGTCGAGCCAGCCCTGCGTGTCGTCGGCGTCGGGGACGTCGTCGGCCGGGTCGGGCCATGCGCCGCCGCCGTCCTCGAAGGACAACCGGGGATTCGAGCCCTCGCCCGACTCGTAGAGGTAGTCGTGGATGCGCAGGTGGCCGCGGAAGAACTCCCAGCCGACGGGACCGCGCTCCTCGATGCAGTCGATGAGGTCGCCCTCGGCGTCGGCGGTGCGGTCGGCGTACCCCTGGTCCATGGCCTCGCCGTCGCCGAAGGGCATGGCGGGCCGGTAGTCCCAGTCGGCGAAGTCCTCGTCCCGGGCCTCGGCGACATCGGCGTAGACGGCCGCGACCATCTCCCCGCGGCAGCCCTCGGCGGGCGGCTGCCCGCCCTCCTGGTTCCCGTCCTCGTCGACCTCCGGCTCGATGCCGATCAGGTCGCCCTGCCGGTAGCGGGCCTGGTCCTCGCCGACGTACGCGACCCACCAGTCGAACTGCTCCTGCGGGTCGAGCCGGTAGAACTCGGGGATCTCGGTGTCCTCGTCGAACGACATCACGAGGTGTTCGTTCGCGCCCTCGTCCGCCTGGTAGGCGGCCCAGGGGACGCCGTCCTCGATCGTCTCGGCGCCGTCGAGGTTGGTCCACTGCCACACGCCCCGCAGCTCGGCCTCCTCCACCGTGGGGAGGAACCACGCGTACGGCGCCTCGTCCAGGAACGTGTCGCGCTGCTCGGAGCCCCAGCTGATGAACTCGTTCGACTCGTGGACCGTGAAGCCCTGCGCCTCCAGACACTCCTGGACGATCCGGGTCTCGGCCGCGTCGAGCTCGCCGGTGAGGCGGGCGCTCTCGTTGCGCACGTCCGTGAGCTGCTCGGCGTACTCCGCGAAGTCGAGGTCCTCCTCCTCTTCGCGCTCGAAGAAGGCGCAGCCCGAGGCCGCCAGAGGGAGGGCGAGGACGAGGGCGATTCGCTTGCGCAACACGGCGGGTCCGTTCTCCGAGGGGGAGCTTCCACCATAGACAACGCGGGCGCACCGGGAGACCGGTGCGCCCGCGTCGCGGTGCTAGCCCTGGAGGTCGGTGAGGGCCTTCTGCCACTGGGACTGGTCGCGGGCCTCGCCGGGCATGTTCATCTCGGCGAAGCGGACGACGCCGTCCTTGTCGATGACGAAGGTGCCGCGGTTGGCCATGCCCTTCTCGTCGTTGAAGACGCCGTAGGCCTGGGCGACGGCGCCGTGGGGCCAGAAGTCGCTCAGGAGCGGGAACTCGAAGCCCTCGCGCTGGGCCCAGACCTTGTGGGCGAAGGGGGAGTCGACGGAGACGGAGAGGACCTGGACGTCGTCGGTCTGGTAGGCGTCGAGGTTGTCGCGGATGCCGCAGAGCTCGCCCTCGCACGTCCCGGTGAACGCGAACGGGTAGAAGACGAGGAGGACGTTCTTCTCGCCGCGGAAGTCCGCGAGGGAGACCTCCTGGTTGTTCTGGTCCTTCAGGGTGAAGGCGGGGGCTGCGGTTCCGGGTTCGATGGGCATGCGCGCTCCTTGCGACGGGCCCTCGCGGAGGAGGGCCTGCGGGTGTTGACGCGCTGAACGTTAGCGGCGGGCGACGACCATCCGCGACGCGACCCAGTCGGGGGAGGCGTTCAGTGTCTTCGTGGACTTGAGGCCCGCGAGCGCCGCGGACTCCTCCACGTCGGCGGGGTCGATGTGGCCGGGCCGCCCGGCCTTGGGGGTCAGGAGCCACACCACGCCGTCGTCGGCGAGGGGGTCGCGGGCGTCGAGGAGGACGTCGACGAGGTCGCCGTCCTCGACGCGGCACCACAGGAGGACGGCGCCGACGATCTCGTCGGAGTCCTCGTCGAGGAGCTCCCCGACCGCCTCGATCACCGCCGTGCGCAGTGCGGCGTCCACGTCGGTGTCGAAGCCGATCTCCATGACCGCCTCGACGCCGTCGAGCCCGAGTCGCTGCACCACGCTCGACACGTCCACCGGGCTGCTCGAAGCGTTCACCTTGTCCCCTCCAGAGGTCGGTTGCCAGAGCGTTCGCTCTGTGAACCACAGCATATGGAGTAGAGCATATTCGGTGGGGCATATGGCCGAGTCGCGCGCCCGTTCGCGAGCCTTCCTCGGCAAACGGTCGCACCCCCCGGGCCTGCGGGAGCGCAGAGTGTGGGCACCGTCGCATCAACCCGGGTGGGCGGCCGAGCGTCGCGGTAGATTCGGGGGAAGATGGTAGCGAACGACGACACTCTGCTGCCTGAAGAAACCCTGCAAAGCCGCAGTCTTAGAACGAGGGATCGCCCGTGACCACGGAACAGAACCGGCCGCCCATCAGTGACGGATTGCCGACCCAAGTACCGGACACTGACCCCGGGGAGACCAGCGAGTGGCTGGACTCCCTCGACGGCCTCCTCGACGCCGGCGGGCGCACCCGTGCCCGCTACGTCATGCAGCGGCTGCTCGAACACGCCCGCAAGCGCCAGATCGGCGTCCCGGCGTCCACGAGCACCGACTATGTGAACACCATCCCCGTCGAGGCCGAGCCGCACTACCCCGGCGACGAGGCCGTCGAGCACCGCATCCGCGCGTTCGTGCGCTGGAACGCGGCGATGACGGTCCACCGCGCGCAGCGTCCCGGCATCGGCGTCGGCGGCCACATCTCGACGTACGCCTCCGCCGCGAACCTGTACGAGGTCGGCTACAACCACTTCTTCCGCGGCCGCGGGCATGAGGGCGGCGGCGACCAGATCTTCTTCCAGGGCCACGCCTCCCCCGGCATGTACGCCCGGTCCTTCGTGGAGGGACGCCTGACCGAGGACGACCTCGACGGCTTCCGCCAGGAGGTGTCGCGCCCGCAGGGCGGCCTGCCCTCCTACCCCCACCCCCGCCTCATGCCGGACTACTGGCAGTTCCCGACCGTGTCGATGGGCCTGGGCCCGATCAACGCGATCTACCAGGCATTGTTCAACCGGTACATGGACGACCGGGGCCTGAAGGACACCAAGAAGCAGCAGGTGTGGGCGTTCCTCGGCGACGGCGAGATGGACGAGGTCGAGTCCCGCGGCGCGCTCCAGTTCGCGGCGGGCGCCGAGCTCGACAACCTCACGTTCGTCGTCAACTGCAACCTCCAGCGCCTCGACGGGCCGGTGCGCGGCAACGGCAAGATCGTGCAGGAGCTGGAGTCGTACTTCCGCGGCGCCGGATGGAACGTCATCAAGGTGATGTGGGGCCGCGAGTGGGACCCGCTCCTGGCCGCCGACCACGACGGCGCGCTGGTGAACCTCATGAACACCACGCCCGACGGCGACTTCCAGACGTTCAAGGCCGAGTCCGGCGCGTTCATCCGCGAGCACTTCTTCGGGCGCGACACGCGCACGAAGGCGATGGCGCTGCCGATGACCGACGACGAGATCTGGGACCTGCGCCGCGGCGGCCACGACGACCGCAAGATCTTCGCCGCGTACAAGGCCGCGATGGAGCACGAGGGCCAGCCCACCGTGATCCTCGCGCACACCGTCAAGGGCTACAAGCTCGGCTCGACGTTCGAGGGCCGCAACGCGACCCACCAGATGAAGAAGCTCTCGCTCGACGACCTCAAGGGCTTCCGCGACGCCCTCGACATGCCCGTCACCGACGAGCAGCTCGAAGCGAGCCCGTACCTGCCGCCGTACATCAAGCCGGAGGCCGGCTCGGCCGAGCACGAGTACCTCCAGGAGCGCCGCGCGGCGCTCGGCGGGTCGATCCCCTCGCGCCGCAACACCGTGATCCCGCTGTCGCTGCCGGGCGAGGACGCGTACAAGTCCGCCAAGCGCGGCTCGGGCAAGCAGAAGGCCGCCACGACGATGGCGCTCGTCCGCCTGCTCAAGGACCTCATGCGGGACAAGGAGATCGGCCAGCGCTGGGTGCCGATCATCCCGGACGAGGCGCGCACGTTCGGCATGGACGCGATGTTCCCGACGGCGAAGATCTACTCCCCGCACGGGCAGCAGTACCTGTCGGTGGACCGGGACCTGTTCCTCTCCTACAAGGAGTCCGAGCAGGGCCAGCTCATGCACGTGGGCATCAACGAGGCCGGGTCGGTCGCGGCGTTCACCGCGGCGGGCACCGCCGGGGACACGCTCGGCGTGCCGATGATCCCGTTCTACATCTTCTACTCGATGTTCGGGTTCCAGCGGACCGCGGACGCGATCTGGGCCGCCACGGACCAGCTCGCGAACGGGTTCCTCATCGGCGCCACGGCCGGGCGGACCACGCTCAACGGCGAGGGCCTCCAGCACGAGGACGGGCACTCGCTGCTCATCGCGCACACGAACCCCGCGGTCGTCTCGTACGACCCGTCGTACGGGTACGAGATCGGGCACATCATGCAGGACGGCCTGAAGCGCATGTACGCCGACGGCGAGCACGTCTTCTACTACCTGACGGTGTACAACGAGCCGATCGTGCAGCCCGCCGAGCCCGAGGGCGTGGACGTGGAGGGCATCCTCCGCGGCATCCACCGGGTGTCGTCGGCCGAGGTGTCCGGGCCGCGAGTACAGCTGCTGACCTCCGGTTCGGCGATGTCGTGGGCGCGCAAGGCCGCCGACCTCCTCGCCGAGGACTGGGGCGTGGCCGCCGACGTGTGGTCGGTGACCTCGTGGTCGGAGCTCAACCGCGACGCGATTGAGGCCGAGCGGCACAACCTGCGCCACCCGGAGGCCGAGAAGAAGGTCCCGTACGTGACCGAGAAGCTCTCGGGCGCCGAGGGGCCGTTCGTGGCCGTCAGCGACTACCAGCGGTCCGTGCCGGACCTCATCAGCCGCTGGGTGCCGGGCGACTACACCTCGCTGGGCACGGACGGCTTCGGCCACTCCGACACCCGCGGGGCGCTGCGCCGCCACTTCAACGTGGACGCCGAGTCCGTGGCCGTGGCCGCGCTCCAGCAGCTCGCCGCCCGCGGCGAGGTCAAGCCGGAGCTGGCCGCGCAGGCGGCGGCGAAGTACCAGATCACCGACCCGACGGCCGCCGAGGCCGGCGAGGCGGGCGGCGACTCCTAAGCCGCAGTGACATATGAAGGGCCGCAGGCGGATCGCCTGCGGCCCTTCGCTGTGCTCCCTGAGGGTCAGGCGTCGACCACGAGCCGTCCCTTGGCGCGGCCCACGCACGGGTAGAACAGGGCCGCCCCGTCGGGCGCCAGGGCGCCGGGGACGCGGCCGGGGTGCTCGGGGCGGCCCTCGACGACGCGGAGGCGGCACGTGCCGCACACGCCGTTCTCGCAACTGGAGGGGACCTCGACGCCCGCGCCGACGAGGGCGGCGAGCGCGGTGCGGTCGGGGCCGACGGTGACCTCGACGCCGCTGCGCTTGGCGAACAGGGGGAACGGGGCGGGTCCGGCGGGCGCGGCGAACTTCTCGGTGTGCAGCTCCAGCTGGGGCGCGACGCGGCGGACGGTGTCGGCGAGGGCGTCCATGAGGGGCACGGGCCCGCACGCGTACAGGCCCGTGGTGGCGGGGAGCCCGGCGAGTTCGGCGACGTAGTCGGGGCGGCCGTACTTGGCGGTCGGGTAGAGGACGACGTTGCCGGGCCAGGTGGTGGCGAGCTGGTCGGCGAAGGCCATCGTGGAGCGGTCGCGGCCGGTGTAGACCAGGCGCCACGGCATTCCGGCGCGTTCGACCTGGAGGATCATCGGCATGATCGGGGTGATACCGATGCCTCCGGCGATGAACAGGTACCCGGAGTGGAGGCCGAGCGGGAACTGGTTGCGGGGCGGGGAGATCCGCACGAGGTCGCCTTCGCGGAGGCGGTGGGCCTCGCGGGAGCCGCCGCGCCCGGCGTCCTCGCGCAGGACCGCGATCCGGTAGAGGAGGCGGTCCCCGGCGTAGGAGCACAGGGAGTAGTGGCGGACGGTCCCGGAGGGCAGTTCGATCTCCAGGTGCGCGCCGGGCTCGAACGGCGGGAGGAGGCGGCCGGTGAGGCCGACGAGTTCGAGGGCGTGGACCTTCGCGGCGACGGGGACGACGCGGCGCACGCGCACCTGGATGCGGCCGTCGGCGACGGGCCGTTCGGTCCTCAGGCGCCCGATGCGGCCCCAGGGGCGCAGGTAGGAGACGGCGACGGCGAACCCGAGGCTGATGGTGCCGAGGGCGGTCCCGGCGGTCAGGGCCGCCTGGTCGGCGCCGGTCCCGGCCCCGGCGGCGAGCGCGGTGAGGCTGGGGCGCAGGAACGCGAGGCCCCCGGCGATGACGGCGAGGGCGGCGGCGAGTTTCGCGGCGGTCCACCAGTGGCGCAGGAACCCGCCGGAGGCGGCGAGGACGATCCCGGTGCCGAGGACCGCGAAGCTGATCGCGCCGGTGCCGAGGCCGTTGAACATCCCGGCGACGGCCCACGCCGCGTCGGCGGTCCCGGGATCGGACGAGGCGAGGACCCAGGCGCACAGGGCGAGCACGAACGCCATGTAGGCCAGCCACACGACCGAGAGGACGACGTGGCAGGCGGTGAGCGCCCGGCGCGCGGCGGCGCCGAGCAGGGGGCGGGTATCGGGGGCGGTGTCGGCCGGCACTGCGCGTCTCCTCGGGGAGTCGACCCTGCTGCTGTCCCCAACCGAAGCTCAACGTAGCACGCAAATTGGACGGACAAAAGAGGGCGAGCGCGTCGAAACGCGCTCGCCCTCAACAGGTCTCCGGAGCAGTGCCCCCGAAGGACTAGGCCTCTTCGGCCTCTTCCTTCTCGATCTCGGCGCGGACGGCGTCCATGTCGAGCTCTTTCACCTTGCCGATGATCTCCTCCAGCGCGGCCGGCGGCAGCGCGCCCGGCTGGCTGTAGAGGAGGATGCCGTCGCGGAACGCCATGAGCGTGGGGATCGACTGGATCCCGGCCTCGGCGGACAGCTGCTGCTGGTCCTCGGTGTCGATCTTCCCGAAGACGACGTCGGGGTGCTGCTCGCTCGACGCCTCGAAGGTCGGGGCGAACATCTTGCACGGCCCGCACCAGTCGGCCCACCAGTCGACCAGCACGATGCCGTTGCCGGTGACGGTCTCCTCGAAGTTGTCCTTGGTCAGTTCAACGGTGGCCATAGGACCGCCTCTCGTACTCGGGTGATTTCGTCCTCTCCCGGGCAACAGTAGTGGCGCCGGTGGTATTCCGTCCGACGTCGGTGCGCGGCGCGCGCCACGTCTGGCAGGCTATAGGGCATGGACCTGGCCACGACCATTCAGAACATCGAACGCTCCTCGTCGGCGCTGACGACCCAGTCGCTCACCCGGATGGACGAACGCCTCCCCTGGTTCCGCGACCTCCCCGCCGAGCAGCGCTCGATGGTGACCCTGGTGGCCCAGGCCGGCGTCCGTCAATTCCTGGAGTGGCTGCGCTCCTCCGGGGACGACCTCGGCACCTCCGACATGGTGTTCGAGGCGGCGCCGCTCGAACTCGCGCGCGCGATCTCCCTCCAGCACACCGTCGCCCTCATCCAGGTCGTCATCGACGTCGTCGAAGAGCAGGTCCCCCAGCTCGCCGCCGACGGCGAGGACGACCAGCTCCGCGAGTCGGTGCTGCGCTTCAGCCGCGAGATCGCGTTCGCGGCCGCCCGCGTGTACGCGCGCGCCGCCGAGACCCGCGGCGCGTGGGACGCCCGCCTCCAGGCGATGCTCGTCGACGCGCTCCTGCGCGGCGACAACCCCGACGAGCTCATCAGCCGCGCCGCCGCGCTCGGCTGGTCGGAGACCCAGACGATCACCGTCGTCTGCGGCGCCACCCCCGGCGGCGAGGCCACGCTCGTCCTCCACTCGGTGCAGCGGGCCGCCCGGCGGCTCGGGCTCGACATCCTCGCGGGCGTCCACGGCGCCCGCCTCGTGCTCCTCCTCGGCGGCGTCGCCGAACCCGTCGAGATCGTCGAGAAGCTCACCGGCCAGTTCGGCGAGGGCCCGATCGTCGTGGGCCCCACCGTCACCGGACTCGCGGACGCGTCCGCCTCGGCCCTCGCGGCCGTCGCCGGTCACCGCGCCGCGCCCGCCTGGCCCGACGCGCCCCGCCCCGTCACCGCCGTCCAGCTCCTCCCCGAGCGGGCCATCGCCGGGGACGAGGCGGCCCGCCGCGGCCTGCGCGAAGGCGTCTACATGACGCTGCGCCGCGCCGGGGGCGAGCTGCTGGAGACCATGGACGCGTTCATCTCCTCCGGCGGCGTCCTCGAAGGCACCGCGCGCGAGCTGTACGTCCACCCGAACACCGTCCGGTACCGCCTCCGCCGCATCCAGGAGGTGACCGGTTTCTCCCCCACCGATCCGCATGAGGCGTTCGTGCTCCGTGTGGGGTTGACCATAGGCCGCCTGGAGAGCTCACCGGCGACCCGGCGTCCTCGCAGCTGACAACGAGTGTTGTAGATTCCCTACAAGAACCGACCGGGATCTCAGTCCCCTGACTGCTCCCGGATACCGTGCCGCCGATGCGAAAGTTCTAGTGTGCTTGCCATTCTCGCCCCTGGGCAGGGCTCCCAGAAGCCCGGGTTCCTCACCCCGTGGATCGAGGCCGACCCCGACGCCGCGGCGAAGCTCCGCGACTGGTCCGACCTCATCGGCCTCGACCTCGTGCGCCTCGGCACCGAAGCCGACCAGGCCGAGATCACCGACACCGCCAACACGCAGCCGCTCCTGGTCGCCGCCGGCCTCATCGCCGCCGACTACCTCCCGCTCGACGCGTTCGGCGCCGTCGCCGGGCACTCCGTCGGCGAACTGACCGCGCTCGCCCTCGCCGGGGTTCTCACCCCCGAGGCCGCCGTCCGCCTCGCCGCCGTCCGCGGTCGCGAGATGGCCGCCGCGTGCAGCATCGAGCCGACCACCATGGCCGCCGTCCTCGGCGGGAACGAGGACGAGGTCCTCGACCGCATCGAGTCCTCCGGCGCCTGGCCCGCCAACCGCAACGGCGCCGGCCAGATCGTCGCCGCCGGGCCCGTCGCCGCCATCGAGAAGCTCGCCGGGAACCCGCCCGAGAAGGCCCGCGTCATCACCCTCAAGGTCGCCGGGGCGTTCCACACGCCCCACATGGCGCCCGCCCAGGAGGCCCTCGAAGCGCTCGCCGCCGAGATCCCCACCGCCGACCCCGTCCGCACCCTCCTGTCCAACCGCGACGGGAGGCCCGTGACCTCCGGCGCCGCCGCCTTGCAGCAACTCGTGGCCCAGGTCACCTCACCCGTCCGATGGGACGCCTGCATGAGTACGCTTGGAGAACTGGGCGTCACGGCGGTCGCGGAACTGCCGCCGGCGGGCACGCTCACCGGGCTGGCCAAGCGGGCGCTCACGGGCGTGGAACGACTCAACGTCAACACCCCCGCCGACCTCGCGGCCGCCGCCGCCCTCGCAGGGAACGAAGGAGCCGAGTGAGCGTCAACGGAACACGCGTCGTCAGCGTCGGGCACTACCAGCCCGAGAAGATCCTCACCAACGAGGACCTCTCCAAGATCGTCGACACCAACGACGAGTGGATCGTCTCGCGCGTCGGCATCAAGGAGCGCCGCATCGCCGCCGACGACGAGAAGGTCGCCGACATGGCGATCCACGCCGCCAGGCAGGCCCTGGAGAACGCGGGCCTCCAGCCCGGCGACATCGACATGGTCATCGTCGCCACCGTCTCCGCCAAGGACGTCTGCCCCAACACCGCCTGCCGCGTCTCCGAGGCCCTCGGGATCAACGCCCCGGCGGCCATGGACATCAACACCGCCTGCTCCGGCTTCGAGTACGCACTCGCCCAGGCCGACATGGCGATCCGCATCGGCAGCGCCACCCGCGCCATCGTCATCGGCGCGGAGAAGCTCACCGCGGTCACCGACTGGGAGGACCGCACCTCGTGCGTCCTCTTCGGCGACGGCGCGGGCGCCGTCGTGGTCGAGGGCACCGACGACCCGGCGCTGGCGATCAGCCCGGTCGTGTGGGGCTCCGAGCCGTCGATGGCCGACGTCATCCGCATCGAGGAGGACGTCCCGTTCATCAAGCAGGCCGGGCAGACCGTCTTCCGCTGGGCCACCACCCAGCTCGCGCCGCTCATCGAGAAGGTCGCGGAGAAGGCGGACGTCAAGATCTCGGAACTCGCGGCCTTCGTGCCGCACCAGGCGAACCTGCGGATCATCCAGGGCATCGCCAAGCGGCTGGACTTCAGCGACGACTGCGTCGTCGCCGAGGACATCGTCTACTCCGGCAACACCTCGGCGGCGTCGGTGCCGCTGGCGCTGTCGAAGTTGGTACAAAGTGGCAAGGTGGCCTCCGGCGCCCCGATCCTCCTGTTCGGATTCGGCGGCGGGCTCACCTACGCCGGGCAGGTCATCCGCTGCCCGTAACTATCGAGAGGAAAATAACTCATGGCTCTGTCTCGTGACGAGATCCGCGAAGGCCTGTCGGACATTCTCGAAGAGGTCGCGGGCGTCAACCCCGACGATGTCGCCGACGGCAAGTCCTTCACCGACGACCTTGACGTCGACTCGCTCGCCATGGTCGAGGTCGTCGTGGCCGCTGAAGAGAAGTTCGGTGTGAAGATCCCCGACGACGAGGTCGCCAACCTGAAGACCGTCGGCGACGCCGTCTCCTACATCGAGAAGGGTTAATGTGACTGAGGTAGTCGTGACCGGGCTCGGCGCGACCACTCCCCTCGGCGGGGACGTGGCGTCGACCTGGGAGGCACTCGTCGCCGGACGCTCCGGCGTGCACCTGCTCCAGCACGAGTGGGCGCAGGAACTCCCGTGCCGGATCGCCGCCGAGCTGGCGGTGGAGCCGTCCGAGGTCCTGCCTCGGGTCCGGCTGCGCCGGCTCGACCGCTCCGAGCAGATCGCGCTCGTCGCGGCTCAGCAGGCGTGGGACGACGCGGGGCTGAGCGACGACCTCGACAAGGAACGGCTCGGCGTCGTCTTCGGCTCCGGGATCGGCGGCGCGCTCACGCTCCTCGCCCAGGACGACATCCTGGAGGAGAGCGGCGCGCGCAAGGTCTCCCCGTTCACCGTGCCCATGCTCATGCCCAACGGGCCCGCCGCGGTCGTCGGCCTGGAGTTCGGCGCCCAGGCGGGCGTGCACGCCCCCACCAGCGCGTGCGCCACCTCGGCCGAGGCGATCTCCTGGGCCGCCGACATGATCCGCGCCGGCCGTGCCGACGTGGTCGTGGCGGGCGGCGCGGAGGCGGTCATCGGCGGCCTGCCGATGGCCGGGTTCTCCTCGATGAAGGCCATGTCGACCCGCAACGACGACCCCGAGCACGCCTCCCGGCCCTGGGACCGCGACCGCGACGGGTTCGTCATGGGCGAGGGGTCCGGCGCGCTCATCCTGGAGCGCCGCGACCACGCCGAGGCCCGCGGGGCCCGGATCTACGCGGTCGTCGCGGGCTCCGGCCTGACCTCCGACGGCTACGACATCGTCCAGCCCGACCCGGAGTGCCGGGGCGGGGGCCGGGCGATGCGGGCGGCGATCAAGCAGGCCGGCATCGACCCGAAGGAGATCGGGCACGTCAACGCGCACGCCACGTCGACGCCCGTCGGCGACATGGCGGAGGTCAAGGGCATCAAGCGCGAGGTCGGCGACCACGTGGTGCTCACCGCGACCAAGTCGATGACCGGGCACCTGCTCGGCGGCGCGGGCGCGGTCGAGTCCATCGCGGCCATCCTGGCGATCACCGAGGGCGTCATCCCCCCGACGATCAACCTGGAGAACCCCGACCCGGCCCTGGACCTCGACGTCGCCGCGAACGAGGCCCGCAAGGTGGAGCTGAACGCCGCGCTCAACACGGCCTTCGGCTTCGGCGGCCACAACGCCGCGCTTTTGTTCACGAAGCCGTAGGCGGAGTGAACTAGAAGCGCAGCGCGAAGCCTTAAGGGACGCAAGCGAACAGCAGGGCCCCGTCGCGAAAGCGGCGGGGCCCTGCTGCGTGTCCGTCGATTCGGGAGCGTCTCGGCGAGTCTCGGAGCGCCTATCACAAACCGGACATCAAGAGGGTCCCCTGGGTCAAAAATACTACCAAGGTATGACACCCCACGAATGCGATCGTTCCTCAGAACGAGACGGAACGGTACCGCAGGCGGGAGCGGGGCACGGAGGCTGGCACTACCGTGAAATGGACGCGATTTTCCTAGACTGAGGACGCGGACCCCACCGCGGATGGAAACCAGGAAGCCCGTCCCGACCCGAAGGAGCCCGACGTGACCGCCACCCCCTATGCGACCGCCGACCCGCCGAAGGCGGGCCCGCCGGCGCCGATCACCAAGGCCGAGCGGTCGCTCGCGCCCGACATCGCGCGCGGCGGCATGCTGCTGTTCATCGCGCTCGCGAACGTCCCGATCCACCTGTGGGGCATGGGCGTCGACAAGTACGGCCACAACACCGGCCAGTCGCTCGCCGACCACATCGCCCTCTTCATCGAGCAGCTCGTCATCGCCGAGCGCTCCCGCCCGATGTTCGCGATCCTCTACGGCTTCGGCATCGCCGTCATGGCCTCGCGCATGTTCGCGCGCGGCATGGAGCCCAAGGCCGTCCGCAAGCTCCTGCGCCGCCGCTCCTGGTGGCTGCTGCTGTTCGGCTTCATCCACGCGGTGTTCCTGTTCATGGGCGACATCCTCGCCCCGTACGGCGCCATGGGCCTCATCGTCCTCGCGTTCGTGCACCTCTCCGACAAGGCCCTGAAGCGCTGGCTGTGGGGCTCCATCGCGTACGTCGTGCTCATCGGCAACGTCATGATGGCGTTCTTCTTCACCGCGGGCAGCGGCACCGGGCCGCCGCCCGCCGACCCCGGCCTGCCGCCCTACGTGGAGCAGATGATCCTCGGCGCGCTCGCCTCGCCGGTCGGCTCGCTCGCGCTCGTGGTGACCGGGACGTTCTTCCCGCTCATCATCGCGGGCATGATGCTCCAGCGCGCGGGCTGGCTCAACCACCCCGAGGACCACCTGCCGCAGCTGAAGAAGGTCTTCCTCTCCGGCATGGCCGTGAACGTCCTCAGCTCGCTCCCCGTGGCGCTCATCGCCATCGGCGCCTGGGAGCCCTCGACGGGGCTGTGGCGCGGCGCGGTGTACCTGACGCTCCTCGGCGGCCTGTACGCCGGACTGGGCTACATCTGCGGGTTCGCGCTCCTCGCCCACAAGCTCCGCGGCTACGGCCGCAAGGGCCTGCCGGGGGCGCTCGCCGCGGTCGGCGAGCGGTCGCTCACCAGCTACCTGCTCCAGTCGATCATCATGGCGCCGCTGCTCACCGCATGGGGCTTCGGCCTCGGCGAGGACCTGGGCTACCTCGGCGCGTTCGGCGTCGCGTTCGCGGCCTGGGCGACGACCGTGGTGATCGCGGTGCTCATGGACCGGGCCGGGAAACGCGGGCCGTTCGAGGTGCTCCTGCGGCGCCTCACGTACGGCCGCAAGCGCTCCTGATCCTCGGACCGCTTGCAGCGCCCCCGTGTCGGATGACCGACGCGGGGGCGTTTCCGCGTCCCGGGGCGTGACACAATACGGCCGTGCAGATGAGCTGGACTCCCCTCCGGGCGCTGCGGGCCGCCGTGTTCGCCGCGGTCTCGGGGTCGGCGTCGCTCCTGCTGCACCTGTGGAGCGGCGGGCACGCGCCCGGCCCGCTCCAGTCGGCCGCCGCCTTCGCGCTCCTCTTCACCGCTGCGTTCCTGGCCGGAGGCCGCCAGCGCGGCTTCCCCGTCCTCGCGCCGCTGTGCCTGGCGGCGCAGTGGGGCCTGCACGAGCTGTTCCAGGCCGGTGCGGTCGAGGCGCTCCACGCGCACGGCTCGGGCGTGTCGATGTGGCTGGTCCACGTCGCGGCGGCCCTGGCGCAGGCGTCGTGGCTCGCGCGGGGCGAGTCGGCGACGGCGGCGCTGCTGGACCTGCTGACGCTGTTCGCCGCGCGCCTGGTGCGCGTCGCGGGCGTCGGCGCCGTGGTCGTGGTGCGGCCGCGCGGGTTCCTGCCGCGGGCGCGGGCGCCGCGTCCGGCTCCGGTCGCTGCGGCGGCCATCTCGCGGCGCGGACCGCCGCGGTTCGCTTTCTGATTCCTGTCGTCCCCCGGCGCCGGTAGGCGCTTCCCCCTGCCCTGGGCGCAGTGCGTCCCTGGGGCTGCTCAGAAAGCGAACCATGTCCAGACTTCCGGCTGCCCTGCGGCAGCTCCTGCTCCGGCTGCATTTCTACGCCGGCATCTTGATCGCACCGTTCGTGCTGGTGTCGGCCCTGACGGGGCTGGCCTACGCGCTCTCGTACCCGTTGGAGGACTACCTCTACCAAGACTTGAAGACCGTCGAGCCCGACGGTGAGGCGCTGACGCTGGCGGACCAGGTCGCGGCCGTCACTGCGGCGCATCCGGACTGGGCGGTGACGGCGGTGCGGCCCGCGGCCGGGGCCGCGGACTCGACGGGGGTGCTCGTCGACGACGGGACGGTCCGCGAGTCGGGCGCGGTCGCGGTCGTCTATGTGGACCCGTACACCGGGGAGGTGCTCGGGGACTCGACGTCGTACGGGTCGTCGCAGGCCGGGCCGGTCCGCGAGTGGGTCTCGACGCTGCACCGGAACCTGCACCTGGGCGAGCCGGGGCGGCTGTACTCGGAGCTGGCGGCGTCGTGGCTGTGGGTGGTGGCGCTGGGCGGGCTGGTCCTGTGGATCGCGCGGCGCCGCAGGAACGGCGGGTTCTGGCGGCCGAAGCCGGAGGGCAGGGGTCGCGGGCGGACGCTCGCGTGGCACGGTCCGGTGGGGCTGTGGCTGGTGGCCGTACTGCTGTTCCTGTCGGTGACGGGCCTGACGTGGTCGCGGTACGCGGGCGAGAACGTGTCGGAGCTGCGGGCGGCGCTCTCGTGGACGACTCCCGCACTCGCCGTGGAGCAGGGCGCGGCCGCGGGCGACCATGCGGAGCACCAGCATTCGGGCGGCACGGGGTCGTCGGTGTTCGGGGTGACGCTCCTCGACGGCGTCTACGGTGCGGCGCTGGACGCGGGCATGTCCGGGCCGGTGCAGATCGCGCTGCCGACCGGGTCGGGCACGGAGTACCTCGTGACGGGTCAGCAGCGGTCACTGCCGTTGCAGCAGGACCAGGTCGTCGTCGATACGGCGTCGGGTGCGCCGGTGGTGACCGAGGAGCTGCGGTTCGCGGACTGGCCGGTGATGGCGCAGGCGACGAACGTGGCGATCGCGCTGCACATGGGCATCCTGTTCGGCCTGGCGAACCAGATCCTGCTCGCGGCGGCGATGGTCGCGCTGGTGTGCATGATCGTGTGGGGCTACCGGATGTGGTGGCTGCGGCGCCCGCGCGGCTCGCTCGTGGGGCGCCCGTATCCGCGCGGCGGGCTGCGGCGGCTGCCGTGGCCGCTGATCGCGGTGGTCGTCGCGGTCGCGGCTGGTGTGGGCTGGTTCTTCCCGCTGCTGGGGATCTCGTTGGCGGTCTTCGTGGTCGCGGACGTCGCGGTCGGGTTGTGGAAACGGGTGGAGCGTCCGCCCGCGGACGGGGACGACGAGCCGTCGGTGACGCGCCGGACGGCCCTGGCGACGGCGACGCTCGCGGCGGCGGTCGGCGCGGGGGCCGGGAAGGCCCTCGGGTCCGGGGGCCACGACGAGGGCGAGGCGGGGCACGAACACGCGGCGCCGGGTGTCGAGCCGTTCTTCGGGGAGCGGCAGGCGGGGATCGCGACCGCGGTGCAGGGGCACGCGCTGTTCGCGGCGTTCGACCTGGCGGCGACGGATCTCGCCTCGGGCGAGGCGCTCGATGCGGCCGCGGTTGCGGCGAATCTTGAAGCGCTGCTTCGGGACTGGTCGGCGGTGTCGGCGGCGCTGGCGGCGGGCGAGGCCCCGCCGAAGGCCGCGATCGACGGCGCGGACCAGTTCGACGCCGAGGCGGTGGCGGCGGGGCTGGACCCGGCGCGGTTGACGGTGACGTTCGGGATCGGCCCGGCGGCGTTCGCGAAGGCGGGCCTGGAGGCGGCGCGGCCGTCGAAGCTCGCGGAGCTCCCGGAGTTCGACGGGGACCGGTTGAATCCGGCGTGGTCGGGCGGGGACCTGCTGGTCCAGGTGTGCGGGGACGACCGGCAGGTCGTGTCGGGCGCGTTCCTGGAGCTGCGCAAGCGCGCGGTGGGCCGAGGGACGCTCCTGTGGATGCAGGAGGGGTTCTCGTCGGCGCCGTCGGGCGGGACGCCGCGGAACCTCATGGGGTTCAAGGACGGCAGCGCGAACCCGGAGTCGGGTTCGGAGCTGTTCGACGAGCGGGTGTGGGCGGTCGACTCGGAGCCGTCGTGGTTCGAGGGCGGCACGTACCAGGTGTTCCGCAAGATCCGGATGCGCCTGCCGGACTGGTCGATGCTGACGGCGGAGGACCAGAACCTGACGTTCGGGCGGGAGCGGGACTCGGGTGCGCCGCTGAGCGGCGGCGGCGAGTTCGACCACCCGGACTTCGAGGTCATGGACGCCTCGGGCCTGCCCGCGGTGCCCGCCGATTCGCATGTGGCGGTCGTCCACGACGCGGCGATGGTGCGGCGCGGCTTCAACTACGACTACGGGTTCCTGACCCAGGGCGACGTGAGTTCCGACGCCGCCGGTGACGGGCACCTGGACGGGCACATGCACGCGGCGCACCCGTACGACGCGGGGCTGCTGTTCGTGTCGTTCCAGGCCGACCCGCAGGTGTTCATCGACGCGCAGGAGAAGATGGCGGCCGGGGACCGGTTGACGGAGTTCATCACCGCGGAGGGCTCGGGCGTGTACGCGGTGCCGCCGGGCGCGGCCGACGGCGGCTTCGTCGGCGAGGCTTTGTTCAGGTCGTAGGGGAAAGGGGCGGGCGCGAGTGGGCGCCCGCCCCCTTCACGTTCGCCTTACTGCCAGCGCCGCCCGGTGAGCAGCCGGTACGCCTCGATGTACCGGTCCCGGGTCGCCTCGACGATGTCGGCGGGGATCTCGGGGGCCTCGGCGTCGTCGGGCTTCCAGCCGGTGGACCGGGCCCAGTCGCGCACGAACTGCTTGTCGAAGGACGGCTGGGTCTGGCCGGGCTTCCAGCCGTCCGCGTCCCAGAAGCGGGAGGAGTCGGAGGTGAGGACCTCGTCGGCGAGGGTGAGGACGCCGTCCTCGTCGAGGCCGAACTCCAGTTTCGTGTCGGCGATGATGATGCCCTTGGCGAGGGCGATCTCGGCGCCGCGGCGGTACACGTCGAGGGTGAGGTCGCGGACGCGGGCGGCGAGGTCGGGGCCGAGGCGGGCGGCGGTCTGCTCGTACGTCTCGGGGGCGTCGTGGTCGCCGACGTCGGCCTTGGTGGTGGGGGTGTAGACGGGCTCGGGGAGTTTCGAGCCGTCTTCGAGGCCCGCGGGGAGGGGCACGCCGTTGACGGTGCCCGTGGTGCGGTAGTCGTTCAGGACCGAGCCGGTGAGGTAGCCGCGGACGACCGCTTCGACCTTGACCATGTCGAGGCGCTTGACGCGGACGGCGCGCCCGGCGAACTCGGCGGGGACGTCCTCTGCGGAGACGACGTGGTTGGGGACGATGTCGGCGAGGCGCTCGAACCACCACAGGCTGAGGGCGGTGAGGAGGGCGCCCTTGCCGGGGATCTCGGTGGGGAGGATGACGTCGTAGACGGAGACGCGGTTGGAGGCGACGAGGATCAGGTCGCCGCCGTCGGCGTAGACGTCGCGGACCTTGCCCTGGTGGATGAGTTCCACTGCTGCTCCTTCGTGTGCGCCCCGGCTGTGCTGCGTCGATTACATCAGCGGCGGCGTCATCCTACGTGTGGCGCGGCGGGCCGCTGTGCCGAGCGACACCTGCCGGTGCGCGGTGTCGCGGCGTAGGCTGGGGCGGTGACTTCCGTACAGCCTGAAGGACGCCGGATGCTGCGCCTCGAAGTGCGCAACGCCCAGACCCCGATCGAGAAGAAACCCTCCTGGATCAAGGTCAAGGCCAAGACCGGACCGGAGTACACCGAGCTGCGGGGCCTCGTCAAGAGCGAGGGGCTGCACACGGTGTGCCAGGAGGCCGGGTGCCCCAACATCTACGAGTGCTGGGAGGACCGCGAGGCGACGTTCCTCATCGGCGGCTCCCAGTGCACGCGGCGCTGCGACTTCTGCCAGATCGACACCGGCAAGCCCGGCCCGCTCGACCGCCTGGAGCCGATGAAGGTCGCCGAGTCGGTCAAGACCATGGGCCTGAAGTACGCCACGGTCACGGGCGTGGCCCGCGACGACCTGGACGACGGCGGGGCGTGGCTCTACGCCGAGACCGTCCGCCAGATCCACGCGGCGATCCCCGGGTGCGGCGTCGAGCTGCTCATCCCCGACTTCAACGCCGAGCCCGACCAGCTGGCCGAGGTGTTCTCCTCGCGTCCGGAGGTGCTCGCGCACAACGTGGAGACCGTGCCGCGGATCTTCAAGCGCATCCGCCCCGGTTTCCGCTACGAGCGGTCCCTGTCGGTGATCACCGAGGCCCGCGCGGCCGGGCTGGTCACCAAGTCGAACCTGATCCTCGGCATGGGCGAGACCCGCGAGGAGATCTCGCAGGCCCTGCGCGACCTGCACGCGGCCGGGTGCGAGCTCATCACGATCACCCAGTACCTGCGCCCGACCAAGCGCCACCACCCGGTGGACCGGTGGGTCAAGCCCGAGGAGTTCGTGGAGCTGTCCGCCGAGGCCGAGGAGATCGGCTTCGCGGGCGTCATGAGCGGCCCGCTCGTGCGGTCCTCGTACCGGGCCGGGCGCCTCTACCGACAGGCGATCGAAGCGCGGGGAGAAGCCCGCAGCGAAGCGCTCGCGTAACCCGCCGGTAGACTTGAGTACATGGCAAAGCAGCAGGAAAAAGAGACGTTCGGGTCGCGCCTGAAGACGATCGGGATGGCGATCAAGTTCACCAACCAGCGGGACAAGCTGTTCCTGCCGTTGGAGGCCGCGGCGATCCTGCTGCCGTTCGTCATCGTGACCGCGCTGGTGATCTTCGCGAAGTTCTCCCTGCTGTGGTACATCTCGGCCCTGTTCGTGGCGCTCCTGGCGGGCCTGATCGTGCTCAACATGCGCACGAGCAAGGTCGTGAACAAGGAGGCCGTGGGCAAGCCCGGCGCGGCGTACGCGCTCATCGACGGCATCCGCGGCTGGACCGTGACGCCCGGCGTCGCGGCCCTCTCGGAGACCCAGATGGTCCACCGCGCGGTCGGCAAGGCCGGCGTGGTGCTCCTGGGCGAGGGCGGGCAGAAGACCCGCAAGCTCCTCGGCCAGGAGAAGAAGCGCATCTCGCGCGTCGTCGGCTCCACGCCGGTGTACACGTTCCTCGTGGGCGAGGCCGCCGGTGACGACTTCTCGGTGACCGAGGTCCGCAAGCGCCTCATGAAGCTGCCGAAGAACATCGACTCCAAGGACGCCAACCACATCGCCAAGCGCCTCGACGCGCTCGGCATCGGCATGGCCATCCCGAAGGGCCCCATTCCGACCAGCGTCAACCAGGGCCGAGCCGCCCGCCGCGCCATGCTCCGCGGCCGCTAGACCTGGAGACGCCTGCACGCGACGCCACGGCCCGACGGGGGAACCCGCCGGGCCGTTCCGCGTCCCCCGCTCGGCCGCGGTTCGCGCCTCATGCCTCGCGGAATGTCACACCTGTAAGCCACTCTTGAAGCCGGGGGCGGCCCGGTGGCCGCCGGCAGCGGCGTGCCCGCGATCCGCCCGCCTCCCGATCGCATCGGCGTGCCCTCCGGCCGCCGCTCCGGGCACGCGAAGACGGGCCCGCCCTCAGGCGCGGCCCGTCGCTCGCGTGCGCTTACTCGATGCAGGTCAGAAGATGTCGCCGTTGTCGCGGCGGCGGCGCCAGCGCTCCTCCATCCGGGAGGTGAACCCGCCGGGTTTGGTGTTCTTGCCCGAACCGCCGCCGGTCGAGCGCGTGGTGCCCTTGCCG
Organism: Glycomyces sp. NPDC047010; assembly: GCF_040644205.1. NCBI lineage: Bacteria > Bacillati > Actinomycetota > Actinomycetes > Glycomycetales > Glycomycetaceae > Glycomyces > Glycomyces sp. NPDC047010. The sequence goes on along the minus strand of NZ_JBEYVY010000011.1, from coordinate 184,522 downwards.
TCGACGGCCTTGAGCTTCACGTTGGTGCCGCGGCGCTGGGCCCACAGGCCCAGGATGAGGCCGCCGAACATGAGGACCGCGCCGATGGGGGCGCCCCACTTGGCCGCGTCCCCGCCGGCGATCACCGTGCCGATGACGGCGGCGATGCCGATGACCGTGACGACCCCGGCCAGGATCAGCCTGCGCCGGGTCACATGCGCCGGATCGTGGGCGCGCACCGCATTGGCGAACTGCGGGTCTTCAGACAAGGACTGCTCGATTTGCTCGAACAGACGTTGCTCGTGGTCGGAGAGCGGCACGACACTCCTCCTGCACTAGTCTCGACGGGGCCCGTCAAGGCCCCGGTGCTTGTTAGTCCAAGTCTACGAGGCTTTCGCCCGAGGCGGAAGGCAGTTCGTCCTTGAATCGGTCCGTTCTGGCCTCGCATCCCCAGGCGGGGACCGCCGGTGCGGCGGCGCTCACCGGCCGGGGTTCCCCGAGTCGCGGGTGTCTACACGCGAGTCACGCCGAGTGAGCCTCCCCGCGGACCCGACGGCCCCCTTCCCGAACTTCTCGCGGGCCTTGTCCATCACCGTTTCTATGTCGCGCCAACCGTGTTCGGGTTCGCCGAGCGCGACCTGGCGGCCGACCGCGGCGGCCTCCACGAGGTGGTCGAGCTTCACTCCGATGAGGCGCACCGGCGCCGTCGCGGCCGCGTCGGCCATCTCGCGGGCCGCCTCGTAGATCTCCCGGCCGACGTCCGTGGGGGCCGCGAGCATACGGGAGCGCGTGATGGTGCGGAAGTCGCCGAACCGGATCTTCACGGTCACCCCGCGCCCGGCCCAGCCCGCCGCCCGCGCCCGCGACGCGACCTTCCGCGACAGCTCCAGGAGCACCGGCCCCCACACGGCGCCGTCGGGCGCGTCGCGGTCGAACGTGGTCTCGTTGCTGATGGACTTCTCGATGCGCCCAGGGTCGACCGGCCGCGGGTCGATGTTCCGGGAAAGCGCGTACAGGTGTTCGGCGCTGGCCGTGCCCACGGACGACGCGAGGCTGTCGACGTCGAGGCGCGCCAGGTCCCCCACCGTGCGCATGCCGAGGCGCTGGAGCTTCTCGGCGGTCTTCTCGCCGATCCCCCAGACCGCGCGGATCGGCAGCCGGTGCAGGAATTCGAGCTCGGTCTCGACGGGGACGACGCCGAGGCCGTCCGGTTTGACCGCCTCGGAGGCGAGCTTCGAGAGGAACTTCGTGGACGCGATGCCCACGGTGCAGGTGATGCCGTGCTCGGCGCGGACGCGTTCGCGGATCGCGCGGGCGATCTCCACGGGCGAGCCGATGAGGCGCCGGGCCCCGGCGACGTCGAGGAACGCCTCGTCGACGGAGATCGGCTGCACGTGGGGCGTGTACTCCCGGAAGATCGCCATGATCTCGCGCGAGACCTCGCCGTAGGAGGTCGTGGGCGTCATGAACACCCCGTGCGGGCAGCGGCGGCGCGCAATGGCCATCGGCAGCGCCGAGTGGACCCCGAACTTCCGGGCCTCGTACGAGGCGGCCGCGACGACGCCGCGCGCGCCGAGCCCGCCGACGATCACGGGCTTCCCGCGCAGCGACGGGTCGCGCGCGACCTCCACGGACGCGAAGAACGCGTCCATGTCGACGTGCATGATCCCGAGCCCGTCGTCGGACAGGTCGGGACCGATGAAACGGGTGAGGTCGCTGGCCACCACCGAAGCGTAGCCACCGGGTCCGACAGAACGGCGGCGCTCAGCCCGTGCGGTATGTCCAGAGCGGGACGGCCATCTCCGCGGCCGTGAGGCCGCCGTGCTGGCCGATGAGGCGCGCGACGTGCGGCGGCTCGCCCTCGATCCCGACGACCGCGAACGTGCCCTTGCAGGCCACGACCAGGTCGCCGATGCGCTCGCGGGCGGCGTCGGTGACCTTCGGGCCGAACCAGCCGCGGTCGACGGCCTCGTCGCGGTCGATGAGCTCCGCGCGGTCGCCCACCGCGGCCGACCAGGCGGCGCGCACGTCCTCGACCGCGCCCGGCAGGGCGTACAGGTACCGCATGCGGCCGTCGCCGCCGATGACGTCGACGCCGTGGAGCAGGTCGGGCCGCTCGTCCACGTGGAGGCGTTCGGTGACGTTGACCATGCCGTGGTCGGCGGTCACGAACAGGGCCGCGTCGCGCGGCAGGCCCGTGAGGATCCCGTCGATGGCCTCGCTGACCTCCGCGACCGCTTCGAGCCAGTCCGGGGAGCCGACGCCGTGGAAGTGCCCGGCCGTGTCGACGTCGGGCAGGTACGCGTACACCAGGCTCCGGTCGCCGCGCGCCAGCGCCGCCACGGCGCCCTCGGCGACCTCGCGCGGGCTGGTCGCGGGGAGCCAGTCGGCGCCGCGGTAGATCGCGCGGGTGAGGCCGGTGGCGCGGAACGCGCCGTTGGAGACGATCGTGCACTCGACGCCGTCGGCGCTCGCCCGCTCGAACGCGGTCGGCGCGGGCTGCCAGGTCTCGGGGTCGGGGCTGGAGCCGTCCCAGCGGATGTGGGTGACGAGGTCGCCGGTGTCGGGGACGCGCACGGTGAACCCGATGATGCCGTGCTCGCCGGGCGGGAGGCCGCACGCGAGGGACGCGAGGCTGATCGGCGTGGAGGACGGGACGGTCGCGGTGATGGAGGTGAGGGTGCCGAGTTCGCCGTGGTGGACGGCGCCGATGGTGGCGCTGGCCTGGGCGGCCTGGCCGAGGAGGTGGTAGCCGAAGCCGTCGAGGAGGAGGACGGCGATGCGGCGGACGCCGTCGAGTTCCCCCGCACCGTTCGCCCCGCCGCCGCGCAGGAGCACCGCGGGGCTGTCCGCCGGTTGCGGGACTCCAAGGGCCGCAAGGGCGGTGGGCATGACATCGGCGAGGGTGCCGGTGCCGTAGGCGGGTCGGGTGTCCGCCGTGTACGGGCTCGAAGGCATGGCAAGAGGCTAGCCGGTTTCGTGTCGTTTCGGCCACAACCGGGTCCGGTATACCGGAATGGCGCCCGGAACGGACGAGCGGCGGCCGGGACTGGGTCTAGGTCTCGGGGATGTCGAGGCCCGAGCGGTAGGCGATGGCGACGAGGCCGGCGCGGTCGCGGGCGCCGAGCTTGGCGAGGAGCTTGCCGACGTGCGTGCGGACCGTGGCGGGGCTGATGAACAGGCGCTCGCCGATCTCGTCGTTGGGCAGGCCGGTGGCGACCCAGCGGAGGATCTCCTGCTCGCGTTCGGTGAGGTCGCCGAGGTTGGGGTGGGGGCGGGCGCCGCCGGTGCCGCGCTCGGCGTAGGCGTCGATCACTTTGCGGGTGACGTCGGGGCTGAGGAGGGAGTCCCCGGCGGCGGCGAGGCGCACGGCGCGCAGGAGGTCCTCGGGCGGGGCGTCCTTCATGATGAACCCGGCGGCGCCGCCCGCGAGGGCCTCGAAGATGTACTCGTCGATCTCGAACGTGGTGATCATGACGACCCGCGTGCCGGACAGCGACGGGTCCTTCCCGATGCGGCGCAGCACTTCGAGGCCGTCGAGGCCGGGCATGCGGATGTCGAGGAGGGCCACGTCGGGCCTGATGCGGCGGATGACCTCCCACGCCTCGCGGCCGTCCTCGGCCTCGGCGGCGACGTGGATGTCGTCCTCGTCCTTGTAGAGGTTGCGCAGGGCCATCCTGATGAGGCTCTGGTCGTCGGCGATCACGAGTTCGATCATCGCGCCTCCTTACGGTCGTAAGGGATGTGGGCTTTCACGGCGAAGCCGCCGCCGGGCCGGGGCGCGGCGGTGAAGGCGCCGCCGCCAGCCTGGACGCGCTCCATCATGCCGGTGACGCCCTGGCCCATCCGGTCGGGGTGGAGGGGGCCGCCGCGGCCGTCGTCGAGGATGTGGACGCGCAGGGCCCCGGGGTCGCAGGCGACCTGGACGACGGCCTTCGTCGCGCCGGAGTGGCGGATGACGTTGGTGAGGGACTCCTGGACGACGCGGTACGCGGTGGCGGCGACGTTCACGGGGACCGCGGCGGGGTCGCCGGTGAGCTGGTACTCGACGGGCAGGCCGCCCTTGCGGACGCCGTCCACGAGCGCGGCGATGTCGCTGACGGCGCCGGTGGGCCGCAGTTCGGGGGCCTGGCCGCGGCGCAGGGGCGCGAGGGTCGCGCGGAGGTCCTGGAGGGCCACGTTGGAGGCTTCGCGGATGGCGCGGAGGTTCTCGACGACCGCTTCGGGGGTGCCGTCGTGCTTCTCGGCCATGTGGAGGGCGACGCCCGCGTTCATGGAGACGACGGCGAGGGAGTGGCCGACGACGTCGTGGATCTCGCGGGCCATCTCGACGCGCTCGTCGGCGCGGTAGCGCTCGCGTTCGGCCTCGCGTTCGCGGGTGCGGGCGCGGCGGGCCTCGCGGACGATGCGGCCGCCCACGGCCGGGATGCCCAGCCACAGGACCGTCAGGGTGGCGATGAACCACAGGCTGCGCCCGGGGTCGACGACTTGATGGAGGGCGACCGTGTAGACGAAGAGGACGCCGAGGGCGATCGCGAGGGCGCGGACGGACCTGGTGAACGCGTAGAAGAACACGGCGAGCGCCGGGAGCATGAACACCGGGCCCTGCGGCAGGTCGAGGTACAGGTAGACCGAGAGGCCCGCGACGGTGCCCGCGAGGGCGGCCTCGGGCGAGAGGCGGCGCAGGGCGAGGAACGCGGCCATGGCCCAGATGAGGGCGAACGCGACGGGCTCGGGCCGGTGGCCCTCGTTGGCGCCGACGGTCCCGCCGGAGGCGAGGACCGCGAGGAGGACCGCCAGGCCGATGTCGAAGACGGGGGCCGGGAGTCGGGGCCGGGTCGCGTTGGTGGTGCTCACAGGCTCAAGGCTACGGCCGCGGCGCCGCTCCGGCGTGGTCCCGGCGGCGTAATCGCGTCTACGTCGCTGAGCGTAGGCGCAGGCCCGGGGGCCGCCGGTCAGCGCATGGGCTTGCGGGCGAGCAGGTGGATGCGGGTGGCCATGTCGCGGAAGGGGACGCGGGCGGCGGTGGCGAGCTCGAACTCGCGCAGCGCCTCCCCAGCGGCGTTCTCGGGGACCTGGACGAGGTCGCCGACGACGCCCACGCCGTGGACCTGCTCGGTGACGAGCCCGGAGCCGCCGACGAGCGCGGTGAGCGTGGCGGTCTCGAAGCGGCGCTTGAGGGTGTCGCGGCCCTCGGCGACGCCGTCGACGTCGGCGAGGAGGTCGAGGGCGGTCGCGAACTGGCCGGAGAGGGCCTTGCCGAGGACGGCGGCGATGCGGTTGGCGACGAGCACGGAGACGGCGCCGCCGGGCGCGCAGGTCTTCGCGAGGGCGTCGAGGGCGGTGTCGGGGTAGTCGACCATCTCCAGGACGTTGTGGCAGAGCACGAGGTCGGCGGAGGCGGGTTCGGCGACGTCGGGGAGTTCGTCGGCGTCGGCCTGGACGGCGGTGAGCCGGTCGGTGACGCCCGCATCGGCGGCGCGCTGGCGCAGCGACGCGAGGGCGTTGGCGCTGGGTTCGACGACGGTGACGTCGTGGCCGAGTTCGGCCAGGGGGACGGCGAAGCCGCCGGAGCCGCCGCCGACGTCGAGGATGCGCATGGTCGCGCCGGTCCCGGCGGCGAAGCGCTCGATCTCGGCCGACAGGACGGACCACACGACGGCGATGCGGGGGTGGCGGGGCGCCTTGGCGCTCTCCTTGGGCATGTTGTCGACCATGCGGCACAGCCTAGCGTTTCTCGGGCGGACGGGGCAGTGAGAAGCCCCCGGGCCTCGGCCCGGGGGCGCTCGCTAGTCGTCGCGCAGGAACGGGGGGCGTTTGCGGATCTGGCGCAGGTAGGCCGGGTTGTTCTGGAAGTACCTGCGCCACAGGCGCTTCGGTTCCTTGGTGAGGCGGTAGAACCATTCGAGGCCGTTGCGCTGCATCCACGGCGGCGCCTGCGGGACGAGGCCCGCGTGGAAGTCGAACGCGGCGCCGACGCCGAACAGCGCGGGGGCGTTCAGGCGGTCGCGGTGGGCGGCCATCCAGCGCTCCTGCTTCGGCGTGGACAGGCCCACCCAGACGAGCTGGGCGCCGGAGTCGTTGATGCGCTTGACGATCGCAGCGTCCTCCTCCTCGGTGAGGGGGCGGAACGGCGGGGAGTACATGCCTGCGAACTTGACGCCGGGGATGCGCTCGGCGAGCTTCTCGGCGAGGAGCTCGGGAACGCCGTCCTTGCCGCCGTAGAGGAACGAGGTCCAGCCGCGCTCGGCGGCCCGGGTCAGGACGTTGAGCATGAGGTCGGGCCCGTAGACGCGGTCCATCCAGTCGGCCCCGGCCTTGTGCCCGGCCCACACCATCGGCATCCCGTCGGGGGTGGTCAGGCCGGAGGCGTTGTGGATGGCGAGGAGCTCGGGGTCCCGCTGGGACTCCATGACCCCGTGGACGCCGGTGACGCACACGTAGTGGCGCTCACCGGCGTCGACCCAGCGGGTGACCTCGTCGAGGGCCATGGCCTGGTCGACGGTGGAGACGCCGACGCCGAGGACGTCGACGCGGCGGAGCTGAGGGTCGGTCATTACGCGGCGAGCTTGGCCTTGACCTGGTCGTAGACCCACTCGTAGGTCTTCGCCATGCCCTCGCGCAGGGAGATCGAGGGCTCCCAGCCGTAGTACTTCTGGATGAGCGTGTTGTCCGAGTTGCGGCCGCGCACGCCCAGGGGGCCGTCGATGTGCTTGAGCTCGATGTCGATCCCGGCGATGTCGGCGACCAGGTAGTACAGGTTGTTGATCGTGGTCAGCTCGGAGGAGCCGAGGTTCAGCGGCTCGGTGACGTCGCCGCGGGTGAACATCTTCGTGCCGTGGACGCAGTCGTCGATGTAGGTGAACGAGCGGGTCTGCTCGCCGTCGCCCCAGATCTCGACCTCCTTCTGCCCGGTGAGCGCCGCGACGGCGATCTTCCGGCAGGTCGCGGCGGGGGCCTTCTCGCGGCCGCCGTCCCACGTGCCCTCGGGGCCGTAGATGTTGTGGTAGCGGGCGATGCGGGTCTGGAGCCCGAAGTCCTCGCGGAAGTGGCGGCACATGCGCTCGGAGAACAGCTTCTCCCAGCCGTAGCCGTCCTCGGCGTCCGCGGGGTAGGCGTCCTCCTCCTTCAGGGGCGCGATGTTCGCCTCGGTCTGCTTGTACCCGGCGTACACGCACGCGGAGGAGGAGTAGAAGAAGCGCCCGACCTCGGCGTCCTTGGACGCCTGGAGCATGTGCGTCGAGGGGAGGACCGAGAGCATGCACAGGGCCTTGTTGTTCTCGATGAAGCCCATGCCGCCCATGTTGCACGCGAGGTTGTAGACCTCGCCGGCGCCGTCGCCGACGGCCTCGCGGCAGTTCGCGAGGTCGGCGAGGTCGCGCTGGAGGCTCTCGACCCCACCGTGGACCTGGTACCACTCGTCGAGGGGCTTCACGTCGACGGCCCGGACGGTCTTGCCCTCGGCGAGGAGGCTCGCCACCAGGTGCCCGCCGATGAAGCCACCGGCTCCCGCCACTACCGCGTCCACGCTTGCCGCCATCGTCACTCCTCATGGTTCCGGGTACGGGGAAGAATCGCTTCAGCCTACCCGTCGCGTTTCCGCGCCCACCAGCCGGGAAATGGGGTGTAAGTCACCGTCGGGGGTGGATTCGGGCGTTTCATTGTCCGCGGTCGCAAGGAGTGCCGAGGACGTGACGACGCCGAGCCCCGGGTCCGGGTCCTCGCCGATGGCCGGCTCGAAGCGGGACGCCACGCAGTACAGCCGCACCGGCGGGTCGCCGAGGAGCCGCTTGACGTAGCGCAGGCGCTTGAGCTGGCGCTCGACCATCCGGAACCGCCACCTGACGGTCCCCAGCGCGAGCGCCTCGCCCTCTTCGTCCCAGGCGGCGAGCTCCAGGGTCCGCATCTGGCGGAACCGCGGGTCGGGGACGGTGATGCGCGTCGCCGACGCGGCGCCGGTCTCGCCCAGGACCCATTCGCGGGTGAGGTTGAGGAACTCGGGGCGGCCGACGTACCGGTCGAAGCGGGCCCGGTTGCGGCGCCACAGCGGGTCCGCGATGCGGCCCCGCCGCCACCGGTCCAGGTGCGGGCGCAGGACCGCGTAGTGGAAGCGCGCCGAGCGGTCTGTGAAGACCCAGAACGGGTTGTCGGGTTCGAGGGGGTTCTCGGCGGTCGCGATGAGCCCGGCCGCTTCGAGGCGCGGCAGGAGCGCCGTCAGGTCCGCCTCGCTGAGGCGGGTGCCGGTCTGGAGGTCGTAGACGGTGCGCGGGCGGACCACGATGAGCGCGAGGACCGCGTCCTCGGCGGCGTCGGGCTCCTCCCCCAGCGCGGCGGCCGGGGCGGCGTCCACGGCCGCGAAGTGCGGGGCCTCGGGGGTGAGGAAGCCCTGCATGAGCCAGCCGTCGACCTGCTCGTACCGCTGCGGGAGCGGCGCGGGGCCCTGGAGCAGGACCGGGTCGGCGCCGGTGACGGCGTGGACGGCGACGGCGGTCTCGGGGTCGGCGATGCCGAGGGAGCGGATCGACTCGCGCAGCTCGTTCATGTGCGGCTCACAGTTCCTTGAACATCAGGTGCATGTCGACGCGGCCCTCGACCGGGTGGTCGAAGCCGCCGGGGATGAGCGCGAGCGTCGCCATGCCGAGCGAGTGCCACAGCTTCACGGCGTGGACGTTGGTGGCGACGACGGCGTTGAACTGCATGGCGCCGAACCCGTCCGCCTTGGCGCGGGCGAGCGCGGCCTCCCCGAGGGCCCGGCCGACGCCGCGGCGCCCGAACGCCGGGTCGACCATGAACCCGGCGTTGGCGACGTGCGCGCCCTGGCCGGGGAGGTTCGGGTGGATCTCCACGGTCCCCGCGATGCGCCCGTCGATCTCGGCGACGAGCCGGGAGGCGGGTGCGGGCCGCTCCATCCAGTAGGCGCGCGTCCACGACTCGGTGGTGTCCGGGGGCCACGGGTACGTCTCGGCCGCTTCGATGATCGGCTTCATGAAGGCCCACATGGCGGGCCAGTCGGCGGAGCGGGCGTCGCGGATCTGCATGGGAGCGAACCTATCGGGTCAGCGCGGCGGCTGCCAGTCCGCGAGGGACGCGGCCTGGCTCTGCACCCACGAGTCGGGGACGGCCCGCAGGAGGCCGCGCGTGACGCCGCGGCCGCCCGAGGCGATCGTGTGGACCCGGCGCGACAGCCGCGCGACGCGCTTGAGGCGCGGCAGGCGGGCCCGATCGTAGGAGGCGAGGGCGTCCGGGATGGACTCGGGGGCGCGGCGCAGCGCCCACCCGAGGGTCACGGCGTCTTCGAGGGCGAGGCTGCCGCCCTGGGCGAGGACGGGCGCCACGCCGTGCGCGGCGTCGCCCATGAGGACGAGGCCGCCGTTCCCGGCGGCCTGGTGGAGCCGGGACGGGACGGGCCAGACGTAGCGGACGGACTGCTGCGTCAGCTCCGAGGGCCGGGTGGCGGCGATGTACTTGCCGACGGGCGCGGGCCAGTCGGCGAACCACCGGTTGATGAGCTCGTGCTGGATCTGCGGGGACTCCGGGCGCATCCCGCCGGGGACCGTGGCCCACCAGCAGGCCCCGGCGTGCCCGAGGTCGCCGTAGCCGAAGCGGCGCCGGTCGGGGCCGTAGATCTCCACGGCCTCGGCGCTGCGCTCGGGGGCGCGGTGCGCGGGGATGGTCCCGCGGAACACCACCACCCCGGCGTCCACTGTGGGCGAACCGGGGGCGATGAGGGGACGGGTCGGGGAGTCGATGCCGTCGGCGGCGACCACGAGGTCGGCGTCCCAGCGGCGGGTCTTGTCACCCGCGGCGGGGTCGACCATGTCGATCCGGTCGACCTGCACGGCCGGGTGGACCTCCACGGAGTCGCCGAGGCGCGACACGAGCGCCTCGTAGAGCATCGCGTTGTGGACCATGACGGACGGCGTGCCGTCGTCGGCGCCGAGCATCGCCCCGGCGAACGACGAGGAGAGGCGCTCCTCGTTGCGGATCTCGAAGCGGTCCACGGGGGTCCCGGAGGCGTCGAGGGTCGCGTCGACCCCGAGCGCGCGCAGCGCGCGCACGCCCGAGGCCCACAGGATCATGCCGAGGTCGTCGCCTTTGAGGCGCTCGCGCCGCTCCAGCAGCGCCACCCGCCAGCCGAGCTTCGACAGCACGATCGCGCTGGCGAGCCCGGCGACGCCGGCGCCGACGACTACGGCTCTACGGTTGTGCATCTGGACCTGCCCGGGGGGAAGCGGTGTCGGTCAGCCGTCGTCGCGGGTCTTGCCCGCTTCGGCCTGGGGTTCGTCGGACGGCTCGTCGGCGACGCCGTCCTCCTCGGGTCGAGTGTCCTCGGTTTCGTCGGGTTCGGGGGTCCCGGCGCCCTCGTCGGCGTCGGCGGGGGCGGTGAGCAGGACGCCCTTGGGGAGGGCGCCGTCCACGTACCCGGCGTCCTCGGCGGCGGCGGAGTCCCAGTCGACGGCGACGCGCTCGGCGCCCTCGTAGACGAAGACCTGGCGGGTGCCGCGGGCGAGCAGCAGGTAGGCGACGGCGGCGACGACCACGATGATGCTCATCCACTGGTTCAGGCGCAGCCCGAACATTGCCTCGGCGGGGTCGATGCGCAGGCCCTCGATCCAGAAGCGGCCGATGCCGTAGAGCGCCACGTAGAGGGCGACGGCGCGCCCGGCGCCGAACTTGAAGCGGCGGTCGGAGAGCCACACGACGAGGGCGACGCCGAGGTTCCACAGCAGCTCGTACAGGAACGTGGGGTGGAAGGTCGCGTAGTTCGCGTACCCGGCGACGCGGTGGTCGGGGTCGATCTGCACGGCCCACCAGGCGTCGAGCGGCCTCCCGTACAGCTCCTGGTTGAACCAGTTGCCGAGGCGGCCGATCGCCTGGGCGACGGGGATGCCCAGGATGATCGAGTCGGCGACCATCGTGAACGGGAGCTTGAGCTGGCGGCAGCCGAGCCACACGCCGACGCCGCCGAGGAGGATCGCGCCGGGGATGCCGAGGCCGCCCTCCCAGACCGCGAGGGTCTTCCACGGGTCGCCGTCGGGGCCGAAGTAGGCGTCGGGGCTGGTGAAGACGTGGTAGAGGCGGCCGCCGACGATGCCGAAGGGCACCGCCCACACGGCGAGGTCGAGGACGGCCCACTCGGGGGCGCCGCGGCGGCGCATGCGCGCCTCGGCGATCCAGCAGGCGACGACGATGCCGGCGATGAGGCACAGCGCGTAGGCCCGGATGGGGACGGGGCCGAGGTGCCAGACCGATTCGGAAGGGCTCGGGATTGAAGCGAAGTCCACGATGCAGAACCTATCGGGTGGAGGCGGGGCGGCCGGGCGCGGGCCTGGCCGCGCACGCGGGATGGGCGCAGAACGGCCCCGCGGGCACCGCCCGCGGGGCCGGGTCGTCTAGCGGCGGACGCCTTCGGCGAGGTCCGCCGTGAGGTCCGCGAGGCGCTGGTGGCCTGCGGGAACGTCCTCGGCGTCGAGGTAGCAGTTGACCATGGCGGAGCCGACGATGACGGCGTCGGCGTACGCGGCGATCTCGGCGGCCTGGTCGCCCGAGCGGACGCCGAGGCCGACGCCGATCGGCAGGTCGGTGTGGGGCCGCGTGCGGCGCACCAGCTCCGGGGCCGCGACGGAGGTCGCGGCGCGGGCGCCGGTGACGCCCATGACGGACTGCGCGTACACGAACCCGCGGCAGGCCGCGACCGTGGACGCGATGCGCTCCTCGGTGGAGGAGGGCGCGACGAGGAAGACCCGGTCGAGGTCGTGCTCGTCGGAGGCGCTGATCCACTCCCCGGCCTCGTCGGGGATGAGGTCGGGCGTGATGAGCCCGGCCCCGCCCGCGGACTTGAAGTCGCGCGCGAACCTGTCGGTGCCGTAGCGCTCCACGAGGTTCCAGTAGGTCATGACGAGGATCGGGACGCGCCCGGAGACGGCCTCGGTGACCTCGAAGACCTGCCTGGTGCGGAACCCGGCGGCGAGCGCCTGGTCGGCCGCGCGCTGGATCGCGGGGCCGTCCATGACCGGGTCGGAGTAGGGCAGGCCCAGCTCGATGACGTCGGCGCCGTGGTCGATCATGATGTCGACGGCCTTGATGGAGTCGGCGAGGGTCGGGAACCCGGCCGGGAGGTAGCCGACGAGCGCGGCGCGCCCCTCGGCCTTCGACTTGGCGAACGCATCGGCGGCGCGCATCTACTGTGCTCCCTTGTCGTAGCCGTAGTACTCCACGACGTTGCCCATGTCCTTGTCGCCGCGGCCCGAGAGGTTCACCAGGACGCGCGCGCCCGGCTCCAGGCCCTTCGCGAGGCGCAGGGCCCCGGCGAGGCCGTGGGCCGACTCGATCGCGCAGATGATGCCCTCGGTGCGGGCGAGCTTCTCCAAGGCGGCCATGGCCTCGGCGTCGTCCACGGGCTCGTAGTGCGCGCGGCCGGTGGCGGCGAGGTGCGCGTGCTCGGGGCCCACGCCCGGGTAGTCGAGTCCGGCGGAGATCGAGTGGGACTCGATCGTCTGGCCGTCCTCGTCCTGGAGGACGAACGTGCGGGCGCCGTGGAGGACCCCGATCTGCCCGGCGGTGATGGTCGCGGCGTGGCGGCCGGTGTCGTACCCGTCGCCCCCGGCCTCGAAGCCGAACAGCCGCACGTCCTCGTCGCCGAGGAACGCGGTGAAGATGCCCATGGCGTTGGAGCCGCCGCCGACGCACGCGGCGACGACGTCGGGGAGGGTCCCGGTGCGCTCCAGGAACTGGGCGCGGGCCTCGTCGCCGATGCCGCGGCAGTAGTCGCGCACGAGCATCGGGAACGGGTGCGGGCCGCCGACCGAGCCGATCAGGTAGTGGGTGCCGTCCACGGAGGCGACCCACTCGCGCAGGGCCTCGTTCATGGCGTCCTTGAGGGTCCGCGAACCGGTCGTGACGGGCACGACCTCGGCGCCGAGGAGGCGCATGCGGGCCACGTTCAGGGCCTGGCGGCGGGTGTCCTCCTCGCCCATGTACACGGTGCATTCGAGCCCGAAGTAGGCGGCGGCGGTCGCGGAGGCGACGCCGTGCTGGCCCGCGCCGGTCTCGGCGATGATCCGGGTCTTGCCCATGCGCTTGGTCAGGAGCGCCTGGCCGAGCACGTTGCGGATCTTGTGCGCGCCGGTGTGGTTGAGGTCCTCGCGCTTGAGCCAGACCTCGACGCCGGCCTCCTCGGAGAGCCGCTCGGCCAGGTACAGCGGGGACGGCAGGTTGCCGTACTCGCGGCCCAGCTTGTCGAGCTCGGCCAGGAACTCGGGGTCGGCCATCGCGGAGGCGTGGGCCGCTTCGAGCTCGTCGAGCGCGGCGATGAGCGCTTCGGGGACGAACCGCCCGCCGAATTCGCCCCAGTGGCCGCCGGGATCTGGATTGGGCACGGTTCTCCCCTTCGCGTACTAGATGGGTCTGGGCGTCGCCGGGTGCGATCCGGCGGTGACCAGTTCGCGGACGGCGTCGCGCGGGCTCTTCTGCTTGACGACCCCTTCGCCGACGAGCACGGCGTCGGCGCCGGCGCTCGCGTAGCGGATGAGGTCGCGGGTGCCGCGGACGCCGGACTCGGCGACCTTCACGACGTCCCGGGGCAGGCCCGGCGCGATCCGCTCGAACACCGAGCGGTCCACTTCGAGCGTAGTCAGGTCCCGCGCGTTCACGCCAATCACTTTCGCCCCGGCGCGCATCGCCCGGTCGGCCTCGTACTCGGTGTGGACCTCGACGAGCGCGGTCATGCCGAGCCCGGTGATCCGCTCGTGCAGGGACACGAGCGTGTCCTGGTCGAGCGCGGCCACGATGAGCAGGACCAGGTCCGCGCCGTGGGCGCGGGCCTCCAGGACCTGGTAGGGGGAGACCACGAAGTCCTTGCGGAGCACCGGGATCTGGACCTTCGCGCGCACGGCGTCGAGGTCGTCGAGGCTGCCCTTGAAGTAGGACTGCTCGGTGAGCACGGAGATCACCGAGGCGCCGCCCGCGGCGTACTCGGCGGCCAGGACGGCCGGGTCGGGGATGTCGGCGAGCGCGCCCTTCGAGGGCGAGGCCCGCTTGACCTCGGCGATGACGCTCACGCCGCCGGTCTTGAGGGCGGCGTACCCGTCGAGCGGGGCGCGGGCGGCCTCGGCGCGCTCGCGGATCACTTCGATGGGGGTCTCGCTCTGGCGCCGTTCGAGATCGGCGCGGACTTCGGTGATGATCTGCTCCAGCACGTTCATCTACGCGGTCCTTTCTCCGGCGCCGATGCCGTGATATTAGGCGACGAGGGGTCCCGGCCCGAGTCGAGGGCGTTCCACAGGGACACCGGGTCCTCTGCTATGGCCTGGTCCCCGGACGTCTCGTACCGGTCGGTGGCGGGCCAGCCGCCCGCGCGGGCGGTGGTCCACGCGCCCGCGGCGGCGAGGACCAGGGCGGCGGCGGCGAGCGCGATCGGCCACGCGCCGGACGTCAGGTGCAGGAGGCCGCCGAGCGCGGCGGCGAGCCCGGCGAGCGCGGCGACGGCGCCGAGGACGCGGCGGGCGCGGTTCCCGGTGGCGAGCATCGCGAGGAACGCGGCGCCGCCCGCGAGCGCGCACGGCAGCGCCCACGAGGCCAGGTCGGTGCCGGACTGGACGGTGGTGGCGGTGATCCCGGCGTGCCCGGTCTCGGCGGTGGAGGTCCAGCCGCGGGAGGCGGCGAGGGCCGCGAGGCCGGCGGCGAGGACCCCGGCGAGCATGGTGCGGGTGCGCTCGGCGGCGCGGTCGGGGGCTTCGGGCGCCTCGGCCTCGGCGGTCTCAGGGGCGTCGTCGCTCATGCGATCTCCCTCCCGGTGAAGCAGGTGCGGGTGCCGGTGTGGCAGGCCGGGCCGGTCTGGTCGACCTGGAGGAGCACGGTGTCGGCGTCGCAGTCGACGGCGACGGAGAGCACGGCCTGGTGGTGCCCGGAGGTCTCGCCCTTGACCCAGTACTGCCCGCGGCTGCGGGACCAGTAGGTGGCCTTCCGGGTGGCGAGGGTGCGCCGGAGCGCCTCCGCGTCCATCCACGCGAGCATGAGCACTTCGCCCGTGTCGTGCTGCTGCGCGATCGCGGGCACGAGACCGTCGGCGTTGAACGCCAGCTTCGCCAGGACCTCTTCTCGACCTTCCACGGTTATCGATTGTGATCGCACCACGGCGCGCGGTGCCACCCGGGCCCTTCGGAGAGTGAATCGTGGGATTCTCGGGGGCATGGAGCGCCCCTATGTCATCCTTTCGGCCGCGGTGAGCCTCGACGGGTTCCTGGACGACGACTCGCCCGAGCGGCTGATCCTGTCGAACGCGGAGGACTTCGACCGGGTGGACGCGGTGCGCGCGGACGTGGACGCGGTCGCGGTGGGGGCCGGGACGGTGCGCGCGGACGACCCGCGGCTGCTGGTGCGGTCCGCGGAGCGGCGGGCGGGGCGGGTCGCGGCGGGGCGGCGGGAGTCGCCGCTGCGGGTGGTGTTCTCGCCCTCGGGCGAGCTGGACCCGGGCGCGCGGCTGTTCGCGGGCGGTGACCCGGTGGTGGTGTACACGTCGGCGGCGGGGGCCGCGGTGTTCGCGGTGGGCCGGGAGGCGGCCGAGGCCGTGGTCACCGGGGACCGCGAGGTGGACCTGGGGGCGGCGCTCGCGGACCTGAGGGCGCGGGGCGTGTCGCGGCTGCTGGTGGAGGGCGGGGGCACGGTGCACACGGCGTTCCTGGCGGCGGACCTGGTGGACGAGGTGCACGTGGCGGTGGCGCCGTTCCTGCTCGGGGAGCGGGGGGCGGCGCGGTTCACGTACCCGGCGTCGTTCCCGCAGTCGCCGTCGCGGCCGCTGCGGCTGGTGGAGGCGCGGGCGATCGGGGCGGTGGCGCTGCTGGTGTACCGGCGCGACTGATCCGCCGGGAAAAGCCCTCCGGAGTGAGATTCGGCCGGATCTGACGGATTGGTCCCTTATGGTGGCGTGAGTCCCCTGTCCGATCCGCGAGAGGAGCCGCGCCATGGCCGTGAGCGACACGCCGACCGATCCCGAGCACGTCGAGCAGGAGGAGGCGGAGGCCCCGCCTCCGGAGCGGCCGATCGAGGCTGAGTCCAAGGCCGAGGCCGTGGAGCGGCAGGCGACGCTGCCGGTGGACAAGCCGGTGTTCTGGACCGGCGCGATCGTGACGCTCGCGGTGATCGTGTTCGGGGCGGTCTTCCCCGACCAGTTCGAGTCGGGTTCGACGGCGGCCCTGAACTGGGTCATCGGGAACTTCGGGTGGCTGTTCATCATCGCCGCGAACATCTTCGTGGTGCTGGCGATCTACATCGCGGCGAGCCGGTACGGGAACATCAAGCTCGCGGCGTCCTCGGACGAGGAGCCGGAGTTCGGGACGCTCCCGTGGATCTCCATGATGTTCGCCGCGGGCATGGGCATCGGCCTCATGTTCTACGGCGTGGCCGAGCCGCTCTCGCACTACGTGGAGCCGCCCCCGCCGCTCCAGCTCAACCCGGACAACCCGTTCTACACCGACCAGCTGCAAGAGGGCGCGCTGGTCTACTCGTTCTTCCACTGGGGACTGCACCCGTGGGCGATCTACGCCGTCGCCGGCCTGGCCCTGGGGTACTCGACGTTCCGCAAGGGCCGCGGCAACAACATGAGCGACGCGTTCGAACCGCTCACGGGCGGGCGCCGCTGGGGCCCGGCCGTGGGCCGCACCGTGGACCTCCTCGCGGTGTTCGCGACCGTGTTCGGGACGGCCGCGAGCCTGGGCCTGGGCGCGCTCCAGGTGGCCGTGGGGCTGGGGATCGTCGCGGGCGTGGAGGACTCGAAGTTCCTGGAGATCGTGGTGATCGTGGCGCTGACGGCGGCGTTCGTCGCGTCGGCGTTCTCGGGCGTGCACCGCGGCGTCAAGTGGCTGTCGACCACGAACATGATCATGGCGCTGTTCCTCATCGTGTTCGTGTTCTTCGCGGGCCCGACCCTGTTCATCCTGGACGCGTGGCCGAACTCGGTCGGCGGGTACCTGGCGAGCCTCACGAACCTCTCCAGCGTCACCGGCGCGTTCGGCGGCGAGGACTGGATGGCCGCGTGGACGATCTTCTACTGGGCGTGGTGGCTGTCGTGGGCGCCGTTCGTGGGCACGTTCATCGCGCGCATCTCGCGGGGCCGCACGATCCGGCAGTTCATCGTCGGCGTGCTCCTCATCCCCTCGACCGCGTCCACGGTGTGGTTCGCGATCCTCGGCGGGACGGCGCTGTGGAAGCAGGGCAACGGGACCGACTACAGCGACTCGCTCGGGAAGGGCGAGGAGTACGCGCTGTTCGCGCTCCTGGACTCGCTGCCGCTGTACAGCCTCATGTCGGGCCTGTCGATGGTCCTCGTCGCGATCTACTTCGTGACCGGCGCCGACTCGGCGTCCCTGGTCCTGGGGTCGCTGTCGAGCCGCGGCTCGCTCGCGCCGAAGAAGCCGCTCGTCGTGTTCTGGGGCTCCACGATCGGCGCCGTGGCGGCCGTGCTGCTCCTGTCGGGCGGCCTGGAGGGCCTGAAGAACGCGACGATCATCGTGGCGCTGCCGTTCGCGATCGTCATGCTCGCGCTGTGCGTGTCGCTCATGAAGGAGCTGACGTCGGACCCGGCCGCGAACGTGCTGCGGCACCACATGCGGCAGAAGGGCTTCCGCGACGCGATCCGCCGCATCGTCGGCGAGGAGGTCGACACCCGGGCGGCCGCGAAGAACCCGTGGGGCCGGGCCCGCATGAAGTACGGCGTGGGCGGACGCCGGACCGGACCGGAGGAATAGGACAGGGAGCCGCTAAGTTATGGGGTGAACCTGCGGCGGAAGGAAACCCCATGAAGGCGATCGTGGTCGAGCGGACCGGCGGGCCGGGCGTGATGGCTCTCCTGGACGGCGAGGACCCGGGCCCGCGGCCCGGCCAGATCGCCGTCCGGGTCGCCGCCGCCGGCGTCAACTTCATCGACGTCTACCACCGCAGCGGCGCCTACGGGCTGCCGCTGCCGTTCACCCCCGGCCTCGAAGGCGGCGGGTACGTGGCCGCGCTCGGCGAGGGCGTCACCGACTTCGCCGTGGGCGACGAGGTCGCCTGGAAGAGCGTCCCCGGGTCCTACGCGGACCTCGTGGTCGCCGACGCGGCCGAGTTCGTACCCGTCCCCGAGAAGGTGGCGGTCGAGACCGCGGCGGCCGTGATGCTCCAGGGCCTCACCGCGCACTACCTGTGCAACAGCGTCTACGACGTCCAGGAGGGCGACACGGTCATCGTCCACGCCGCCGCCGGGGGCGTCGGGCTGCTCCTGACGCAGATGGTGAAGTACAAGGGCGGCAAGGTCATCGGCACCGTCTCCACCGACGCGAAGGCCGAACTGGCCCGGCAGAACGGCACCGACCACGTGCTGCGCTACGAGGACTTCGGCGCGAAGGCCCGCGAGCTCACCGGCGGCGAGGGCGTCGCCGCCGTCTACGACGGCGTCGGCAAGACCACCTTCGACGAGGGCCTCGACGCCCTCCGCCCCCGCGGCGTCATGGCCCTGTTCGGCCAGGCCAGCGGCCCCGTCCCGCCCGTCGACCCGCAGCGCCTCCACAAGGGCGGCTCGCTCGTCCTCACCCGCCCGACCCTCGGCGACTTCACCCGCACCCGCGAGGAGTACCTCGCCCGCGCCGCCGACGTCTTCCAGATGATCGAGGACGACAACCTCCTCGTCCGCGTCGGCGAGACCTTCCGCCTCGAAGAGGCCCCCGAAGCCCACGAACTCCTCCAGGCCCGCAAGACCACCGCGAAACTCCTGCTCATCCCCTAGCGGCCCCGCCGGACCGACGCGGTGTCGTTTTCCGGCCAGCAGCGGCGGTCCCGGGCGGGTTCCATGGGGGGCATGCATCTGAACACGCCGTTGAAGGTCCACTACTACGGGAGCGCCGTGGTGCTCCTGGGCACCCGCGACGAGGAGGGGCGGCCGAACGTCGCGCCGATGTCGTCGGCGTGGTGGCTGGGGCAGTCCGCGATGCTCGGGATGGGCGACCGGTCGCGGACCGCGCAGAACATGCGGGCCGTACGCGAGTGCACCATCAACCTGGTGCCGAGCGGGCTCGCCGACGCCGTCGACCGGCTGGCCGACCTGACGGCCGCCGACCCGGTCCCGGAGACCAAGGCCGCCAAGGGGTACCGGTTCGAGCCAGACAAGTTCACCGCGGCCGGGCTCACCGAGCAGGAGAGCGAGCTCGTCGGGGCGCCGCGCGTCGCCGAGTCCCCGATCCAGCTCGAATGCCGGATCACCGCGGTCCACCCGTTCGGGAAGGGCTGCTCGGCCTTCGAGGCCGAGATCCTGCGCTCCCATGTGGACGACTCGCTGCTGGTGCCCGGCACCGCGTACGTCGACCCGCTCGCGTGGGACCCGCTGGTCATGAAGTTCTGCGACTACTTCGGGGAGGCCCGCAACCTGCAGGAGTCCACGCTCGCGAAGAACTGGCGGATGCCCCGCGGCCGCCTCGACCGCGCCGCCTGAAAGGAAAGGGCCCGCTCCGGTCGGAGCGGGCCCCTGAGTCAGTTCGAGCGCGTCTGCTCGACCCACGAGCCGTGCAGGCCCGCGTACACCGAACCCTCCTCGGCCGCAAGGACATTGTGCGGACCGTGCTGGACCAGGTTCCCCGCGTCGAACACCAGGACCTCATCAGAGGTCTCGGCCGTCGAAAGCCGGTGCGCGATGATCACCGTCGTCCGCCCCCGCGTGACCGCGTCGAGCGCCGCCGACAGGCGCAGCTCCGTCGCCGGGTCCACCGCGCTGGTGGCCTCGTCCAAGACCAGCAGGTCCGGGTCGGTCACGTACGCGCGCACCAGGGACACCAGCTGCCGCTCCCCCACCGACAGGTTCGCGCCGCCCTCCCCCAGCTCCGTGTCCAGGCCCGCCGGGAGCGTCTCCACCCACTCGGTCAGACCCAGCTCCGCGAACGCCACGTAGATCTCCGCGTCCGTGAGCCCCGGCTGCGCGAAGCGCACGTTCCGGGCCAGCGTCCCGTTGAACAGGAAGCCCTCCTGCGGGACCATCGTCACCCGCGTGCGCAGCGACGCGAACGTGACGCCCGTGAGGTCCGCCCCGCCCAGGAGCACCCGGCCCGAGGTCGGGTCCATCAACCGCGTCAGCAGCTTCGCGAACGTCGTCTTCCCCGAACCCGTCTCACCGACCACCGCGACCTTCGAGTGGGCGCGGATCTCCACGTCGATGCCGTGCAGCACCTCCGCACCGCCCGGGTACGCGAACCGCACGCCCTCGAACCGGACCCCCAGGGGCCCTTCCGGAAGCGCCTTCCCGTCGACCGGGTCGGCCACGTCAGGCTCGGTGTCGATGATGTCGAGCACGCGCCGCCAGCCCGAGACCGCGTTCTGCGCCTCGTTCAGCGTCTCCGTGCCGATGACCACCGGCTGCGTGAACAGCACCACCAGGAACAGGAACGCCGTCAGCTCGCCCACCGTCATCTGCCGGTCCGCCACCAGGAACGCCCCGAGCACGACCACGACCGCGTTCACGCCCAGGTACACCAGCTCGCCCGCGCCGAACGACAGCGCCGAGCGGCTGATCGCCCGCGTCTGGTCCCGCCGGTGCTCCTCGATCGACTCGTCCAAGCGCTCGCTCGTCCGCGCCCCGACCCCGTACGCGCGCACCGTGCCCGCGCCGACCACCGACTCCGCCACGGCGGACAGCATCTTCGACACCGAGCGGCGCACGCTCGTGTAAGCCGACGCCAGGTGCTTCTGGAGCCACTTGATGAGCCACGTGACCGGGATGAACACGATCCACACCGCGATCGCCAGCTGCCACGAGTAGAACACCATCACCACCGTCGCCACGATGATCTGCGCCGTCGAGGTCACCAGGACCATGCCGCCCTGCTGGAGGAACTGGCTGATCTGGTCGATGTCGGTCGTCACCCGCGCGGTCAGCGCGCCGCGCCGCTCGGACTGCTGGTGCAGCATCGACAGGTCGTGGATGTGACGGAACGTCTTGCGGCGCAGCGCCGCCAGCGCGTGCTCCGAGACCACGAACAGGCGCCGGTTCATCACGTAGTTCGCGGCGGTCGTCACCAGCAGCGCGGCCGTGCCGATCGCCGCCACGGTGAACACGTACCCGAGGTCGGGGCCGCCCCCGCCGAGGAGGCCCTCGTCGAGGATCTTCTGCGCCCCCACGGGCACGACCAGGCGCCCGAGGGCGGTGACGGCGGCGAGGAACACGGTGAACCCGATGCCGCGGCGCAGCTCGGGCGAGAGCTGGAGGCCGCGCTTGACGGTCTCCCACGGGCCGGTCTGGGTCTGCTCCCCGGCGTCTTTGGCGGTCTGGGCGGTCACGCCGCACTCTCCTCATCGAATTCGCGTTCGGCCTCGGCACGCTCGTAGGCGGTGACGAGGTCGGCGTAGGGCTGGTGGGTGCGCAGCAGCTCGGCGTGCGGGCCGCGGGCGGTGATGCGGCCGCCTTCGAGGAACACGACCTCGTCGGCGAGCGCGATCGTGGCGCGCCGGTAGGCGACGACGAGGACGCTCACGGCCTCCGCGGAGCCCTTGAGCCCGGCGAGGATCTGCGACTCGACCTTCGGGTCGACGGCACTGGTGGCGTCGTCGAGGACGAGGAGGCGCGGGTTCGCGGCGAGGGCGCGGGCGAGGGTGAGGCGCTGGCGCTGGCCGCCGGAGAGGCTGGTGCCGCGTTCGCCGACCTCGGTGTCGAGGCCGTCGTCGAGGTTGGCGGTGAACTTCTCGGCCCCGGCGGCGACGAGGGCGTCCCAGAGGCGGGCGTCGGCCTCGGGGCCTTCGGCGAGACCGGCGCGGCCGAGGCCGATGTTGGCGCGGATCGTGTCGTCGAAGATGAAGGGGATCTGCTGGACGAGCGCGGTGGTGCGGGCGAGGCTCGCGTGGGTGAGGTCGCGGAGGTCGTCGCCGTCGACGCGGATGGCGCCGCGGGAGGGGTCGATGAGGCGGGCGGCGAGGTGGGCGAGGGTGGACTTGCCGGAGCCGGTGGCGCCGACGAGGGCGACGGTGGTGCCGGGCTCGACGGTGAAGGTGACCTCGCGGAGGGCTTCGTGGCCGTCGGGGTAGGCGTAGGCGACGGCGTCGAGTTCGAGCCGGGCGGGGGTGGTGGTGGCGGGGAGTTCCTTGTCGCCGTAGTCCATGTCGCCGGTGGCGGCGAGGACGTGGTCGACGCGGGCGCGGCCGACGACGGACCCGGGGAGGTCGCCGAGGACCCAGCCGATGGCGCGGACGGGGAACGCGAGCACGGAGAACATGAAGGAGACCGTGACGAGCTGTTCGAGGTCGATGGCGCCGGCCTCGAAGCGGGCGAGGCCGACGAGGAGCGCGATGAGGACGGCGATCTCGGGGAGTCCGGCGATGGCGGGCTCGAAGGCGGCGCGCAGGCGGCCGACGCCGATCATGGCGTCGCGGAGTTCGGAGGCGGAGCCGCTGAAGCGCTCGGTCTCGGCGGCCTCGCGTCCCATGGCCTTGACGACGAGGGCGCCGTCGAAGGACTCGTGGCCGACGGCGGAGACCTCGGCGCGCAGTTCCTGGGCGCGCTTGGCGCGGGGGGCCATCTTGGTGGCGAAGATCGCGTTGAGGGCGAAGAGGGCGGGGAACATGCCGAGGGCGACGAGCGCGACGGCCCAGTCGATGGTGAAGAACGCGATCATGGCGACGACGACCATGAAGAGGGTGCCGCACGCGAAGGGGAGGGGCGCGAGGGGGCGGGTGGCGGCCTCGACGTCGGCGTTCGCGTTGGACAGGAGCGTGCCGGTGGGGTGCTTCTGGTGCCAGGAGACGGGGAGGGCGAGGTAGCGGCGGGTGATGCGGCGGCGCCAGATGGCCTGGACGCCGAACTGCATGACGCCCGCGCCGATGCGCCGGGCGCACATGGAGGAGAAGCGGACGATGGAGGTGCCGAGGAGGGCGGCGACGCCGAGGAGGACGGTGCCGAGGGCGACCTCGCCGTTCTCGTAGGCGGGGACGGCGATCCCGGCGACGACCCAGCCGACGACGTACGACAGCAGGAGGGTCATGCCGGTGTTGATCATGGCTCCGGCGGCGCCGACGGCGAAGGGCTTGGGTGCGAGCCGGATCATGTCGCCGAGGTTCCGCAGGCCGCGGGTGAGGATGTGCTCGTCCGCGCCTGCGGCGAGGTCGTCGGGGGCGGTGGCGGCGCCGGTGGGCAGCGTCATTGGGTCTCCGGTCAGGTGGGTGCGCCAGCGTGGTGTTGCGAGGCGGTCGCTAGCCGGGCGGCAAGCGTCCGCAGGCAATGATGCCTCGCGCGTCCGACACTCGCCAACCCCTACCGGAGGAGTGGCCTATCGGATCGGGTGGCCGGCGGTCTTCAGTTCCTGCTTGACCTCGCCGATGGCGACGTCGCCGAAGTGGAAGATCGAGGCGGCGAGGACCGCGTCGGCGCCCGCGGCGACGGCGGGCGGGAAGTGGGCGGCGGCACCGGCGCCGCCGGAGGCGATGAGGGGGACGTCGACCGCGGCGCGGACGGCCGCGATGAGCGGGAGGTCGAAACCGGCCTTGGTGCCGTCGGCGTCGATGGAGTTGAGGAGGATCTCGCCCGCGCCGAGTTCGGCGGCCCGCGCGCACCACTCGACCGCGTCGATGCCGGTGCGCCGCCGCCCGCCGTGGGTGGTGACCTCCCAGCCCGAATCGGTCCCGGCGCCGGAGGCGACGTCGGCGGAGAGCACGAGGACCTGGTTGCCGAAGCGGTCGGCGATCTCGGCGATGACCTCGGGCCGAGCGATGGCCGCGGTGTTGACGCCGACCTTGTCGGCGCCCGCGCGCAGGAGCCGGTCGACGTCGTCGGGGGTGCGGACCCCGCCGCCGACGGTGAGCGGGATGAAGACCTGCTCGGCGGTGCGCGCGACGACGTCCATCATCGTGCCGCGGTCGTCGGTCGAGGCGGTCACGTCGAGGAACGTCAGCTCGTCGGCCCCGGCCGCGTCGTAGGCCGCGGCGAGCTCGACGGGGTCGCCCGCGTCGCGCAGGTTCTCGAAGTTGACGCCCTTGACGACCCGCCCGGCGTCCACGTCCAGGCAGGGGATCACTCGCACCGCAACAGTCACGCCGGAAAGCCTACCGGCAGGGGCGGGCCGTGGCGTCGGCCATATTTCAGCATGCGGACTTGAACATGTTCAAGAAGCTGCGTACGGTGAATCCAGAAGTTGAACATGTTCAACTCAGGACCCCCGAAAGAACGGAGCACCGCCATGGACATGACGGTCGTCGCCTACACCGCCTACCTGCTCGTCGCCGTCCCGCTCACCGTCTGGGTCGCCCGCACCCTGGGCGCCAACGGCTTCCACTTCATCAAGGACGTCTTCGACGGGGACGAGCAGCTCGCCCAGGCCGTCAACCGGCTCCTCCAGGTCGGCTTCTACCTGCTCAACTTCGGGTTCGTGGCGCTGTGGCTGCGCACCGGGACCGACATCGCGACCGCCCGGGAGGTCTTCGAGACCGTCGCCGTCAAGATCGGCGCCGTGCTCCTGGTCCTCGGCGTCCTGCACGTGCTCAACGTCGTCGTCCTCAACGGCTTCCGCAAGCGCGGCCGCGTCGTGGACGCACGCGCGCTCGGCGCGATGGAGCCGCCGCAGGCGCGGCCGGGTCAGTACGGCCCGCAGCCACAGTAGGATCGCCTTTGTGAGCGCTTCTGCTTCCGGCCCCGACGAGACCGACGCGTCCGCCCGCCCTTCCAGCAAGGGCGAGCGGACGCGGCAGCGCATCATCGACACCGCGCTCGACATGTTCGCCGAGCGCGGCTACGACAAGACCACGATGCGGGCGATCGCGGCCGAGGCGGGCGTCTCGGTCGGGAACGCGTACTACTACTTCAAATCGAAGGAGCACCTGATCCAGGGCTTCTACGAGCAGGCCACGATCCGGCACGCCGAGCTGACGCCGACGATGCTGGAGGGCAAGGAGACCCTCGCCGAGCGGATCGAGGCGGCCCTGCTGGCCTGGCTCGACATCGCCGGGCCGTACCACGCGTTCGCGGGCCAGTTCTTCCGCAACGCGGCCGACCCGTCGAGCCCGCTGAGCCCGTTCTCGGAGGACTCCGGGGAGA
The DNA here is from genome assembly GCF_040644205.1 of Glycomyces sp. NPDC047010. Taxonomy (NCBI): domain Bacteria; kingdom Bacillati; phylum Actinomycetota; class Actinomycetes; order Glycomycetales; family Glycomycetaceae; genus Glycomyces; species Glycomyces sp. NPDC047010. The sequence goes on along the minus strand of NZ_JBEYVY010000011.1, from coordinate 159,510 downwards.
GCCGCGACCGCGACATCGCGCTCTACCAGGAGGTCCTGGAGGGCTCGAAGACCAAGGTGCCCAAGGACATGGCCGACATCCTCCCCGAGATGCTGTGGCTGCACCAGATGGTGGTGGTCCTGTACTGGGTGTACGACGCCTCGCCGGGCCAGGAGAAGTCCAAGGAGCTGGCCCGCCGCACCGCGCCGCTCGCCGCCCGCGTGGTGGCGCTCTCGCGCCTGAAGATCCTGCGGCCCCTGGTGAAGCAGGGCGAGGAGCTGGTGCGGGACTTCCTCATCACCCGCAAGCCCGCGTAGCCCGAGATGAGACCGGGACGGCCCGAAGGGCCGCCCGGACGCCGTTGTCCTTGCGGCCCTTCGGTGGTGCAGTGCTCCAGCGGTTCGGTGCGGCTAGCAGTCCTTCAGCTCGGGCGACTGGTTGAGCAGCTGCCCGCGCGGCGAGGTGAACTTGCGGTAGGTGTCCGAGTCGACCTCGGAGACCGGGAACGCCGCGATGCGGTGGCAGTTCTGGAAGGCGAACTTGACGCCGTGGTGGCGCTCCAGCGCGGCCCGCATCGAGTCCGAGGCGAGGGCCCGCAGGAGCTGGCCGCGGGCCTGCTCGTCCGGCGGCGGCGTGGTGTTGTCCGCGAACTGGGTGGACCCGGTGGACGAGACCACGCCGTTCTTCAGGTCGTCGGCGACCTTGGCGAAGAGGTCCCACGCGAACGGCAGGGACTGCTTGACGCAGTCCAGGAACTCGGCGTCGGTCACCTCCCCGGCTTCGGCCTTGGTGAGCAGGTCTTCAGAGACGTCAAGGGACATGCGTTCTCCTCTCGGTTCGGAATCGGTTCATTGTGCTGGCGCGGGTCACGGTCCGCTGTCGGGTACTCGACGCAGGCGGTTCCGCGGTCCCGCGGCGTCCAGACGCGGGCCGCGCCCACTAGTGGACGGGCGCGTTCAGGAGGTGCTCGCCTAGGACGAAGTCCGGCACGATCTGGTCGGCGAGGTCCACCCCGGCGCGGTCGTTGCCCCAGGCGAGGGCGGCCTTGCGGTGGAAGTCGTGGGCCTGGCGGGTGAACTTCGCCCAGTCCTTGCCCCCGGCGACGGCCCGCTCGCGGGCGGCGTCCACGACGGCGAGGTTCTCCGGTTCGAGGTCGGCGACGGGCCCGACGCTGCCGCGCTCGGCGGCCTTGACGTACTTCGAGCGCGCGCACCAGCCCAGGAGCGCGTCCCCGACGTGCTCGCGCAGGAACGACACGTCGTCCTCGTCGTCGATCTTGTTGCCGATCACGGAGATCCGCACGTCGTAGTCCTCGGCGTAGCCCAGGTACTGCTTGTAGACGCCAACGGACCGCAGGGTCGGCTCGCACACCAGGAACGTGTGGTCGAAGCGGGTGAACATGCCCGAGGCGAAGGCTTCGGCGCCCGCGACCATGTCGACCACGACGAACTCGTCGGTGCGGTCGACGAGGTGGTTGAGCAGCAGCTCGACCGCGCCGACCTTCGAGTGGTAGCAGGACACCCCGAGGTCGTCGTCCACGAAGCCGCCGGTGGCGGCGAAGCGGATGCCGTCGTGCGCGGTGAAGAGCCGGTCGAACAGCGGGTTCGACTCGCGCACGGTGACCAGGCGCGAGCCGGGGCCCGGCGGCGTGGTCTTGAGCATGAGGTCGGCCGAGGGCACGAGCGGGTTGGCGCCGCGCAGGTAGTCCTTGATGTCGGCCAGGTGCTCCCCCAGCACCGGGCCCATCGCGGCGGCCTCGGCGTCGAGGCCGAGCGCCGCGGCCAGGTGCTGGTTGATGTCGGCGTCCACGGCCATCACGGGGTGGCCCAGCGCGGCCGCGCGGCGCGCGAACAGCGAGGCCATCGTGGTCTTGCCCGAGCCGCCCTTGCCGACGAAGGCGAGTTTCATCGTTCCGGTCCCCCACCAATTGAAAATGGTTGTTGATTTCAAGAGGGAGCGTAGCAGGCCCCGAAAACGACTGCGCCTCATACGCAGAGGGCCCCGCCGGCCGAAGCCGACGGGGCCCTCCCAGGTCGTGCGGTGCGTCCTCAGACGACGGTTCCGGCACCGGCGGTGCCGCCGGCGACCACCGATTCCAGTTGCGCGGCGGCCTTGGGCGCCGCGGTCTTCTTGCGCATGCGCCGCTCCGCGTAGACCACCAGCTTCGAGAGGGCGTACGCCATCGCGAAGTAGATGAGCGCCGCGATGATGAGCGCCTGGAGGAAGGAGTTGCTGTAGTCGCGGCCGATGATGTTGGCCGAGTGCAGCAGCTCGGGGTAGGTGATGACGTAGCCCAGCGAGGTGTCCTTGAGGAGGATCACGAGCTGCGCGAGGACCGCCGGGAGCATGTTCCGCAGCACCTGGGGCAGCACGATGAGGCGCTGCACCTGCCCGTGCCGCAGGCCGATCGCCTGGCCCGCCATCGCCTGGCCCGGGGGCAGGGCGTTGACGCCGGCGCGGAGGATCTCGGCGAGGATCGCGGCGTTGTAGATGCCGAGGCCCAGGACCAGGAAGGTCAGCCGCCGGGCCTCGCCGCTCCATCCGAGCGTGTCGGTGGTGAACCCGAAGTGCCCGTCGATGGTGAAGGAGACCCAGATCAGCAGCACCAGCGGCAGCGAGCGGAAGAACTGCACGTAGACCGTGGAGGCCGCGCGCGTCGGCAGGAACCGGGAGATCCGGCCGAAGCCGATGAAGACGCCGAGCGCCACGGCGAGCAGCGAGCCGAGCGCGAACGCCACGAGCGTGCTGATGATCGCCGGGATCCAGGTGGTCTCCACCACGAGCGCGTCGAGCGGGTTGACCCAGCGGGAGGACTCGAAGAAGCCCTCGCCGTAGAGCACGTAGGCGACCCAGCCGAGCACGCCGAGGATGACGACCGCCGAGGCGGCCGCGGCGATGTTCGCGTTGCGCCGCCCCTTGGGGCCGAGCGCGTCGAACAGGACGGTGGTCTCGTTCTTGCTGTTCACGATTCGGCCCCTCTCATCGGACGAATGCGGTGCGCTTCTCGGCGATCCGCACGAGGTAGCTCAGGACGAGGGCGATCAGCAGGTAGCCGACCGTCACGCAGATGATGACGCCCCAGAGGTCGAAGCGGCTCTGGGTGTCCTCGATGAGCCGCCGCGACCGGGCGGTCAGTTCGGGGACGCCGATGGCGAGCACCAGTGCGCTGTTCTTGACCAGGGCGATCAGGAGCGAGCCGAGCGGCGGGATGACCGCGCGCACCGACTGCGGCAGGATCACCGAGCTCAGGGACTGGCCGAACGTCAGGCCGATCGAGCGGGCGGCCTCGGCCTGGCCCAGCGGGATCGAGTTGATGCCCGAGCGCATGGTCTCGCCGACGAACGCGCCGGTGTACATGCCGAGGCCGAGCAGGGCCCAGACCCAGCTGTCCGCCACGATGCCGACCTTCGGCAGGCCGAAGTACATGATGAACAGGACGGCGAGCAGCGGCACGTTGCGGAACAGCTGCGTGTACGCGTTGGCTGCCCAGCGGGCAGGGAAGGCGGGGCTGACGTGCATGACCACGAGGACCATGCCGATGACGAGCGCGATGGCGTAGCTGGTGAGGGTGACCCACACGGTGGTCCACATACCGGCACCGAGGGCCTCGATCATCAGGTCGAAATTGTCGAACAAGCGGACTCCTCCATAAGGCGGGCGGCGGCGGCCGTCTGCGCGGCCGCCGCCGCCTCACCGAACGGTTGCGAAGGGACCTAGTACCGGTTCGGGGCCGGCAGCGGGTCCGGGGTCGGCATGCCGGCGGCGCCGAAGGTCAGGTCGAACGCCTTCTGCCAGTCGCCGTTGGCCAGGATCTCGTCGATCATGTCGTTGACGAAGTTGCGGGCGTCGGTCTCGCCGAGCGGCATGGCCACACCGTAGGGCTCGTCGGTGAAGATGTTCGACGAGTCGAGGACGCGGAAGGCGTCGGGCTTGTCCACGGTGAAGCCGTACAGGATGGTCTCGTCGGTGCTGACGGCGTCGGTCTGGCCGTTCTCCAGGGCCTCGGCGCACGCGGCGTAGTCGGCGAGCGGCGTGATGACGGCGTCGGGGTTCTCGGCTTCGAGGTTCGCGATCGAGCCGGAGCCCTCGGCGATGCACACGTTCTTGCCGGCGAGGTCGGCCACCGAGTTGATGTCGGTGTTGTCGCCCGCGACCATGACGTTCTGGCCGGTCTCGAAGTACGGGCCGCCGAACTCGAACTGGGTCAGGCGCTCGGGGTACATGGAGTACGAGGCGATGACCGCGTCGACGGTGCCGTCGTTGATGTACGTCTCGCGGTTCTGCGAGGTCGTCTCGACGAAGACCAGGTTCGCGTCGTCGCCCTCTTCGACGACCTCGCCGAAGATGTACGTGGCGAAGAGGCGGGCGATCTCGGCGTCGAAGCCCTCGATCTTGCCCGTGGCGGTGTTCTTCTGGCCGATGAGCGGCTGGTCGAACTTGACGCCGACGGTGAGCACGCCCTTGTCCTGGATGTCCTGGATGTAGCCCGCGGGGATCTCCGCGGACTGCTCCAGCGAGTACGTGCCGACCGACTCCTCCAGGGACTCCTGGTCCTCGGCGTCCTGGCTGGCCTCGCCTGAGCAGGCGGCCAGGGACATCAGGCCGACGGCCGCAATCGCGGCTGCTGCCTTGCGGAATGCGCGCATGGCTGTTTCCTTCCTTATGGGTGGGGCTGACAGTGTGGTGTTCGAGTGCGGCTCAGTGGGACATGACCTTGGCGAGGAAGTCCTGCGCGCGGGCGGTCTTCGGGTCGTCGAAGAACTCGTCGGGCGGGGCGACCTCCACGATCTGGCCGTCGGCCATGAACACGACGCGGTTGGCGGCGCGGCGGGCGAAGCCCATCTCGTGGGTCACCACGACCATGGTCATGCCCTCGCGGGCGAGGTCCTGCATGACGTCGAGGACCTCGTTGATCATCTCGGGGTCGAGCGCCGAGGTCGGCTCGTCGAACATCATGAGCTTGGGGTCCATGGCCAGGCCGCGGGCGATCGCCACGCGCTGCTGCTGGCCGCCGGAGAGCTGGGACGGGAACGAGTCGGCCTTGTCGGACAGGCCCACGCGCTCCAGGAGCTGGCGGGCGCGCTTCTCGGCCTCGGCCTTGGAGGTGCGGCGCACCTTGATCGGCCCGAGGGTGATGTTCTGGAGGACCGTGAGGTGCGCGAAGAGGTTGAAGTGCTGGAACACCATGCCGACGTCGGCGCGGAGGTTGGCGAGCGCGCGGCCTTCGGCCGGGAGGGGCTTGCCGTTCACGGTGATCGAGCCGGCGTCGACGGTTTCGAGGCGGTTGATGGTCCGGCACAGCGTCGACTTGCCGGAACCGGAGGGTCCGATGAGGACCACGACCTCGCCGTCGTCCACGGTCAGGTCGATGTCCTTGAGCGCGTGGAGGTTTCCGAAGTGCTTGTTCACTCCGGCGATGGTGACCATCGGAGCCTTCGGCGTTGCTTCCATTCGTATCCCTGTGGTCGTGTGGAACCCTCGACTGGCGCGGGGCGAGCGGATTGGGCTTTAAATACCTTAGGAATAGTAGTGTGACAGCTCACGCCCGGTCACCGGGGCGGCCGTGGGCCGCAACTAGTCGGCAATTAAGTAACGGCATCATAAAGAAGGACCTGCCCATAACGGGCACGACTCACGCCTGGAACATCGGTGACGCTCGCGTCCGTTGCTGGCCGCGGGGGCGCGCGGCGGACTAGGGTCGAACGATGACCGCAACAGTGGGAGCCGTCGGCGCGGGCGCCGGCGCGATCAGCACCGTGGAAGGCATCACGGTGGAGCAGCGCGGCCTCATGGACTACCAGGAGGCGTGGGACTACCAGAAGGAGCTCCAGCAGCGGCGGATCGACGACGAGATCGGCGACACCGTGCTGCTGCTCCAGCACCCGAGCGTGTACACGGCGGGGCGGCGCACCGAGACGTGGGCGCTGCCGCAGGACGGGACGCCGGTGGTGACGGTGGACCGGGGCGGCCAGATCACCTGGCACGGGCCGGGCCAGATCGTCGGGTACCCGATCATGAAGATGCGCAACAAGGTCGACGTGGTCGGCTACGTGCGGCGCGTCGAGGACATGATCACGGCGGTGGTCCACGAGTTCGGCGTGACGTCCGCGCGCGGGCGCCTGCGCGACCGCACGGGCGTGTGGCTGCCGGAGGACGACAAGGGCCCGGAGCGGAAGATCTGCGCGATCGGCGTGCGGGTGCGGTGGGCGACCACGATGCACGGGTTCGCGCTGAACTGCAACCCGGACATGACCTACTGGGACCGGATCGCGCCGTGCGCGATCACGGACGCCGACGTCACGAGCCTCTCGCAGGAGCTGGGCCGGGAGGTCACGGTGGAGGAGGTCCTGCCGGTCGTGAAGAAGCACCTGGGACTGCTGCTCGAACGGGACTAGACGGGCTTTCGGGGACGGGCGCGGCCGGTGGCCGCGCCCGTTTCCGCGTTCCTGGGGGCGGAACGCGCTGCTAGGAGCAGGACTCGTTGGGGACGGGCTGCTCGTCGGCGAGTTCGGGGTCGCCGTTGAGGAGGACCTGGAGGATGTTGTTCCAGGCGTCCCCTTCGGGGTAGAAGACCTCGGAGTGGGAGTGGACGCCTTCGATGGTCTTCCCGGCGATGCCCTCCTCGTCGAGGCTGCGGCCGTAGTCGTCGACCGCGCCGGGGGCGTCGGAGAGGCTCCCGGTGACGAGGTTCTTCACGCCCGGGAAGTCGTCGGGGTCGGCGCCGTGGCCGAGGAGCGGCACGTACGGCATGCCCTGGATGTAGGAGATCGGGTCGCCGGGGGCGGTGATGGAGTAGCGGGTGCGGCAGGGCTCGGTGTAGTCCTCGGGGCTGTAGACGTCGTTGCCCATGCCCGCGGAGGCGATGTGGAGGACCTGGTCGGCTTCGAGGTCGTAGGTCTCGGCGTACCCGATGACGGCGCCGCCGTAGGAGTGGCCCATGAGGGTGAGGGGGCGGTCGCCGATCTGGTTGCGCAGGTCGAACGTGAAGGACGCGAGGCTCTCGGCGGCGACCTGCGACCAGGACGCCCAGGACTCCTCGACCCACCCGGAGGGCCACGAGGCGGCGGCCCACACGACGATCGCGAGCTCGCCGTCGGAGGCGTCCACGAAAGACTTCGCGCGGTGGTAGTAGAGGTCGAAGTTCTCGCTGGAGAGGACGGCGGAGCCGCCGGGGACGAGGACCGCGACGTTCGCGGCGGTGTCGAGGTCGCCGACGACCTCGATCCAGGAGCCGTCGCCCGCGTTGTTGTACGGGTCGAGGTAGAGGAACTCGCGGCCGGAGCCGATGAGGCGCTGGAGCTCCTCGCGGGGCGGGCGCTCGGCCTCGTCGGTCCAGGGGCGCTCGGGGCTGGCGTACGCGGTGGAGGCGGCGGTGCTCGCTTCGAGGACGAGCTGGTTGGCGGCCATGCGGGCGTGGAAGGGCGCGCCGGGCATCTCGCTGATCGCGGAGGGGTAGAGGACCGCGAGCCACGCGGTGCGCTCCTCGCCGAGGCCGGTGAAGAAGTCGTTGACGGCGAGCGGGTCGAGGCCGCCGCCCGCGTCGTAGAGGGTGGCGAGCGCGGCGCCGAGTTCGCCGGAGTCGGCGGTGGGGACGGCCGCGACGAGTTCGGCGGCGGTCTCGGGGTCGGCGAGGGCGGCGTCGAGGGCGGCCTGGGGGTCGTCGCCGCCGACGGGGGCGCTGGTGCGGATGGCGGCGAGTTCGGCGGTGGGGTCGGCGGCGAGCACGGGCACCGCGTGGAGCTGCTCGGCTTCGGCTTCGCCGAGGCGGGTCAGTCCGGCGAGGTACACGAGCGCCAAAACGGCGACGGCCGTCAGGACCGTCGCGCGCCACCACCGGAATCTCACCGGGTCAGCGTAGCCGAGGCGGGCGCGTGACGACGAACGCTGCGCGTGTGAGACCGGCCCGGTGAGTTAGGCGGCGGTGGCGGTGAAGCGGTTGCCGTTGGCGGTGAGGGTCAGGGGGAGGCCGAACGCCTTGGAGAGGGTGTCGGAGGTGAGGGCCTCGGCGATGGGACCGGCGGCGATGACGCCTCCCGCGGAGAGGATCAGGGCGTGCGTGAAGCCCGGGGGGATCTCCTCGACGTGGTGGGTGACGAGGACCAGCGCGGGGGCGGCCTCGTCGCGGGCGAGGCCCGCGAGGGTCGCGACGAGGGCTTCTCGGGCGCCGAGGTCGAGTCCGGCGGCGGGCTCGTCGAGGAGGAGCAGCTCGGGGTCGGTCATGAGCGCGCGGGCGATGAGGACGCGCTTGCGCTCGCCCTCCGAGAGCGTGCCGAACAGCCGGTCGGTGAGCTGCGCGACGCCGAGCCAGCGCATGAGCGAGGCGGCGCGCTCGTCGTCCTGCGGGTCGTACTCCTCGCGCCAGCGGCCCATCATGCCCCAGGCGGCGGTGCGGACGACGTCGAACGCCTTCTCGTCGCGCGGGATCGCGTCGGCGACCTGCGTGGTGGTGAGGCCGATGCGCGGGCGCAGCTCGAACACGTCGACGCGGCCGAGGCGCTCGCCGAGGATCTGGACGACGCCGGAAGTGGGGTGGTTGCGGGCGGCCGCTAGGTTGAGCAGCGTCGTCTTCCCCGCACCGTTGGGGCCGAGGACGACCCACCGCTGGTCGGCGTCGACTTGCCAGTCGACGCCGTCGAGGAGCTGGTTGCCGCCGCGTCGCACGGTGACGCCGGACAGGTCGAGGACGCGTTCAGACTGAGCCACGGGTCAATGAAACCACGCGCCCCCGACGGCCGGACACAGGCGGGCCGCGAGGTGGGAGTAGGACACACGGGCGAGCCCTCGCACACCGGGCGGACCCCGGGCGTCCCGGCGGTCGTGCAACGGCACGGCTCCCGGCGGCGTCTCTTGTACGTCGCCGCACCCGCGGCGCCGCCATCCCCGGACGGAAACGAGTTCATGCCCCCCATCATCGAGATATCGGGGCTGCGGAAGACCTATCGACGGAGCTTCCGCCAGCCGCACAACGCGTTGGACGGCCTCGACCTGGAGGTCGCCGCGGGCCAGGTGCACGGTTTCCTGGGCCCCAACGGGTCCGGGAAGACCACGACGCTGCGGGCCCTGCTGGGGCTCATCCGCGTCGACGGCGGGACCATGCGGGTCTTCGGCCAGGAGGTGCCGCAGCGCCTCCCCGAGGTCGTGGGGCGCATCGGCGCGGTCGTCGAGTCCCCGCAGTTCTTCAAGCACTTCTCGGGGCGCCTGACGCTCCAGCTCCTCGCTGACAGCGCCGGGGTCCCGCGGGACCGCGTCGAGGCGGTCCTGGAGCAGACGGGCCTGCGCGACGCCGCGAAGGCGTCCGTGAAGGGCTACTCGCTGGGCATGCGCCAGCGCCTCGCGGTCGCGCAGGCGCTGCTGAAGCAGCCGGAGCTGCTGATCCTGGACGAGCCCGCGAACGGCCTGGACCCGGCGGGCATCCACCACATGCGGGAGCTGCTCCAGTGGCTCGCGCACGAGCAGGGCGTCACCGTCGTGGTGTCCTCTCACCTCCTGTCGGAGGTGCAGCAGCTGTGCGACTCGATGACGATCGTGTCGCGGGGGCGGCGGATCGTGGACGGCTCGGTGGCCGAGATCATCGCGGGCCACTCGGGCGCGTCGCTGTCGGTGCGGTTCCCGGATGAGGCGTCGCTGCCGGAGGCCGCCGCGGCCCTGGTGGAGGCGAAGCCGGAGGTGGGCGCGGTCGTGGAGCGCGACCGCCTGGTCGTGTCGGGCGCGCCGGAGGCGGCGTGGGTGACGCGGACGCTGGCCGACGCGGGGATCTACCTGTCGGAGCTGGTGACGCAGACGAAGAACCTCGAATCGGTGTTCCTGGAGCTGACGGGCACGGCCCCGCAGCCGGGGCAGACCGTCCAGATCGGGCAGTCGGTGGCGGTGCCGCTGACGCAGGGCCCGGCAGAGGTGTCGGTGATGGTGGAGCCCACTGTGGACGTCGTCCCTGAGGGTGCCGAGGGTGCGGAGGGTCAGCGGTGAACCTGTTCAAGGCGGAGCTGCGGCGCATCGCGCGCCGGCGTCTGACCCTGGTGTTCGGGATAATCCTGCTCGCCGGCGTGGTGGGCCTGGCGGTGATCCTGGCGGCGATCTCGTCTGAGGGCCCCGACGAGGCGGCCCTCGCGGAGGCGCAGGCGCAGGCCGACGAGTTGAACGAGCAGAGTCCGGAATACCTGGACTGCGTCGAGGACGAGTCCTACTTCGAGGACAGCGAGACGTACGGCTGGGTCGAGTCCGACCCGGAGTACGAGGGTATGAGCCACAAGGAGGCCTGCGAGCACGCCGTGGGCGGCTGGTGGGCCGAGGACTTCCTCTGGACGTACACGTTCGACTTCGAGAGCGAGGGGCCGTTCATCATCGTCGGCGTCGTGATCGTGGCCGGTCTGGTGATGATGCTGCTCGGGTCCTCGGCGATCGGCGCCGAGTGGTCGAGCGGCGGCATGTCGAACCTGATGGTGTGGCACCCGAACCGGATGCGGCTGTGGGGCGTCAAGCTCGGTGCGACGCTGACGGCGTGCGCGGCGGGGGTGGTCGTCCTGGCGGCGCTCGCGTTCGGGCTGCTGGTGCTGGTGGCCTCGCTGCGCGGCGAGGTCGGCACCCTCAACGGCGTGTGGTGGGAGGACACGCTTGAACTGCTGCTGCGGACGGGCGTGCTCGCCCTGGCCATGACGGTCCTGGGCGCGTCTCTGGCGATGCTCGGGCGGCACACGGCCATCGCGGGCGGCGTCATCGCGGGCTACCTGATCGTCGGGGAGCTGATCGTGAACATGGTGTCGATGAATCTGTCCATGGACTTCCCCGAGCGCCTGTCGCTGTACACATGGGTGGGCGCGTGGATTATCGGCCGGGTCGAGCTGGTCGGCGGGTACACCGGCTTCAACGACATGACCCCTGACGTCATGGTCATCACCTGGGGCGACGCCGGCGTGCTCCTGGGCTCGATCGTGCTCCTGTTCGGCATCCTCGCGACCTGGTCCTTCCAGCGCCGCGACGCCGCTTAGCAAGCGTCACAATGAGACGCCGCCCACGACGCATCGCATCGTGGGCGGCGTTGTGTCGTACCTGCATGTCACGGTGTTGAACCGGGGGCCCGTAAATCGGGATACGAGCCCTCGTATTGCGGCACCGCCATTCAGGGGCTCAGTCGAAGAGGCTCTCGCGGACCGCGTCGAGGCCGTGGAGGATCGCGCCGCGCATGATGGGCTCGTCGATGACCGTGCCCGCCACGACGCTCGGGGTGACCGGGGCGAGTTGGGAGGTCTGGGCCGCGACGCGTCCGGCGAGTTCGAGGCCGCCGGCGTAGCCGACCGGTCCGCCGAGCACGACGACCGTCGGGTCGAGCAGGACGCACACCGCGACGATGCCCAGCGCGATGCCGCGCGCGATCTCGTCCAGGCAGGACGCGCCTTCGGCCCCGGCGGCGAGCGCCGCCGTGAGCACGTCCTCCGGCTCCGCCGCGTCGAAGCCGTGCTTCGCGCCGATGTCGAGCACCGCGTCGCCGCCGATGACCCGCTGGTACGAGCCCTTCGACAGCCGCGTCACGACCCCGCCCGTGGGCAGGTCGCCGCCCGGGACCGGGAGGAACCCGATCTCCCCCGCCGCGCCCGAGGCGCCGCGGTACAGGCCGCCGTTGAGGATGACGCCGAGGCCGAGGCCGCCGCCGAACCACGCGTACACGAAGTCCGAAGCGCCACCCGCGCCGCCGGAGCGCTGCTCGGCGATCGTCGCCAGGTTCACGTCGTTCTCGATCGCGACCGCGGGCGCGAACTCCTCGTTCAAAGCGGTCCGCAGGCCGCGGTGCCACGCGGGGAGGTTCCACGAGAAGCCGATGTCGCCGCTCGCGGGGTCGATGACGCCGGGCGTGCCGAGGGTGATGCGCCCGACCTTCGCCATCTCGATCCCCGCGTCCGCCACCGAGTCGGTGACGACGCGGCGCACCACGGCCACCGGGTCCGTCGAGCCCTCCACGTCGATCTCCGCGCGGCCGACGATCCGGCCGGTGAAGTCCGCGCAGGCGCCCTTCGTGGTCACGGGCCCGACCTCAACGCCCACAACGTAAGTGAACGTGGGCACGGCCGCGTACAGCGACGCGTTGGGGCCGCGCCCGCCGGACTTGGAGCCGACGACCTCCACGAGGCCGCGGGTCTGGAGGCGCTCCATCATCTGCGAGGCGGTGACCTTCGACATCGACGTGCGCTCGGCGAGCTGCGCGCGGGTCTGCGGCCCGTCCTCCAGCAGCAGCTTCAGCGCGGCCTGGTCGTTGAGGACGCGCAGCAGTTTGGGCACCCCGGGGGTGTGGCTCTTCGGCATCAGTACTTCTTTCTCCTCCGAGCCCACATTATCCACGGGGTCCCCACACGCCACCGGCGCGTGTGACCGGTCAATCGCCGTCGGTCTCCACGAGGCTGCGGATCTGCCTGAGCGACACCGACAGGACGGCGAGCTTCTCGTCGGAGCGCTCGGCCTCCTCGGTGGCCTCGTGGACGGCCTCGATCGCGGCCGTGTTGCGCTCGGCCCACGAGCCGACGGCCTCGGCCGGGTCGGTCCCGGGCTTGGCCTGGAGGACGCTCGCGGTGAGGCCGTGCATGGCGCCGTACAGGTCGTACCGCAGCGCCGACCGGGCGAGGGTCTGCCACCGGTTCGTGCGCGGCAGCGCCGAGATCTGGTTGAGGATCTCGTCGAGGTGGACGCGGGCGGCGATCCCGTAGTAGACCTTCGCGGTCGTCTCCAGGTCCGTCTCCAAGAGGCGCGCGCACTCAACGACGTCGACGAGTCCGAACCCGAAGATCGGGGCGGAGGCGTCGCGTGCGATCTCGGCGGGCATCCCCTGGTCTTCGAGCTGGTCCACGAACTCCTCGAACCCGACGGCCTCGGAGTCGGTGAGCAGCACCGGGAGCAGCGGCTGGAGCACCGCGAGGCCCGGGCGGAGCCGCTCGGTCTCGGCGGCCACGTCGAGGTGCCCGCGGCGGTGCTGCACGAGCCAGCGCACGCCGCGGTCGAGGAGCCGCCGGATCACGAGCATGGCCGCGACCTGGGCCTCCTGCGGGACCTGGTTGTCGAGCGCTTCGATGCGGCGCCACAGGTCGGGCAGGCCGAAGGCGTCGCGGATGATGACGTACGCGCGGATGACGTCCACGACGTCGGCGCCCGTCTCGTCGGCGATGCGGAAGAAGAACGTGGTGCCGCCGCGGTTGACGGCCTCGCCGACGACCGCGGTGGTGACGATCTCGCGGTGGAGCGGGTGCTCGGCCATGAGGTCGGCGTACGGCTCGCGCAGGGGCGCGGGGAAGTACTCGCGCAGGACCGGCGCGGTCCACTCCTCGGCGGGCAGGTCGGAGTCGAGGACGGCGCGTTTGGCCCAGATCTTCACGTACGACAGGAGAACCGAGAGTTCGGGCTCGGTGAGCCCGGACCCGGCGGCGGCGCGCTCTTTGAGCTGCTTGTCGCTGGGGAGGCCCTCGATCTCGCGGTCGAGGCCGACGGTCTTCTCCAGGTGCTTCATGAGCCTGGAGTGGACGGGCAGCAGCCGCCGGTTGAGGCGGATCGCGTTGGCCAGGGCCATGTTCTGGCCGTAGTTGTCGGCGAGGACGGCGTCGGCGACGGCGTCGGACATGTCCATGAACAGCTTGTCGCGGCTCGCCGCGTCGATCCGGCCGGTGAGCGTCGCGGAGCGGAGCAGGATCTTGATGTTGACCTCGTGGTCGGAGGTGTCCACGCCCGCGGAGTTGTCGATGAAGTCGGTGTTCATGCGCCCGCCGAGGCCCTCGGGGCCGCCGGCCTGCGAGAACTCGATGCGCCCGAGCTGCGTGAACCCGAGGTTCCCGCCTTCGCCGACGACGCGGCAGCGCAGGTCCTCGCCGTTGACGCGCACGGGGTCGTTGGACTTGTCCCCCGCGTCCGCATCAGTTTGATTGGCGGCCTTCACATAGGTGCCGATGCCGCCGTTCCACAGCAGGTCGACGCGGGCGGTGAGGATCGCGCGGATGAGTTCGGGCGGTGTCATGTCCTTGACGTCGGCGCCGATGCCGAGCGCGGCCCGCACCTCGTCGGAGACGGGGATGGACTTCGCGGCCCGCTCCCACACGCCGCCGCCCGCGGAGATCAGCGACTTGTCGTAGTCGGCCCAGGTCGAGCGCGGCAGGTCGAACAGGCGCCGCCGCTCGGCGAACGACGACGACGCGTCGGGGTCCGGGTCGATGAAGATGTGCATGTGGTTGAAGGCCGCGACGAGGCGGATGTGCTCGGACAGGAGCATCCCGTTGCCGAACACGTCCCCGGCCATGTCGCCGATGCCGACGACGGTGAAGTCCTGCGACTGCGTGTCGAGGCCCTCGGCGCGGAAGTGGCGCTTCACGGACTCCCAGGCGCCCCTTGCGGTGATGCCCATCTTCTTGTGGTCGTAGCCCACGGACCCGCCGGACGCGAACGCGTCGCCGAGCCAGAACCCGTACTCGGCGGCCACGGCGTTCGCGATGTCGGAGAACGTCGCGGTGCCCTTGTCGGCGGCGACCACCAGGTACGGGTCGTCGGGGTCGTGGCGGACGACGTTCGGCGGCGGGACCACCGTGTTGTCGGCGTCCCGGTTGTCGGTGATGTCCAGCAGCGCGGAGATGAACTCGCGGTACCGGGCGACGCCCTCGGCCTGGAACTCGGCGCGGTCGGCGAACGACTCCTTCTTGAGGACGAACCCGCCCTTCGCGCCCACGGGCGTGATGACGGTGTTCTTGACCTCCTGGGCCTTCACGAGCCCGAGGATCTCGGTGCGGAAGTCCTCGCGCCGGTCCGACCAGCGCAGGCCGCCGCGCGCGACCTTCCCGTACCGCATGTGGACGCCCTCGAAGTTCGGGGAGTACACGAACACCTCGACCATCGGCCGGGGCTTGGGCAGGAAGTCGATCGCGCGGGCGTCGAACTTGAACGCCACGTGCTCCTTCGGGCGGCCCCCGTTGCCGCGCTGGAAGTACGAGGTGCGCAGCGTCGAGCGGATGAGCGTCAGGAACGCCCGCAGGATGCGGTCGGAGTCGAGCGAGGGGACCCCGGCGAGGCCCTCGGCGAGCGCGTCGTCGATGCGGGCGACGGCGGCGTCGCGGTCGGCGCCCACGCGCGGGTCGAAGCGGGCCTCGAAGAGGTGCACGAGGTTCGCGGCGATCTCCGGGTGCGATCCGAGGGTCGCGGCGATGAACTCCTGGGAGAACACGAACCCGCACTGGCGCAGGTACTTCGCGAGCGCGCGCAGCACCACGACCTGCCGCCAGGTGAGCCCGGCGTGGATGACGAGCTCGTTGAGCCGGTCGGACTCGGCCTCCCCGGCCCAGGCGGCGCGGAACGCGTTCTCGAAGCGGATGCGCAGCTGCGGCACCGATTCGGCGGCCTCGCCGGGCAGGACCAGCCCGAAGTCGTGGAGGTGGATCGTGCCGTCGGCGCGCTTGATGTGGTACGGGCGCTCCTCGGCGACCCGGACGCCCAGGTCGCGCAGGACCGGGAGGGCCTCGGAGAGGCCCACGGGCTGGTCGAAGGCGTACAGCTTGAAGTGGACGTCGGCGTCGTCGCCGCCGCGGCGGAACAGCTGGAGCTCCATGTCCCCGGCCTCGCGGAGCAGTTCGAGCTTCGCGATGTCCTTGGCGGCGTCGATCGGCGAGTGCTCGGCCTTGTACGCGGGCGGGTACGCGTTCGCGTACGCCTTGTAGAGGGTGCGGGCCTGGCCTTCGCCGACGTGGTGGTCGAGCTGGAGGGCGAGGTCGGCGTCCCAGGAGCGGGTGGCGTCGGCGAGCTCGGCCTGGATCGACTCGACGTCGACCGGGGGGTGCTCGGCGAACGGGTCGATGCGGACGACGAAGTGGAGGCGCGCGAGCACCGACTCGGTGACGCGGGCGTCGTAGTCGACGGCCTTGCCGTGGAGGCGGCGGCGCAGGATCGCCTCGATCTTCACCCGGTTCTCGGTGTTGTACCGGTCGCGGGGCAGGTAGATCAGGCAGGAGTAGAAGCGGCCGTAGACGTCCCGGCGCGCGAACAGGCGCAGGCGGCGGCGCCCGGCGAGGCGCAGGACCCCCATCGAGGTGGAGTACAGGTCGTCGGTACGGGCCTGGAACAGCTCGTCGCGCGGGTAGGTCTCCAGAGCGGTGACGAGGTCCTTCCCGGAGTGGGAGGAGAGGGTCACGCCGGAGCGCTCCAGCACGTCCTGGACTTTGCGCTTGACGACGGGCAGGTCGGTGACGCTGGAGAGGTACGCGGCGGAGGTGAACAGGCCGAGGAAGCGCAGCTCGCCGTCGGGTTCGCCGTTGGCGTCGAAGGTCTTCACGCCGATGTAGTCCATGAAGGACGTGCGGTGGACGGTGGAGCGGGCGTTCGACTTGGTGATGACCAGGAGCCGCTTCGTGCCGATCTGGGCGCGCGCGTCCGCGTTGAACGAGGACAGCAGCCGCGGCGAGGCGGGGGCCTTGCGCAGCAGGCCGAGGCCGGTCTCCACGAGCGGGGTCAGCGCCTGGGCGTCGCCTTCGCCGGTGAGCTTGTACTGCCGGAACCCCAGGAACGTGAACTTCTCGTCCGCGAGCCACCGCAGCAGCTCCACGGTGTCGTCGATGTCCTTGGGCGGCACGGGGAGCGGCGTCGTGCCGGGGGCGCCCGCGGCGGCGGCGTCCAGGTCGGCGGCGATCGCGGTCGCCTTGCCGCGCATGGCCTGCCAGTCGGCGACGCACGCGGCGACGTCGGCGAGGACCACTTCGATCTCGGCTTCGAGCCGTTCGATGTCCTCGGCGTCGGAGAGCCGCTGCACCTCGATGTGCATCCACGACTCGGCGTGCCCGCCCGCGGCCGGGGCCTCCTGGAGGTTCCCGTCGGCGTCGCGGCGGACCGGGACGATCGGGTGGACGAACACGGTGATGTCGACGCCGTGCCGGTTGAACAGGCCCGTCAGCGAGTCCACCAGGAACGGGGAGTCGTCGCAGACGAGGTCGACGCGCGTGGAGGACGCCGCGTCGGGGCCCTCGGCGTCGTCGGGGCAGTCGATCTCCAGGCACACCTGGCCCGGTGCGCGCACCTCGGCCATGCGGCGGTGGTGGGCGGTGGTCTCCAGCAGCTGCTGGGCGGAGCGGCCGACGAGGTCGTCGTCGGCGACCAGGCTCCAGTACAGCTCGACGAGTCTCGCCAATGATTCGTCGGATCCGGCCAGTCGGGCCGCCTCGGTCAGCAGTTCCTCCCGGTCGGGGAGGGTTTCGCGGAATTCTTCGTCTCCGATGAACGCCAGCACGTCTCGACACTCCAGTCCGAATCACGTTCGACCCACATCGTTGTGAGCCGCTTCCAGGCTAGATCGTAGGTGCCCGAGATGGCGCACGGGTGACACCGATGTTGCCGACGCGACGGTACAGTGATCGAAGGAACCATCCCGTCACCGAAGCACCCCCCGAAACGCGAAGGCAACACCATGATCTGGGTCGTCCTCATCCTCCTCGCCCTGGCCGCCATCGGGTGGTGGCTGTGGCGCAAGAACTCCCGCAAGGACGAGGCCGTTCCGGGCCGGGGTCCGGTCGACCCGTTCGCCGACGCCGACACCGACGTCCTCCGCGGCGACCCCCGCCGCCTCAAGGCCGCCGACCTCGTCGAGCTGTACGGCAAGACCCTCGCCGTCCGCGGCAGCCTGCGCCTCTCCGAGGGCGACTACCGCTGGTCGGAGCACTTCCTGGACACCGGGACCGGCGTCAAGCGCTGGCTGTCGGTGGAGGCCGACCCCGACCTGGAGGTCGTCCTCTGGGAGGAGATCACGGACACGGACCTGAAGCCGGGCCCGCGTGAGCTCAGCCACGAAGGCGTCTCGTACCGCTCGGACGAGAAGGGCACCGCGAAGTACGCGTCCGAGGCCACCACGGGCCTCGCGCCCACGGGCTCGGTCAAGTACCACGACTACGCCGGACCCGACGGGCAGAAGCTCTCGTTCGAGTCCTTCGGCGACGGCGCCAAGTGGGAGCTCGCGAAGGGCCTCACCTTGGACCGCAACCAGATCACGATCTACCACCAGAGCGACGAGGCGTAGGGCGAACCCCAGCCGCGTCCGCTCCCCGATCCCCGTTCGGAGCACCCACTGATAGCGCACATCGAGGTGCCGTTCGCCGACGTCTCGGCCGCCTCGCTCACCTTCCGACCCGACGCCCCGCCCATGCCGGTCCTGGACCGGATGGATCGCGACGCCGGGCCCCTCAGGCTGTCCCTGCGCCTCCTCGGCGCCAGCCACCAGGCGGTCGTCGCCACCCCCGACGGCCTCCTCGCCGAGACCCTCGCGTACCGCACGAACCTCGGCCCGGACCTGCCCGACACGTTCAGCCAGCGCGTCGGCGCCTGGCGCCACCGCTACGAGTGCACCGTCGAGACCCTCACCGTCCCGCAGCTGCGCGCCCGCGTCCGCGCCCTGCGCGACCGGGCCGTGCAGCGCACCGCCGAACCGGACCTGCTCGTGGGCCTGTTCGGCGGCGACCCCGACGCGCTGACCGCGCTGGAGGTCACGGGGACCGAGCCGCTGACGTGGCGCACCGTCCACACGTACCCGCAGTACGGCGAGGTCGTGACCACCGTCAGCTCCGTCGCCCCCGTAAGCTGACCCGAACCCCGAGAGACCACCGAGGACCGCCGATGACCGACCGACAGCAGCCGCACTCCCCCGCTTCGCGCGGCCTGAACTGGAAGCACTGGACCGCGATCGTCGTCGTGCTGGCGCTGTGCTGCGGCGGGGTGTTCCTGATGAACTCGAACTTCAACAACCCGACCGGCACGATCCAGTCGCACTACGACCGGGCCGCGAACCTGGACGAGGGCGGCGGCAAGGCGTACACGTCGAGCCTGTCGCCCGCGACGGTGGCGGACCAGATCGACGACGACGCCGAGGCGCGCGAGGAGCGCTCCTCGGGGGGCGTGTACTACCTCCAGTACTCCAAGCACATCGTGGCCGTCTCCCCGTACCAGGGCGGGTCGAAGATCCTGGTGCACGACTACCGGTCCGGGTACAACCACTACTCGTCGGTGTTCATCCTGTGGGGCTGGTCGTCCTCGCCTCCGTCGCCGTTCCGCGGCGGCGGTCCCGGCTCCGGCAAGTAATGCGCTCGTCCCGAAGAACTCCTGAAAGGCACGTCCTCCAATGATCGAAGAGCTCAGCCGCGACGTCCTCGGCCCCCTTGTCGGCGCCGTCGCCTACAGCGTCGTGGGCATCGCGCTCATGGTGCTCGGCTACCTCGTCACCGACTGGCTCACTCCCGGGAAGCTCGGCGAGCAGATCTGGACCGAGCGCAACAAGAACGCCGCGATCCTGCTGGCCTCGAACGTCCTCGGTGTCGGCCTGATCGTGGTCGGCGCGATCTGGGCTTCGGAGGGCGGCGTGCTGCGCGGCGTCATCTCGACGTTCGTGTACGGGGTGATCGGTCTGGGCGCCATGGCGATCGCGTTCGTGATCCTCGACCTGCTCACGCCCGGGAAGCTCGGCGAGACCCTCACTGAGGACGAGCTGCACCCGGCGGTGTTCGTGAACGCCTCGATGCACCTGGCCCTGGGCGGGGTCATCGCGATGGCGCTGTCTTGACGTCGGCGTCTGACACCCCTCAGACGACCGATTCGCCGACCGACACGACGTTGAGCGCGCGCCGGGTCCGCCTGGCGCGCTTCGGCCTGCTCGCGACCGCGTTCGCGGTCTCGGCGTGCGGGCTCGTGTACGAGCTGGCGCTGATCACGCTGGGCGCGTACCTGGTGGGGAACACCGCGAAGCAGGCGTCGATCGTCTTGGCGATCATGGTGTTCGCGATGGGCATCGGGGCGCTGGCGGCGAAGCCGTTGCGGCGGTGGCCGGCGCTGGCGTTCGCGGCGGTGGAGCTGGTGCTGGCGCTGCTGGGCGGGTTCAGTGTGATGCTGCTGTACGCGGCGTTCGCGTGGACGGACCTGTACTCGCTGCCGCTGGTGGTGGTCGCGGCGGCGATCGGGCTGCTCATCGGCGCGGAGATCCCGCTGCTCATGGAGTTGCTGCAACGCATCCGGGAGCAGGCCGCGGGCGCGGCGGTGGCGGATTTGAACGCGGCGGACTACCTGGGCGGGCTGATCGGCGGGCTCGCGTTCCCGTTCGTGCTGCTGCCGTTCTTCGGGCAGATCCAGGGCGCGTTGATCGTCGGCGCGGTGAACGCGGTCGCGGGGGTGCTGCTGATCTTCGTCCTGTTCCGCAATGACCTGTCGAAGCTGGCGAAGCAGGTCCTCGGCCTGGTCGCGGGCATCACGGCGCTGCTCCTGGTGGCCGCGTTCGCGTACACGGACAAGTTCGAGACCGATGCGCGCCAGGCGCTGTACGCGGCGCCGATCGTGTACTCGGAGGACTCGCAGTACCAGCAGATCGTCATGACCGAGTCCGCGTCGCCGTTCGGCGAGCAGGACCTGCGGCTGTACCTGAACGGCGACCTGCAATTCTCCTCAGTGGACGAATACCGGTACCACGAGGCCCTGGTCCACCCGGCGATGAACGGCCCGCACGCGAACGTCCTGGTCCTCGGCGGCGGCGACGGCCTCGCGGTGAGGGAGATCCTGAAGTACGACGACGTCGAGACCGTCACGCTCGTGGACCTCGACGGCTCGGTCACCGACCTCGCGAGGAGCTTCGGCGACCTGGTCGAGCTGAACGGGGACTCCCTGGACGACCCGAAGGTCACCGTCGTCAACGAGGACGCGTTCACGTGGCTGCGCCAGCAGACCGGCGCCTGGGACGCGATCATCGTCGACATGCCGGACCCCGACGCGACCGAGACCGCGAAGCTCTACTCGACCGAGTTCTACGCCCTCGCGGGCGACCACCTGTCCGCCGACGGCCGCATGGTCGTCCAGGGCGGCTCCCCCTACTTCGCCCCCAAGACCTACTGGACGATCGCCGCGACCCTCGCCGACGCCGGGTACGAACCGACCCCGTACTGGGTCTCGGTCCCCTCCTTCGGCGACTGGGGCTTCCACATCGTCCGGGCCGACGGCACCGCCCCGCCCCTCGGCCTCGACCCCGCGGCGGGCCCGTTCCAGTCCCTCACCCCGGAACTCCTCCAGGCCGCCCAGGTCTTCCAGCCCGACCGCGACCGCATGGACATGCCCCCGTCCACGCTGATGCACCCGGTGATCCTGGAGCTGGTCGAGTCCGAATGGAAGAACTACTGAGCCTTGAGCTCCGCGACCTAGAATCGGTCCATGCCATCTGAGATCCAGACCCTCGGGAGCCTGCTCCGCACCTGGCGGGAGCGCACGGACCCGAAGGACGCGGGCATGGTCGGCGGCGGCCGGCGGCGCGCGAAGGGCCTGCGCCGCGAGGAGCTCGCGGCGCTCGCCGGGGTCAGCGCCGACTACGTGGTGCGGCTCGAACAGGGCCGGTTCCGGACCCCGTCGGCGCAGGTCGTGGCCGCGCTCGCGCGGGCGCTGCGGCTGTCGGGCAGCGAGACCGAGCTGCTGTTCCGCGCCGCGAACCACCTGCCGCCCGGTCCGGGCACCGTGTCCGTGGAGGTGCCGCCCGCCGCGCAGCGGATCGTCTCGCGCATGCCGGACCAGCCGCTCGCGGTGTTCACCGCCGAATGGACGCTGCTGTTCGCGAACCGGCTGCTCTGCGCGCTGTTCGACCTCCCGTCGCCCGCCGAGGCCGTCGGGATGAACCTGGTCGAGCGGACCTTCATCGAGGGCACGACGTCGGTGATCTCGACCCCGCTCGGCGGCAACGAGGTGTTCGAGCGGGCGCTCGTCGCCGACCTGCGGCTCTCGGCGAGCGACCTCGGCCACGACCCGGCGTTCCAGACGCTCGTGGCCTCCGTGCGGGCCCGCAGCCCGCGGTTCGCCGCGTTGTGGGACGAGGGCAGCGCCGCGCCCCACAACGCGCTGGTGAAGACCGTCCACCACCCGGTCGTCGGCGACCTGACGATCGACTGCGACACGCTCATGGTCACCGGCTCGAACGTCAGGATCATCGCGTGCTCCACGCCGCCCGGCGGCCCCGACGCCGAGAAGCTCGACGCACTCCGGGCCCTGGTCGCCGCGACGGCCGTCCCCGCGGCTTAGGAAGACCGCCGCCGCCGTGGGCGGCGGCCCTCCGGGCGCGCCCTAGGGCTGGACCTTGTCGAGCCGCGCCAGGTCCTCGGCGTCGAGCACGATCTCCCCGACGGCGAGGTTCTCGTCGAGGTGCCCGATCGACGCCGTCCCCGGGATCAGCAGCATCCGCTCGTACTGCGCGAGCAGCCACGCCAGCGCCACCTGCGAAGGCGTCGCCCCGTGCTTGCGGGCGACCGCGCCCACGTGCTCGTCCGCGGCGATGCGCGCGGGACCGCCCCCGGCGACGAACGCCGAGCCGAGCGGGAAGAACGGCACGAACGCGATCCCCCGCTCCCGCGCCAGGTCCACAATGGCGTCATCGGTGCGGTCGAGGATGCTGTAGGCGTTCTGCACGCCCACCACGCCCGCGAGGTCGATGGCCTCCCGCACGGTGTCCAAGTGCGCGTTGGAGATCCCGATCATGTCGATCTTGCCCTCGTCCCGCAGTTCCACGAGCGCGCCGAGCTGGTCGGCCAGCTCCGGCTGGTAGGCGTCGGGGTGGTCGCGCTCGAACCGGCGCAGGTTCACCAGGTCGAGGCGCTCCACCCGGAGCGACCGGAGGTTCTCCTCGACCTGCGCTTTCAGCGAGGCGGGCTCGCCGTCGGGGAGCCAGCCGCCCTGCGCGTCGCGGGCCCCGCCGACCTTCGTCGCCAGGACCAGGCCCTCCGGGTACGGGTGGAGCGCTTCGCGGATGAGGTCGTTGACGACGTCGGGTCCGTAGATCTGCGCGGTGTCGATGTGGTCGACCCCGGCATCGACGGCGTGCCGCAGCACGGCCTTGGCGTTCTCGGGGTCGGCGGGCGGCCCGAACACGCCGGGTCCGGCGAGCTGCATGGCGCCGTATCCGATGCGCCTGACGGTGGCGCTGCCGAGGTTCGCGGTGGTGTTGTCACTGGTCATGCCTTGACGCTACGGCCGTTTCGCGGCCCCTTCCAGAGAAGGCTTTTCGTGGGAAGGAAGTTCCCACCCGCGGGGACCCGCGGTGTCGAGGGTCAGCCCTGTCGGGCGTCCGCCGTGTCGGGGGCGGCTGGGAGACTCTGCGCATGGACTTCTACCCCTACCCGCCCGCCCCGGGCGCCCGGATCGACCCGTTCGACGCGACCCGCGCCGCGGCGCAGTACATCGTCTACGGCGGCGACAAGTCCACGTACGCGTTCACGGACCGACTGGAGCCCGCCGACTTCTACCTCTCCGAGTGGATCCCCTTGGGCTACAAGGTCCTCCAGTACGCGCAGAAGGCGGCCGTCTACAAGCAGGGCACCCTGGTCCGGGAGTGGCCGCAGGTCGAGGCGGGGCCGCGCCGGGAACAGCCGGAGAAGGTGCCGGGCGTGAAGCGCAAGACGCGGCCGCTGGCATCGTCATGGCAGATCAACGCCTGCGGGTACCTGATCGCGCAGCCGTCCGGCGAACGGCAGCGGCTCGGCTACGATCGGGACGAGGCCATGGAGGCCGGGGCCCTGGCCTCGCTCGGATCGGACACCGCCGCCGTGTGGTTCGTGTACGCGGTCGAGAACTGGCACTGACGGAATCGCCCGGCCTGACTATCCTGAAAGCGCCCCGGCCCCCTTCCCCCAGGAGACGCGATGCCGTCAGCCGAAGGCTCCAGGTTCATCCGAGTCCGCTACTCCCGCAAGGCGTCAGTGCTGACGATCGTCCTCGGCTTCGTCCTCACGGCCTCCGCGGCCGTCACGATCTTCACGCCGTTCATCCCCGTGCTCCTGCCGGTCGGACTCACGGGCCTCGCGCTCATCGGCGGCGGCCTGCGCTCGCTCTTCCGCCCCCGCTACCTGTTCCAGCCCGACACGGGAGTCCTGACGGTCTTCGCCGCGATCGGCCCGGGCAGCAAGGGAACCCCCGGCGCCGAGGGTGAACGCGTCTACTTCGACGGCAAGCGCGTCTTCCGCGAACTCCCCGACGGCGAACGCCACCGCGTCAGCCCCACCGGCACCGACCGCAACGACTTCACCCGCCTCATCCAGGCCCTCCCACCCGAACACGGCCCCGCCATCGAACGCTGAGGCGCAGGCACGAGCGGCAGACGAAAGCGGGGCGGCGGACTCCACCAAGTCCGCCGCCCCGGTTCCCTGTAACGCGGCCTGGGTGCCGCGCGGGTGGCGGCCGATGCCGCTCACCGCTCAGGGTTGCGGATGGTCTTCTTCGCCTGGGTCAGGATCCAGTCGCACCACGGGTCGTTCTGCCACGCGCCGAACCACTCCGGAGGCAGCTCGGGGTCCTCGAAGAACCGGCAGATCTCGCGCGGGCCCGCGCCGTCGTTGCATTCGATGCGGTACTCGGCCGGGCCGAGCGGGAGCCCGCCGTCAGCCGCGACGACCCGGAAGACGGTGAACACCGCAGGCCCCCTGCTGAAGTCGCCCAGCCAGCCGTCGTTGAGCGTGGTGTCAGCCATTGCAGAACCGCGTCCTCGGCTCGGCGAGGAGGCTGCCCTTGTCGAAGACGTGGGAGGCGCACGACTTCGCCCACTCCTTCCACTCGGCCGAGCGGTTGCGCCACTCGTCTCCCCAAGTGGCATGCAGGGCACCGGTGTTCAGGCCCGAGACGATCATGACGATGTCCGCCCGGTTCCCGTCCGCCGCGACCTGGAACGAGTCCGGTGCGTCCGCTGTGGCCGCATAGACCCAGAACTCGTGGGTCCCATCGGTGAACCCGCCGCGCGCCAATGGGTCGGATACCCGACTCTGCGCCTCCCTCATTGCTTTCCCCTCTCCTCGGAACGACTCGCGATGTGTCGACAGTAGGTCGCAGAGAACCTCGTTTCAATAGCAAAACCGCAGGTCAGAGTATGGCGTTTGGGTAGCGCCAGGGAGCTCTGGCGTCTGGCGTGTGGCGTGTGGGCATGGCCCACACGCCACAGCCCAGACGCCACATCGAACTCTGGGTCGATAGGGGTTGCAAAACCAGTGACCATTGCTTTACTTACCGGATGGAGAACGAAACGACACGCCAGACTCCAATGCGGCGCAAACTCATCGGCCGCAAGCTCAAGCTCGCAAAGCTGGCTAAAGGCAAGATGGTCAGGCACCAGGACATCGTGGACGCAGTAGGGTCCCCTCGAACTCTCGGGCGACTCGAGAACGGCCACGCCACGAAGTTGACCTATCCGGTCATCGGCACCCTCTGCGATCTCTACGAGATGCCGGCAGAGGAGAAGTTCGAGCTTCAGCGCCTCTGGCGCCTCGGTCCGGAAACCACCAACTGGACTCAGCCGCGAGGTCGTGCGATCTTCGGCTTCGACGCATTCAACGAGCTCCAAAGCCAGGCCAGCGTGGTGACCAAGTACGAGACCACCTTCGTACCCGGGCCGCTTCAGTCGGAGAGCACCATGCGGTTGCTGTTCAGCCGCAACCCTGAACTCGATGCGGCCGCGGTCGACGAGGAGGTGCGCATCCGAACGCAGAACCAGCGATTGTTCTGGAGCGGCGACGGCCCGCAATTCCATTACTTGATGAGCGAGGCAGTCCTCCGCATGGGCTGCGATGCCGAGCAGATCGCTCGGCTGAACGAGGCGGACTCACTCGACCATGCGACAGTCCGGTACCTTCCGTTTTCGGCCGGACCGCCATCGCTGATGCACCTGCCCTTCACCTTGCTGGCGTTCCCGGCCAAACATGATGCCGATGTCGTGTTCGTGGAAGCCCAAGACGCCTACCTATACTTCGAGGAGGCCGAGTCCGTTCAGCACTACAAGACGAGGCTCGTTGCTACGGATGAGATGGCCAGGTCAATTAAGGAGTTCAAGCTATGAGCCAAGCCGGGTGGCGCAAGTCCAGCAGGAGCAGCGGCGACTCGAACTCAGACTGCGTCGAAGCCCGCCCTGCCGCTACTGGCTTCCAAGTCCGGGACTCGAAGCTCGGCGATGCCTCCCCGATCTTCGACCTTCAGGCCGCGGACTTCAGCGGCTTTCTTCGTGCGGCGGGACGCGACTTAATACAATCCCGCGATGCAGCCCGATACGCCACACGACCACCGAGTCCAAGTCCGGTACAAACCGTTCGGACCCTCGGTGGTCGTGTTCGGCGGGCTGCTGGTGATGGGCGGCGGTGGAGCGCTCGGGTTCGGGCTGGACAATGCGGGCGGGTTCGGGTTCATGCTCGCCGGGGCGATCTTCGTGGCGCTTGGAACCCTTCAGCTCATCAAGCCGTACAGCGTGTTCGATCCGGCGACCGGTGAACTGCGCATCATCGACCCCTTCGGTTTCAAGGACCGCATCTACGGCGCCCCCGCCGGGGAACACCTCTACACCCACGGCCGCGACATCATCCGAGTCCTCCCCAACGGCGCCCATGTCACGGTCCGGACCGGCCCCGGCCGCAAGGCCGACTTCGCGCGGGTGATCGCGCAGCTCCCGCCGTACCGGCTCTAATGCTGAAGAAGGAATTCACTTGGGCAAGTCCCGCAAGATCGTGCTCGGCGTCGTGCTGGCGGTCGTACTCGTCTGCGTCTGCGGCTGCGTGTCCTACTTCTGGCGGGGCGGCCCGCTGGACCGGGTCCTGTGCGCCGACGCGCAGCCGAACACGATCCACAACGGGGGATGCCCTTACGAGATCGAGGACTTCGACTGCGCCTCCGTCGATGACACGGGCTATGGCGAGGACTGCAAAGTCAACTGGGACAAGGTCCGCGAGAACCACTGAGCGAACGACCTTCTAGACCCCCAGCAGCTCGGCGATGTTCGCGGCGATCTCCTCCGGATACTCGCCGTTGACCGCGTGCGTGGCGTCCTCGTAGAAGACCACGGTCCCCTCCGGCAGAGCACGCTCGGCGGTCTCGCGGGCCGTCTCCGGGTCGTGCATGACCGACCGGCCCGCGATGATCGCGAGGACGGGCATGTCCAGGTCCGTGAGCTGGTCCTCCGAGATGCGAGTGGGCGCGGGGAGGCGCAGTTGGTAGTGCTGCATGCCGGCCTCGATCATGTCGGCGACCGGCTCGTCCTCGACTTCGGCGCCGCCCGCGGTGTAGGAGTTGAAGCCGTCGCGCCAGGACTTCGGGAACCAGGACACCGAGGCCGGGATGGACCGGATCATCGTGCCGACCGGCATGCCGTCGAAGACGAAGACGGCGTCTACGAGGGTCAGCGAGGCGACGCGTTCCGGTTGGCGCACAGCGAGGTTCGCGGCGGTCCAGCCGCCGATGGAGACGCCGACGAGGTTGAAGCGATCCTCCGGGAGTCCGGCGAGGGCCTGGTCCAGCCACTCGGCCTGCTGGGCGTCGTCTTCGATCGGCCGGTCCTGGACGCTCATGCCCGGCTCGCCGAGGAGGTCGACGGTGTAGACGTCGCCGATCGCGAGCAGTGACGGCAGGTTCCCGGCCCACACCGGCGAGGCCGAGGCGCGGCCCGGGAGCAGGACGAGGGGCTCGGCGGCGGGGCCGGTCCCGGTGAAGCGGTAGAAGCGCACGATGCCGTAGTCGGTGCGCACGTCCAGGGTCTCGTCGGGTTCGGGCATGTCGGCGAAGGCGGCTTCGTAGGTGTCCACGAACGCGTCGTACCCGTCGGCGCTTCGCCAGTGCCCCACCGGGGACGGGGTCCGCAGCGCGAAGGCGCCCGCGAGCACGATCACCGCGACCACTCCCCCGGCGATGAGCCAGCGGCGGCGCCTGCGCTTGGGCTTGACCTGTGGTTCCGTCTCGGGCGTCTCGTCGTCCATGACTCTCCTAACCGATCGGTAAGTAATTTGACCATACGGTAGAATCCAGTGTCATGACAACCCGCCCGAAACGCCCGGAGGACCGCGAGCTCACCCTCACCGAGCGCGCCCGCCGCAGCCAGCTCATGGAAGTCACGGTGGGACTGGTCGCCGACCGCGGGTACGCCGGGGCCTCCCTCGCCGCCATCGCCGAGCGCGCGGGGATCACGAAAGCCGCTGTGCTGTACCACTTCCCGTCCAAGGCGGCGGTGGTCCAGGCGGCACATGAGCACGTGCTCGGGGCGCTGGTGGAGCACGTCGGGGCCGCGGTCGAAGCGGCCGGTGCCGACCAGGGACCGGCGGCCTACGTGCGCTCGATGATCGGCCACCTGCGCGAGCATCCGCGCCACACGCGCATGATCATCGAGGCCATGGTCCACGGCGACGCCGACCACGAGCCCGCCGACCGCTGGCGCCCCCTCGGCGACCTCCTCCGCGCCGCAGAGGGCGTCCTCGGCGCCCGCACCGACGCCGACCTGCGCACCCTTGCGATCATCACCGGCGGCGCCATCGACGCCGTCGTCGCCGAACGCCTCGCCGACCCCGACTACGACACCGCGGCCGCCGCCGACCGCATCGTCGACCTCGTCTACGCCTCGCGTCCCGCCTGAACCCGTTTCGGGGCAAGCGAACCGGGCCCGAGCGGGTGCAGCTCGGGCCCGGTGGTCTTCTCGGGGATAACCTGGCGGGGATCACTTGGCGCCGAGGACGGTCTCCTCGCCCACCACGATCTCCTCCACCAGGTCGACGGTCTCGCGCAGGCGGACCGGCGTCAGGAACAGCGCGGCGATGAAGCCAGCGCCCGCGATGCAGGCCGAGATGAGAAACAGGTGGCCGGTCGCGTCGCCGTAGGAGGCGCGCACGAGGTCGGCGATCGGTTCGGGCATCGCGTCCAGGTCGAGGCTGGAGCTCGCGCCGCCCGCGGCGGCGGCGTCGATGCCGAGGGCCGCGAGGCCCTCGCGGATCTTGTCGGCCACCTGGTTCGCGAGGACCGCGCCCAGGACCGAGACGCCGATCGTGCCGCCCAGGGAGCGGAAGAACGTGATCGCGCCCGAGGCCGCGCCGAGCTCGCGCAGCGGCACCGAGTTCTGCACGACCAGGACCAGGTTCTGCATCGACATGCCCACGCCGATGCCGACCGCGAACATCCCGAAGCCCATGAACACCAGGGACGTCTCGTGGTCGATGGTCGCGAGCATCGCGAATCCGGCCGTCAGGACCAGCGTCCCGGTGATGATGTACGGCTTGACGCTGCCGGACTTCGAGACCATGCGGCCCGCGACCGCCGACGCGACGAGCACGCCGAACATCATCGGGATCGTCAGCAGCCCCGCCTGGGTCGGCGAGAACCCGCGCGAGATCTGGAAGTACTGGCCGAGGAACACCGAGCCGCCGAACATCGCCATGCCGACCGCGAGGCTCGCCACGGTGGCGAGGGCCGGGTCGCGGCGCTTGAGGACGTGCAGCGGGACCACGGGCTGGCTCACGCGGGTCTCCACGAACGCGGCCGCGACGAGGATCACGACGGCGCCGCCGGCCATCGCGAGGGTCTGCCAGGAGATCCACTCGAAGTCGTCGCCGACGAACGTGACCCACAGGAGCAGCAGGCTGACGCCCGCGGCGATGAGGACCGCCCCGAGGTAGTCGACCTTCGTGTCGGTCTTCTTCACCTCGTCCAGGTGCAGGGTGCGCGAGAGCATCGCGAAGGCGATCACCGTGATCGGGACGGCGAGGAAGAAGCACCACTGCCAGCCGAGCCAGCTCGCGTCGGTGATGGCGCCGCCGAGGAGCGGGCCACCGACCGTGGAGACGGCCATGACGCCGCCGAGGTAGCCGTTGTAGCGGCCGCGTTCCTTCGGGCTCACCATCGCGCCGATGATGACCTGCACGAGGACCTGGAGGGCGCCCATGCCGAGGCCCTGCACGGCGCGGAGCGCGATGAGCTGCTCGGTGTTCTGCACGAGCCCGCACGCGAGCGAGGCCGCGGCGAAGATCACGATGGCGATCTGGAGCAGGCGCTTCTTGTCGAACAGGTCGGCGAGCTTGCCCCACACGGGGGTCGAGGCGGTGGACGCGAGCAGCGTGGCGGTGACGACCCAGGTGTACTGGGACTGGTTGCCGCCCAGGTCGCCCACGATCTGCGGGAGCGCCACGGAGACGACGGTCGAGGAGACCATCGCGGCGAACAGCACCATGAGCAGGCCGGAGAGGGCCCGGAGGACCTCGCGGTGCGTCATCGGCGCCTTCGACGGAGCGTCGGATACGGCGGTCAAAGGACTGCCTCCTATGGTGTTTCGGGAGGAAGGCGGCCGGGCGTCAGCGAGGGCCCGGCGGCCTGGTACGTGGTGGTTTCCGGGGGACGCAAGTTAGTGAACGGTGCGTCTCTTATTTTAAGCTAGCATTTAGTGAACGCATCGTTCACTATTGAAAGGATCGTGGTGACCGAGTCCACAGCGGGCCGCCGACGCGGCGACGACCTGGAGCACGCCATCTTCGACGCCGCGCTCGCCGAGCTCGCCGAAGTCGGCTACGCCAACGTCCGCATGGAGGCGGTCGCCGCCCGCGCCAAAGCGGGCAAGGCGTCCCTGTACAAGCGCTGGCCCGACCGCGCCCGCCTCATCCAGGCCGCCGCCCGGTACAAGGCCACCGAAGTCGAGCCCACGTTCGAGCCCAGCGGCGACCTCCGCGGCGACATGGTCAAGGTCATGCGCCACATCGCCGCCCAGCAGGCCACCCCGTTCGGCGAGGCCATCCGCGGCTGGATCGGCGAACTCCGCAGCACCCCCGAAGAACTCACCGAGGAACTGCGCACCCGCATCGAGACGCCCCGCATAAGGATCTTCGCGAAGATCTACGAGGACGGCATCGCCCGCGGCACCGTCAAGCCCGAGGCCCTCCACCCGCGCGTCGTCAACCTCGCCCCGGGACTGCTCACGCACTACTTCCTGACGCGCGCCGAATCCGCCACCGACGAGGTCATCGAGGAGATGCTCGACCACATCCTCATGCCCCTCATCGCCACCGGCGAAGACCCCGCGGAACCCCTGGAGGAAACCTAGAAAAATACGGTCCCGAACCGGACATCCCGTCGAGATCCCTTGTAGGGACCCGACAATGCGTGTCCGATTCGGCGACCGGGCGCTGGCGCGGGGGGCGGACACTGGCCCCATGAGCACCGAAACGCACACACCGCGCGGCGCCCTCGGGCACCGCATCGCCTGGGCCACAGGGCCACTCGTCATCGTCCTAGTCGCGGCCGCGCTCTACAACGGCTGGGTCGCGCCGATGGACCCGGCGATCGGCTTCGCCCTCGACTTCACCGCCCTCTGGGCGGCCATCGCCACCGCGCTCCTCACCCGCAACCGCGTCCTCCAGCGGACCGCATGGGTCCTCGCGCCGGTCTGCTGGATCCTCGCGTTCTACGACTGGTTCGGCTACGGGTGGACCGGCTCGGCATGGGGCTGGACGGACGCCCTCTTCACCCCGGCGTTCTTCGTGCTCATGGCGATGCCGCCGTGCTGGCTGGCCTTCGCCGTCTGGCACCGCAAGGGCTCGCTCCTCGCCGAAGCGGGCGCGCTCGCGGTCATGGCGATGGCGCTGTTCGTCCTCACGATCTACATCAGCACCGCCGTCGACCCCGCGGACCCGACCGGCTGGTTCATCCTGATCTACGGCGCCGCCGCGGCCCTGCTCGCACTCGCGGCCTGGCGCCGGGCCGACCGCCGGATCGCGTACGGGTTCATCGCGGTCCTCCTCGCCGTCCTCGCGGCCGGGAGCCACTGGCTGTTCTACAACGCGGACCCCGCGCTCAGCCCGCCCGGCTTCATCGGGATCGAGGTGTTCGCGCCCGGGGTCGTGGCCGTGGGAGTCCTGGCGGGGGCACTCCAATTCGGCTGGAACGCAGTGAAAAAGCACCGGACGAAGGAGCCGGCCGCCGCATAAGGTCGCTCAGCTGATCGAGGCCGCCCCGGCGCGCAGGGCGGCGATCTCCTCCGGGGTGGACTCGCGGGCGACGACCGCGATGTCGCACATGAACTCCCGCTGGTCGGCCGGGAACGCGGCGGCGACCCGCTCCGGCTCCTCCACCAGGGCCTTGTAGATCTCGATCCCGTTCGCGTAGAACAGATCCACGAGCACCAGGCCCCCGTCGGCACGCCGCATCACGTTCCCCGGGTTCCGGTCCAGGCCGCCCCAGAACGGCACCACCCGGGCCGCGGCCGCATCGAGCCGCTCGGCCTCGCTCCGCACCGCACTAACCGGATCGCCCGGCTCCGCTGCGTCCCAGCGCGACAGCACCGCCTCGCGCTCCTCCGTACTCGCGGGCATGAGCGCCTCCATGACGGTGATCCGGCCGCCGCCCGACAGCTCCGCGTCGAAGTCGATCCGCGGCAGCATCGGATGCCCGGCGAGCAGGCCGCACAGCTCCGTGAACACCCCATAGCCCGGCTCGAACGCGCACACGCGGGCCACGACCCGCCCGTCCGGCGAGCGCCACACGTACGCCCAATCACCTGCGCCGCAGACGTTCCAGCCCTCGGCCAGCAGCACCGCGGCGGCGGCCCGATGATCCAGTCCCGCAAACCCCTCGAATTCCACGACGGGAGCATAAGCACCCGCGCACCCCCGGCGACACCCGTTTTCGGCGGCACTGTCGTACGCCCCGCCTACACTTCGGACCACCATCGACCCCCGAAGGAGCAGCGCATGGGCGCCTGGGATTACGGACCTTTCGACAACGACGGCGCCTGGGACTGCGTCGGCGCCCTCACCGACGACCCCGACGCGAACACCGAGCGCCTCGAAGCCGCCATGCTCGAAGTCCTCGTCGTCCTCGACTACATCGAGAACCCGGAGGCCCAAGCCGCGGTCGCCGCCGCAGTACTCACCGCAATCCGCCTCGGCGCCCCCTCCCCCACCGACCGCATCACCGACCTCCTCGCCGCCCACCCCTTCAACCCCGAACCCCTCCACGACCTCGCCCGCCGAACCCTCCTCCGCATCACCGCCAACCCCCGCGACAACGAATGGCACGACCTCTGGGAGGAGTCAGGAGCCCTAGAAAAGGTCGTCGCCCTCCTGGCCCCGTACAAGGCGGTCCTGGACGTCCCCCAGTCCGAGGCGCGCCCGTCGCAGGACGCCGATCAGTCTGAGGAGTAGGCGACGACGGTCACGATCACGTTGAGGACTACTGCGATCACTCCTGTCACCAGCCCGGCATGCGCGGAGGACCGGTTCGTCGCCAGACCTTGGTCGGCCTTGGCCGTACCAATCGAGCCGAAGATCACCGCGAGCGCTCCCGCGACGAACCCGACGCAGCAGGGAACCCAGCTCAAGGCGAGGCCCGAGATGCCTATCGCCAAAGCGGCCACGCCCATGCCGTTTTCGGGCCCAGGCGGGGGCGGCGCAGGCGGAGGGGCTGCCGGGTAGACCGGGTACACCGGGATGTAGTACATCGGAGCCGGAGGCGGCGGTGGGGCCGCAGGCGCATCGGGGTTCGGGGGTTCGGATTCCTGACCGGCAGCGGAGGAGTCGCTCATTCAAGGGCTTTCAGGCAGTCGGGGTCGAGTCACCGAGTGTAGTTCGACAACTGCGACACAAGGAACCCCAACGGCGATTGCCGACCGAACGTGCACCGGAATCCAACCGGGAGGCCCGGTCCCGACATCCCAACCAGGACAGACAAAGCGCCGGGCCGGACGCGCTATGCGCGTCCGGCCCGGTGGGGGCGGTCAGCCCTTGACGCAGACGACCTGGCGGAGGCGGGCGGTGACTTCTACGAGGTCGGACTGGGCGGCGATGACTTCGTCGATGTCCTTGTAGGCGGCCGGGATCTCGTCGATGACGCCGGGGTCCTTGCGGCATTCGACGCCCTCGGTCTGGGCGATGAGGTCCAGGGCGGTGAAGCGCTTGCGGGCGGCGTTGCGGCTCATCCGGCGGCCCGCGCCGTGGGAGGCGGACTCGTACGCCTCGCCGTTGCCGAGGCCGCGGACGATGAAGCTCGAAGCACCCATCGAACCGGGGATGATCCCCATGTCCCCGAACCCCGCCCGGATGGCGCCCTTGCGGGTGACCAGGAGGTTCTCACCGTAGTGGACCTCCTCCGCGACGTAGTTGTGGTGGACGGAGATCTCGGGCTCGAAGCGGGCCTTCGGGAACTTCTTCCGGACGACCTGTCGCAGCAGGGCCATCATGACGGCCCGGTTGCGGCGGGCGTAGTCCTGCGCCCAGAACAGGTCGCGCCGGTACTCCTCCATCTGGGGCGTGTCGGCGATGAAGACCGCGAGGTCCGGGTCCGGCAGGTCCGTGTTGTGCGGCAGGCCCTTCGCCTTCTCGATGTGGTACTGGGCGAGGGCGTTGCCGATGTAGCGGGAGCCGGAGTGGAGCATGAGCCAGACCTGGCCGTCATCGGATAGACAAACTTCGATGAAATGATTGCCACCGCCTAGAGTGCCGAGCTGCTTGGCGGCCTTGGCCTCGGCCCGGCGGGCCGGGGACTTGGCGAGGTCGTCGAAGCCGGACCAGAACTCGTGCCAGCCGTGGAGGCCGGTCTTGAGGTGGCCGACGTCGACGGAGCTCTTGTGCATCGCCTGGCCGACCGGGATCGCGGCCTCGATCTTCGAGCGCAGGTGCCCGAGGTCGTCGGGGAGGTCGTCGGCGGTGAGCGAGGTCCGCTGGGCTGTCATGCCGCAGCCGATGTCGACGCCGACGGCTGCCGGGGAGACCGCGCCGCGCATGGCGATGACGGAGCCGACGGTGGCGCCGATGCCGTAGTGGACGTCGGGCATGACCGCGACGCCGTGGACCCACGGCAGCTTCGCGATGTTGTACAGCTGCGACTTTGCCTGGGGCTCGACGGCGTCGACGTCGCCCCACAGGCGGATCGGAGCCGCTTTGGACTGGAGTTCGGTGAAGGACATGGGGGCGGGCTCCTCTCAGAGGGGACACTGTGGACAAAATTGCGCGCGTTGCGTGGTCAATGGTCCTATGCGCGGGCGCGAATGATCAACGCATTTAACGCGAGGTGTCAGCCGAAGACCGCCCAATAGGTGATCGCGGCGCCGATCACTACGACCGGGTAGGCGATTCGGGAGCCGATGGTGAGCCATTTGAGGCGGCGTTTGCGGCCCTGGGCGGCCCAGGAGGAGCCGACGAGGTCGATGACGAGGAGGCCGACGCATATGAGGATGAACAGGTAGTACAGCCACTCGATGGCCACGGTGTAGGAGATCGCGGGGAGCACGCCCGTGACCGAGTTGAGCATGACCGCGCTGGAGAGGATGCCGGTGATCGCCATGGAGACGCGCGAGGTCACGGCGTCGTAGCCGAGGAACAGGGACACGTACGTGGCCATCACGAGCAGCCCCAGCGGGAGCAGGTTCTTGACGAGGAAGCCGCCGACGTCCCGCCGCACCTGGAGGTCCGTCACGAACTGGCTGTAGTAGAGCCCGCCCGCACTGTCGGCGCCCGGGTCGCCCATGTTCGCGGTGGTGCCGACGGTCTCGGCGGTGAACAGGGCCTGGTCGACCCGCCAGTTGGGGATGCTGTCGATGGTCGCGGCGGCGTCGCCCGCGCTCGCGAGCCGCTCGGCCTGGGTCTGGGCGCGCACGGCCGCGTCGAGGACGTAGACGACGCTGCTGTCGGGCAGGGTGCGGTTCTGGAGCACGATCGGCAGGTGCTGCACGTCGAACGGGAACCGGCGGAACTCCAGGTCGGCCTTGAAGGTCCCCTCGACGTGGAACAGGCGGTACTTCGTGTCGCCGACCTGCTTGGCCTCCAACGGCTCCCCGAGCGTGAGGCTCTTGTCGGCCGAGTTGGGGAACCACACGTCGAGCACGTCGTCGCCGCCGGTGTAGTTGAACCAGATGAACATGTCGGCGGAGAACGTCCCGGCCTGCGTGTCGAGGTCGCGGACCTCGTTGATGTTGACGCCGGTGCTGACGATCTGGGACGGGATGAGCACCTCCTCCTCGAACTCGACGGCCGTCCCGTCGGCGAGCTCCGCGCCCGCGTCCTGCCCGGAGGTCGGCGTGTACGGCACGAGCTGCACCGGGGCCGAGACGGGCCGGGTGCCGCTGAACATGCCCATGCGGACCGGCCGCACCAGCGTCCGGTCGTCGAAGTACAGGGGCCCGGTGAGGCCCTCCGCGGCGGTCTCGGGCGAGTCGGTGGCGGCCCACGCGTCGCGCAGCAGCTCCCGGTCGGCCGCGCGGTCGGCCGGGTCGAGGCTCGCCCCTTCGAGGCCGTGGGCGATGAGCGCGAGGGCGTCGCCGCCGGTGAGCGCGGGCCAGTCCGGGACGTACCCGTGCTCGCGCACGAACGCGAGCAGGAACTTCAGGGACTCGCCGGTCAGCGAGTCGGTGAGGACCGGCGCGGTCGCGTAGATCGGCGCGGTGAGCGCGGCCTCGTCGGCGCCGTCCGCGAGGAGCGCGTCGTGGACCTCGGCGGTGAACACCTCCGAGGAGAGCTTGTCGCCGCCGATGACCGGCTCCGTGACGCCCGCGGCGCGCAGCCCCGGGATGACGCGTCCGGCGAGGTCCGAGCGCAGGCCGAGGACGATCGCACCGCGGTCGGGGTCGGCGGCGATCGAGGCGACGGCGGCGTCGATCGCGGCGTCGGTGTCCCCGGCGAGGTCGATCGCGAGGTCCCGCTCGGTGCCGCCGAACGCGGAGCTGAAGCCCTGGTGGATGTCGGTGCCGTACCGGTCGTCGCCGTGGACGATCGTGGCGCGGTCGAGCCCGAGGACGGCGTCCACGTACGCGGCGAGGAACGCGCCCTGCTGCGTGTTGTCGAAGATCCCCTGGAAGTACCAGGGCCGGTCCGCGGTGAGGTCGTCGCCGGTGGCGGACGGGCTGATCGCGGGGATGCCGGCCGCGGCGTAGACCGGTGAAGCGGCGATCGACGGGTCGGTCGTGGTGTGGCCGATGACGGCGATCGCACGGCCGTCGGCGACGATGGCCTCGGCGTTCTCCTTGGCCTTGAGCGGGTCGCCGCCGTCGTCGTAGGCGAGGATCTCGACGTCGCGGCCGTCGATCCCGCCCGCCTGGTTGAGGCGGTCGGCGGCGAGCTGCACGCCCGGCAGGAGGTCGGTCTCGATCTCCGCGGTGTCGGCGCCGCCGAGGTCCCCGGCGACCGCGACGTACACGGGTTCGGGCGCGGAGGCGCGGGCGATGAGGACGACCGCGAGGACGGCGAGCGCGGCCAATGCGACGGCCGCGGCCGCGACGAGGGTCCAGCGCCTGCGGGTCGTCGCGGTGCGTGCCATGGGCGCCCCTCCTCCGAGTGCTCCCAACCAGCTCTACCCGAATCGGGGCCGCGGTTCAGCGGTTCCGGAAGATCGGCGCCGCTACTGGAGGGTCTCCACGAGGAGGTCGGTGAGGGCCTTCGCGTGCTCGCCGTCCGGGTCGTAGTCGGGGTCGAAGACGGTGAAGTCCATGCCCGCACACCGGTCGTCGGCGGCGCAGGTGGTGATGATCTGGCCGAGTTCGCCGAGGGAGATGCCGCCGGGGGCGGGGCCGTCGACCGCGGGCAGGATCGACGGGTCGATGACGTCGACGTCGACGTGGAGCCAGAACGTGGCGACGTCCCCGACCGCGTCCAGGGCCCACTCGGCGCTGCGGCCGACGCCGCCCGCGCGCAGGGCCGGGACGGTGCGCAGTGAGATCCCCGTGGCTTCGAGCTCGACCCGGTGGGGGTCGTCGGAGCGCAGGCCGAGCATGACGAGGTGGTCGGTGTCGACGTAGGGGCGCAGGCCGCCGATGTCGGTGAGGTCCGGCTGGCCGCGCCCGGTCGCCAGCGCGAGCTCCTCTGCGGCGGCGGCGCCGACGTACTGGGAGTTCCCGGGGTGGCGGAAGTCGGAGTGCGCGTCGATGAAGACGAGGCCGCGGGGTTTGCGGTCGCGTTCGGTGCGGCGGCGGGCCGCGAGGACGGGGCCGAGGAGGATCGAGCAGTCGCCGCCGAGGACGAGGGGGAAGCGGCGCTCCTGCCAGAGGCGCTCGACCCGGTCGGCGAGGCGGCGGGTGTACTCGGCGATGGCCTTGGCCTGGCCGACGCCGTCGCCGGGGCGCCATGCGGAGGCGTCGAAGCGGGGCGGGGTGAGGCATCCGGCGTCGACCGCGTTGAGGCGGGCGAGGAGCCGGTGGTCGCGAAGGGCCCCAGGGGCTTTCGCGGCGCCGGGGACGGTGTGCTGGGTGGGCGGGCGGAGGCCGAGGTTCGAGGGCGCGTCGAGGACGGCCACGCGTCTCGTCCGAGTCGCCGGCACTGTCACCTCCCACCATCACGCTGTTCCGTAGTGCCTGTCCGGTGAATCAGGGCGAGTCGGTGTCCGAGTCCGTTCGTTCGCTCGCAAGGCGGAGGCTCCTCCGAATACCGGTGTTGTATTCGGAGGGCCCGACAACGCAGCGAGCGGGCGAACGGGCCGGACAACGGCCGTTCTGATTCACCGGACAGGCACTAGCTTGGCACAGGGAACGCCGCGGCACCAGGTGATCTACCTCCTCCGAACGGCCGGACCTCCGCGGCGTGCGGGTGCCGCGGAGGTCCGTGAATGCTTGGGGCCGTTCGGTTCCGGTCGTCTAGAAGAGGACGGCGCTGAGCTTGCGGCGGGCCTTGGCGACCGCCGGGTCGTCCGAGCCGGCGACGGTGAACAGCTCCACGAGGCGCTTGCGCACGCGCTCGCGGTCCTCGCCGAAGTTCTTGGCCACCAACCCGATCAGCCGCTCGTAGGCGGCCGGGGCCTGCCCGGAGAGGAGCTGGAGGTCGGCCGCGGCCAGCGCGAGGTCGATGTTGTCGGGGTCGGCGTCGGCGAGGGCGACGGCGTCGTCGGGGAGGGCCCCGACGCGGCGGATCATCCGCACCTGCGCGATGCCGGCCTCGGCCTCGTCGGACGCGGGGTGGTTCTTGAGGTACCTGTCGTAGACGGCCTCGGCGCCGTCGAGGTCGCCTTCGGTGAGGAGGGCCTCGGCGCGGGCGAGCTCGGGGTCCACCGGCTGCGGGACGTCGAGTCCGGCGGCCTGGGTGACGCGGCCGATCCACTGGCGCAGGGCCTGCTCGGTCTGGGGGCCCTGGAGGAGGTCGAGGGGGCGGCCCTGGGCGAGGGCGACGACCGCGGGGAGGGCCTGGAGCTGGAGGGCGGCGGCGAGCTGCTGGTTCTCCAGGACGTCGGCGCGGGCGTAGACCCAGGCGCCGGCGGCCTCGCCCGCGAGGACCTGGAGGGTGTCGCGGACCTGGAGGCTCTCGGGGACCTGGTCGGCCCAGAACGCGACGACGACGAGCGCGTCGAGGGAGCGTTCGAGGACGTCGGTCTGGACCGTGGCGTCGGTGACGTCGAGGACGGCTCCCGCGGGCGCCCCGTAGGAGGCGCTCTGCTGCTGCGCCTGCGCGGCGGCGGCGAGGGTGCTGAGGTCGACGCCTCCGGAGAATCGTGACGGTACCTGGTCGCTCATGACGGTGATTGTTCCATTCTCATCGGGGACCGGCGGTCAGGGCCGGGGAAGGTGTGGGCCGGGCGGCGCGGGGGCGGGGCCTCAGCGGCGCCCGGCGGCCTCGTCGCGGCCCTGGACGGCGAGCTTGTCGGCGCGCTCGTTGCCGGGGTCGCCGGAGTGGCCCTTGACCCAGCGCCAGTCGACCTCGTGGCGGGCGGCGGCCTCGTCGAGGCGCCGCCACAGGTCGGCGTTCTTCACCGGTTCCTTCTTGGAGTTGACCCAGCCGTTGCGCTTCCAGCCGTTCATCCAGGTCAGGATGCCGTTGCGGACGTAGGACGAGTCGGTGTAGAGCACGACGGCCATGGGCCGCTTGAGGACCTCCAGGGCCTGGATGGCGGCCATGAGCTCCATGCGGTTGTTGGTGGTGGCCTTGTCGGAGCCGTACAGCTCCTTCTCGTGGTCGCCCCATTTGAAGTACACGCCCCAGCCGCCGGGGCCGGGGTTCCCCGCGCAGGCGCCGTCGGTGTAGATGACGGCGGTGTCCTCGTTCTCGTCCGGTTTCGGCATGACCGCCAGCTTAGCCCGCGAGCGCCGTCACGGCCTCGACGCCCAGCAGCACGCCGATGACGAGGAACAGTCCGGAGGAGACGTAGCGGACGACCTTCTCGGGGATGCGCTTGGCGACCCAGGCGCCCGCGAACACGGCGAGGAGGTCCGCGGCGAGCATGCCGAGGGTGCCGCCGACCCACACGCCCCAGCCGTTGTAGCTGGAGCCCAGGCCCATGCCGATGATCATGGTCTTGTCGCCGAACTCGGCGAGGAACATGGCGGTGATGACGGTGAGGAGGCCGGAGCGGCGCTCTTTGACGGGGCCGTCCTCGTCGTCCTCGTCCTGGCCTTTGCGCAGGCCCCACAGGCCGAAGCCGATGAACATGACGGCGGCGGCGAGGCGGATCCAGTCGGTGGGCAGGAGGTTGCCGACGGCGGCGCCGACGCCGACGGAGAGGCCGATGAGGGCGCCGATGGCGATGACGAGTCCGAGGATGACGGTGCGGAGCCGGTACTTCGTGGCGAACGTGAGGGCCATGAGCTGGCTCTTGTCGCCGAGCTCGCCGACGAAGATGGCGCCGAACGCGACGCCAGCGGCGATGAGCAGAGCTTCCATTGAGGGTGATCCTCCCAGTGTTCACGCCGGGAGGAGGATAGACAGGACCTCGACCCGGCCGTACGGCCTTGGTCGAAGGTCTCGCTCGCCTCGGTGTCGAGGCCGTGCGGCCGGGCGCCCGAGGGCGCCAGTGTGTCGACCGCAGCGTTGGGAGCTACTCCCCTTCTGCGCTGGCAATCATACGTGAGCGCCGGTAGCGGCCGCGACGGGCGCGGGGTGTGGCGTTCGCCGCGCGAGGCGGCGCATGGTGAGGGGGCCGCCGACGGCGATGAA
Organism: Glycomyces sp. NPDC047010; assembly: GCF_040644205.1. Lineage (NCBI taxonomy): Bacteria > Bacillati > Actinomycetota > Actinomycetes > Glycomycetales > Glycomycetaceae > Glycomyces > Glycomyces sp. NPDC047010. Next base: position 118,912 of record NZ_JBEYVY010000011.1, on the reverse strand, counting down.
CGCGGCGAGGGCGGCGGGGACGAGGAGCCCGGTGGTGAGGCTGGTGCCTTCGGAGAGGAAGCCGATGGCGGCGGGGCCGACGAGGAGGCCCGCGGAGCCGGACATGGAGATGAGGGCCACGTTCGAGGGCGTGCCTCCGGCTTGGCCGATGGCGCTGAAGAGGACGGGGACCATGACGGCGATGCCGGTCCCGGCGAGGACCCATCCGGTCCAGGCGAGCGCGAGGCCGCCCGCGGCGCCGGAGGTGAGGACCAGGGCGTACCCGGCGGCGGCGAGGGCGCCGGCCCACAGGAGGGTGCGGCCGGGGCCGAGGCGGGCGCGCACGGGGTCGCCGAGGAGGCGGAAGACGGTCATGGCGACGGCGAAGACGGTGTAGGAGAGGGGCGCGAGGGCGTCGTCGGCGTGGAGGACGTTGGCGGCGTGGAGGTTCGCCCAGTCGATGGCGCCGGATTCGACGAGGTGGCCGCCGAGGCCGAGGAGGAAGAGGGCGGCGAGGAGGACGGCGCCGATCTTCGCCGCGGGGGCGGGAGATCCGCTGCCGCCGCCCTGGGTACCTCTCGTGTCTTGACCCGGGGGCGGCAGCAGCGGACGGGTGGTGGCCGCCATGAGGGCGGTGGCGGCGATGGCTACGGCGATGAGGATGGCCTGGTTGCCGAAGCCGAGGACGAGGCCGAGGGAGGTGAGGGCTCCGGCTGCGGCGCTGCCGAGGCTCCAGAGGCCGTGGAACGCGGAGATGATCGGGCGTCCGAAGCGCTGTTCGAGTTCGACGGAGTGGGCGTTGATGCCGACTTCGATGAAGCCGACGCCGACGCCGTAGAGGGCGGCCGCGGCGAGGAGCGTCGCGTAGTTCGGGGCGAGCGCGGGGGCGATGAGGACGAGCTGCGTGGCGGGGGCGGTCCACAGGAGGAGGCGGCGGGAGGTGATCCGGTCGGCGATGCGCCCGGCGAGGGCCATGGACGCGAGGCCGGTGAGCTGGATGAGCAGGAGCGCGGTGCCGAGGCGGGCTTCGCCGAGGCCCAGGCGGGCGTCGATGCCGGGGAGGGACGCGGCCCAGGCGCCCATGACGAGGCCGGAGACGGCGAAGGCGCCGTGGAGGCCGAGGCGGGCGCGGCGGAGCGCGAGCGGGTCAGACATGGGGGTCCTGGTTCCGGGTCGGTTTTTGTTCTCGATGTGAACATAACAGGCCGCGGGTCGGGCCGTCAACGGTTTTGTTCTCGGCGGGCACAAAAATCTGGCGGCTGGCATAATCCCCGTATGCCGCAGACGATGACGAGCGCCGACCTCCGGACCCGCAACCAGGTCCGGCTCCTGCGCGCCGTCCACGACGCGGCCGCGCCGTTCACGCGGGCCGAGGCCGCCCGGCTGCTGGGCATCGGCCGCAACACCGCCGCCGCGCTCGTCGGCGAACTGGAGGCCGCGCGGCTCCTCCACGAGGTCCCCGCCGAGGCCGGCGGGCGCGGGCGGCCCACGACACTGCTCGTCCCGCATCCGCAAGGGCCCCTGGCGTTCGCGGTGGACTTCCGCGAGGACACCTGGACGCTCGCGTCCGTGGAGCTCGGCGGAAGGATCACCGAACTCGAAGGGGGCGAGCACGACCGGACCCCGCGGGCGTTCGCCGACATCCGGGCGGCCGTGGCGCGGCACGAAAGCGACCGGCTCGCGGTGCTCGGCTTCGCCACGTCCGGGCCCATCCGGGACGGGCACCGGCTCCACATCTCGCACCTCGGCTGGGACGAGGTGGACCTCGGCGCGCTCGTCGGCGACGACTGGCCGGTCACGGTGATCGACAACGACGCACGGCTCGCGGGGCTCGCGGAGGCGCGGCGGGGCGCGCTGCGCGGCAAGGGGACCGCGATGCACTTCCACATCGACTTCGACATCGGCGGGACGCTCCTGCTCGGCGGCGACGCCCAGCGCGGCGCCCACAACGTCGCGGGCGAGTTCGGGCACATGCCGCTGACCGGGTCGCCCCTCGAATGCATGTGCGGCGTGCGCGGATGCTGGAGCCTCGACGTGGGCGCCAACGCCCTCGTGCGCCGCTTCGGGACGCGGCCCGGCTACGGCGAGGGCCGCGGACTGGCCCGGGAGGTCCTGCGCCGGGCCGAGGACGGCGACGCGGAGGCGACGGAGGCGGTCGACGCGAACGCGGCGGCCCTCGGGCGGGGCCTCGGGGCGCTCGCGAACGCGCTCGACCCCGAGGCGATCAGCCTCTCCGGGCTCGGCGTGGACCTGATCCGGCTGCGCCGCGAGGTGATCGAGGCGCACTGCGCCGAAGGGCTCATGGCGTTCCGCCGCGACGAGCCGCCGCAGATCCTCGCGGGGACCGTGGGGGCGGCGGGCCCGCTCACCGGCGCGGCCGAGATCGCGTGGGACGCGATCCTCGACCCCGACCGGGTGCGCGAGCGCCTCCAGCCCAAGCGCTAGACCACGTCGAACTCGTTGCCCTCCGGGTCGAGCAGCGCCACGGCGTAGTGCCCGGAGTCGGGGTCGTCGTTGACGCGCACCACCGTGGCACCGGCCTCGACCATCCGGTCGACCACGGCGCCGACGCGCTCGATGCGCACGTCCCGGGGGACGCCGCGCCCGCCGCCGGGCTTCAGGTCGAAGTGGAACCGGTTCTTGAGCGACTTCGCCTCCGGAACGGCCTGGAACCACACGCGCGGCCCGCGCCCGGTGGGGTCGACGATCGATTCGGGGAGGTCGCCCGCGCCGGGCGGCAGCTCCTCCGGGGGCACGCCGAGCGACTCCCAGTAGGCGCGCCAGGTCGCGTGCCCCTCCGGCGGCGGCTCGGGAACGTAGTCGAGGGCCGGGGCCCAGAACGCCACCATCCGCTGCGGGTCGGCGCAGTCGACGGTCAGTTGGAATCTCGTGTCCATGCCCCCGAGGGTGCCAGAGGGGTCCGACAGTACGCCCGGTTCGCGGATGTCGGACCCGTCGGTCATGCTCGGTGCATGGCGAAGCAGCGCAAGCCCGCACCCAGGCGGCAGTTCATGGTGGTCGCGCGGACGGGGCCCGGCCGCTGGCCGCACCCCGTCGAAGTGGGCGTCCACCCGGACGGGAAGGACTCGACCGTGTCGTTCTCCATCGGCCCGCACGCCGCGAACGCGGGCGGCACCGTCCCGATCGACCGCGTCCTCGACGGGGACGCCCTGAACCCGATGTTCGCGACCGAGTTCGAGGCGGCCGAGCTGCACTGGCTGGTGCCGCTCCTCGTGCGCCTGCGCGACGGCGAGGACGTGACGGACGAGATCAGGTCGGCCTACACCGCGCTGCACGACAAGCGGCCCGAGACGTTCTCCTAGGGGACGCGAAAGGGCGGGCCCGCAGGCCCGCCCTCAGCGCATGTCATCCCTGCTCGGGGACTCAGATGCCGCCCTCAAGGTGGTGGTACACCTGGTTCCAGCGCAGCTCCTGCTTGAACTCGCGGGCGTTGGTGTCCCCGTCGATCGTCACGAGCTCGACGCCCGAGATCTCGGCGAAGTCCTCCATGACCTCGCGGCCGAACGCCTGCGTGAACGACGTGTGGTGCGGGCCGCCCGCCGTCAGCCAGGCCTCCGCGGAGGTCTGGAGGTCGGGGCGGGGCACCCACACGGCGCGCGCCACGGGCAGGTTCGGGAGGTCCTCGTCGGGCTCGACCGCGTCGACCTCGTTGGCGACCAGGCGCAGCCGGGTCCCGAGGTCGAGCAGGCCGACCATGAGGGCCGGGCCGGGCGGGGCCGTGAAGACCAGGCGGACCGGGTCCTCCTTGCCGCCGATGCCGAGCGGGTGGATCTCCGCGGTCGGCTTCTCAGAGGCGATCGTGGGGCACACTTCGAGCATGTGCGCGCCGAGGATCTGCGGGGACTCCGCGCCCAGGTTGTACGTGTAGTCCTCCATGAAGGAGGTGCCGCCGGGCAGGCCCGTCGCCATGACCTTCATGAGCCGCACCAGGACCGCGGTCTTCCAGTCGCCCTCGCCGCCGAAGCCGTAGCCGTCGGCCATGAGGCGCTGCACCGCGATGCCCGGGAGCTGCTTGAGCGCCCCCAGGTCCTCGAAGGTGTCCGTGAACGCCTTCGCGCCGTGCTCTTCGAGGACCGAGCGCAGGCCCAGCTCGATGCGGGCCGCGTCGCGCAGCGACTCGTGGCGGGCGCCGCCCGCGCGCAGCTCCGGGACCACGTCGTAGTCGGCCTCGTAGACCGCGGCCAGCTCGTCGACGGCCTTGTCCTCGATGGTCGCGACGCGCTCGGCGAGCTCGTTCACGCCGTACGTGTTCACCTCGACGCCGAGGCGGATCTGCGCCTCGGTCTTGTCGCCCTCGGTGACGCCCACGTACCGCATGTTGTCACCGAAGCGCACCAGCTTCAGGTTCTGGACCTCGTTCCAGCCCAGGGCCGCGCGGGCCCAGCTGCCGACGCGCTCCTGGACCTGCGGGTCGCCCCAGTGGCCCACCACGGTCTTGCGGCGGTGGCGCAGGCGCGTGAGCATGTACCCGAACTCGCGGTCGCCGTGGGCGGCCTGGTTCAGGTTCATGAAGTCCATGTCGATGTCGGCCCACGGCAGGTCGCGGTTGTGCTGCGTGTGCAGGTGCAGCAGCGGCTTCTGGAGCGCGCCCAGCCCCGCGATCCACATCTTCGAGGGCGAGAACGTGTGCATCCAGGCGATCACGCCGATGCACTCGTCCGACGAGTTCGCCTCCAGCAGGACCCGCCGGATCTCCTCGGGCGTGGTCAGGACCGGCTTCGCGACCACCTTCACGGGGATCGAACCGGCGCCGTCCAGGCCCGCGACGATGTCAGCGGAGTTCTGCGAGACCTGCTCGATCGCCTCCGGCCCGTACAGGTGCTGGCTGCCGGTGACGAACCACAGTTCTTTTGTTCCCATTGCTTCCTACTGCTCCTTCGGGGCCTGGCCGTAGACGTTCTGGTAGCGGTCGTAAAGCGAGTCGATGTCCGCCTGCGGGATCGGCACCGGCTCGCCGAGCTGGCGCGAGATGTGGACTGTGCGGGCGACGTCCTCGGTCATCACGGCGGCCTTCACGGCCGACTTCGGGTCCTTGCCGATCGTGAACACGCCGTGGTTCTGCATGATCACCGCCGGGGAGCGGTGCCCGCGCAGCGTCTCCACGATGCCCTTGCCGATCGCGTCCGAGCCGATGAGCGCGAACGGGCCCAGCGGGATCTCCCCGCCGAACTCGTCGGCCATCGCCGTGAGCACGCACGGGATCGGCTCCGCGCGCGCGGCCCACGCCGTCGCGTACGGGCTGTGCGTGTGGACCACGCCGCCGGTCTCGGGCATCCGCCGGTAGACCTCGTTGTGGGACTCCGCGTCCGAGGACGGCGACAGGTCCCCTTCGAGGACCTTCCCGTCCAGGTCGGTCACGACCATCAGCTCCGGCGTCAGGTCGTCGTAGGAGACCCCGCTCGGCTTGATGACGATGAGGTCGGTGCCCGGGACGCGGCCCGAGACGTTCCCGCTCGTCCAGGTCACCAGGCCCCAGCGCAGCAGCTCGGAGTGGAGCGCGCACACGCGCTCCTTCATCTCCCGGACCTCGGGCGTCGACTGGTAGCTCACTTGCCTGCCTCCACGGCGATCTCGTTCAACGTGTGCAGCGCGCGCGAACCGCCGCGCCCGAAGTGGTCGTGCAGCTCCTCGTACACCGCGTACAGGCGGTCGTACGCGTCCGCGCGGGCCTCGTCCGGGACGTACGCGTTCCGCTCGACCTTGCCCATCGCCGCCGACGCGGCGTGGATGTCCGGGTAGGCGCCCGCGGCCACCGCCGCGTGGATCGCCGAGCCCAGCGCCGGGCCCTGCTCCGAGGTGAGGACCGTGATCGGCATGCGCAGCACGTCCGAGTAGGTCTGCATGAGCCACTTGTTCTTCAGCAGCCCGCCCGCGGCCACGAACTCCTCGATCGGCACGCCCGCCTTCACGAGCGTCTCCACGATCATGCGGGTCCCGAACGCCGTCGCCTCGACGAGCGCCCGGTAGATCTCCTCGGGCTTCGTCTGGAGCCCCAGCCCCAGGACCGCGCCGTGCAGGGCGTGGTCGACCAGGACCGAGCGGTTCCCCGAGTGCCAGTCCAGCGCCACCAGGCCGTGCGCGCCCACCGGCTGCTCCGCGGCCAGCTCCGTCAGGTACTCGTGGATCGAGACCCCGCGCGCCGCGGCGGCCTCGGTGTAGGAGGCGGGGACGCCGTTCTTGGTGAACCACGCGAAGATGTCGCCGACACCGGACTGGCCGGCCTCGTAGCCCCACAGGCCCTTGGTGATGCCGTCGCGCACGACGCCGCACATCCCCTGGGCCTCCTTCAGCTCCTCGCCGTTGACCACGTGGCAGGTGCTCGTGCCCATGATCGCGACCATCTGGCCCGGCCCCACGGCCTTCGCCGAAGCGGCCGTGACGTGCGCGTCGACGTTGCCGACGGCGATCACGGTGCCCGCGTTCAGGCCCGTCCACTCCGCGGCCTGCGCCGTCAGCTCCCCGGCCTTGTCGCCCAGCGCCGACAGCGGGTGTTCCATCTTCGCGTTGAAGTCCGCGAACCCCGGGTTCAGGGCCGCCAGGTACTCGCGGGAGGGGCGCTCCCCGTCCTGCACGATGCCCTTGTAACCGGCCGTGCAGGAGTTGCGGGTCTCCTCGCCGCACAGCTGCCAGATGATCCAGTCCGCGGCCTCGATCCAGCGGTCGGCGCGCGCGTACAGCTCCGGGTCCTCCTCAAGGAGCTGCAGGCCCTTCGCGTAGGCCCACTCCGAGGAGATCTTCCCGCCGTACCGCGGCAGCCACGACTCGCCGCGCTCGGCCGCCACCGCGTTGATGCGGTCGGCCTGGCCCTGGGCGGCGTGGTGCTTCCACAGCTTCGGCCACGCGTGCGGGCGGTCCCGAAACTCGTCGAGCTCGCACAGCGGCGTCCCGTCGGCGGTCGCCGGGAGGATCGTGCACGCCGTGAAGTCGGTCGCGACACCGATGACCTGGTCGGCGCTCACGCCCGCGGCGGCCAGCGCGGCCGGGACGGCGTTCTTGAGGACGTCGACCCAGTCCTTCGGCGACTGGAGTGCCCAGCTGCGCGGCAGGCGGACGCCGGAACCGGGCAGGGCCTCCTCGATCGCGCCGTGCTCGTAGACGTGCTCGGCGCTGGCGAGTTCGCGCCCGTCCGCCACCGACGCGACGACGGCGCGGCCCGAGAGCGTGCCGAAGTCGATCCCGATAGCAACGGCACCGTTGTCGCTGCCAGTCATTTGCAGCCTCCTTGGGCTCGTTCAGAAGTGACCGTTCACATGCACGGAGTCCCCCGCGCGCGTGCGGACCCGCCCCGGCGCGCGCTTGAGGGCGCTTTCACGCGGGTGGATCTCCCACAACCTAACGCATTCGCACGTTCGGTACCAGTGGCGGTCAGGCGTTCCGGCCCCGAAAGCGGACATGCCGCCCCGTTCCGGAGGGCCCGCGCGGGCCCGCTGTGACGCAGCTCCCTGGCCCGGACACGCCGCACCGGCGGGCCGTCGGGCCCGCCGGTGCGGTCTCGGGGGCTCAGCGGCCGACGAGTCGGCGCAGCTTCGAGCGGCGCGGGCGGATGCGGCGGGCGAGGTCGCGTACGGACCGCGCCTCGGAGCGGCGGTGGCCGCGGGTCACGGCGACCGTCACGACGGTGGCCGTGACGGCGCCCGCGGCGGCGACGGCCACCGTGAACGGGTGGCGGCGGACCGGGGCGAACGGGCCGTGCGCGTCCTCGGCGTCGGGCGCGAGGCCCAGGCGGTCGCGCATCTCGGCGACGGCGTCGTTGATGCGGTCGCGCGCGTGGTCGGCCTCGCGCAGGAGCGCCTCGACGGTGGACCCGGGCTCGCTCTCGGGCACCGTGCCGGGAGTCGTGTCGGTGGGGTGGGTGCTCGTGCTGGTCATCGGTGCGTCCTTCCGTGCGGGGCCCGGGCCTGGCGCCCGGGCGCGTCTGATGGCGTCCTGGGGATCGGCGGCATCACCCCGTCCGGGTTCCCGGAGCGGCGGCGGCGAAACACGCGGTTTCGCGGGCGGGGCGGCGGGTAGCCGGGAGGACGGGGCGGGCGGCGACGGATTCGGCGCTTCTCGCCCGGGACCGCGGCGATCCGGAGAAAATCGAGGAACATTCACTACTCGGGCGGTCCCGATGAAGGAGATGGGCCACATGGCAACCGCACGCGAACTCATGCACACCGGGTGCACCTGCGTCAAGAGCGACCAGACCGCGGCCGACGCGGCGCGCCTCATGACGGAGCTGAACGTCGGCGCGCTCCCGATCTGCGGCGCCGACGACGAGAAGATCAAGGGCATGGTCACCGACCGCGACCTGGTCGTGAACGTCATGGCCGCCGGGGAGGACGCCGCGACGTACACCGTCGACCGGCTCCCGCAGGGCCACCTCATCCTCGCCGACGCGAACGAGGACATCGACATCACCATCGCGAAGATGAAGGAGCACCAGATCCACCGCATCCCCGTGATCGACCAGGGGCGGCTGGTGGGGATCATCGCGCTCGCGGACGTGTCACACGGCATGCCGGAATCCGTCACCGGCGGCCTGGTGGAGTCGATCCGCTCCTGACCACGGTCGTCAGGAGCGGACGGCCCCGGGGAGGGCCGCCGCCGGAGCTCCCGGCGGCCCTCCCGCCCCCGTACTCCCCCGAAACCGAGTGCCCCGACACCCTGAGGAGGCAGCGATGCCCCGGACAGAACAGGACACCGATCTCATCCGCGTGGTCGAGGACGACCACCGCGCGTTCGAGGCGGCCTTCGCCGAACTGGAGGCCACCGCTTCGGAACCGGTGGGCCGCAAGGCCCTCGTGGACCACCTCGTCGCGAACCTGGTGCGCCACGCCGTGGTCCAGGAGCAGTTCGCGCACCCCGTGATCAGGAAGCGCCTCGACGACGGCAAGGCCGTCGTCGAGCACGAGCTGGCCGTCTACGGCGAGGCCGAGATGGTCATGAAGGCCCTGGACGAGCGCGGGCCCGCCGACGCCGACTTCGAGCCGCTCCTGGAGCGGCTCGTCACCGGGGTCAGGGCGCACATCATCGCCGAGGAGGCCGACCTCCTCCCCCGGCTCGGCGCGGCCTGCGACGCCGAGGAGCGGCAGGACATCGGGTTCAAGATGCTCGCGGCCAAGGACTTCGCGCCCACGCGGCCGCATCCGCACGCGCCGGACTCGACGCCCGCGAACCTCGTCGTCGGGCCCGGCGTCGGGCTCGTGGACCACATCCGGGACGCCTTGGAGCACCGGGACGTGTGAGCGGGGCGGGGCGGCGGGGGGACCCGCCGTCCCGGTCCGCTACTCCGGCTCGGGCGCCTGCTCAAGGCCCTCGCGGAGTTCGCCGAGCGTGCGGTGGAGGAGCCGCGAGACGTGCATCTGCGAGATGCCCACCTCCTCGGCGATCTGGGTCTGCGTCATGTCGCCGAAGTACCGCAGCGCCAGGATCTTCTGCTCGCGCTGCGGGAGCTCCTGGATGAGCGGGACGAGCGACTCGTGGTCCTCGACCAGGCCGAGCGCGGCGTCCTCGCCGCCGACGGTGTCGCCGAGGCGCGGCGCCCCGTCGTCGGCGGACGGCGCCTCGTCGAGCGAGAGCGCCCGGTACGCCTGCCGGGCCTCGTGGCCCTGCTGGACCTCCGCCTCGGTGATGCCGAGGTGCTCGGCCGCCTCGGCGTCGGTCGGGGGCCGGCCGAGGCGCTGCGACAGTTCCGCGCCCGCCCGGTTCACCGCGATCCGCAGCTCCTGGAGCCGCCGCGGGACCCGCATGGGCCAGCTCGTGTCGCGGAAGTGCCTCCGGACCTCGCCCATCACGGTCGGCACCGCGTACGAGAGGAAGTCCGTCCCCTGGCCGGGGTCGAAGCGGTCGACCGCGTGGATCAGGCCCACGGACGCGGTCTGCACCAGGTCGTCCTTCGCGATCCCCTTGCCGGAGAAGCGCTGTGCGATGTGCTCGGCGAGCGGGAGGTGCCCGGTCACGAGCCGCTCCCGGACCTCGGCCCGCCGCGGGTCGTCCGCGTCGAGCCCGGCCAGCTCCCAGAACAGCGGCGCCAGGTGCGCGTACTCGTGCGGGCCGCGCCGCTTTCCCTCTGTCTCTTCGTCTCCCATGCGATCGCCCTCCTGCCCCTAATGGACATCGGTTTGAAGCATGTTGCCCCATATAGGTACTTGACACCCCATTGTTACACCGTTGCGGGCGCGAGATCAACGGCGCGGGGTGAACATCGTGTCGACCGGGTCAGATGGCGGCGTTCTCGCGGTACTCGCCCCACTCGTCGCGCAGCGCCCCGCAGATCTCCCCGAGCGTGGCCTCCACTCGGGCGGCGTTCAGGATCGGCTCGATGAGGTTCGCGGTCCCCTTTGCGGCCGTGACGATCTCGGCGAGGGCCCGCTCGACCGCGGCGTTGTCGCGGCCCGCGCGGCGCTCGGCGAGGAGCGCGTTCTGGCCGTGCTCGACCTCGCCGGAGACGCGGAGGATCTCCAGGTCGGAGGTGACGGTGTTGGTCAGCTCGGTGACGCCGACGATGTGCTTCGTGCCGTCTTCGAGCTGGCGCTGGTACGTGAAGGCCGACTCGGCGATCTGGGCGTTGAACCACCCCTCCTCGATGCCGCGGAGGATGCCGGTGGTGACCGGGCCGATCTCGTGGCGCCCGGCCGCTTCGCGGGCGATGTCGGCCGCGTTCTCGCCGGTCTCGCCGCCGAGGGCGAGGATCTGGAGGAACAGGTCCTCGGCCTCGGCCTCGATCTTGTCGGTGAGCGCCTCGACGTACCAGGAGCCGCCGAGCGGGTCGGCCACGTTGGTCACGCCGGTCTCGTCGCGCAGCACCGCCTGGGTGCGCAGGGCGATCTCCGCGGCCTGGTCGGTGGGGAGCGCGAGGGTCTCGTCCAGCGCGTTGGTGTGCAGGGAGTTCGTGCCGCCCATGACGGCCGCGAGCGCCTCGACGGCGGTGCGCACCACGTTGTTGTACGGCTGCTGCGCGGTCAGCGAGACCCCGGCGGTCTGGGTGTGGAACCGGAGCCATTGCGCGCGTTCGGTCTCGGCGCCGTAGACGTCGCGCAGCCACTTCGCCCAGATGCGGCGGGCCGCGCGGAACTTCGCGACCTCCTCGAAGAAGTCGATGTGCGCGTCGAAGAAGAACGAGAGGCCCGGCGCGAACACGTCCACGTCGAGGCCGCGCGACAGGCCGAGTTCCACATAGGAGAAGCCGTCGGCGAGGGTGAACGCGAGCTCCTGCGCCGCAGTCGATCCGGCCTCTCGGATGTGGTACCCGGAGACGGAGAGCGGCTTGTAGCGGGGGATGTTCTCGGCGCAGTAGGCCATGAGGTCGCCGATGAGGCGCAGGTGCGGCTCGGGCGGGAACAGCCACTCCTTCTGCGCGATGTACTCCTTGTGGATGTCGGTCTGGAGCGTGCCGTCGAGGGTGGAGAGGTCGACCCCCTGGCGCTCGGCCGCGGCGAGGTACATGCAGAAGATCGGGACGGCCGGGCCGGAGATCGTCATGGAGGTGGTGACGCCGCCGAGGCCGATGCCGTCGAAGAGGCGGTCCATGTCGGCGGTGGAGTCGATGGCGACGCCGCAGTGGCCGACCTCGCCGAGGGAGGCGGGCTCGTCGGAGTCGCGGCCCATGAGCGTGGGCATGTCGAACGCGACGGACAGGCCGCCGCCGCCCGCGCCGAGGAGCATCTTGTAGCGGGCGTTCGTCTGCTCGGCGTTGCCGAACCCGGAGAACTGCCGGATGGTCCACTGGCGGCCGCGGTAGCCGGTCGGGTAGAGGCCGCGGGTGTACGGGAACTCCCCAGGCCAGCCGATGCGGCCCATGCGCGGGTCCTCGACGCCCTCCGGCGGACCGTAGACGGGCTCGACTTCGAGACCCGACAGGGTCGTGAAGTCGGCGTCGCGCTTGGCGGCGTGGGCGTAGCGCTTGGCCCAGCGCTCACGGCCTTCGGCGATCTCTTCAGCGTCCACGGTGACACCTCACTTTTGGCGAGACTACGGCGGGCCTTCGGTCGGGCCCACGGCCAATACTACTGAACGGTCGTTAAGCCGCCAGGCGGCATAACTCCCCAAATCATTCCGTATCAACCGGGAGTGTCTCCACAAATCGGGCGTCCGGGGGTCCCCTTGTTTTCAAACGTACGCGAGGGGTCCGACACTGTCCGTGACGCGAAGCCCGTTCGCGAGCAATCGATGCGAGGCCGCCTCGCGGCTAGTCGATGTCGCGCCAGGCCCGGAACGCCTCCAGCTCCACGGCCACGAGCTGGCCCGGGTGGAAGAGCCCCGTCACGATGACGACGGTGGCGGTCGGCAGGACGACGCCGAAGAACTCGCCGTGGACCCGGCCCACCGGGTCGGCGTGGGCCGGGTCGGTCACGTAGAGGCGGGAGCGCACGACGTCGGAGACCCCGGCGCCTGCGTGGACCATCGCGTCGAGCGCGGTCCGGAACGCCTCGCGGGCCTGCCCGGCCGGATCGCCCTCCAGATGCGGGCTCGCCTCGACGTCGGCGGTGCACGCGCTCGTGAGCACGAGCGGGCCCACCGCGACGGCGCGCGAGTACCCGTAGAGCTGCGCCCACGGCCCGGTCTCCGGAACCCGTTCGACCAGTGCCATGCGCGCCTCCCCTTGAGCTACATACCTTTCAGCAGGTTCAACGCTTCAGCGACCGTGAAGTTACGCTCGTACAGCGCGGTTCCCACGATCGCGCCCTCGACCCCGGCGTCGACGAGCCCGGCCAGCGCCCGCAGGTCGTCCAGGGAGGACACCCCGCCGGAGGCGATCACGGGCTTGTCGGTGGCCTCGCAGACGCTGCGCAGCAGGTCGAGGTTGGGGCCCGAGAGCATCCCGTCCGAGTTCACGTCGGTCACCACGTACCGCGCGCACCCGGCGCGCTCCAGGCGCTCCAGGGTCTCGAACAGCTCGCCGCCCTCGCGGGTCCAGCCGCGCGCGGCGAGGCGCCCGCCCTTGACGTCGAGGCCGATGGCGACGCGGTCGCCGTACTCGCCGCAGATCCGGTCGCACCACTCCGGGTCTTCGAGCGCGGCGGTGCCGATGTTGACGCGGCGGACCCCGGAGGCCAAGGCGCGCTTGAGGGTCTCGTCGTCGCGGATGCCGCCGGACAGCTCGACCTGCATGTCGACCTGGCCTGCGACCTCGGCGAGCAGCTCGTGGTTGGAGCCGCGCCCGAAGGCCGCGTCGAGGTCCACGAGGTGGAGCCACTCGGCGCCCTGGCGCTGCCATTCGAGGGCCGCCTCGACCGGGTCGCCGTACTGCTTGCCCGAGCCCGCGACGCCCTGGACGAGCTGGACGGCCTTGCCTCCGGTCACGTCGACGGCCGGGAGCAGTTGAAGTTCGGTCATCACAATTCCTTGATCCAGTTGGTCAGCAGCGCGTACCCGGCGTCGCCGGACTTCTCGGGGTGGAACTGGGTGGCGGCGAGGGCGCCGCGCTCGACGGCCGCGATGAACGGCTCGCCGTGCTCGCACACCGCGACGAGCGAGCCCGCGGGCTTCGCCTTGGCGGCGTAGGAGTGCACGAAGTAGAAGCGCTCGTCGGGGCCGATCCCCGCGAACAGGCGCATCCCGGCGTCGGCGCGCACGGTGTTCCACCCCATGTGCGGGATGCGCGGGGCGTCGATGAGCTCGACGCGGCCTTCGAGGACGCCGACCCCGGCGGTCTCCACGCCGTGCTCGATGCCCTCGGTGAACAGGACCTGCTCGCCCACGCAGATGCCGAGCACGGGCGCGTCGGCGGCGACGCGCTCGCGGATCACGGCGTCGACGCCGCTCTTGAGGACGCCCTCCATGCAGGCCGCGTAGGCCCCGACGCCGGGGACGACGAGGCCGTCGGCGCGGCGGGCCGCGTCGAGGTCGCTGGTGAGCGTGACGTCCGCTCCGGCGCGCTCCAGGGCGCGGAACGCGGAGCGGAGGTTGCCCGAGCCGTAGTCGAACAGGGCCACCGTCGGCTTGGTCACCTTGTCCCCCTTACCCGTAGACGAGGTAGACGCCGCCGCCGAACGCGGCGACGGCGAGCAGCGCGGTGACGACCGCCGCGGGGAGCTTCCCGTTGCGGCGCAGGCTCACGGCCCCGCCGAGGAGGATCCCGGCGAGCGCCATGAGGAGGATCGGCCCGGCCCAGCTCACAGGACCCCCTTGGTGGAGGGGATGTCGGTGCCGTCGATGCGGGTCGCGTACTTCAGGGCCCGCGCGAGGGCCTTGAACTGGGCCTCGATGACGTGGTGCGCGTCGGGCTTCTGGCCGGGGTTGGCGGCGCGGAGCACGGTGACGTGCAGGCAGATCCGGGCGTGGTACGCGAACGATTCGAGGATGTGGCGGGTCATCGAGGTCGGGTAGTCGGTGCCGATCACCGGCGCGATGTCCATGGGCTCGTCGTGGACCATGTACGGGCGGCCCGAGAGGTCCACGACGGCGCGCGCGAGCACCTCGTCCAGGGGCACGGAGGCGTCGGCGAAGCGGACCACGCCGGCCTTGTCGCCGAGGGCCTCGGCGAACGCCTGGCCGAGCGCGATCGCGGTGTCCTCCATGGTGTGGTGGGCGTCGATGTGCAGGTCGCCCTTGACGGCGATCTTCAGGTCGAAGCCGCCGTGCTTGCCGAGCTGGTGGAGCATGTGGTCGTAGAAGCCGACGCCGGTGGCGATGTCGACGACCTTGTCGGTGCCGTCGAGGTCGACGTAGACGTCGACGCTGGTCTCACCGGTGGTGCGGACGATGTGCGCGGTGCGGCTCACTTACTTGCTCTCCTCGAACAATTCGGGGCGGTCGGTCATGGCGGCGTCGAACGCGTCGAGGAGCGCGGTGGTCTCCTCGTCGGTGCCGGCGGTGATGCGCAGGCGCCCGGGGAGGCCCACGTCGCGGATGAGGACGCCTTCGGCGAGGATCGCGCGCCACACGGCGGCGGCGTCCTTGAGGCCGCCGACGAGCACGAAGTTCGCGTCCGAGTCGGCGACGGGGAGTCCCTTGGCGCGCAGGCTCTTCACGATCCGGTCGCGCTGGTGCTTCAGCTCGTCAACTTCGCCCTGGAGCTGGGCGGCGCACGCGAGCGCGCCGCGGGCGGCGGCCTGCGTGATGCTCGACAGGTGGTACGGCAGGCGCACCAGCAGGAGTTTCTCCACGAGTTCGGGGTCGGCGGCGAGGTAGCCGACGCGGGCCCCGGCGAACGCGAACGCCTTCGAGAGGGTCCGGGTGACGACGAGGCGCCTGCGTCCCTCCAGGCGGCCCAGCGCGGTGGAGGCGGGGTCGCGGGCGAACTCGGCGTACGCCTCGTCGATGACGACGATGCCGCGCGCGGCCGCGTAGGCGGCCTCGACGACCTCGGCGTCGAGCGCGGTCCCGGTCGGGTTGTTCGGGGACACCAGGAAGACCAGGTCCGGGTCGTGCTCCTCGATCGCGGCGCGCACGTACGCGGGGCTGAGCGTGTACCCGTCCTCGCGGCCCGCGTCGATGAACACCGTGCCGGTGCCGCGGGCGAGCAGCGGGTGCATCGAGTACGACGGCATGAAGCCGAGCACGGTGCGGCCCGGCCCGCCGAACGCCTGGAGCAGCTGCTGGAGGATCTCGTTGGAGCCGTTGGCGGCCCACACGTGGTCGGCGGTGAGCCCGTGGCCGAGGTAGGCCGCGAGGTCGGTGCGCAGGGCGACGGCGTCGCGGTCGGGGTAGCGGTTGAGGCCGCGCAGCTCGCGCCCGATGAACTCGGCGACGACGGCCGCCACGTCCTCGGGGATCGCAAAGGCGTTCTCGTTGGTGTTCAACTGGACCGGGACGTCCAGCTGCGGGGCGCCGTACGGCGACTGCCCGCGCAGGTCCGCGCGGAGCAGGTCCTCGATCTCGCTCACTGTGCTTCCTCCACGACCGGGGCCTCGAATCTGGCGGTCACGGCCTCGCCGTGCGAGGGCAGGTCCTCGGAGTTCGCAAACGTGACCACGTCCGCCGCCACGACTTCGAGGGCCTCGCGGGAGTAGTCGATGAGGTGGACGGCGCGCAGGAACGTGTGCACGCTCAGCCCGGCCGAGTGGCGGGCGCACCCGCCGGTGGGCAGCACGTGGTTCGACCCGGCGCAGTAGTCGCCGAGGGACACCGGCGAGTACGCGCCGACGAAGATCGCCCCGGCGTTGCGGATGCGCAGGGCCGTCTCGCGGGCGTCCGCGGTCTGGATCTCCAGGTGCTCGGCGGCGTACGCGTCCGCCACGGCCACGGCCTCGTCGATGTCGGCGACGAGGATCGTCCCCGACTGCTCCCCCGCGAGCGCGGTCAGGATGCGCTCGGCGTGGCGGGCAGCCGGCGCGCGGCGCTCCAGTTCGGCGTCCACGGCGTCGGCGAGGGCCGCGGAGTCGGTGATGAGGACCGAGGCGGCGGCCGGGTCGTGCTCGGCCTGACTGATGAGGTCGGCGGCGACGTGGACCGGGTCGGCCCCGGCGTCGGCGATGACGGCGATCTCGGTGGTCCCGGCCTCGGCGTCGATGCCCACGAGGCCGCGCACGGCCCGCTTCGCGGCGGTGACGTAGATGTTCCCGGGCCCGGTGATCATGTCCACCGGCTCGCACTCGTCGGTCCCGTAGGCGAACATGCCGACCGCGGCGGGGCCGCCGACGGCGTACACCTCGTCGATCCCGAGGAGCCCGGCGACGGCGAGGATGCCCTGGTCGGGCAGGCCGCCGTTGGTCTTCTGCGCGGGCGTGGCGAGCGCGATGGAGCCGACGCCCGCGATCTGCGCGGGGACGGCGTTCATGATCACGGAGGACGCGAGGACGGCGAGGCCGCCGGGCGCGTACAGGCCGACGCGGCCGACCGGCAGGTACCGCTCGGTGACCGTGCCGCCCGGGGCGACCTCGGTGGTGACGTCGGGGAGGCGCTGGGCCTCGTGCGCGGTGCGGACCCGCTCGATGGAGGTCTCGTAAGCGCGGCGCAGGTCCGGGTCGAGCTCCGCGACGGCGGCCTTGATCGCGGCCTCGGGGACGCGCAGGTGCTCCAGATGCACGCCGTCGAACCGCTCGACGATCTCGACCACGGCGGCGGTCCCGCGGCGGGCGATGTCGTCGATGAGCGGCTGGACCGACCGCAGCGCCTCGTTCACGTCGAACGCGGCGCGCGGCATCAGCTCGCGCAGTGCGCGGGCCGGATAGTCGGATACGGCTCCTGATAGGTCGATGCGTCTGAGCACGCTCCAAGCGTAGTCACCCGCATTTCCAGGTCAAAGGGCATACCGCTATTCGGGAGCGTCCGTGCGAAGGCTCGGGCGACGTGACCAACCGGCGCAGACGGTGTAAGTGAAGGTCGCGGCGAGGGCCATGACGGCGAGCGCCCCGAGCTGGAGCGAGTCGAGGGCCGTTGTGAGATGCCCGACCCTGAGCGCGTCCCAGGCGGCGCCGGGGTCCAGCTCGACGAACAGGACCGACGGCGGCCGGAACATGTGCACGCCGACGGGCGCGCGCTCGACGGCGTCCCAGAACTGCTGCCACTCGTTCGCGCCGATCTTCCACGCCACGACCTGGCAGGCGATCGAGCCGATGACCAGGCCGAGGAGGAGGAGCGGGCCGCGGCGCTCGCGCATCGCCGACCACGCGAAGATCGCGGCGGCGATCCCGAGGACCAGGCCGATCCCGGCGAACACCAGGTCGCCCTCGATGTAGCCGTCCGGGTAGGTCTCGACGGGCAGCCAGCCGCCGTCCACGACGACGAACTCGACGCGCGGGGTGACGATCTGCCAGAGCATCGCCGCGGGGAAGCCGAGCGCGGTGAGGACCACGGCGAGGACGCCCGCGGCGAGCAGGTCGCGGCCGACGGTGCGCGGGGACCGCTCGGGCGGGCCGCCGTAGACGTGCGGGTCGGTCGCGGGGGACACCGGGGTCGCTTCGTCGGTCACGCCTGGAATCCTGCCACAGCGGCCTCAGGGCGCGGTGGCGTGTTCGGTGGACGGGTCCGCTACAGACCGTCCACGATCGTCGCGGCGGCCTCGAACCAGGCGGCGCGGGTCTCCGGGCGCAGCGCCGAGAACTCGATCTTCGCGCCCGGCTCCAGCGACGGGTCGTACGGGACGACCGCGCAGGCGCGGGTGCGCTGCGAGAAGTGCCGCTGGAGGTCGTGCAGGAGCGGGCCCGGGTTCGGGGTGGGCATCGACAGGAGCGTCACCGCGTTCTTGACGAGGTTGCCGTACCCGCCCTCTTCGAGGTGGTCGAGCATCCAGTCCGCGGAGAACGCGGCGTCCTCGCGGGGCACCGTGGTGACCACGAGCCGGTCCACCGAGGAGACGACGGTCCGCCAGTTCGGGGACTCGACGTTGTTGCCGGTGTCGATGCACACGAGCTTGTGCGTGCGGGTGAGGATGTCGAGCACGCGCAGGACCGTGGTCGGGTCGAGGCGGCGCTGGAGCTTCGGGTCCTCGTCCCCGGCGAGCACGTCGAACGAGCCGTCGGAGGAGTGGCGCAGGAACTCGTCGAGGTGCTCGGGCAGGTGCACGCCCGCGGCCTCGACCTGGTCGAGGTGCTCCACGAGGTGGCGGATGGTGCGGCCGTGCCGGGCGGACCCGGCGCGCAGGCCGAGGGTCCCGCGCAGCTCGTTGTCGTCCCAGGCGATGACGCCGCCGTTGCGGGCGGTGCCCATGGCCGCGGCGGACAGCACCGTGGCGGTGGTCTTGTGGACGCCGCCCTTGGGGTTGATGAACGCGATGACGCGGCTGCGGCCGAGGTCGCGGCGGAGCCGCTGGAGCGCGACCGGGCTGGGCTCGGCCGACGGCTGCGGCTGGCGCGGCTGCGGCGGCAGGCCCTGCGGCGGGCGGATCGGCTGGGTCATCTGCGCGGCGCTCGGCGGGGTCTGCGTGGCGACCGGCGGGCGGCGGCCCGCGGTCGGCACCGAGTAGTGGGCCTGGCCGGGCGGGGGGCCGGGCGGCTGCGACGGCGGGTAGGACTCGCGGGGCGGGGGCGTGGGGGTCTGCTGCGCGCCTCCGGCGCGTCCGCGGCCGCGGCCGAGCAGCTTCTGCCAGCGCGAGCTGTCGTTGTTGCGGTCGTTGCTCCACGGTTCGGGCGTGTTCACGTGCGACCTCCTCTCGACCGGTGCGGTGGTCGGACTGCGAGCACAGCGGCCCGCGATTCCTCGCCGCCCCGACCGGACGCCATTACCACCCGCGACTATTAGAACACAACGATTCCTCAAGGCCCGTTGCGAATCGCGGGCGGCAGCGGCCCGGGGGTGAGGCGTGCGTTACGCCCGCCCCGACGGTGCGGCGGGCACCTGGCCCAAGTCTAGAGGTTGCCTATTGGTCGGCTCGCAACCGCGCCAGCGCCGTCTCCAGGTCGTCCGGGTAATCACTCGTGAAGGTGACCGTGCGGCCGGTGCCGGGGTGGACGAACTCCAGGCGGTAGGCGTGCAGCCACTGCCTGGTGAGGCCCAGTTTCTCGGCGAGGACGGGGTCGGCGCCGTAGGTGAGGTCGCCCGCGAGCGGGTGGCCGAGCGCGGAGAAGTGGACGCGGATCTGGTGGGTGCGGCCGGTCTCCAAGCCGAGGTCCATCAGGGACGCGCCGGGGAAGACCTCGATCGTGTCGTAGTGGGTGACGCTGGGCTTGCCTTCGGCGACGACGGCCCACTTGTAGTCGTGGCGCGGGTGGCGCCCGATGGGGGCGTCGATCGTGCCCGACAGCGGGTCGGGGTGGCCCTGGGCGACGGCCCGGTACCGCTTGGAGACCCTGCGTTCCTTGAAGGCGCGCTTGAGTTCGGAGTAGGCGCGCTCGCTCTTGGCGACGACCATGAGGCCGGAGGTGCCGACGTCGAGGCGGTGGACGATCCCCTGGCGCTCGTCGGCGCCGTGGGAGGACAGCCGGTACCCGGCGGCGGCGAGGCCGCCGGTGACGGTGGGGCCGGTCCAGCCGGGGCTGGGGTGGGCGGCGACGCCGACGGGCTTGGAGACCACCACGATGTCGTCGTCGTCGAAGACCACGTCGAGCCCGACCACGGGCTCTTCGACGCGGTTGCGGACGTCCTCGGGCGGCGGCGGGAGGACGACCTCCAGCCAGGCGCCCGCGGAGACCCGCTCGGACTTGGTGGCGCAGGGCGCGCCGTCGATGGTGACGTCCCCGGCGGTGACGAGCTCGGCGGCGACGGTCCGGGAGAGGCCCAGGAGCCGGGACACGACCTGGTCGATCCGCTGGCCCTCGAAGCCCTCGGGGACCGGCAGCGACCGGGTCTGGCGCGCGTCGGCGCCGCTCATGCGTCCGCCTTCGCGTCCTCGCGGGACGGTTTGCGGGCCTCGGGCGAGAAGCCGTGGCCGGTGAGTTCGAGGAGCACGATGAGGACGACGCCGCAGCACAGGGCCGAGTCGGCGAGGTTGAAGATGGGGAACACCTCGGCGAAGGGCTTGAAGACGCTGATGAAGTCCACGACGTGGCCGTGGGCAAAGCCGGGTTCGCGGAAGTACCGGTCGATGAGGTTCCCGGCCGCGCCGCCGAGGACCAGGCCGATCGCGATCGCCCAGCCGGGGTAGACGATCCTGCGGGACAGGAAGACCAGGAACACGACGACCGCCGAGGCGACGATCGTGAAGATCCACGTGTAGCCGGTGCCGAGGCTGAACGCGGCCCCGGAGTTCCAGGTGAGGCTCAGGTAGACGAGGCCGCCGAGGATGCGGACGGGCTCCTGGGGGTCGAGGTTGGCCTCGGCCAGGTACTTCGTCCACTGGTCCAGGCCGACGGCGACCGCGGCTATGAGCAGCGCGGCCAGGGTCAGGCCGGGCCGGCGGCGCCGGGGCGCCGCCTCGGTCCCGCCGTCCTGGGCGGTGTCGTCGGGGGTGGTGTCGTCGGGGCCGGGGCCGTCGTCGGCCCCGGGCTGGGTGTCCTCGCTCAGCGTCGCTCCTCAAGCTGTTTGCAACTGACGCAGAGGGTAGCCGACGGGAAGGCGGCCAGACGAGCCGCCGGGATGGGCTTGCCGCACTTCTCACAGAAGCCGTAGCCGCCCTCGTCGATGCGTTCGAGGGCGTGGCTGACCTGGCGGATGCGCTCGGAGATCGCGCCCGCGACGGCCACTTCGTGCTCGTGCTCGACGGTCTTGGAGCCGGAGTCGATCTGGTCGTCCCCGGCGGTGTCGCTCAGGCGCTCGCGCTGGGCGACGGCGATGGAGTCGGAGTAGCGGCGCTGCTCGGCGACGAGCTCGTCGAGCCGCTCTTTGAGCGCGGCGCGCAGTTCGGCCTGCTCGCTCTCGGTGCGCAGCTGGTGGTCGGGTTCGGGGGCCGCCGGAGGGGGCGCGGCGGCCTCGGTCGCGGCCGCGGTCTTCGCGGCGGCCTTCTTGACCGACTTCTTGACGGTCTTCTTCGCGGGCGCCGCTGCGGCGGCGGTCTTCGCCGCCGCCTTCTTCACGGGCGCCTTCTTCACCGCGCTCTTCTTGACGGCGGCCTTCTTGACGGCGCCGGCGGCGGCCGTCTGCTTCGCGGCCTGCTTCTGGGTCTTCTTGGCTGGACTCATGAGGCGCCTCTGGAGGGGTGTGTCGGCTCGGGTTCCGGTGTCGTCCGGACACGCCGGGGCCGCGGCAGTGCCCTGCGTCGGGCGTTCGTCATGGCGGCTCCCGAGTTCGCGTACTCCTGACGACCTCGCCGAAACGAGGACAATGCGCGCCAGGCCCCGCCGAGGCGGGAGCCTGCCGCGCAATTAAGCACACAGGATACGCAAGACCTGCAACTAGGTCAATTACTTCGGGAACTTGACCCCGGACTGTGCGTCAGCGTTCAGCGTCCCCCGACAGGGGCCATGAGGAGGCGCGAGGCGGGCTCGCACATCGCGCACGGCGTGAACCCCAGTTCGAGGGCCTCGGAGACGGCGAGCGGCTCGTGGTCGCGACCGGTGAGGTGCGCGCACGACATGTGGTGGAAGCGGGGCCGCCCGTCGACGACGGCGACCTCGGTGTCCAGGCGCATGAGGCCGGCGGCCTCGACGCTGGACATGCGCTGCTCGGTGGGCTCGTCGGCAAGCGACTCGGGTGCCCGGTGACTGGCGGCCTGCCGCTGCGGGTCCTCGAAGCGGAGCTCCGGGTCCCGGTCGACGGCGTAGTCGGTGGAGTCGAAGACCTTGCCTTCGATGAGCGGCAGCTCCGTGGTGGGGCTGTCGTCCACGCCGATGCGGCGGAACTGCTGGGTGTCGTCGTCGGCGACGGCGCGGCCGGTCCGCTGGGAGGCGATGCGCGGGCGCTTGGCGCCCCTCCCGCGGATGCCGACGTAGAGCGCGATCCCCGCGGCGAGGCTCGCGGTGATCGACGAGACCAGCAACTGGTCGTTCCCGGTGATCATGCCAGTGACCAGCAAGACCGCCGCTATGACGAGGATCAGCAGGCTGCTGACGATCACGTCGTGTCCTCCCCTGCGCGGGGCAGCGGGGCCCTCGCGCGGTCCTACCGCGGCCCCGAGGGGACCGCGGATCGCTAACGCATGATGGTGGCGGCGGTGAGGGCGGCCGTGGCGTCCCGTACTCGGGACACCGGCGCCCTCACCCGCTCACCCATGGATAACGAGGCGACCCACGTTCAGGTTATGCCCGCAGGCGTGCCAATGTCGCTTCGCGCGACCCTGCCTCGGCACGTGCGGCTCCCGGGGAGGCGGGAGTCGGGTCAGCCGCGGCCGCCCTGCATCACGAACGCCGACCGGGCGCCGGTCCGCTCGTTGCCGCCGGACTCGCGCTGGGCCTCCTCGAAGACCTCTTCCTGAGTGCGGCCCTGCTGGCCGTTCAGGTCGCGGAGCTGGCTTTCGAGGTAGAGCTTGAGGCGGGTGCGGTACTCGCGCTCGAAGGTCTTGAGCTCCTCGATGTTGTGGAGCAGCGAGGTGCGGGACTCCTCCAGCTGGCCGATGACCTTCTGGCGCTCGTCCTCGGCCTCCATCTCCATGCGCTCGGCCTTGTCGCGGGCCTGGCCCACGAGGTCCTCGGCCTGGGTGCGGGCCTCGGTGACCATCGTGTCGGCGTCGCGCTGGGCCTCGGTGACCATGGTCTTGGACTCGCGCTGGGCCTGGGACACCATGGTCTGCGACTCGCGCTGCGCCTCGGAGACCATCGTCTGGGCCTCGTGCTGGGCCTCGCTCAGGAGCGTGTCGGCCTCCCGGCGGGAGTCCTCCAGGTGCTCGTCGGCGGTGCGCTGGGCGACCATGAGGAGGCGCAGGGCCTCCTGCTCGCCGCCGCCGGCCGCGGCCGGGGCGGGGGCCTCCTGCTGGGGGCGCTGGACCAGTTCCTGCTGGAGCTGCTGGGCCTGCTGCTGCGAGGCGACCATCTGCTGGTGCATCTCGTGCAGCTCGCCGTCGAGCTCCTGGAGCTGCTGCTCCATGGTGTGCTTCTCCCGCTGCACCCGGTCGAGTGCGGCGGCCATCTCGGCGTGGTCGGCGGCTCCGGGGGGAGCACCGGCGCGGAGGCTGTCGACCTGGGCGCGAAGCTCGCCGTTCTCATCGCTGAGGCGAGCGAGTTCGCGCTCGACCTCGTCGAGGAAACCGTCGACCTCGTCCTCGTCGTATCCGCGCTTTCCGAGCATGGGTTTCTTGAACGTGACGTTGTGAACGTCGGCTGGGGTCAGCGGCATTCGAAACTCCTTCTCAGCTGTTCGCCTGGCGCGCAAGGCCACTCGACACGATAACCGTGCCTCGCACCCCCGCCCGGCGTTGCTCAGGAGATGAATCCCGCGATCACGAAGTCCATCAGGATCCACACGATCAGGAGCAGCGCCAGGAACGCCAGATCAATCGATACAGTACCAAGCCTGAGAGGGGGTATCACCTTCCTCAACCCCTTCAGGGGAGGGTCGGTCACGCTGTAGACCGTCTCCAGCAGGGCCGCGGCGCGGGGGCCGGGCTCCCAGCGGCGGGAGAACTGGACCACCACGCTGCACACCAGGCGAGCCAGTAGGAACAGGTAGAACGCGAAGAGCGCCAAGTAGACGAGCTGGAGTGCCAGGTTCACGGTGTGGAGTCTATCCGCCCGGTCACGCCTGGTTGAAGAACCCGCCCTCGGCGATCTTCGCCTTGTCCTCCGCGGTCACCTGGACGTGCGGCGGCGAGAGGAGGAACACACGGTTCGTCACCCGCTCGAAAGAGCCCCGGGTGCCGAAGATCAACCCGGCGGCGAAGTCGACCAGGCGCTTGGCGTCGGCCTCCTCCATCTCCGAGAGGTTCATGATGACCGGCGTGCCGTCGCGGTAGCGCTCGCCGATGGTGCGCGCCTCGTTGTACGTCGTCGGGTGGAGCGTGGTGATCCGGTAGTTCACGGGGGACTCCTCCTCCGACGGCACGGGCCGGATCGTGGAGGGCTCCGCGAGCGCGAGGTTGTCGCGCGTCAGCGGCGTGACCGAACCGGAGCCGCGGTTGAGCTGGCGGACGGGGCTGCGGTCCTCAAGGCGGCGGTCGTCGGAACGCCGGTCGTCGAGACGGCGCTCCTCGGCGGGGCGGCCGACCCGGCCGGTGGTCCGCTGCGATCCGCGCGCACGGGCGGGGGCCGCCGGCGCCGGCTCCTCGGCGAACTCGTCGTTCTGCTCATAGCCGTTGTAGCCGCGCTCCTCCTCGTCCTCGATGAGGCCGAGCCAGATGCCTGCCTTCCGCATCGCGCCCATCGATCCTGCTCCCTCCTCGGGCCGCCCCTGTTGAGTCAGGTACGCGGTCTCATCCTAGCGCCGACTCCTTACACGGATGTGTTTTTCCGCGGTTCATGGTGCACGGCCGCGGCATAGATCCCTTTACTGCCGTATACCTTACGCCATCGGCTCACGTTCGCCGAGGACGTTTCTCCCCAGTCTGACCATTGTGGCCCCACCGGCGACGGCCTCGCGGTAGTCGCCGCTCATGCCCGCCGAGACCTCGGCGGCGCCCGGGTCCACTCGGCGCACCACTGCCGAGGACTCCATAAGCAGCGCAAATGCTTTCGCGGGCTCCCAGCCGATCGGCGCGACGGCCATGACTCCCTTGAGGTCGATCGAGGCCAGGGCGGCGATGCGCTCGGCGAGCGGCTCGACGTCCGCGGCGACGACGCCGCCGCGCGAGGTGTCGCCGTCGAGGCTCACCTGGACGAGTGCATTGAGGCGGCGCCCGTGCGCCGCGGCGGCCCGGTCGAGGGCCTCGGCGAGGGAGTCGCGGTCGACCGAATGCACCCAGTCGGCGTACGCGGCGACCGAGCGGGCCTTGTTGCGCTGGAGCTGGCCCACGAAGTGCCACACCGGTTCCAGACCGCGCGCGGCGAGGTCGGCGGCCTTCGGCGCGGCCTCCTGGTCGCGGTTCTCCCCCAGGTCGGTCTGGCCCAGGTCCACGAGGGTCGCGGCGTCGAGCGCCGGGAAGGTCTTGGTGACGACGACCAAGCGGACCGCGCCGCGGTCGCGCCCCGCGCGTTCGCAGGCGTCGGCGATGGCCTCGCGCGTCCGGTTCAGGTTGTCCTGCAACTGGACTCTGCGGGCTTCAGTGCTCAAGGCGGTCCTCGCGGGTGGTGCGTTCAGGGCTGCGGGCGGCGGTCCGCCGAGTCGCGGGGACCCGACGGAGCGCCGCCGCTAGAAGCCCTCTTTGAGGAAGGAGGGGACGTCGACGTCGTCGAACAGGACCTTGCCCGAGGCGGACTCGCGCTCCGGTTCGGGCTTGGCCTCGCGGACCGGCTCCGGCTTCTGCTCGGGCAGGGCCGAGATCCGGGTCGGCTGCGCCAGTTCGAACTCGGCGTCGTCGGTGTCGAAGCCCGCGGCGATCACGGTCACCCGCGCCTCTTCGCCGAGAGCGTCGTCGATGACCGCGCCGAAGATGATGTTCGCGTCGGTGTGCGCGCAGTCCGAGACGAGCTCGGCCGCGTCGTTGATCTCGAACAGGCCCAGGTCCGAGCCGCCCGCGATCGACAGGAGCACGCCGCGCGCGCCCTCCATGCTCTGCTCCAGCAGCGGCGACTCGATCGCCGCGCGCGCCGCCTCGACGGCGCGGTTCTCACCGCGCGCCGAGCCGATGCCCATGAGCGCCGAGCCGGCGCCGGACATGACGCTCTTGACGTCCGCGAAGTCGAGATTGATGAGGCCGGGCGTGGTGATCAGGTCGGTGATGCCCTGGACACCGGAGAGCAGCACCTGGTCGGCGAGGCGGAAGGCGTCCATCATGGAGATCGAGCGGTCGCCGAGGTGGAGCAGGCGGTCGTTCGGGATGACGATCAGCGTGTCGCACTCGTTCCGCAGATCCTCTATCCCCGAGACCGCCTGGGTCTGGCGGCGCTTGCCCTCGAAGGCGAACGGCCGGGTGACCACGCCGATCGTGAGCGCGCCGAGCTTGCGGGCGATGTTCGCGATGACCGGTGCGCCACCGGTACCGGTGCCGCCGCCCTCGCCGCAGGTCACGAAGACCATGTCGGCTCCCTTGAGGACTTCCTCGATCTCGTCGCGGTGGTCCTCGCAGGCCTTCGCGCCCACTTCGGGATTCGCGCCCGCGCCGAGGCCGCGGGTCAGCTCGCGGCCGACGTCCAGCTTGACGTCGGCGTCGCTCATCAGGAGCGCCTGGGCGTCGGTGTTGATGGCGATGAACTCGACGCCCTTGAGGCCCGCCTCGATCATCCGGTTGACAGCATTGACGCCGCCGCCTCCGACTCCAACGACTTTGATGACGGCGAGGTAGTTGTGCGGTGGTGTCATCGCGGCTGCCTTCCTTCCCCTTCGCGCGGCCCTGGGTGCGACAAACGGGATGTGCAAGCACACCCGCTCCCCCTTAACGCTAACTCACAGTGGGGGCATCTGGTGCGCTGACATCGACATGTTCGTACCCGACCGCGAGCAATCGATCGGCCACCTCGGCCTTCTGCTCCCCCTCGGAACCGTCGCCCCAGGTGAGCGTCCGTCCACCGTCGAGGAACAGCGTCACCCCGGCGGGGGACGGGGATTCGACGTGTTCGACCTCGTCGGCGAGCCCCTTGGGAAGGGAGTCGAGGACTTTCAGGGTCTCGACGGTGGCGAGGTCGTCCGGTGACGGATCGTCGAGTTCGACTATCCAAACAGAACCGGAAGGCGAATCGGACTCGTCGAACGCCACACCTTCGGAATCGACCATGAGAAAAGTCTCGTCACCGGACGGAACCGCCATATACGGCTCGCGTTCCGTGACGTCCACGCGCAGGGCGTCGGGCCACGAGCGGGTGACGTCCACCGACTTCACCGGCGCGAGCCCCGCGACCGCCGCCGCGAGCGAGTCCAGGTCGGCGCCGAGCAGCGGGTCCCCAAGGGCCCCTTGGCCGAGTGCCTGCACCTCCGCCGGGTCGAGCACCGACGTGCCCTCGACCTCGATGCGCTGCACCTGGAACCACGGCACGGTCCAGAGCACGACGAACGCCGCGATGAGCAGGACGAGCACGCCGAGGACCGTGTACCTCAACTTCTTGTTGGGCAAGCCCCGGCGCATCACGTGGACCAGCCGCCAGGGACCGGGCCCGGCCGGGTCTTCGGAGCCGCGCATGCACCGATCATGGCACGGGCCGCCCACCGGACGGTGGCGGCACGCCGGGGCGTCGGCTAAGGTTAGGCAAACCTAAACCCGAAGGAGGGGCAGCGCGTGGCGACGCAGACACAGGCCGAGGCGGCACCGGAGCAGACGGTCCGGGCGTTCGACATCTTCCCCGGGGAGGTGCGGGCGCTGCGGCGGCTCAGCCCCTCGTTCCTGCGGGTCACCTTCGCCGGGGACACCCTCGCCCACTTCGCGGACAACGGGAACGACCAGCGGTTCAAGCTCATCTTCCCCGCCCCCGCATGCGGCTTCGACAAGATGCCCCGCTCCGAGCGCTGGTACTCCGAGCTCCGCGCCCTCCCCGAGCAGGAGCAGTGCGGGGTCCGCACCTACACCGTGCGCGCCGTCCGCCCCGAACTCGGCGAGGTCGACGTCGACATGGTCGTCCACGAGGCCGGCGCGAACGAGCACTGCGGCCCGGCCCTGCGCTGGCTCCAGACCGTCCAGGTCGGCGACGAACTCCTGCTGCTGGGACCGGACGCGCGCTTCGACGGACCGCACGGCGGCGTCGACTTCCACGCCCCCGAGGGGGCGGACCTGCTCATCGCGGGCGACGAGACCGCCGCCCCGGCGATCGCCGCGATCCTGGAGGACCTCCCGGTCACCGCCCGCGGCAAGGTGTTCATCGAGGTGCCCACCGCCGCCGACGTCCTGGAGCTCGACGCCCCCGAGGAGGTCGAGGTCCACTGGCTGCCGCGCGAGGGCGCGGTGTGGGGCGACAAGCTCGTCCCCGCCGTCACCGACGCGGCCCGGGCCATGGACTTCGGTGCGACCGGCGAGTTCGAGGAGACCGGCGAGGAGATGATCTGGGACGCCCCGCAGGCGCCCGTCTCCGCCGGGGCGTACGTGTGGATCGCCGCCGAGACCGGCGTCGTCAAGACCCTCCGCTTCACCATCCGCAAGGAGCTGGGCCTGCCGAAGGAGTCAGGGGCCTTCATGGGCTACTGGCGCAACGGGATGCCCTGGGACTGAAGGACTTCAGAGGGAGGCGGGCGCCGCTGGCGCCCGCCTTTCGTCATGTCCGGTCGAAGGTGGGCACGCCCGGCTCGTACTCCCCCGCGAAATCGCGGTGGACCCACAGGAACCGGTCCCGGTCCCGCACCCGTTCGAGGCCGCCGTAGCCGGGGTCGGCCTTGTTCAGGAACGCGTGCAGGCGGCGCAGCTCCGCCCCCGAGCGGGCGTTCCCCGAGCCGGCGGCCCACGGCTGCTCGGCCCCGGCCTCGATCGCGTCCTCGCCGATCTCGGCGATCACGTCGAAGGACTCGTCGGCGAGTTCGAGGTGGTTCTGGATCGCGGCCGGGTCGAACGCGGGCGCGAGCGCGTCCAGCACGACCGACCCGCCCGGCAGGAGCGTCGAGGCCAGGACCTTGAGGGTGCGGCGGATCAGCGGCGCCGACTTGAGGAGCCACTCGCGGGGCACGTC
The DNA here is from genome assembly GCF_040644205.1 of Glycomyces sp. NPDC047010. Lineage (NCBI taxonomy): Bacteria > Bacillati > Actinomycetota > Actinomycetes > Glycomycetales > Glycomycetaceae > Glycomyces > Glycomyces sp. NPDC047010. Next base: position 90,062 of record NZ_JBEYVY010000011.1, on the reverse strand, counting down.
GATGTCGAAGACGCCGCTGGTCGGGTCGTCGTCCAGGACGTACAGGGGCATGTGCGAGTGCTCGCACCACAGGACCACCCGGACGCCCACGTGCGTGAGCCGCTTGGTCCAGGAGCGCTTGTCGCGCAGCTCGACCGTGTAGAGGCGCGGGCCCTGGACCGCCTCGTCCGAGAGCAGCCCGATGATCTTCCGCAGCTCCTCCTGGGTCTGCGTCCACTGCCCGATCGCGTCGATGCCGAGGGGCCGCACCGCGCCGGGGACCGGCGGGGCCTCGGGCTCCTCGTCGGCGGGGCGGCGGTGGAGCAGCCCGTCGATCGGCACGTCCTGCCAGCAGCGGCGGCACTCGGCGGTCTTCTTGCCGAGGCGGCGGCGCGACAGCAGCCGCTCCATGCCGAACAGGCCCGCCTCCGAGTCCTCCGGGTCGATGCACACGCCCGCGCACGGCACGAGCCGCTTGAGCCGCAGGCCGCTCCACAGCTCCCCCGCGTACGCCTCCAGGTCGTTCACGAACTCGTGGAGGAACTGCTCGGGGTAGACGGCCTTCACCTCGACGCGCAGCCGCTGCCCCTCCAGGCGGACCAGGGCCCGCGAAAACGGGTCCGGTTCGATGACGAAGCCCGAGTGCCAGTGGACGGAGTCCTCGAAGCGCTCGCGGCCCAGGGACCTGCGGTGCCAGCGCACGATCAGCTGGTGCATGAGGCCCTCGGGGACGGCCTTGGCGCCGTTGGCGTCCAGGAACTCGCACAGCTGCGCGTCGCGGGCGAGGCGCGGCCCGAACGCGTCCCAGACCTCGTCCAGGGGCGGCGGGGCCTCGTCGAGGAGCTGGGCGATGAGGCTCGACTCGGGGCGGCCGGGCTCGGGGGCGATGCGGTAGGAGATGTCGTACTTCTCCATGAGCTGCACGAGGGCCGGGTGGAACTTCGGATCGTAGCGGTAGCGGGGGCCGCGGCCGGGGTCGTCCCAGAGGTCGCCGAGGTGCGGGTGCTCCACGAGGCCGTTGGCGCCCGCGGCGGCGGGGTCGTCCAGGACGAGGCTGACGGCGGTGGAGAGCCAGTCGCCCTTGAGGACCACGATGTCGTCGAGGCCGGGGATCTCGGGGTAGTGGATCCAGTAGCCGAGCTGGGTGGCGATGCGCGCGAGGGCGCGGGCGGCGTCGGCGTCGAGGCCGAAGGCGTCTGCGCGGCGCTCGTAGGCGCTGTATTCGAGATAGGACTCGCCGCTCTCGATGAGGTTGCGGCGCAGGTTCCTCCAGCTCGCGGGGACCTCGCGGCTGATCTGGGGCATGGCGGCGGCGGACTCCCACAAGGCCGCCTTGAGGTCGGCGATGCCGGTGCCGGTCGCGGAGTCGGTGAAGTGGAAGCCGCCGACGAGGTCGCCGTGGCGTTCTCTCAGGCCGGCCTGGTCGAGCCTGGGGTGCTGGCCCTCGGCGTCGGCGTGGGTGGCGACGATGTGGATCTTGACGTTCGCGTCGCTGGTGCGGCGGCGGATGAGGTCGATCCAGTAGTCCACGAAGCCCTGCATGGGGCCCTGGCGGGCCTTCCAGACGACGACGTAGACCGCGGGGGCGGTGAAGAACAGCTGGTGCGTGGGGCGGTATGCCTTCTGGCCGCCGAAGTCCCAGGCGTTCAGGGCGATCGCGGTGGCTGGGTCGGCGCCGGGGCCGGTGAGTTCGAGGGTCTTCACCTCGATGCCGTGGGTGGAGCCGCGGTCGGGGTCGAAGGGCTCGCCGCGCATGGCGGCGAGGAGGGAGCTCTTGCCGACCTCGCCTTCGCCGACGAGCACGAGCTTCGACTCGCGGAAGTCGGCGCCCTCGACGTCGGTGCGCTCGATGAGCTTGCGCAGCTCGGGGAGGCCGGTCTCGGCGGCGCCGCGCTGCTCGGCGGAGAGGAGGTTCCCGTCGAGGTGGAGGACGGTGAGCTTGTCGAGGCGGAACAGGGAGCGGGGCAGGGTGCGCAGGCCGTTGCCCTCGGCGTCGAGGCGGGTGAGCTCGGTGAGCGCGCCGATGTGGTCGGGCAGCTCCTTGAACTGGTTGCCGTTGAGGATGAGTCGGTCGAGCGCGGTGAGGGACGCGATCGAGCGGGGCAGGGTGGAGAGCCGGTTGTCGCCGAGGCCGAGGTGGGTGAGGTTGACGAGGCGGCCGATCGCGTCCGGCAGCTCCGTGAGCCCGGAGCGGGAGAGTTCGAGCCACGTGAGGCCGGTGAGCGCGGTGATCGGGGCGGGGAGGGTCCCGAACCGGTTGTGGCCCGCGTCGAGCCACGTGAGCGCCTGGAGGCGCTCCAGGGACGTCGGGAGGTCCGTGAGGCGGTTGCGGGACAGGTCGAGCCGTACGAGGCGCGTGAGGCGGCCGATGGAGCCCGGCAATGCGGTGATCCGGTTGAGGTCGAGGTCGAGCCGGGTCAGGGCCGCGAGGCGCCCGATGGACGCGGGGAGGGCGGTGAGCTGGTTGTCGCCGGTGTTGAGCCACAGGAGGCTCCCGAGGCCGCCGAGGGACTCGGGGAGGGCGGTGAGGCGGTTCCCGTAGAGGTTGAGGACGGTGAGGTCCGGGAGGTCGCCGATCCAGTCGGGGAGGCGGGTGAGGCCGTTGACCGAGAGGTCGAGTTCAGTCAGGTGGGTGAGGCCCCTGATGGCCTCGGGGACCGAGGTGAGGTTCCTGCGGGAGAGGTCGAGCCGCTTGCGGCCCTGGTGCTTCGCGTCCGCGATGAGCTTCTTGACGGACGGCATGGGGCGTTCACCTGCCGGGGGTGGGGGATGTCGTCTGCTGTCCGCATCGTACCCACCGGTTGCGACATCCCGGTCACACGCGGCGCGGGGACCGCCCGATCGTGAGGTCCCGCATGAGCGCGGCCTCCTCGCGGTTCTCGGCGCGCCACAGGCGGTACGGGCTGGCCGTGACGAGGTCGCGGTCCTCGGGGAAGCGGGCGCGGAGGGCGTCGGGGGCGCTGCGGCGGGCGAGGGTGGCGACGATCTGCGGGGAGGTGATGCTCGCGAGGATGCCGGCGTTCCAGCCCTTGGCGACGAGGAACGCGGTGGCGGCCTTGAGGTCGAGGCCGCCGCCGCGGGCGGTGGTGAGGAACGCGGGCATGAGGCGGAGGTTCGCGGGGTTGCCGCCGGGCCGCATGAGGCGCGAGCCGTTGAGGAACGCGTAGTGCATGGCGAGCTGGGTCAGGGTCGGCATGTGGGCGGGTTCGAGGCGGTTCTCCGTGAGCATCGCGTATTCGAGCTTCGCGGCGCCGAGGAGCAGGCCCACCGAGCGCTCGATCTCCTCGCGGTCGGCGGTGCGGGTCCCGTTGGCGCGGTGGACGTCCAGGCACACGGCGTCCACGGTGGCCTGGAGGAGGAGGGCGCGCACGAACATGATCTGCGCGGCGATCTTCCATTTCGCGGTGGACGCGCGGTCGTAGCGCTTCGCGGCGGGCAGGCCGTGCTCGCGGGTGAGGTGCTCCAGCTTCCCGACGCCCTGCGCGGCCGCGTCGAGGGCCCTGCGGCCCTGGCGGACCAGGGGCGAGAGGCGCTCGGGCGAGAGCCGCGCGGTGCCCAGGAACGGGTAGGACAGGTGGTATTCGAGGAGGCGCAGCTCGGTGCCGCCCGCGGCGAGCCACACCTGCTGGTCGGCCTCGGCGAAGCCCACGGCGTCCGCTTCGGCGGTGGTCCACGCGCCGCTCCACCGGTCGAGGTAGCCGCGGCTCGCGTCGAGCCAGACCTTCGCGGCGCCGTACCGGTGGCGCTTCGACTCCAGGAGGGCCTGGACGCGCAGGAGCGCGCCGGTGAACGGGCCGTTGTCGGCCAGCGCGAGGGTGCCGAGGGAGCCGGTGAAGTCCGCGGGGAACGCGATCCCGGCGTTCGTCATGTGGACGGCGAGGTAGTTCAGGGTGCCGAAGACGCCCTTGACGTCCCGCGGGTGGAGCGCGCCGCGGGCGGCGAGGCGGGCGAGGGTTCCGGCGAGGTCGGCCTTCTCGGTGCGGAACTCGCGGGAGCGGACGAGGGCGGCGACGGTGTCGTGGAGCCGCTCGTGGTCGAGGAGCCACGCGGGGGCCTCGTCGGAGCCGGAGGCGCGGTAGACGGCGAGGCGGTCGCGGAACTCGTCGGTGGTGCGCCGGTCGCGCAGGCCGGTGTCGACGGCGGGGGCGGCCGCGGGGGCGGCGGGTGCGGACTGGTTCACCTTGCGGGCCTTGACGAGGACTTCGCGGTAGGGGGCGTAGCCGGGGGGCGGGGCGACGGCGTCGAGGAGGGATTCGGTGAGGATCTGGTCGACGAGGTGGTCGTGGACCTCGCCGAGGTCTTCGGATCGGAGGAGGTCGTCGCCGGAGCGTTCGAGTAGGGCGGCGAGGCGGCGCTTCGGGGCGGGGTCGGGCTGGTCGGGGACGGCGGCGGCGAGGCGGCGCTGGGCCTCGTCCTGGTGGAGGTCGAGGCCGACGGGTTCGATCCACAGGGGGTGGTACCAGAGCCATTCGCGGGCGAGCGGGTACCCGGCGAGGCCCTCGCCGTCGGCGGGCGCGAGGCCGAGGACGCGCAGGCCGGTCTCGGTGCGGACGCGGGGGCGCCAGCCGGGGAGGTCGCGGTCGAGGCGGTCGGCGGCCCGCTGGTAGACGGCCTTCTTGAAGGCGCGGAAGACCATCGAGACGGGGCGGGGTTCGCGGTCCCGGAGGCCGGTGGTGAAGGCGGTGACGCGGTCGCTGGAGTCGGCGTAGCCGCGCAGGCCGATCCGGCGGGCGCGCAGGTGGGCCTCGAAGCCGCGGCAGAATTCGGCGCGCCAGGCGTCGTCGGCGACGAGGCCCGCGATGCGGGCCGCGAAGGGGTGGGCGGAGGGCGCGCGGGCGAAGTCGTCGCCGCTCTCGATCTCGCCCGGCCAGTGGGCGTCCGGCTCGGGAGCCGCGCCTCCGGGGGTCACGGCCGCCGCCGCTGGCGGCGCACGGCGGCGTCCCTCAGGCGCCGCATGGAGACGATCGCCGAGCGGATCTCCTGGAGGTACTGTCCGATGATCGTCGCGTCGGGGTGGAGGGTCGTCCCGGCGAGGTCGACGCCGACGGTGTCGATCTCGCACCGGTAGGGCAGGCCCATGGTGGCAACGGCGTCGCAGTGCTGGAAGGGCACGAAGATCGAGGAGGTGACGACGAGGACGCGGTCCCCCGGTTCGAGGACGGCCACCCGGTCGGCCCAGAAGCGGCACGTGTCGACGGTGTTGGCGCGGGTCGCGGCCGGGTCGGAGGCGTCGGCGGCGACCACGTGCGCGGAGCGGCCCTCGGTGCGCGGGGAGAGGCCGTCCACGGCGCTGTAGGTGCGGATCTTCCAGGACCGGTTGGGGTCGGCGTACGGGTCGCCCTTGGACTGCTCGTACGGGGTGCCGGTGAGGGTGAACGCGCGGACCATCGCGGCCTCCATGGCGTCGACCTCGAAGTCGAGGCCGTCGGCGGGCCGCACGGGGGCGGCGGCGCGCTCGGCGTAGTCGGTCGGGCGGAAGCTGCCGAGGCCGGAGACCTCGGGGGCCTCGACGAGGTTGCGGAGGAGTTCGGCGGCGAACTCGGCGCGGGCGGTGCAGGTGCGCATCTTGCCGCCGAGGATGAGGACGTGCCGGTACTCGTCGTGGGACGGGTAGGTGGTGGCGCCGAGGCCGAGGGCGTAGGCGGCGGCCTGGACGAGGCGGGCGGTGCCGGGTTCGAAGTCGCGGTGCTCGGCCTGGCTGCGCTCGCGGCCGCCCCGGAAGTCCCAGTGCTCCGCGGAGAAGTCCTCCAGGTAGCGGAGGGCGTCGGCGTGGCCGCCGGTGGGGAGCGTGCCGCCGAACTCCGCGACGAGATCGCGGATCGGGAGGGAATGCGACCATTCGCCGATGTGGTCGAGAATGGACTCCGGGTCCCGGGAGTCCATGCGGGTGAGGCGATATGCGGGGTAGTCGAACATTTCCACCGGATTCTCCGTTCCTCGGGCCGTGCGAGCGCCTGAGGACATGGTCGTTGAATCGATATCGAGTTGGACCCCGTATGGGAAATGGTACGGGGCGGCGCCCTCAGGCACCGCCCCGTTCAGTCTCGCGTCTTACTTCAGCGCAGGAGGTCGTCGGGCATCAGGGACACCGGCGGGGCGCCCATGGTGACGACGACGTCGCCTTCGGAGGCGAGGGCCCGCACCGCGGCGGGGACGTCGTCCCACTCGGGGACGAAGACCTTGTCGTCGGCGTGGAGGACGATCGCGTCCAGGAGCGCCTGTCCCCCTTCGCCTTCAGGGATGTCCTCGCCGGGGCCGAAGATCTCCATGACCACGACGCGGTCGGCGAGGGACAGCGCGGCGGCGATCTCCTCGCGCATGGCGATGGTGCGGTAGGCGCGGTACGGCTGGAAGACCACGATGAGGCGGCCGTCCCCGGCGACCTCCTTGAGGGTCTTCACGGCCTCGGTCATCGCGGTCGGGTGGTACGCGTACTCGTCGAAGACCGCGTAGCCGTCCTTCTCGCCGCGCTTCTCGAAGCGGCGCTTGACGCCGCTGAACGCGGCGATCCCGGCGGCGATGTCCTCCGGTTCGAGGCCCAGGTACAGGCCCACGGCGACCGCGGCGGTCGAGTTGAGGGCGATGTGGCGGCCGGGCATGGGCAGGTGGAAGCGGCCGAGGACCTGCTTCTCGTAGAGCACCGTGTAGTCGACGCCGTCCACACTGGACTCGACGTCGCCGAGCTGCACGTCCGCGCCGTCGCTGAACCCGTAGGTGGCGACCGTGCGGCCCTCGGCTCGGAGCTTCTTCGCGAGGCCGAGCGTGCCGGGGTTGTCGGCGCACAGGACGAGCAGGCCGTCCTTGTCGGTGTTGCGGCAGAACCGCTCGAACGCCTCGGTCAGGGACTCCATGTCCCCGTAGGTGTTCAGGTGGTCCACGTCGATGTTGGTGACGATCCCGACCTCGGGCCGGTAGCGCAGGAACGACCGGTCCGACTCGTCGGCCTCGGCCACGAACAGGTCGCCCGAGCCGTGGGCGCCGGTGAACGCGCCGATGTTCTCGCCGCCGTTGACATAGGACGGCGCGAGCCCCGCGTGCTCCAGCATCTGCGTGATGATCGCGGTGGTCGTGGTCTTGCCGTGGGTGCCGGTGACGACGACCGAGCGGCGGCCGGTCATGGCCGCGGCGAGGGCCTCGGAGCGGTGGTAGACGCGGATGCCGCGCCTGCGGGCCTCGGCGACTTCGAGGTGCTCGTCGTTGTGCGCGGTCGAGCGCACCACGGTGTCGACGCCGTCCAGGTTGGACGCCACGTGCTCGCGGTGGATGGTGACGCCGAGGCGCTCCAGCTCCGGCAGCGAGGGCCAGTCCTTCAGCTCCGAGCCGGAGACGGGGAGGCCACGCGTCGCGTACAGGCGCGTGAGGCCGTTCATGCCGACCCCGCCGACCCCGATGAAGAGCACGCGCCCGAGGTCCTCGGCGGTGACGCCCTCGTCGATCGGGCTGGTCAGGTCGTTCGGATCGCTCATGCCTGCGAGACCACCTTCAGCGTGTAGTTGCGGAGCGCCTCGTCGCCGGTGCGGGACCCGAAGGCCGCCGCCGCCTGCGACATCTGGAGGACGCGGTTCCGGTCGGTGATGACCGGGATGAGGTTCTCGGCGATCCAGCCGGGGCTGAGGTTCTCGTCGTCGCAGAACATCGCGCCGCCCGCGGCCACGACCGGCCCGGCGTTGCGGTACTGCTCCTTGTTGCCCCACGGCATGGGCACGAACACGGTGGGGATGCCGAGCGCCGAGACCTCGGCGACGGTCATCGAGCCGCCGCGCGCGAGGACCATGTCCGCGGCGGCGTAGCCGAGGTCCATGCGGTCGAGGTACGGCAGCGTCCGGTACGGCACGGGCAGGCCCTCGGGGACGTGGACGGGCTCGTCGCGGCGGGCGCCGGTGATGTGGAGGACCTGCACGCCGCGGTGCGAGAGCATCTGCGCCGCACCGGAGACGGCGTTGTTGATCGAGGCCGCGCCCTGCGAGCCGCCGTACACGAACAGCACGGGGCGCCGCGGGTCGAGCCCGAAGTACTGGCACGCCTGGCCGCGCATCGCGTTGCGGTCCAGGTGGCTGATCGCCGGGCGCAGCGGCACGCCGGTGAACTCGCCGTCGGCGAGGATCGGCGACGCCTGCGCGAGGTGCGGGAAGCCCAGCGCGAGGTTGTCGCTGAACTTCAGGGCCAGCTTGTTGGCGACCCCCGGCGGGTCGTTGAACTCGAAGATGACCATGGGGGTCTTGCGGCGCCACGCGGCGAGGTACGCGGGGACGGCGACGTACCCGCCGAAGCCCACGATGACGTCGGCCTGGACCTCGTCGAGGATGTCGCGCGTGGCCTTCATGGCCTTGAGCATCCGGGGCGCGGTCAGGAGCAGGTCGAGGTTGACCTTGCGGGGCAGCTGGTGCGCCGGGACGTTGCGGAGGTCGTACCCGGCCTTGGGGATGAGGTCGTTCTCCAGGCCCTTCTCGGTGCCGAGGCAGGTGACGCGCACGTGGGGGTCGTGGCGGCGCAGGCAGTCGGCGTAGGCCAGGAGCGGGTAGATGTGGCCGCCGGTGCCGCCGCCGGCGAGGACGACCGATCGAAGCTGTGCCAACGTCATTTCTTTCTGGTCGTGGGACTCGGGGACTCGGAGTCGGACTCCGAGCGGGGTGCGGGCGGCAGGGGGGCCCAGAGCAAGCGTACGAGACGGGAGGGGTTGCGCGCCCGCAGCGCCTGCGCCGCGTCGGGTTCGGCACGCGCGAACCCGGCGAGCATCCCGACCGCCGCGAGCACCACGACGAGCGCGGTGCCGCCGTCGGAGATGAACGGGAGCGGGACGCCGGTCATGGGGATGAGGCCGAGCACGCCGCCGATGTTGATGAACGCCTGGCCCGCGATCCAGATCGTCACGCCCGCGGCCACGAGGGACCGGAACGCGTCGTCGGAGCGGCGCGCGATCCGGAATCCCGTGTAGACGAGCACGCCGAACAGCGCCAGGATCACCAGGCAGCCGACGACGCCGAGCTCCTCGGCGATGAGCGCGAAGATGAAGTCGTTGTGGCCGTTGGGGAGCCACTCCCACTTCTGGCGGCTCTCGCCGAGGCCGAGGCCGAACCAGCCGCCGTCGGCGATCGCGTAGTAGCCCTGGATGGCCTGGTAGCCCCAGGTGTCGGCGAAGTCCTCGGGGCGCGAGAACGAGATGATCCGCTCCATGCGGTACCCCTCGAACGCGATGAGGAGGACCGAGCCGACCAGGGCCGTCCCGAACAGGACCCCGAGGATGCGCAGCGGCACGCCCGAGGCCCACAGGAGCCCGATGAACATCGCGACGATGATGAGCATCGTCCCCAGGTCCGCGTAGCCGATGATGATCATGAGCAGGCCCGCGATGGGGAACATGGGGATCGCGAGGTCCCGCCAGGAGGCGATGCGCGGGCCCAGGCGCACCAGCGAGTCCGCGGCCCACAGCAGGAGCGCGAACTTCGCGACCTCCGCGGGCTGGAACTGCACGGGCCCGATGTGGATCCACAGGTTGTCGGTGGCGATCCCGGAGCTGTCGTTCTCGTCCTGCGTCATGGACATGACGACCAGGAACAGGCCGAGGAGGATCGCGACGACCAGGAGCGGGCGCGAGACCGCCCGGTAGGTGCGGGCCGGGAGGCGCTGGGCCACCCAGAAGCACACCAGGCCCACGACCGCCCAGATGACCTGCTGGAGGATCACGGCGAACGCGTTGCCGGTGGCCTCGTAGGACTCGACCATGGTGGCGGAGAAGACCATCACCAGGCCGATGGTGAGCAGCAGGCCCGCCGAGGAGAGCAGCAGGTAGTACGAGGCGAGCGGCCGGTCGAGGAGGCCGCGGAGCATCTCGGTGAACCCGCTTCTCACCCGGCGTCGCCCCCGATCAGCCCCCGGACGGCGGCGGCGAACGCGTCGCCGCGGTGCGCGTAGGAGCGGAACATGTCGTAGGAGGCCGCGGCCGGGGCCAGCAGCACGGTGTCCCCGGGCTGCGCGAAGCCCGCGGCGCGGGCGGCGACGTCGGTCATCACCGCATCGTCGCCGCCGTCGAGCACCGCGACGGGGACCCCGGGGGCGTGTCGCGCGAGCGCTTCGGCGATGAGCGCCCGGTCCTGTCCGATGAGGACCGCGGCGCGGAGCTTCGGCGCGTACTCGGCGACGAGCCCGTCGACGTCCACGCCCTTGAGCTGCCCGCCCGCGACCCACACGACCGAGTCGTACGCGGCGAGCGCGGCGGCCGCGGCGTGCGGGTTCGTGGCCTTGGAGTCGTCGACCCAGGTGATCCCGCCGTGCTCGGCGAACGCGACGTTCCGGTGCGGCTCGGGCGTGTACGTGCGGATCGCCTCGGCGATGTCCGCATGCGAGACCCCGGCCTGCCGGGCGAGCGCGGCGGCCGCGAGGGCGTTGGCGACGTTGTGCCAGCCCGCGGGGCGCACGTGGTCGACCGAGCAGATCTGGACCGGCTCGTCCCCGGTGTAGTCCACGAGGAACCCGAGGGCGACGCCGAACTGGCCCGGCTCGGGCTGGTTGAGCGTGAAGCCGGTGACGTGCGCGTCGGTGTGCTTGGCGAGGGCGACCACGGACGGGTCGTCCAGGTTGGCGACGGCCTCGCCGCCGCGCCAGACCGTGGCCTTGGCCTCGGCGTACGCGTCGAACCCGCCGTGCCAGTCGAGGTGGTCGGGCGCGAGGTTGAGCACGGCCCCGGCGGTCGGCGCGAGCTCAGTGGACCAGTGGAGCTGGTAGCTGGAGAGCTCCACGGCGATCACGTCGTAGGGGCCGTTGGCGGCGTGGACGAGCGGCACGCCGATGTTGCCGAGGGCCGCGGTGCGCAGGCCCCCCTCCGCGAGCATCGCGGCGAGCATCGTCGTGGTCGTGGTCTTGCCGTTGGTGCCGGTGACGGCGAGCCAGCGGGCGGCCCCGGGTTCGCGCAGGCGCCAGGCGAGTTCGGGCTCGGAGAACGCCTCGATGCCCGCGTCCCGCGCGGCGGTCGCGACCGGGTGGTGCGGTGGGAAGCCGGGCGACAGGACGACCTGCTCGATGCCGTCGAGCAGCGCCGGGTCGAACGCGCCGGTGGCCGTCCGCGCGCCGCGGGCGGCGAGCGCGCGGAGGTTCTCGGAGTCGTCCCGGTCGTAGACGGTGACGGCGGCGCCGCGGTCGAGGAGGACCTCGGCGCAGGCGGTGCCCGCGACGCGGGCGCCCGCCACCAGACTGCTCCTCTGAACGACGTGGCTCTGAACGGCGTGGCCTGCTGTGTCCGCCACCGGCTACCCCGCTATCCGCAGGAAGTCGGCGAAGAAGAAGCCGAGCGCGATGGCGACGCCGATGCCAGCGATGATCCAGAAGCGGACCACGATGTTGACCTCGGACCAGCCCGCCAGCTCGAAGTGGTGCTGCAATGGCGCCATGCGGAAGACGCGGCGCCCGGTGAGCTTGAACGACGTGTACTGGATGATCGAGGAGCACGTGATGATGACGAACAGGGCGCCGATGATCGGCAGCAGCAGGATCGTCTTGGACGTCAGGGCGAGCCCGGCGAGGAGGCCGCCGAGGCCCAGCGCGCCCGAGTCGCCCATGAAGATCTGCGCGGGCGAGGTGTTCCACCACAGGAAGCCGAACATGGCCCCGGCCGCGGCCCCGGCGACGAGCGCGATCTCCAGGGGGTCGCGGACGTCGTAGCAGAGGTTCGCGGCGGGCTGCGCGCCGCCGCACCAGTGGCGGTACTCCCAGAAGCCGATGATCATGTACGCCAGGAAGGCCATCATGGAGGCGCCGGTGGCGAGGCCGTCGAGGCCGTCGGTGAGGTTGACGCCGTTGGCGGTGGCGTTGACCAGGAAGATGATGACGATGACCATGCCGATCTTCGTCACGTTGAGCCACTCGACCTCGCGGGTGAAGGAGAGGTAGGGGGTCGCGACGGTCTCGGAGATCTCGTCGGTGTGGATCGATCCGGTGTAGTAGACGGCGATGAGGCCGAACACGGCGGCGGCGATGGAGAGGCCGAGGATCTTCATCCGGCCGGAGATGCCGCCGGAGTGCTTCTTGCGGATCTTGATCCAGTCGTCGATGAAGCCGACGAAGCCGCAGGCGACGAACAGTCCGATGAGGACGATGCCGGTGGCGGTGAACCCGGTCGGGCGGTTGAAGGTGACGCCGTTGACCTGCTCGGGCAGGGCCATGAGGACGAGGTGGCCCGCGACGTAGGCGAGCACGGTCGTGAAGATGAAGACGACGCCGCCCATGGCGGGCGTGCCGGCCTTGGCGAGGTGCGTCTGGGGGCCGTCGGAGCGGATGGGCTGTCCGGCCTTGAGGCGGCGGAACAGCTTGGCGGCGAGGGGTGTCAGCGCCATGGTGAGCGCGAACGCCACGAACGCGGCGACGATTACTGCTCTCACTGGTCGGTTTCCTCCTTGGCGCGCAGGTGGTCGGCGACGTCCCAGGTCCGGTATCGGGAGCCTTTCACCAGGACGGCGTCGCCGGGGCGCAGCCGGTTATCGAGCAGCGCGATGGCCGCGGCTTGATCGGGGACGTGGGTGGAGGTGACGCCGTCGGCACCGTCCATGATGGGTTGCGTGCCTTCGCCTACGGCGATGACCTCGTCGATCCCCGCGTCGCGGGCCTGCTCGCCGAGGCGCCGGTGGCACTCCTCTTCGAGCTCTTCGAGGTCGGCCATGAGCCCGAGGACGGCGATGCGCCGCCCTTCGGTGGGCAGGAGTCCGAGGGCGCGGACGGCCGCGCCCATCGAGGCGGGGTTGGCGTTGTAGGAGTCGTCGATGACGACGGTGCCGTCGGGGCGGGTGAAGACGTCCATGCGGCGCTCGGAGAGCCGCCCGGACTCGGCGAGCCCGGCGGCGATCTCCTCTGGGGAAGCGCCGAGCTTCCAGAGGACCCCGGCGGCGGCGAGTGCGTTGTAGACGTGGTGGTCGCCCCACAGCTGCAACCGGACGCGGGCGGAACCGGCGGGGGTGACGAGGGTGAACGAGTGGCGGCCGTCGCCGGGGTCGACGTCCTCGGCCCTGACTTCGGCGTCGCCGCCGAGGCCGAAGGAGTACGTCTGCGCGCGGGTCAGGTCGGCCATGGCCGCGACGCGCGGGTCGTCGGCGTTGACGAACAGCGTGCCGTCGGGGCCGAGCGCCTGCGGCAGTTCGGACTTGGCCTTCGCGGTGGTCTCGATCGACCCGAAGCCGTCGAGGTGGGAGATGCCCACGTTGAGGACCACGCCGATCGAGGGCGGGGCGATCTCGCACAGCTGCGTGATGTGCCCGAGCCCGCGGGCGGCGAGTTCGAGGACCAGGTACTCGGTCTCGGGGGCGGTGCGGCAGACCGTGTACGGGTGGCCGAGCTCGTTGTTGAAGTTCGCCTCGGTGGCGACGGTGGGGCCGAGGCGGGCGCACAGCTGGCCGATGAGGTCCTTCGTGGAGGTCTTGCCGTTGGAGCCGGTGACGCCGATGATCCGGGCCTTCGCGTTCGCCGCGATGTGCTTCGCGAGGCGGGTGAGCGCCTCGATCGCGTCGTCCACGTAGACCGCGGGGGTGTCGATCGGGCGGGTCGCGATGGTCGCGACGGCCCCCTGCGCGTGGGCCTTCGCCGCGAAGTCGTGGCCGTCGGCCTTCGCGCCGGGGATGGCCAGGAACAGGCCGCCGGGCCCGGCCTTGCGCGAGTCGAACTCGACGTCGCCGGTGACCAGGGTCTCCGGGTCGGCCGTCTCGCTGAGCGTGCCGCCGGTGACGGCGGCGACCTGGGCCAGGCTCATGGGGATCACGCGGCGGACTCCTCCTGTTGTGTGTTCTGGTGTGGAGCTGTTCTCAGCCTTCGTCCGCGGCGGGCGCGACCCATCCCGCGTCGCGGAGGGCGCGGGCCAGGAGGACGCGGTCGTCGCTGGCGACGGGCCCGTCGGCGGTCTCGGTGTACGTCTCGTGGCCCTTGCCGAGCAGCGCGATGGCGTCGCCGGGAGCGGCCAGTGCCGCGGCCTCCCGGACGGCGGGTTCCCGTCCCGGAATATTACGGCAGGGCACGCCCTGGACGGCGGCGGCCACCTCGTCCCTGATGCGCGCGGGGTCCTCGGTGCGCGGGTTGTCGTCGGTGACGATGACCAGGTCGGCGGCGGCCGCGGCGGCCGCGCCCATGAGGGGGCGCTTGGAGCGGTCGCGGTCGCCCCCGGCGCCGAGGATGGCGATGACCTTCCCGGGGGTGGACTCGCGGAGCGCTTCGAGGACCGCGGTGATCGCCTCGGGCTTGTGCGCGTAGTCGACGACGCCGCGCACGGGCGCGGTCCCGGAGACCAGCTCCATGCGGCCGGGCACGCCGGTGCAGGACGCGACGCCCGCCAGCGCGGCGTCGGTGTCGAGGCCGACCGCTTCCAGGAGCGCGACGGCGAGCACGGCGTTGGCGACGTTGTGGCGCCCGGGCATGTTGACGCGGCCCTCGCCCTTGCCGAAGGGGCCGCTGAGGTGGAACGTCTGGGTGAAGCCGTCCCCGGCGAGGTCGTGCGCGTAGTAGTCGGCGGTGGGGTCGCGGAAGGAGAAGGTGCGGTTGACGCCGTCGGCGAGGGTGGCGACGCGGGCGTCGTCGGCGTTCAGGATCTCGGTCTCGGCGCGGCCGTCGAAGAGGCGGGCCTTGGCGGCGAAGTAGTCGTCGAGGTCCTTGTGGAAGTCGAGGTGGTCGGTGCCGAACATGGTGAACCCGGCGGCCTTGAAGCGGCAGCCTTCGACGCGGCCGAGGACGAGGGCGTGGCTGGAGACCTCCATGACGACGTCGGTGACGCCGCGTTCGAGGGCGGTCGCCAGGAGCGCCTGGAGCTCGGGGGCCTCGGGGGTGGTGCGCTCGGACTCGACGCGGTCCCCGGCGATGCGGGTCTCGACGGTGCCGATGATGCCGGTGGTGCGCCCGGCGTGGGCGAGGGCGGCCTCCACGAGGTAGGCGGTGGAGGTCTTGCCGTTGGTGCCGGTGATGCCGATGAGGTTGAGGCGCTCGGAGGGCCGGCCCCAGACGCGGGCGGCGACTTCCCCGGTGAGGGTGCGCGGGTCGTCGGCGACGAGGACGGGGAGGAGGTCGCCGGCGAGTTCGGCGCCGCGGGCGTCGGTGAGGACTGCGAGCGCGCCGTTCTCGGCGGCCTGCGCGGTGAACTCGGCGCCGTGGCGGTTGGCGCCGGGGAGGGCCGCGAAGAGGTCGCCGGGTTGGACGGCACTGGCGGCGAGGCTCACTCCGGTGACGGCGAGGTCCAGGTCCCGGGCCTCGGGCAGGAGGTCGGCGAGTCCGTCCACTCGGTAGGGGACGGTCGAACGGGGACGTGGAAAGCTCGGCACGGCCTGACCCTACACCGGCACGGACGGTCGGCAGGCCGTACACCGGGCGGGGCACCGGAACGGTGCCGTCAGTGGTCGGGGCGGTGGACCGGGTTGCGGTCGTGCTCGTCGAGGTTGTCGGACCAGGTGCCGAGGAGCTTGTCGAGCTCGGCGGACTGGTCGCAGTTGAGGTCGTCGAGGAACAGCTCGCGGACGAGGGAGAGGATGCAGGGCGCGGCCTGCTCCAGGCGCTCCAGTCCGGCGGGGGTGAGCTTGACCCAGGTGCCGCGGTTGTCGCTGTCGCACTTGTGGCGCTCGACCAGGCCCATCTCGGAGAGCTTGTTCACCTGGTACGTGACGGCGCTCTTGGCGGTGACGATGGTGTCGGCGAGGTCGCTCATGCGCATGGCGTGCCCGTCGCCGTCGGCGAGGCGCACGAGGATCTCGTACTGGGTGTGGGTGATGCCGTGGTTGCCCTGGAGGCGCCGGTCGATCTGGTGCTCCAGGCGGTGCGTGACCTGGAGGAACCGGGTCCAGACGGCGTTCACGTCGGGTCGGAGCCAGCGGCTCTCGAAATCGCCCGCGCCCATCCCGTTCCTCCTTCCCTCACCCCGTGACCAGCCGCGAGGCTGGTTCAATTTCGAACAATCCTATCAGTCCGCCTTCCCCCGTGCGGGTCGCGCGTAAGCGACGCCATAGCGCGCACCGAACCCGTGACGGGGCGGCCACCTGGGGCTATGCCCACTGGCCCGGTTCTCATTGAGGAATCCTCCCGTTCTAGAGTTGGGCCCGACCAATCGACCCCAGAGGTCGGCTCCGAGCCACCGGAGGACCGCACGCCGTGAACGCCGGACACCCCGCCAGACGCGACGCCCTGCGCGGCGCCAAGCGCCTGCTCACCTTCCCGATCGCCGCCGTGGCGGCCGTGGTGTTCCTGGTCTCCCCCGCCTCCCAGTCGAACGCGCAGGAGGAGGGGGCCTCGGACGCGCTGAGCCAGGCCATCGAGGACTACCTGAACGCCCAGGACGAGCTCGCCGACCTGGAGCAGCAGCAGGTGGACCTCGAAGCCGAGCTGGCGTCCTCGACCGAGGAGCGGGCCGCGCTCCAGGTCGAGCTGGAGGAGTTCGCGTACGTCGCGTCCACGACCTCCGACTACCAGTCGACCGCCGCGCTCCTGGCCTCCGGCGACCCGCAGGACGCCATCGCCGCCATGGAGATCCTCCAGTTCCTCGGCGAGTCCCGGGCGCAGCGCCTGAACGAGCTGATCGCGCGCCTCGCGGAGATCGAGGCGCTCCAGCAGACCCTCGACGACAACATCGCCGAGCAGGCCGACGTCGCCGAGGAGCTCGAAGCGGCCCGCGACGAGGCCGCCCGCGAGCTCGCCGGCTCCGGCGGCACCTCCACCGACGGCCCCACGGCCTCCGACGCGCCCGCGGCCGAGCCGTACGAGGGCGGTGGGGGCGGCTGCTCCGAGGACGACCCGACCCCGGCCGACGGGTGCCTCACCCCGCGGACCCTCCACGCCCTGGAGCAGGCCCAGATCGCTGGGTTCACCAGGTACGTCTCCTGCTACCGGCCCTCCGGCTCCGGCGAGCACCCCAAGGGCCGGGCCTGCGACTTCTCCTCCGAGCCGGGCGGCTTCGGCGGGGACGCGTCGGGCGGGGACTACGACTACGGGCAGAACCTCGCGGCCTGGTTCATCGAGAACTCCGACGCCCTCGGCGTGCAGTACGTGATCTGGTACCGGCAGATCTGGTTCCCCGGCAACGGGTGGAAGTCCTACTCGGGCGCGTACGGCGACCCGTCCTCCGACCACACCAACCACGTGCACCTGAGCATCCGCGCTTAGGCCCAACTCACAGGTTCACTGGGGACTCGGGCTGGCCGCACGTGTGTACCGTTGGGCGATGAGCTTCGGACGATCCTCTCTGACCCGGCGCGGCACCCTCGTCGCCGCCGGTTCGGCCGCCGCCCTGGGACTGGCCGCGGCCTGCACCAAGGACAACGGCACCATATCGGAGGACGGCGGCTCCTCCGACGAGCCGCAGAGCGCCGCCAAGGTCACCATCACCCCCGCAGACGGCTCCGCCGACGCCACCGCCGCCACCGAGATCGCCTGGACCGTCGAGGCCGGCGAGTTTCAGGAGTTCGCGCTCACCGACGCGTCCGGTGCGGCCGTCGAGGGCGCGATGCACCCCGACGGGACCACCTGGGTCCCCGCGAGCCCCCTCGAATGGGAGGGCGTCTACACCGCGACCGTCAAGGCCGCCGACGACGCCGGGCTCGTCGCCGAAGCGACCTCCACGTTCACCGTCATCGCCTCCCCCGGCGACCGCGTGAGCATCGAGAACTACCTGCCCGGGCAGGACTCCACGGTCGGGCAGGGCGCGATCCTCGCGTTCCGCTTCACCGACCACGAGGTGGCCGAGGACCTGCGCGCCTCGGTCGAGCGGCGCCTGTTCGTCACCTCCGAGCCCGAGCAGGAGGGCTCCTGGCACTGGATCACCGGGCGCGCCCTGGAGTACCGGCCGAAGGACTACTGGCAGCCGAACACGCAGGTCAGCGTGCGGCTCGGCCTGGGCGGGCTGGCGCTGGGCGACGGGAAGTACGGCGAGTACGACCAGGAGACCGCGTTCGCCACGGACTCGGAGTCGCGGCTCCTGGAGGCCGACAACGACACCAAGGAGATGCGGGCGTACCTGGACGGCTCGATCGTGCAGACCATCCCGATCTCGCTGGGCTCGGACACCCCGATCGACGGGAACGACGCGCGGTCCTTCTCCGGCACCATGACGATCATGAGTCGCGAGGAGTCCTCGACCTTCGTCTCCGACCTGTACGACTACGAGACCGACGTCAAGTGGGCGATGCGCCTGACGTTCTCGGGCCAGTTCATCCACGGCGCCCCGTGGGCCGCCGACCGGCTCGGCGTCTCGAACGGCTCCCACGGCTGCCTCAACGTCTCCGACGAGATGGGCGAGTGGCTCTACAACTTCGTGCGCTGGGGCGACCCGGTCGTCGTCAAGAACACCGGCATCGAAGTGCCCCAGGGCGACGGCTTCACCGGGTGGTCGCTCGAATGGGAGGACTTCAAGGCCGGGTCGTACCTGGAGTAAGGCATGGAGAAGGGCCCGGCGGGAGACCGCCGGGCCCTTTTCTCTTGGTCTCAGACCCGCTCTTCCTGCCGGACCTTCGGGTCGGCGGCCTGCGGGTGCTCCTCCAGGATGCGGCGGTGCGCCCAGCGCTCCACGAAGAACGAGGCCACCGGGACGGTCCCGCCGAGGAGCAGGCCCACGGTCTGCGGCCAGAACTTCCAGCCCGCCTGCTGCGCCAGGTGGAAGCCCAGCACCAGGTAGACCATGTAGCAGAGGCCGTGGATCGGGCTGATCACGGTGACGAGGACGTCGTTGTGGCCGATGTACTTGAGCGGCATGGCCACGAAGATGAGGCCGATGAGGAACGTGCCGACGATCCAGGCGACGATCCGGAAGCGTTTCAGAGCGGCGTTCATGCGTGGCTCCCCTGGGAGGATTCGGAAGAGGACTGCCGCGCGTTCAGGATGGCGTCCTCGAAGGGCGAGGCCATCGGCGGCGGCTCGGGGCGGCGGCGGGGCGCCTCGGATTCGGGGCGGTCCTTGCGCAGCTCCAGGCGCATCTGCCGGATCCACACCACGAGCGTGAAGATCGCGAACACCGGCCATTCGAGCGCGTAGCCCCAGCTGATGGCGTTGCCGCCCTGGGCGCGGCCCAGCTGCCACCATCCGAGCAGCCCGAACGCGACCGTCAGGACCACGGCGAAGCAGTGGAGGACGATCCAGGGGGGCGTCAGCAGCCGTCGCACGAACCCAGACTAGGGTGACCGACCCGATGTTGCCGCCGGGGGGCCGTCCGTGGTGACATAGGCCCGTGACTCAGGAGCTCCCCCAGGCGGGCGCCGTGCGGGCCTACCCGGCCCCCGGCGCCGCCGACGTCCGCGAACTGCTGCTCGACTGGTGCGGCGCCGACGCGGACGACGCCGACGACGCGGTGCGCGCCCTCGGCGCCCTCGACGGCCCGGCACTGGAACTGGCCGACCGGCTGTACCAGGACATCGCGGCCGACATGGGCGGCACGAGGTGGCTGCCCTGGCCGAAACCGCCTGCGGCGCACCCGCTCCTGGGCCTGTTCCCGCTCCTCGCGGCCGTTCCCGACATGCTCGCGTTCCATGCGGAGCGCGGCGTCGACGAGGACCTGTCGCGGCGCCTCCTCGGCGACGTCGGCGAGAAGCTGCGGCTCAACCGGCGCCTCTACGGGCGGGCCGGACTCGACGTGGCCGCCTGGTTCACCAGGCACCTGCGCGGCTCGCTGTACCAGCTCGGGCGGCTCCAGTTCGGCGTCGAGGGCGAGGGCCCGAAGCCGTACGTGGGCCTGCACATCCGCGGCGAGGGCGGCCCGCTCACGCTCGACGCGGTGCGCGACTCCGTCGAATGGGCCCTGGAGTTCCTGCCCGCGGTCTTCCCCGAGCGGTACGCCGGGCCCGGGGACCTCTCGCTCGGCTGCCAGTCATGGCTGCTCGACCCGCAGCTGCGCGAGTGGCTGCCCGAGCGCTCGAACATCCCCGGCTTCGCGGCGCTGTTCACCCTCGAAGGCGACGGCGACCCGGCCGGGAACCGCTCCGACCTGTGGCGCTTCGTGTTCGGGCGCAGCGAGGACACCCCGGTCGAGAAGCTCCCGCTCGACAACACGCTCCAGCGGTCCGTGATGGCCGGGATCGAGGCGGGCGTGCAGTGGCGCAACCGCTTCGGGCGCCTGGACCTCGCGAGGCTGGGCCTCTAGACGAACGGCGACGGCCGCCCCGGGCTCCCCCAGGGCGGCCGTTTTCGCGTCCCTTACGCGCGGGCCTCGGCCCAGGCGTCGCTGGCGACGTAGTGGTTGTCGTACTGCTGCCCCGACGCGGGGATCTCGGCCGGGTCGGACTCGCCCGCGACGACGCGTTCGAGCAGGCGGTAGTAGTCGAACCGGTCCGCGGCGGGCGTGAAGACCGCGAGGACGTCGGCGTCGGAGCCCTTCGCGGCGCCGAACGCGTGCGGCAGGCCCGGCGGGATCGAGACGAAGTCCCCCGCTTCGAGGACCACGACCTCGTCGCCGGTGAGGACCTGGAGGCGGCCCGAGATGACGAACAGCGATTCGCTCGCGGCGGTGTGGAAGTGCGAGGGGGCGCCGTCGCCGCCGTCGGGGAAAGTCGAGCGGGTGACCGACAGGGCGCCGCCGGTCGCGGAGGAGTCGGCGAGCAGGGTCATGACCGACTGCTGGGCGTGGGCGAGGCGCTCGGCGGAGGCGGCGCGGGCGATGACGGGCTTGAGGGTGCTCATGCGGGTGTCCTTCGGTTCGTCGTTGATATCTAGACATTACATGTCTAGATAAAGATCCGCAAGTGCAGTGCTCCAGAACACGTATGCGCGAAACCGGGACGGCTACCATCGGGATTATGCGAATCAGCGAAGGCGTCGAATGGGCCGCGCACTGCTGCCTCCTCCTCGACTGGATGGGCATGGGCGACCCCGAAGCGGCCCAGCCGGTCTCGACCGCCCGGCTCGCCGCCGGGTACGGCCTGCCCGCGGCCTACCTCAACAAGCAGCTCCAGCCGCTCGTCAAGGCCGGCATCCTCACCTCCACCGCCGGGAAGAAGGGCGGCTTCCGGCTCGCGAAGCCGTTGGCGGACATCACCCTCATGGACGTGCTCACCGCGATCGAAGGCCCCGACGAGGCGTTCCAGTGCGCGGAGATCCGCCAGCACGGCGTGTGGGCCGACGAGCCCGCGTCGGTGTTCCGCGCCCCCTGCGCCATCGACAACGCGATGCGCAGCGCCGAGCTCGAATGGCGCCGCGCCCTCGCGGCCCAGACCCTCGCCGCCGTCCAGGCCAACGCCGAGCTCCAGGCACCGGGCCTGCGAACGCAAGTCCAGGACTGGTACGCCCGGCCGAGGCCCTAGGCTTTAACCCATGCGCATCGTCATCGCCGGATCGAGCGGCTACCTCGGCAGGCCCCTCATGCAGGCCCTCGAAGGCCACGACCTCGTGCGCCTCGTCAGGCGCCGCCCCGACGAGGAGAACGAGATCCGCTGGGACCCCTACCGGGAGGCCCTCGACCCGCAGATCCTCGACGGCGCCGACGCCGTCGTGAACCTCTGCGGCGCCTCCATCGGCGGCCAGCGCTGGAACGCCGCATACAAGCAGCGCCTGCGCACCACCCGCGTCGTCCCGACCACGGTGCTCGCGAAGGCCGTCGCCGAGGCGGGCGTCCCGGCGCTCATCAACGGCTCGGCGATGGGCTGGTACGGCGACCGCGCCGACCTCGAAGTGGACGAGACCTTCCCGGCCGCCGCCGACTTCCTCGGCAAGCTCTGCCTCGCCTGGGAGCAGGCCGCGGCCCCCGCCGCCGAGGCGGGCGCCCGCGTCGCCTACCTGCGCACCGGCCACGTCCTCGGCCCCGGCAGCGTGCTCCTCGCGCGTCTCGCGCCCGCGTGGAAGCTCATGCTGGGCGGGCGGTTCGGCAACGGCCGCCAGTACATGTCCTGGATCTCCCTGCGCGACTGGACGGCCGCGGCCGTCCAGGTCATCGAGGGCGACGCCGCGGGCCCGGTCAACATGGTCGCCCCCAACGCCGTGCGCAACAAGGACTTCGCCAAGGCCCTCGGCACAGCCCTCCACCGCCCCGCCCCCTGGCCCATCCCCGGCTGGGCGGTCAAGATCGTCGCAGGAGAAGCCGCCGTCGAAATGCTCCGCGGCGCCAACATCAAGCCCCGCAAACTCGAAGCCATCGGCTACGACTTCCACGACAAGACCATCACCGAAGCCCTCCGCTACGCCCTCCACTGAGGCCACCGGCCCGTCCGCGGATGCGCGACACTTGGGCCATGGCCCCCACCTCGGACCGCCCGGTGAAACCGCGCTCGATCGGACGCGCGCAGGCTGGGCTGTGGCTCCAGTACGTCTACCTCCTGGTCGACGTGCTGCTGACCTCGCAGGTCACGAACGACTCGTTCGGCGCGCACCTGCTCACCGCGGCCGGTCAGCAGCACGCGCTGCTGCTGTTCCTGGTGGGCCTCCCGGCCCTCGGCGTCGGCGCCGGGCTCCTCACTCTGATGCTCGGCGACCGGATCCCCGGCGCCCGCACGGCCGCGGTCTTCGCCTGCGCCGCCCTCGCCCTCGCAACGTGTGCGGCCGCCGCCACGTCCCCGTCCCCGCTCATCACGTTCGCCACCGCCCTCCCCTGGCTCGCCCTCCAGGCGATGACCTTCTTCACCCTCCACACCCCGGACTCCGACCGCTGGTTCACCCGGCACGGGGATGTGGAGTCCGCCTCATGAGCTCCTGGGACCCAGTGCCTCCGCGTATTGTTGAACATGTTCAACTCCTCAGTGCGCAAAGGCCCGGACATGTTGATCCACCCCGTTCCCCGACCCCTTCGACCCAGGTCGATCGCCGCCGCCCGGCGATACGCCTGGCTCCACGCGGCCGCCGCGCTGCTCCTCGGATTCAATCCGTGGCTCATGTTCTACGTCGCATACGGCATGCCTTTGATGTCCCTGTTCAGCAGGGCGACTGACGACCTCGGAATCGGGTTTCTCTGCGCCTTCGGGGTGGGAGTGGTCTGGAGCATCGGTCACACGGTGCTGCTCGACACCTGGATACTCCGTGCCGACCGACGAGCCCGACCCGCGGCGGTGGTCGGCGCGGTGATGCCGGTCGCGATGCTGCTGCTCGCGCCGGCGACAATCGGCTGGGACTGGTTCGCGGTCCCGCTCGTCACCTGCGCGCCCTCGATCATCTTCCAGGCGTTCCTGCTCCGGAACATCTTCAGCAAGGAGGCCGCGAGCTGGTTCTCCGGCGAGTGGGCAGTGGCCCCCGAGCCTTAGACTCCAGGGACCGCCCACCCGGAGGACCCGCCCATGATGACCCCGCCTTCCACGCCGCTGCCGCCGGAGCTGCTGCACCGCAAGCCCGGTACCGTCACCGCCGCGCAGGTGATGATGTGGCTCCAGTTCTCGTTCCTGATCTGCTGCGGGACGGGCACGGGGATGATCGGGCTGTTCTGGACGTCGGTGGACTTCGACGACTTCGGGTTCGAGGAGGACATCGCGAAGGGGTTCGAGGACCTCGCGGCGCTGCTGGTCGTGGTGATCGCGGCGACGATCATGATCGTGATCCTGTACGGGATCCTCGCGGTGAAGATCGGCGCGGGGCGGCGGTGGGCGCAGGTCGCGACGATCCTCATCATGCTCGGGTCGATCGTGACCGGCTTCTACGGCCTGTACGCCGGGTTCCAGGTCGGGGACCTGGAGACGTCGGTGGTCGACGGGTCGCGGCTGGTGTGGACGCTGCTGGGCCTGTCGATGCCGATCGTGACGCTGCTGTGCCTGTTCACCGGGTCGGCGAACCAGTGGTTCCGGCAGAAGGGCCGGGACCCGCTCAAGGGCCTGCCGCCGCAACCGCCGGTGTACCGCCCGTACTGAGGACCGCGCCGAGCGCGGCGATGTTGTCGCGCACGGCCTCCGGGTCGCCGCGGCCCTCCACGAGGAGGAGCTGCCGGGCGACGCCGGTGGCCTCGGCCGAGGCGGCGAGCCGTTCGGCCACGTGGGAGGCGGTGCCGACGGCGTGGCGGCCGATCATCCAGTCGACGTAGGCGCCGTGGTCGCGCTGGGTGCGGCCGGGTTTGAGGGACACGTACTGGCCGGTGCCGCGGACGAGGAGCTCGGTGAGGGATTCGCGGAGGCGGCCGGTCTCGGCGGGCGTGTCGGCGACGTGGGCGAGGTGGGTCGAGACGTGCTCGGCCGCATCGGGGTCATGCCCGGCGGCCTCGGCTTCGTTGCGCCATGCCCCGATCAGCGAGCAGTGCTCTTCGTCCGGAGCGTGCATCCCGAGGAGGAGCGGCAGTCCGAGCCGTCCGGCGAGCCGCGCGGTGCCCTCGCCGGTGGCGGCGACCCACAGCGGGGTTCCGGCGCCGGGCGGCATGACGCGGACGGGCAGGACGTCGAAGAACTCGCCGGCGTGGGCGACCTCGGTGGCGCCGGAGAGCCAGGTGGTGAGGAGGCGCAGGCCCTCCTCGAAGCCGCGTTCGTAGCGGTCGAGGCCGGAGCCGAACACGTCGAGGTCGATCCAGGGGCCGCCGCGGCCGACGCCGAGGCGGAACCGGCCGGGCGCGAGGGCGTCGAGGGCGGCGGCCTCCTCCCCCAGGGCCACGGGGTGGCGGGTGGAGAGGACGGCGACGGCCGTGCCGATCTGGATGCGCTCGGTCGCGGCGAGGAGGTGCGCGGCCATGAGGGTCGCGGAGGGGCTGGCGCCGTACTCGATGAAGTGGTGCTCGGCGGTCCAGGCGCCGTCGAGTCCGGATGCTTCGGCCTGGCGCGCATAGGAGACGACTCGGCGGAGCGATTCCGCCGGTGCGGTACCGGGGAACACTCCGCCGAGCAGGAACACGTCGTGTGCACTCATGCACACCACTCTATGGGTCAGTGCAATGAGATCAGTGGCGCAGCATCTCCGCGACGAGGAACGCCAGCTCCAGCGACTGCTGCGTGTTCAGGCGCGGGTCGCACGCGGTCTCGTACCGGTCGGAGAGCTGGTCGTCGCGGATCTCCTGGGCGCCGCCGACGCACTCGGTGACGTCCTCGCCGGTGAGCTCGATGTGGATGCCGCCCGGGTGGGACCCGATGCGGCGGTGGACCTCGAAGAACCCGAGGACCTCGTCCACGACCTGGTCGAACGCGCGGGTCTTGTACCCGGACGCGGACTCGAAGGTGTTGCCGTGCATGGGGTCGCACTGCCACACCACTTTGCACCCGGCGGCCTCGACCTTCTCGACGATCGGCGGGAGCAGGGTGCGGACGTTCTTGTGGCCCATGCGGGTGATGATGACGAGCTTCCCGGGGACGTTGTCCGGGTTGAGCTTCTGGCACATCTCCACGACCCACTCGGGCGTGGCGGTCGGACCGATCTTGCAGCCCACCGGGTTCGCGACGCGCGAGAGGAAGTCGATGTGGGCGCCACCGAGCTGGCGGGTGCGCTCGCCGTTCCAGACCATGTGGCCGGAGAGGGCGTACGCCTTGCCGTCGTAGATGCGGGTGAGCGCCCGGTCGTACTCGATGGCGAGCATCTCGTGGGACGCGAAGACCTCCGCGGTGTGGAGGTTGTCGTCCTCGACGCCGCACGCAGCCATGAAGCGCACGGCCCGGTCGATCTCGCGGCCGATGGCCTCGTACCGCTCCCCGGCCGGGGAGGTCCGCACGAAGTCCTTGTTCCAGTCGTGGACGGCCATGAGGTCGGCGAGGCCGCCGCGCAGGTAGGCGCGGAGCATGTTCATGGTGGCCGCGGAGTTCGCGTACGCGCGGATCATCCGCTGCGGGTCGACGACCCGGGCCTCCTCGGTCGCTTCGAGCGAGTTGAACATGTCGCCGCGGTACACGGGCAGGCCGAGCGAGTCGGTCGCGGCCGAGCGCGGCTTGGAGTACTGGCCGGCGATGCGGCCGACCTTGACGACCGGGAGCGACGCCCCGTAGGTGAGCACGACCGCCATCTGGAGGAGCGTGCGCATGTTCGCGAGGACGTGGTGCTCGGTGTTGTCGATGAACGTCTCGGCGCAGTCGCCGCCCTGCATGAGGAACGCGCGGCCCTCGCACACCTCGGCGAGTCGCTCGCGCAGGTGGTCGACCTCGTAGGGCGCGACGATCGGCGGGACGGCGGCGAGCACGCCGGTCACGTCCTCGACCTCGGCGTAGTCGGGCCACGGGGGGACCTGCTCGCGGGGCAGGTCCCGCCAGGCGTCGAGCTGATAGCGCTCGGCTTCGTCCTCGTCGGCGACGACGGGGACGAGGCCGGGGTTTCGCAGGTCATGCCATTGGCGGTTCACGCGCATATCGTACGCGGGGGGCCGCGGCGGCGGTGACGCCGATTTGGCAATCCCATGGGGTGGGCCACTGCGCGCACAGGCCGCCGCGACACACTCGGCGTCGTGGAGACATCCCACCTTTGACGTCGCGTCTAGGCTGGTCGGGTGCGTAAGACGACGATTGATGAGTGGCTGTCCGACCTCGCGTCGGACAAGCCGGCGCCCGGCGGGGGCGCCGCGGCGGGGGTGAACGCGGCCATGGGCGCCGCCCTGGTCTCCATGGTGTGCAACCTGACGATCGGGAAGCCGAAGTTCGCGGAGCACGAGGCGGTGATGCGGGAGGTCCTGGCCGAGGCCGAGCGGCTCCGGGGCGAGGCGCTCCAGCTGGCCGAGGACGACGCCGAGGCGTTCTCCGGCGTGGTCGCCGCGTACAGGCTCCCGAAATCCTCCGACGAGGAGAAAGCCGCGCGGACCGCGGCGATCCAGTCGGGCCTGGTCGAGGCCGCGGCGGTGCCGCTGGCGGTCGCGCGGGTCTCGGCGGAGGTCATCAAGCTGTCGGGGCGGGTCCTGGAGGGCTCCAACCCGAACGTGCTGTCCGATGTGGCCGTGGCGGCGTCGGCGGCGAAGTCGGCGCTGGAGTCGGCGGCCCTGAACGTGGACATCAACCTGGTGTCGATCAAGGACCCGGCCGAGCGCGAGCGGCTCGCTGGCGCCCTGAACGAGGCTCTCCAGGCGAAGGTGCAGGCCGAGGCGATCATGCACGCGGTGGCGAAGCGGATCCGCGCATGAGCGACATCGACGGGCGCGCGGTCGCCAAGGCGATCCGCGCAGACGTGGCCGCCGCGGCGGCGAAGCTGCGGGCCGAGGGGACGGCCCCGACGCTCGCGGTCGTCGTGCCCACGAACGATGAGGGCACCGCCTGGTACGTGCGGTCCATCAAGAAGGCCGCCGAGAAGGAGGGCGTCGACTGCCGCATCGAGCAGCTCGACGCGCCCGGCAAGAGCGAGATCATCGCGAAGCTCCAAGAGCTGTCGGCCGATCCGGACGTGCACGGGATCATCTGCCAGACGCCGCTGCCCGACGGGGTGACGCTGCCCGAGGTGGGCTGGTACATCAGCCCGTTCAAGGACATCGACGGCGCGAACTCCGAGGGCCTGGGCCGCCTGGCGCAGGGCCGCCGCACGTGGGCCCCGGCGACGGCCGCGGCCGTGCTGGAGCTGCTCAAGCGCGAGGGCCTGGAGCTGTCGGGCGCGCGGGCCGTGGTGGTCGGCCGCTCGACGGTGGTCGGCAAGCCCGCGGCGCTGCTGCTGCTCAACGAGTCGGCGACGGTGACCGTGTGCCACTCGCGCACGAAGGACCTGGCCGCGGTGTGCCGCGAGGCCGACGTCCTGGTCGCGGCGGTCGGCCGCGCGGGCATGATCGGCGCGGACTTCGTGAAGCCCGGCGCCACGGTGATCGACGTGGGCACCAACCCGACCGACGACGGCGGGCTGGTCGGCGACGTCGACTACGCGGCCGTCGCCCCGGTCGCGGGCCGCCTCACCCCGGTCCCCGGCGGCGTCGGCCCGGTGACCACGGCGCTCCTCCTGCGCCACACGGTCGAGGCCGCGGAACTGACCAAGACCCACCCGTAAGCACCGCAACGCGAAACGGCCGGGAACCCATTGGTTCTCGGCCGTTTCGCGCGCTTTGAACCAGGTCGGGCAAGTGGCGGATACCCGACAGACATGGGCGACTACCGGACGTAGCGTTAAGACTCCGCACGCAAAGGAGGTCTCGAATGACACGTCGTCTCGCCTTCGTGGCGACCGTCGCCGCCATGATCCTGGCGGTGTCGAGCCCGGCGATGGCGTTCCAGCACGACCGGGTCCACAACCCGGTGCTGCACTGGGCGCTCGACATCGCGACCCTGGCCATCGTGGTCGCGCCCATCTGGACGGCGCTGCTGTGGGGGCGGGGCCGGAGCAAGTGGCTGCTGGTCGGGCTGATCGGCATCGTCCAGCTGCCGGTGGCGATCCTCGGGTTCTCCCCGGGCGCCTCGTCGCTGTTCGCGGGCACCGGCCTGTTCTTCGGGCTGGCGATCACGGCCGCGGCCATCGTCTACACGCGGCGGGCCACCCGCCTGGAGCGCGCCAAAGCGGCCGACGCGCAGGCCGCCGAAGCGGACTGAACCGGGCCCGGCAGGGGCCTACCGGACCGGGCGCGCGGTGACCGCGCCCGCCACAACTCCATCCTCCGGATCGACGAGGAACCGCCGGGCCGGGCTCCCCGAGCCCAGCTCGAACCCGCGGGCCCGGTCGCCGTCGAAGAGCACCCGCAGCAGCGGGCACCCCGCGAGCGGCCCGTCGAACCCGCCCGAGCCGGGGTCGCGGTAGGCGTGCCACGAGCAGTGCGCCTCGCCGACCCAGCCCCAGGCCCGGTGGGTCTCGCTCCCCCCGAACCGGTAGACCCCGACACTGAGCACCCGGTCCCCGACCGGACGCCGGTAGAAGTCGGCGGCGAGCCCCCTGACCGGGACGCCCTCGAAGTCGACGTCCTCAAGGGTCTTGTGAAACGTGAAGTCGGCGAGATGCGGGATCTCGCCGACTTCCATGCGGAGATCGGTCATCTGCGAATCGGTGAAAGCGACGGGCACGCCCGGTCTAACGACCGGGCGTGCCCGTGGTTGCGCGTTCGCAGTGCTTTGTGGCCGGTCCGCCTTCAGCTCCCCTTCAGGAACCCGCAGGTAGCGTTGAAAACGGGGGGCCCACCCCAGCGGGCGGGACCGGCCTCCGGCGTGCGCTACACGCCGAAGAAGACCTCGGCGTCGGCGTAGCGCTCGACCGGGACGGTCTTGAGCACGTCGGTGCCCTCGTGGATCGGGATGCGCACGACATTGGTGCCCTGGAGCGCCATCATCTTGCCGAAGTCGCCCTCGCTGACCGCGTCCGCGGCCTCAAGGCCCAGGCGGGTCGCGAGGACCCGGTCGAACGCCGACGGGGTGCCGCCGCGCTGGAGGTGGCCGAGGATGATCGCGCGGGTCTCGATGTCCGCGCGCTCCTTGATCTGCGCCGCGACCCAGTCGCCCACGCCGCCGAGCTTGACGTGGCCGAACGCGTCGACCTCGCCGTCCTTCAGCACCATGCCCTCCTGGGCGTGCGCGCCCTCGGAGACCGCGACGATGGTGGCCTTCCCGGCCTCCTTGCGCTCCTTGACGAAGTTCGCGACCTTCTCGATGTCGAACGCGACCTCGGGGATGAGCGTCACGTTCGCGCCGCCCGCGATGCCCGCGTGCAGCGTCATCCAGCCCGCGTGGCGGCCCATGATCTCCACGACGATGCACCGGTCGTGCGAGTCCGCGGTCGTCCACAGCCGGTCGATGGCCTCGGTCGCGATGTTCACGGCCGTGTCGAAGCCGAACGTGTAGTCCGTGCCCGACAGGTCGTTGTCGATGGTCTTCGGCACGCCGACGCAGTTCACGCCGTCGGCGGTCAGCTTCGTGGCCACGCCCAGGGTGTCCTCGCCGCCGATGGCGATGAGCGCGTCCACGCCCAGGTCCGCCATGTTCTTCTTGATGGCCTCGACGCCGCCCTCGATCTTGTAGGGGTTCGTCCGCGAGGAGTGGAGGATGGTGCCGCCCTGGTCGAGGATGTTCTCGACCACGTCCCAGTTCAGCTCCTGGGTGATGCCCTCGATCGGGCCCCTCCAGCCGTAGCGGAAGCCCACGAACTCGTGGCCGTATTCCTTGGTGCCCTTACGGACAGCGGCTCGGATGACCGCGTTGAGACCGGGGCAGTCGCCGCCGCCGGTGAGCACGCCAATGCGCATGCGTCTAACTCCCTAGAAGTGAGGACTGTTAACTGGGCGGCCTCATTGCCGAAACTTCGCCCACCATATATCGGGGCCCGGGAGCGGCGACCAGGGGTTCAGGACGGTGGTCAGCGGTGGGACTCGACGATGCCCGAGCGCTCCGCGCGCACCGCTTCGAGGGCCTTCCACCGGGCCAGGTTCAGCTTCGCGTCCGTCAGCGCGTCGTGCATGTCCGCGTCCGGGGTCACCGGCAGCTCCGGCCGCCCCAGGTCCTCCCAGCGCTGGCGCAGGTCCTTCGTCATCCGCGGCAGCGCGCGCGGCAGCTCCGGCATCGTCCCCCACAGCTGCGCGAGCACCACGTGGTCGTACGCGCCGATCCACGCCCACAGCTCCGCGCGCTCCCCCGGGTGGCTGCCGGTCTTGCGGCGCACCGGCCCCACCAGGAACTCGTACAGCTCGTCCCGGATCGTCGCCCGGTCCTTCCACAGGTGGCTCGACGGGGCCGGGAGCTTGTCGAGGACGTTGCGCCGCACCCACTCGATCGCCCGCGACGGGTCGAACTCGGTCGACACGGCGTAGTACTCGCGGCCGTGCTCGTCGACGACCGCGATCGAGACCAGGTCGATCGTGCGACCGTCCTCGATGAACTCGGTGTCGTAGAAGTAGCGGTACGCCACGCATCGGCCTTTCGTATGATCACGGGCGGTCTGTTCGGCCCAGAATCGGGCGCCGCCCGTATGTCGCCGGACTGGAGTCGACGCTACGCCATACGATCAGGCAGCCGGAATCTGACCTCGCAATCTGCATATGAGAAGCGCGATACCGGACAATAGACGCGAAAGCACGTAGACTCGATCGTACGCGCGGCCGAGCGACAAGTGCACCGTCTGGACACACGACCCAACGGAGCGTGAAGTTTCCGACACCGGGCTCTGTACAACGACGGAAAAGACAGCGATCATCGGAGGGAGCCCGCGACCCGGGACCCACCGAAGGGGGAGAACTATGGGTGTCAGCCCATCTGAAGACCCGCTTGCAGGCGTCGCCATGTTCGCCGGCCTCGACCCGCAGGCGCGGCGGCAGATCGCGGGCGTGGCCGTGCAGCGCCACTACCGGCGCGGGCACCTCCTGTTCTTCGAGGGCGAGCCGGGCGAGTCGCTCATCATGATCCGCTCCGGCGCCGTCAGCGTCTTCCGCACCGCGGCCACCGGCGAGCGGGCCATGCTCCACGTCGCCCGCGCCCCCGAGGTCCTCGGCGAGGTCTCCCTCCTCGACGGCTCCCCCCGGTCGGCCAGCGCGGAGGCCCTGGAGGACACGTCGGCGCTGGCGCTGGCGCGCTCGTCGTTCCTGGAGCTGGTGCACGGCAACCCGAAGATGCTCGACGCGGTGCTCAGGTCGATGGGCATGATCGTGCGGCGCCTGACGGAGCAGTCCTCGGACCACGTGTTCCTGGACCTGCCGGGCCGGGTGGCGAAGACGCTGGTGCGGCTGGCGGAGCAGCACTCGTCGCCGATGACGACGATCGAGCTGAACCAGACGCAGCTGGCGGAGATGGCGGGCGGGTCGCGCCAGAGCGTGAACCAGGCGATAGGGATCTTCGCGAACCGCGGCTGGCTGCGGACGGAGGGCCGCAAGATCGTGGTGGTGGACCTGCCGGCGCTGCGGCGGAGGGCGGGGTTCGGGGGACCCGAATAGCGGTGCAGTGGGGGACCCGAGTAGCGGTGCAGCGGGGGGCCCGAATAGCGGTGCCGGCTATTCCTTCTTCTGTTCGCGCGCTTTGACGTTCGCCGCGTACTCGTCGACGTAGTCCTGGCCGGTGAGCTCGCGGAGGGCGTCCATGACCTCGTCGGTGACGGCGCGTTCGATGAACCTGTCCCCCACGAGGTCCCGGTACCGGTTGAAGTCCAGCGGCGGCCCGAACTTGATGCGGACGCGGCCGATCCGCGGGATGCGGCGGCCGATCGGCTGGAGCTCGCCGGTGTTGAGCATGGCGACCGGTACAACCGGGGAGCCAGTCTGGAGGGCGAGGCGGGCGACGCCGGTCTTGCCGCGGTACAGGCGCCCGTCGGGCGAGCGCGTCCCTTCGGGGTAGATGCCGAACAGGCGGCCCTCGGTGAGGACCCGCTTCCCGGTGTCGAGGGAGACGTTCGCGGCGTCGCCCCCCGCGCGGTCGACGGGGATGGCGCCGACGGCGTTCATGAAGACCCGCACGAACCAGCCCTTGAAGCCGGTGCCGGTGAAGTACTCCTCCTTGGCGATGAAGGTGACCCGGCGCGTGACGACCAGGGGCATGAAGAAGGAGTCGGTCACGGCGAGGTGGTTGGAGGCCAGGATCGCCGGGCCGTCGTCGGGGACGTGTTCGAGTCCGTCGACCTTCGGGCGGTAGACCACCCACAGCACCGACCCCAGCGTCGCCTTCAGAAACCACCACATGATCACGGGTCCAAGCGTATCGGCAGCGGTCAATCCCGCGGACCGGCGTCCGCCCCGGGCGGGCGTTCCGGGCCCGCGAGCGGTGGCAGGGCGGGGCGGGCGCGTGCGAGAATGGGCACGCAGAGCGAAAAGGGACCTCCCCGGCCGCGGCCCCGGGCCGCTCCGGGCCGGGCGGGTCCGGCGCCCCACATTCGGCGAGCCGGGAGGCGACGTGACGATCGATTCCGAGGAGTTCGCGTTCGACCTCGGTCCTGACGCCAAGGCCACGATGGTGCTGTGCCACGGGTTCACGTCGGACCCGGCGTCGATGCGGCCGTGGGGCGAGCACCTGCGGGACGCGGGCTTCAACGTCATCGCGCCGCTCCTGCCGGGGCACGGCGAGACATGGCAGGTGCTGGCGAAGACGACGTGGCAGCAGTGGTACGCCCGCCTGGAGCAGGCGCTGGACGAGGCGCTGGCCCTGGGCCTGCCGGTGTTCGCGGGGGGCCTGTCGATGGGCGGGTCGCTGTGCCTGCGGCTGGCGGAGCAGCGCGGGGGCGACC
Source organism: Glycomyces sp. NPDC047010 (assembly GCF_040644205.1). Classification (NCBI taxonomy): domain Bacteria; kingdom Bacillati; phylum Actinomycetota; class Actinomycetes; order Glycomycetales; family Glycomycetaceae; genus Glycomyces; species Glycomyces sp. NPDC047010. The sequence goes on along the minus strand of NZ_JBEYVY010000011.1, from coordinate 57,194 downwards.
TCGCGGGGCTGGTGCTGGTGAACCCGGCGATCTTCGACAGCAAGCGTGAAGGATTCCTGGCGCCGGTGCTGCGGTACGTGATGCCGAGCGTCGCGTCGATCGGGTCGGACCTGAACAAGCCGGACGTGCGGGAGCAGACGACCGACCGGACGCCGGTGGCGGCGTACGTGTCGCTGCGGAGGCTGTGGAAGGTGACGCGGCCGGAGCTGGCGCGGGTGACGGTGCCGTTGCGGCTGTTCACGAGTGCGCAGGACCATGTGGTGAACCCGCGGAACAGCGCGGTGGTGCGCGCGGGGGTGCGGTCGAAGGACGTGGAGGCGACGGTGCTGCCGAGGAGCTTCCATGTGGCGACGCTGGACTACGACGCGGAGACGATCTTCTCGGGGAGCGCCGAGTTCATGGAGCGGCAGCTGGCGAAGGCGCGGTCGGTCCATGACTGAGCGGGGCGAGGAGCCCGAGGCCGGCGGCCAGGAGGACGGCCGGGAGGGCGAGCTGCTGCCGGAGGACGTGGACCGGCGGTTCGAGGAGCTGGTGCGGGGTCTTGAGGACCCGTCGCTGTCGCAGTCGCCTGAGCCGGAGGAGGAGGTCGCGGCGGAGGCGGTGACGCCGCCGTCGCGGATGTCGTCGTCCGATGAGGAGCCGGGCCTGCTGGAGCTGTGGGACGCGGACCTGCCGGAGGACGAGGAGGACGAGTACCGTCCCCCGGAGCCGCCGCCGGTGCCGTGGCCGAGCCTGCCCGCGGTGGGCGGGGTGCTGCTGATCGTGGCGGGCCTGGCGCTGCTGGTGAATCCGGGCATGGCGCCGCTGGGGACGAACCCGGGCCGCCTGGTCGGCTTCGTGGGGTTCCTCATCGGCGTGTGGCTGCTCATCAGCCGCCTGCGCCCGGACAAGGACGCCGACGACACGGACGACGGCGCGGTCGTCTGACTCTTCCGGGGGACGCGCTTCAGCTCCCCTTCAGCTCTCCCCCGGTAGCTTGGAAACCGGGGGCCCTTTCCCGACGCCCCGTCGAGGCTGCCGTGTGCGCTGCGATGCGGCGGGCCGCTTCAGGTTCCCTTCAGCATTCCCCCGGTAGCTTGGAAAACGGGGGGCCTTCCCCAGGGCCCTGCCGGGCCCTTGGCGTGCGCGCCGGGGCTATTCCTTTCGGGCGAGCCAGGAGAGGATCGCGTCGAGGAGTCCTTCGGCGCCGGCGCCTTTGAAGACGTCGTCGGGGGAGCCCGCGAAGGTGAGGGGCGCGATGCCGTAGGCGTCGGCGACGGCCTGGGCGTCCTTCGACTGGGTCTCGGACTCGGCGACGACGAGGAGCACGGGCGGGCCGCCGACGGGGGTCGGGGGCTGCTTCGGGACCTGCTGCGGGGAGACGAGGACGAGCGCGGAGGCCGGGTAGCGGCCCGCGGCGATCGCGGCCCAGGCAGCGCCCTCCTTGTGTCCGATGAGGACGGTCTGGCGGGGCACGGTGACCGCGGCCTGGACGAGGTCGTGGGCGCGGGCCTCCAGGCCGCCGTCGGCGGCAGGGGTGCCGCCCTGGCCGCGGACGCTCACCGAGGCCGCGTACCGGCCGGTGCCCGCGATCCGCTTGAGCCACAGGGCCTGGAAGGCCGCGGCGCCGGCGGCGTCGCCGGTGCAGCAGAGGACGGGGCTGGCCTCGGGGTCGTCCTTGATCTCCATGTCGAAGAGGTCGGCGGGTTCGAGGTAGGCGTACTCGCGCGCGACCGGCGCGGGGGCGGGGGTGCGGGCGCGCCGGACCCAGGCGGCGAGGCTCATTTGGCGGGCTCCTGTTCGAGGGTGTCGATGATGCGGCCGAGGCTGGCGAGGTAGGTCCCGGCGTCGACGGCGAGCCGGTGGCGCGGCGACGTCCCGGCGGGGGCGGTGTCCTGCTCGGCCTCGGTGCGGACCTGGATGCGGAAGTTCGCGGCGCGCTCGGGGTCGCTCTTGCGCACCAGGAGCCAGTGGGCGATCGCGTGGGTCTGCCAGTGGACGATCGGGAGGACGCCGACGCCGGGTTCGACGAGGCCCGCGACGGCGAGGGTCTCCATCTTCGGGGAGAACATGCGCGCGTACAGGTTCGGGTACGGCGACTCGTCCTGGATGCCGAGGAGCTTCGGGTCCACGGACGTGAACTTCGGCCGGTAGCCGGTGGCGAGGACGACCAGGTCGGGGCGCATCTCGGTGCCGTCGGCGAACGCCACGTCGAAGCCGTCGAAGCGGGCGACCTCGCCGCGGCGGCGGATGGAGCCGTCGCCGACGTGCTCCATGTAGCGGCCGTTGCGCACCGGCTCCTCCTCGAACGGCTTCCCCTCGGCGACGACGCCCATGCGGGCGGCGAGGCTGGCGGGGCCCTTGAGGAGGCGGTCGGTGAGGAAGCGGCGCAGGAACTTCGGACGGGCGGCGAGGCGCGCGAGCGCGTAGTCGCCGGGTTCGCCGCCGAGGTACTTCGGCAGGTGCCAGGAGCCGCGGCGCACGGAGTGGGTGCAGGAGGCCGCGTTCACGGCCGCCTCGCAGGCGATGTCGGTGCCGGAGTTCCCGCCGCCGATGACGAGGACGTGCTTGCCGCGCAGGCGGGACGGGTCCTTCAGCTGCGAGGAGTGGAGGACGGTGCCGCGGAACTGGTCCAGGCCCGGGTAGGACGGGAGGTTCGGGGACCAGTGGTGGCCGGTGGCGATGATGACCGCGGCGTAGCGCAGGCGCCGGGCGGCGTTGCCCGCGGCGGGCTTGACGACGACCTCGAAGCGGGAGCCCTCGACGGGTTCGACGTGGGAGATCTCGGAGCCGTACCAGATGTGCTCGGAGAGCCCGAAGTGCTTGGCGTACGCGGTCAGGTAGGTGAGCATCTGCGCCGAGGACGGGTAGTCGGGCCAGTCGTCGGGCATGGGGAAGTCGGGGATCTCGGTCTGGGACCGGGACGTCACGAGGTGCGTGTTCGGGTACAGCGGGCTGTGCTGGTTCTGCGGGTTCCAGAGGCCGCCGAGGACCGTGTCCCGCTCGTAGCAGTCCACTTCGAAGCCGTTCTCGCGGAGGTTCTTGACGGCGATGAGGCCCGCGGCCCCGGCGCCGATCACGCAGACGGCCTCGCCGCGGTCGTACGCGGCCTGGGAGGAGTACTCCTGCAAGGGAACGGTCTCCTTCTGTGGGCATTGGGTGCTGCGCCGGACGGCGTTCCCGGTGCGCCGCGCCCGCGGGCGCGGCCGTCCGGGGTGAAATGCGCCGAAAGACTGCAAGCAGATTACCGTGAGCGGACCTCGTACTTTCGGGGGAGGTAGGCTGCGCCCGTGCTGTTCGAGCTGTGGAAACATCCGCGCCCCGCAGCCCCGGTGTTCCGGCGCGACGGGCAGGTCGTGGTCGCCTCGCACCGCCTCGCCCGCGAGGTCCTCGCCGACCGGGAGCGGTTCTCGTCCGCGAACGCCCTGGACGCGGTGGTCCCCGTCCCGGCCGGGCCGCTCCGAGAGCTCGCGTCCCACCGGTTCCGGCTCCCCGCGACCCTCGCGAACAACGACACCGCGACCCACGGCCCGATCCGCGAGCGCTTCGGCGAGGTCTTCGCGCCCGCCAGGGTCGCCGCTCTGCGCCCCTGGCTCACCGGCCTCGCCCGCCGCGCGGCCGCCGTTGCGGCGCACCGGCTCCGGGCCGGGGAGGACGTGGACCTCGACGCGGCCGTGTCCTCGGAGGTCCCGCTCGCCGCGCTCGCCCGGCTCATGGACCTCGACGTGGCCGCGACCAGGGAGGTCAAGCGGTTCAGCCGGGCCGCGCTCGAACTGTTCTGGGGCGACCCGGACCCGGGGCGGCAGCGCGAGCTCGCGGAGGACGTCGGGCCGTTCCACGCGCTGCTGCGCGCCCGCGCCAGGACCGCGGGCGGCGCCACCGGGGACCTGCGCGACGCGTACGGCGAGGACGCTGCGACCGCGGCCCTGTTCTTCCTCCTGGTCGCGGGCCAGGAGACGACCTCACAGTTCCTGACCCTGCTGCTGCACCGGCTGCTCGAGGAGCCCACGCTGCTCGACCACGAGCCCGCCTCGATCGTGGAGGAGGGCCTGCGGCTGCTCCCCCCGATCACGTCGTGGCGGCGGGTCGCCCTGCACGACACCCAGATCGGTGACGTCGCGGTGCACGCCGGGGACTCGGTCCTGGTGTGGCTCGCCGCCGCGGGCGCCGACGAGGGCGTGGCCGAGTGCCCGGCGCGGATGGTCCCGGGCCAGCGCGGCTCGCGGCGCCACCTGGCGTTCGGGGCGGGCGCGCACCGGTGCCTGGGCAGCCAGTTGTCGCGCCTGGAGGCGGAGGTGGTGGTCGCGGAGCTGGCGCGGCTGCTCCCCCGCTGCGCGGTGGTCGCGGCGCCGGTGAGCGACCCGAACCTGTCCTTCCGCATGCCGAGCCCGCTCGTGGTGCGGCTGCGTGGCTGAACGACGCGCGACTGAACGACGCGGGCCTGACGCGCGCTAATGCGTTGCGGCGCGGTGCATGCGCTTGCCAGACTGGCGGGATGTCTGAGCGATTCTTGAAGTTCCGCCAGCGCGGCACCGCCTACGTCCTGCGGGAGGGACCGAGCGGGACGGAGGTGCTCGTGATGCTCCACGTGGACCGGCCGGAGGACGGCGTGCAGGTCCCGGGCGGCGGGGCGCGGCCCGGCGAGACGCCCGGTGAGACGGCGATGCGGGAGGCCGCGGAGGAGACCGGCGTCAGGAACCTGGTGTTCGGGGAGGTCCTGGGCTCCAAGCTGATGAAGGTCGACTGGGTCGCCTACGACTACCAGGTGAACACGTACTCGTGGATGACCACGACGGACCCGCGGGACGCGTGGGACCACACGGTGCCGCACACGGGGGATGGGGACGACGGGCTGCGGATGCGCGCGGAGTTCCGTCCGATCGGGGATTCGGGGATCGACTGGGGCCTGGACTGGCTCCTGGAGTTCGCGGTGCCGCGGTACCTGGCGCGGCGTGAGGCGCGGGATTCGCTGTCCGCCTGAAGAACTACCGCCTGAAGAGCTGCCGCGCGATGCGGGCGCCGGGGGTAGGGGCGCCCGCATCGCGTTGATATGGCCCGATTGGGCCAGATCGCTGCCAAATGTAGCGGGGTAGTGCAACCGCCGGGTCTGGCGGCGCGGTCAGGGCCGTTCGGGGAGGGCGAGCCATTCGGTGGCGGCGAGGCGGAACGCCTCGGGGTCGAGGGCGGCGGCGCCATCGGGGATCCAGCCGAGGCGGTCCCCGGTGAGGTCGGTGAGGTTCTCGTACTCGGCGATGCCGGGGTCGTGGGGCCAGGCGCCGACGAGGATCGCAGCGGGGACGCCGCGGTGCGCGAGCGCTTCGAGGGTGAGCGCGGTGTGGTTGAGGGTCCCCAGGCCCGCGCGGACGACGACCACGGCGGGGCAGCCGAGTTCCACGGCGAGGTCGCGGGCGGTCCAGCCGCCTTCGCCGAGCTGCACGAGGAGGCCCCCGGCGCCTTCGAGGAGGACGACTTCGGCAGTCGAGTCGAGCACGGTGTCGGCGACGTCGGCGAGTTTCAGCAGCGGCAGGCCGCTGCGGCGGGCGGCCGCGAAGGGCGCCAAGGGGTCCGGGTAGGCGGCGAGGGCGCGGGCGGGGGCGCCGGAGAGGCGGGTGACCTCGGCGGCGTCGTCGTCATCGCCGGTCTGGGCGAGCTTGACGACCTCGACGCTGCGGCCCTGCCGCATGAGGGCGGCGGCGAGCGCGGCGGTGGCGACGGTCTTGCCGACGCCGGTGTCGGTGCCGGTCACCAGGACCGGGCCGTTGAAGGGGATCACGGTCGTGCCTCCAGGACGGTGTCGAGGGCGTGCGCGAAGTCGGCCGCGGGCACGCCGGTGTTGACGGTGATGCGCAGGCGGGAGCGGTGGTCGGGGGTGGACGGGGGCCGGAAGCAGCCGACGGCGACGCCTCGTGCGGCGCAGCGGGCGGCCCAGGCGGTGGCGGCGCGGGCGTCCCCGGCGGGCGGGGAGCAGACTCCGGCGGCGGGCGCGGGGGTGCCGAGCAGCTCGGCGGCGAGGGCGGACCGGCGGGCGAGTTCGGTTCGGGCGCCGTCGGAGCCGCGGGCGATGCGGAGTGCGGCGGCCGCACCTGCGATGACGGCGGGCGGCGGCGCGGTGTCGTAGATGAAGGTGCGGCCGGTGTCGTGGAGGTGGCGGCGCAGGACCGCGGGACCGGCGACGACGCCGCCCGCGGCGCCGAGCGCTTTGGAGAGCGTCGCGGTGACGATGACGCCCGGGTCGCCCGCGAGTCCCGCGGCGGCGACGCCTCCGGAGCCGTGCGGGCCGACCGTGCCGATCGCATGGGCCTCGTCCACGAGGAGCAGTGCCCCGTGGGCGCTGGTGAGGGCGTGGAGGTCGCGCAGGGGCGCGGCGTCGCCGAGGACGGAGTAGACGGACTCGACGGCGACCAGCGCCGGACGAAGCGTCTTCAACTGCCGTTCGAGGTCGTCGAGGTCGTTGTGCGCGAACGTCTCCGCGCGGCGGCCCGCGAGGCGGGCGGCGTCGTGGAGCGAGGCGTGCGCGTGGGCGTCGAGCAGGACCGGGCCGGTGGCGAGCGCGGCGACCGCGCCGAGGTTCGCGAGGTACCCGGAGGAGTAGAGGACGGCGGTCCCGGTCCCGGTGTGGCGCGCGAAGTCGGCCTCGAACGACTCGTGGACCTCGGTGGTGCCGCGCACGAGCCGCGACCCGCTCGCGCCGAGCCCGTGGTCGGCGAGGGCCTCGGCGGCGGCGCCGAGGACGCCGGGGTGGCGGGAGAGGCCGAGGTAGTCGTTCCCGGCGAGGTCCACGGCCCCGGACCTGACGGCCGCGGTGCGGGTGAGCCCGGCCTTGGCGCGCAGGTCGGCCTTGCGGGACAGGCGGTCCCAGACCGCCGACACCGGCAGTGTCCCCTGGGGCGCGGTGCTCATCCCAGGACCTCGTCGATCGCGCCGTCGAGGGCTTCGACGAGGAGGTCGGCCTCGTCGTCGCCGAGCGTCAGGGGCGGCATGACGACGACGGTGTCGCCGAGGGGCCGCAGCCACACGCCGCGGTCGCGGGCGGCGCGGCAGACGCGGAAGCCGGTGCGGTCGCCGTCGGGGGCGACCTCGACGCCGATCATCGTGCCGAGGCGGCGGACCTCGGTGACCGCGTCCTTGGCGGCCACCGGTTCGAGGAGCTTCCCGAGGCGCTCGCCGAGCCGGTCGGCGCGGGCGACGACGTCCTGCTCCCCCATGACGCGGAGGTTCGCGAGCGCGGCGGCGCAGCACAGCGGGTTCGCGGTGTACGTGTGGCCGTGGAAGAACGTGCGCGGGGACGTGTCGCCGGGGCGGGTCAGGAACGCCTCGTAGACGTGCTCGGCGGCGAGGACCGCCGACAGCGGCAGGTACCCGCCGGTGATGCCCTTCCCGCAGGTGAGGAGGTCGGGGACGACGCCGGCGTGCTCGGCGGCCCACATGCGGCCGGTGCGGCCGATCCCGGTGGCGACCTCGTCGAAGATCAAGAGGGCGCCGTGGGCGTACGCGAGCCGCCTTGCGGCGCGCAGGAACTCGGCGTCGTAGTCGAGCATCCCGGCGGCGCCCTGCATCATCGGCTCGACGATGATCGCGCACACGTCGTCGCCCTGCTCGCGCATGACCAGTTCGAGTTCCGCGACGGCGACTGCGGTGCGGTCGGCCCCGAGGGCCCGGTCCCCGGGCGAGCTCACGCCGATGGTCTCCAGCAGGAGCGGCCGGTACGCCTCGTGGAAGAGGTCGTGGCCGCCGACGGCGACGGCGCCGAGGGTGTCGCCGTGGTAGGCGTGGTCGAGGCGCACGAACTTGGGGCGGGCGCGGCCGGTCTGCGTCGAGTACTGGTAGGCGATCTTGAGGGCGGCCTCGACGGCGGAGGAGCCGTCCCCGGCGTAGAAGACCTTCGTCAGCTCCGGGTCGTCGCCCTTGGGGGCCAGGGCGATCAGGGTCTCGGAGAGCTCGATGCCCGGGATGTGGGAGGCGCCGAGGAACGTCGCGTGGTCGAGCCGCGCGAGCTGCGCGGTGATCGCGGCGTTGACGTCGGGGTGGCCGTGCCCGAGGGTCGTGGTCCACAGTGAGGAGACGCCGTCGAGGTAGCGGCGGCCGTCCACGTCCCACAGCCAGGGCCCCTCCGCGCGGGCCACCACCGTCGGGTCGTCGCCGGTCCAGGTGGCGTGCTGGGTGAACGGGTGCCAGACGGCGGCGGCGTCTCGACTGACCCAGGAGGCACTGGCGGACATCACGGCTCCTTAGCGGTTTCCTACAACGACCGTTGGAGGATACCGTCAGGCATCACGGCTCCCGGGAGCCGACCACCGTTACGGGGCCGTGGCCCGCCGCGACCCTCCTGAAGTGACGCGCTTAGGCTGGGGCGCGGTTTCGCACGGTCGGACCGGACCCACCGGGTCCGTCCGCCTTTTTACACTTTGAACACACTGGGATGCTTGACAACCTCCTGCGCCAGCGGCAGACTAGTGACACTTGCGGCAATCGCGGAGGATTGTCGCTTACCGCCCCTTCAGGTATCGCACCCCCGGTGACGCCTGCGGAGCGCGGGTCCGCCCGCCCCGCCCGCCGAGCCGAGCACCGGCGCCACTGCGGGCGCACGGCAACGTGGAATGGCAGGGAAGGCCCCGTGTCCGACCAGAACCCCAAGGCCGCCGGATCCCCCGGCGGCCCGCCAGAGTCCGACCGGCGCCCGCGGTTCTCCGATGTCGTGCGGGACCGCGAGGCGGCCGCCTACCTGCTCGCGTTCTGCCTCTCCAACGCCGGGTCCATGCTCAACCGCGTCGCCGTCACCGCCCTCGTCTGGGCGAACACCGGGTCCTCGGCGCTCGCGGTCGCCTCCTTCGCCATCAGCTACGCCCCCTACCTGGGCCTCGCGCAGGTCCTCGGCGCGGTCGTCGACCGGTACGCCTACCGGAACGTCATGGTCGCCTGCGACGTCGCGCGCGCCGGACTCGTCGCGCTCCTGCTCATCCCCGGCATGCCCGTGCCCGCGATGATGGCCGTCGTCTTCGCCGTCGCCGCCGTCCAGCCCGCGTACAACGCCGCCCGCACCGCGACCCTCGCGCAGATCCTCACCGGCGACCGCCTCGCCACCGCCATGGCCCTCACCATGAGCACCGCCGGGATCGCGCAGATCCTCGGGTTCCTCGCGGGCGGCCTGCTCTCCTCGGTCGACCCGTATATCGCGCTCGCGGTGAACGCGGCCCTGTTCGCCGTCAGCGCCGTCGCCGTCCTCGGCCTGGTGAAGTACCGGCCCTCCGTGAACAAGCGCGAGGAGCGGCGGCACGTGCTCGCCGAGACCGCCGACGGCCTGCGGATGCTCCGCGACAACCGGGTCCTGCGCACCGTCTCGCTCGGCATCTGGGGCCTGTACGCCCTGACCGCGGTCCCCGAGGGCGTCGCCGTCCTGTGGGCCGCGCACCTCGGCCGCGGCTCCGCGACCCAGGGCCTCATCATGGCGATCGACGCCGCGGGCGCGGTCGTCGCCGTGCTCCTGTTCGCGCGGTTCGTGCGGCCCTCCATGCGGTACAAGCTCATCCGGCCCCTCGCGTTCCTCGCGCCGCTGGCCCTGACGGCCGCGCTCCTGGACCCGCCGCTGCCGGGCGTGCTCGTCCTCGCTGCCGGCGCGGGCGCGGCGACGATGATCATGGCGCCGATGAACGCGACGCTCGCGCAGTGCATCCCCGAGGGGTGGCGCGGCCGCGTCGTCTCCGCCGTCAACGCGGGGCTCCAGCTCAGCCAGGGCATCGCCATCGCCGGGGTCGGACTCGTCGCCGAACTCGGCGTGCCCGTGCCGTACGCGGTGGGCGCGTGGGGCGTCGTCGGGTTCGCGATCCACTTCCTCATCACCCGCGCCTGGCCCGGCCCCGACGAGGTCGAGGCCGCGAAGGCCGCCGCCGCTCCCCCGCAGCCCGCCGCCTCCTGACCGCCCCCTCCGGGCCACTCGCGACGCACCCGGCGGGCGGCGTCTCTCGCCGCACTCCGGTTAGGCTCGACCGGGCGCCGCCGTGCCGGGTCGGGGCGCCGGAAGCGACAGGAGCACTGAACGTGGAACACGCAATGACCGTCGAGCTGCGCGGGCACCTCATCGACCAGGGCGTCTTCGCCCGCGTCATGGACGACGTGCTGGAGTACTCGGGGGCCTACTCGATCGACCGCTTCGACGTGGGGCGCCACCACACCGACGAGTCGTACGCGCAGCTCACCATCTCCGCGGAGACGCCGGAGCTGCTGGAGCGCATCGTCATGCGGCTCCAGACCCACGGCGCGAACCCCCTCGAACCCGGCATCGCCTCGCTCAAACCGGCCCCGCGCGACGGCGTCTTCCCCGAGGACTTCTACTCCACCACCAACTTCGACACCCAGATCCGCCTCAACGGCGGCTGGATGGACGTCGAGAACTCCGAGATGGACTGCGGCATCATCGTCACCGAGGACCACGGCCGCGCCTGGACCCTCCCGGTGTCCGACGTCAAGGAGGGCGAGCTCGTCGTCTGCGGCGGCGAGGGCGTCAAAGTCCTCCCCCTGCCCGAGCCCGAGCGCAAGAGCCCCGAGGCGTCGAACTTCGAGTTCATGAGCGGCGGCGTCTCCTCCGAGCGCCCGCAGGCCCTCCAGGTCCGCCAGATCGCCCAGCACATGCGCGAGGTCAAGGCCCGCGGCGAGAAGATCCTCTGGGTCGGCGGCCCCGCAATCGTCCACACCGGAGCCGGGAAGGCCCTGGAGGCGCTCATCAACGAGGGGTACGCGGACGTCGTGTTCGCCGGGAACGCCCTCGCCGCCCACGACATCGAGTCGAACCTGTTCGGCACCTCCCTCGGCGTCGACCTCGACAAGGGCCACGGCGTGCCGCACGGCCACGAGCACCACATCCGCGCCATCAACAAGATCCGCACCTGCGGGTCCATCGCCGACGCGGTCGAGCAGGGCGTCCTCAAGGGCGGCATCATGCACGCGCTCGTCAAGAACCGCAAGGAGTTCGTGCTCGTCGGCTCCGTCCGCGACGACGGCCCCCTGCCCGACGTGCACACCGACGTCATCGAAGGCCAGCGCGCCATGCGCGCGGCCCTGCCGGGGGTCGGGTTCGCGATCATGGTCGCGACGATGCTCCACTCGATCGCGACGGGGAACCTGCTGCCCGCGAAGGTGCCGCTGGTGAGCGTCGACATCAACCCGGCGACGGTGACGAAGCTGGCCGACCGCGGCTCGGCGCAGGCGATCGGCGTCATCACCGACATCGGCCTGTTCTGCGAGCAGCTCGCGGGCGAGCTGGTCGTGGGCTACAAGCGCGACTAGCACGATCGTGAGGGGCGGCCGGCGAGCGCCGGCCGCCCTTCCGCGTCCCGTCCCCCGGGGTCGCCATGCCAAAGACATTGATTGACATCACATCGATGCCTTACTATATTTGGACGGTAAACTAACGTCCGGCATCCTAGGACCCGAAGCCCGGCACGTCCGGTCCGCGGCGCGGGCCGGGCCGCTTTCGACGCGCCTCCGATGCCCCCAAGGAGAGCAGTCCGATGAGAAGCACCAGAGGCATCGGCCTCGCCACGGTGGGAGCGGTCACACTGGCGACGGCGTTCGTCGCCACGCTGACCGCGCACTCCCAAGAGGCCCAGGCAGAGACGTACGAGTGGAGCAACGCCGCCGTCGCGGGCGGCGGCTTCGTCCCCGGGATCGTCTTCAACGAGACCCAGGAGGACCTGATCTACGCCCGCACCGACATCGGCGGGCTCTACCGGTGGCAGGAGGCGTCCCAGACCTGGAAGCCCCTGCTCGACTGGGTCGGCTGGGACGACTGGGGGTACACCGGCGTCGTGTCCGTGGCGACCGACCCCGTCGACCCCGAGCGGGTGTACGCGGCGGTCGGCACCTACACGAACGACTGGGACCCGAACAACGGCGCGGTCCTCTACTCCGACGACTACGGGGAGACCTGGGGCGTGGCCGAGCTGCCGTTCAAGCAGGGCGGCAACATGCCCGGCCGCGGCATGGGCGAACGCCTCGCGATCGACCCCAGCGACAACTCCACCCTGTACCTCGGCACGCCCAGCGGGAACGGGCTGTGGAAGTCCACGGACTACGGGCACACGTGGGCGAAGGTCACCGGCTTCCCGAACGCCGGGGACTTCGTGGTGACCCCCGGGGACCCGTACCTCGGCGACAACCAGGGCGTCCTGTGGACCGAGTTCTACGGGAACAGCATCTACGTGGGCGTGGCCGACCCGGACAACCCGGTGTACGTGTCCACCAACGACGGGGCGACGTGGGCGCCGCTCGCCGGGGCCTCCCAGATGGGGTCCGTGGACGGGTACCCGAACATCCCGAAGCAGGCCGCGATCGACGAGGTCAACGGCTACATGTACGTCATCACCTCCTGGGACCCCGGGCCCTACAACGGCCCGCCCGCGGACGGGGCGCGCGGCGGCTCGGTGTGGCGGTACCAGATCGCCACGGGCACCTGGACGCAGATCCACCCCGGCCCGAACGCGGCCTCGTACCAGGGCTTCGGGTTCGGCGGCCTGACCCTCGACGCGCAGGACCCCGGGACGCTCATGGTCACCAGCGTCAACGCGTGGTGGCCCGACGAGACCACGTACCGGTCCACCGACTCCGGTGCGACCTGGACGCAGTCGTGGACGTTCAACGGCTACCCGAACCGGGTCAACCGGTACGCGATCAACGCGTCGTCGGTGGGCTGGCTCGACTGGGGCACCTCGCCGAGCGCGCCCGAGCAGAACCCGAAGTACGGCTGGATGATCGAGTCGATGGCGATCGACCCGCACGACTCCGACCGGGTCATGTGGGGCACGGGTGCGACGATCTACGGGTCCACGAACCTCACCAACTGGGACTCCAACACCACGTTCAACGTGACCCCGATGGTCCACGGCCTGGAGGAGACCGCGGTGCAGGACCTCGCGGCGCCGCCGAGCGGCCCGGAGCTGTACTCGGCGCTCGGGGACATCGGCGGGTTCGCGCACACGAGCCTGACGAGCGTGCCCTCGGACTTCTTCCTCGCCCCGGCGATGACGACCGCGACGTCGATCGACTTCGCCGAGCTCAGCCCGAGCACGGTGGCGCGGGTCGGGGCACTGGACGGCACCGTGAACATCGGGATCTCCACGAGCAGCGGCTCGTCGTGGTGGGCCGGGCAGGTGCCGGGCGGCGCCACCGGCGGCGGCACGGTCGCGGTCACCGCGAACGCGGGCGCGATCGTATGGGCGCCCGACGGGTTGACGCCGCAGCGGTCGACCACGTACGGGTCGTCGTGGACGGCGGTCACGGGCCTGCCGACCGGCGCGCGCGTCGAGTCCGACCGGGCCGACGCGAACCGGGTGTACGGGTTCTCCGGCGGCCGGTTCTACTACTCCTCCAATGGAGGTGCGAGCTTCACGCAGGCCGCGTACACCGGGTTCCCGGCGACCGGGAACGTCAGGTTCGGGGCCGTCCCGGGCAAGGCCGGGCACGTGTGGCTCGCGGGCGGGGCCGACGACGGCACGTACGGGATGTGGCGGTCGACGGACGGCGGCGCCTCGTGGACCGCGGTCGCGGGCTTCGACGCGGCCGACACGGTCGGGTTCGGCGCGGCCGCGCCGGGCAAGACGTACCCGGCGATCTACGCGAGCGCCTCGCGCAGCGGCGAGCGCGGCATCTGGCGCTCGGTCGACGAGGGCGCGACGTGGACGCGCATCAACGACGACGAGCACCAGTGGGGCTGGACCGGTTCGGCGATCACGGGCGACCCGAACGTGTTCGGGCGCGTGTACATCGGCACGAACGGGCGCGGCATCATCGTGGGCGAGTCCTCGGACTACGTGCCGACCGACCCGACCTCGTCGCCGACCACGTCAGTGTCCCCGACGCAGTCGACCTCGCCCACGCAGTCGCCGAGCGAGAACCCGACGACCGGCGGGCCGGCGGGTTCGTGCACGGCGACGTGGTCGTCGACGAACGCGTGGCCCGGCGGGTACCAGGGGTCGGTGGTCGTCACGAACAGCACCGGCTCGGCGAAGACCGGCTGGACGCTGAAGTGGACGTTCGCGAACGGCGAGCAGATCGGCAGCCTGTGGGGCGGCAGGTGGACCCAGTCCGGCGGGGCGGTGACGGTGACGAACGAGTCGTGGAACGGCTCCCTCGCCAGCGGCGCCTCGGCGACCGTGGGCTACACGGCCACGATGCCGGGCAGCGCACCGGTGCGGCCGACGCCGACCTGCACGATGACCTGATCGCCGAGACGCATTGGGGGCTAGAGGTAGTGGACCATCCCTAGCCCCCACCCTCCCAGAGGGGACCGTAGCGGCGAGTCTTGCCGAGGGGTGCGACAGAAACGCCCGGCGGCGGGCCGCAGGTCACCCGATCGTGTCCACATGTTCCGCGGGAGCGGGGCCGGGGCGGCGCCCCGGCCCCGCTCCCGCGCCTTCCGGGATTACGGGTGGGTAGCGCTTTCCAAACCCGGGTCCGCCCGCTATGATCCCATTAAATCGATTCATTTCGATGTCTCGATCGAGAATCGATTGAAACGTTCAAATCGATGGGAATCTCAAGGAGCACAACGATGTCCCCCGCCGGCAATCCCAGACGACGGATCAGGCTCGCCCTCGCGGCGGCCGCGGTCGTGTTCACCGGCGCCCTCGGCGCCGTGGCGGTCCCCGAGGCCGCGATGGCGCAAGGGTGCGGCGCGGGCACGCCGCACGCCACCGTCACCGGCTCCTCCGGGGCCTACACCGCCAAGGACGGCGGCACGACCGTCTACTCCGGCTCCGACTACCGCGCCGCGGTCCAGGCCGGAGTCGACGCCATCGCCAGCGGCGAGCGCGTCGCCGTGATGGCCTCCGGCAACATCGGCGCCAGCACCATCACCATCCAGAGCGGCAAGACCTTCGAGGGCTGCGGCACGATCACCGTCGCCAACCGCTCCGGCCGCGGCGCGATCGAGGCCATCAACACCACCAACGTCAACATCGCGTACCTCAAGATGGCCGGGAACCCGTACTTCGGGCTCCGCTTCTCCGGCACCAACGGCCTCAAGCTCGGCGACATCGACCTCACCCTCAGCGGCGGCCTCGGCATCCGCTTCGACCGCGACGCCGCGTGGAACTACAACGTCACGATGAACGACATCTACGTCTCCGGCGCCGGATCGCACGCGGTCGAGACGTGGAACATCGACGGCTTCAACATCACCAAGGTGACCGCCCGGAACGTCGGCGAGTCGGGCCTGCTCATCCAGAACTCCCGCAACGGGTGGGTCGGCACGGTCGACGGGAACAACGTCGCCACCGGCACCGGGTACGCCACGTTCCGCATGGCGAACACCAACGGCAAGACCGCGAGCGGCGGCTACGCCACCAACATCTGGGTCGACAACGTCATCTCCCGCGGCGGCGGGCGCGGGGTCTTCTGCGTCTCGGCGTCCGGCGGCGTGGTCATCAAGAACGTCGACCTGGCGAGCAACGGCAACAACTCGATCCTCATCGAGAACTGCTACAACGTCTCGATCCGCGGCGGCACCGTCAACGGCGGCGGCGAAGTGCGCCTCGCGGCCCGCACGGAGTTCGCCAACAACAAGGACATCTGGATGATCATGACGGTGAACAACACGTCGGTCCGGGAGTCGCCCTGCGGCGAGAACACCAACTGGACGATCAGCGGCAACGCGTCGATGAACGTGTGCTGATCCTGGTTGTGGATATGCCCTATATATAAGGAAAGGACCGGGGCATTCGCCCCGGTCCTTTCCGCACGTGTCCGGCTACGGGACGATGTCGCGGTGGCGGGCCAGGTCGGCCGCGCCGATCACGCCGGCCTTCGAGCCGAGCTCGGCGGCGCGGACCTCCGCGAACGGCACCTGGTTGCGGTTCCCCAGGGCCTCCTCGTAGTGCTTGCGGATCGGGTCGAGGAGCAGGTCCCCCGCGTCCACGACGCCGCCGGCGATGAGGATGACGCCCGGGTCGATGAGGTTGACCATGTCGGCGGCCGAGTTGCCGAGGTAGTAGCCGATCGAGTCGAACGCGGCCAGCGCGACCTCGTCGCCCTCGCGGGCGGCGTCGGTGACCTGGCGGCCGGTGATCGCGTCGGCGTCGCCGCCGGCGAGCTTGAGGAGGACGGCGGCCTTGGCGGGGTCGGCCGCGGCGCCCTCGCGGGCGGCGCGGGTGAGGGCGCGGCCGGAGGCGTACTGCTCCAGGCAGCCGACGCGGCCGCAGCCGCAGGGGCGGCCGTCGGGCATGACGGAGCGGATGTGGCCGATCTCGGCGGCGACGCCGTGGGTGCCGCGGAGGAGGTTGTCCTTGACGACGATGCCGCCGCCGACGCCGGTGCCGATCGTGTAGAGCACGGAGGAGCGGTGGGCCTTGGCGGCGCCGAAGCGGTGCTCGCCCCAGATGGCGACGTTGGCGTCGTTCTCGACGACCACAGGGAGGTCGATGACCGCGGTGACCTTGTCGCGGAGGGGCTCGTTCTTCCAGGAGACGTTGGGGGCGAGCATGACGGTGGACCGGTCGGAGGAGATCCAGCCGGCCGCGCCGATGCCGACCGCTTCGATCTCGTGGCCGCCGCGCAGCTCCTCGACGACTTCCTTGACCGCCTGGATGACGCCGTCCTGGTCGTCCGCGGGGGTGGGGCGCCGGGCCGTGGCGAGCACTTCGCCGTTCTCGTCGACGAGTCCGCCGCCGACTTTCGTGCCCCCGATGTCGACTCCGATAGTCAGACTCACAGCTGTCCCTCCAGCGGTTCCCGGAATTGAGGCGTTGGCTGCCACGCGACGCTGCGGGCCACCGACAGACTTTACGGCACGATTAACTCCCGAGGAAATCGGCTGTTCCATCCCCCTTGGCGAAGGTATCACCGCAGTGACTTTCGATCTCGTTCTCGTTGCTCTAGCATCGGAATTCAACCTGACTTGCCAACGGAGTTAACTCACCGGTAAGTTGTGCCCATCACGTGTCGACCGCCTTTCTTACAACGCCGTAACCACGGCGCGTTGAACGGAGCCATAATGCGCGAGTTCGCCGTCCCCCCTGTGGTGACAGTGCCCGATGAAGACAACACCCTCACCGCGCTGTGGGACGCGGCCGAGAACCACCCCTCCTCGATTCTCTACATGCGCTCGTTCGACGAGGGCGCGACCTGGCAGGACGTCACCTCCGTGCAGTTCCGGGACCAGGTGGTCGCGGTGGCGCGGGGCCTGGCCGCGGCGGGCGTGCAGCCCGGCGACCGCGTCGCGCTCATGTCGGCGACCCGGTACGAGTGGACCCTGATGGACTACGCGATCTGGGCGGCCGGGGCGGTGACGGTGACGATCTACGAGACGTCATCGGCCGACCAGGCGAAATGGATCCTGGAGGACTCGGGCGCGACCGCGGTGATCACCGAGACCCCCGAGATGACCGCGATGGTCGAGGGCCTGTCCTCGCAGGTCCAGCACGTGTGGACGCTGGACGCGGGGGCCGTGGACGCCCTGACCGCGCTGGGCGCGGACGCCGACGTGGACATCGAGGAGCGCCGGGCCTCGCGGGGCGCGGGCGACCTCGCGACGATCGTGTACACCTCGGGCACGACCGGGCGCCCCAAGGGCTGCATGCTCACCCACGGGAACCTGCTGAACGACATCCGCAACGTCATCCCCGAGGTGCCGGGCGTGCTGTACGACGGCGCCAGGATGCTGCTGTTCCTGTCGCTGGCGCACGTGCTGGCCCGCATCCTCCAGATCGCGGGCATGGAGTCGCGCACGACGATCGCGCACGCCGACCGCACGAAGCTGACCGCGGTGATGCCGGTGGTCAAGCCGACGACGCTGCTGGCGATCCCGCGCGTGTTCGAGAAGGTGTACGCCGGGGCGTACCAGAAGGCCGTGGACGGCGGCAAGGGCCACCTGTTCGAGAAGGCCGCGGCGGCCGCGAAGGAGTACAGCCGCGCGCTCGACAAGCCCGGCGGGCCCGGCCTGGGCCTGAAGCTGCGCCACAAGCTGTGGGACGTGCTGGTGTACAAGAAGATCCGCGCGGCCGTGGGCGGCGAGTGCAACTCGGCGGTCTCGGGCGGGGCGGCGCTCGGCCCGGAGCTGGGGCACTTCTTCCGCGGCGTGGGCATCACGATCTTCGAGGGCTACGGGCTGACCGAGACCTCGCCGGTGCTGTCGCTGAACATGGAGACGGCCATCAAGGTCGGCTCGATCGGGCGGCCGACGCCGGGCACGGCGCTGCGCGTCGCCGACGACGGCGAGCTGGAGGCCAAGGGCCCGCAGGTGTTCCCGGGCTACTGGAACAACGACGCGGCGACCGCGGAGGTCCTCGACGCGGACGGCTGGTTCAAGACCGGCGACATCGCGGAGATCGACGACGACGGGTACGTGACCATCACCGGCCGCAAGAAGGACATCATCGTCACCGCGGGCGGGAAGAACGTGGCCCCCGGGCCGCTGGAGAAGATCCTCGACTCGCACCCCTTGATCGCGTACGCGCTGGTCGTGGGCGAGGCCCGGCCGTATATCGGGTGCCTGATCTCCATCGACGGCGACATCCTCCCCGACTGGCTCTCGCGCCACGGGAAGGACCCGGAGACGGCGATCGCGGACCTGGTGGAGGACGCGGAGCTGCTCGCGGAGCTCCAGGAGAAGGTCGACGAGGCCAACGCGACGGTCTCCCGCGCGGAGCAGATCAAGCGATTCCGGGTGATTCCGGTCGAGTTGAGCGAAGACGCCGGGGAAATCACTCCGTCAGTCAAGGTCAAACGTCACGTCGTCATGGAAAAATACTCAGGCGAGGTGAATGCGCTGTACGAGTCGGCGCAGCAGGAGACCAAGAGCAAGTAAGCGAGGGGCCCCATGGGCGAAGAGGCGGCGCTGGAACGCCAGTGGCAACTGCCCGCCGTCGCGCTGCGGGGCGCCCTGTTCGCGCTCGTCGCGGTCTTCGGCTGGGCCTCAGTGGGCCTGGCCGAGGCCGCGACCTGGTGCGGGATCCTCGCACTCGCGGCACTGCCCGGGGTGGTCCTGCCCCGGCACCGGCTGCTCGCGCCCGCCGGGCGCCTCGCCGAGGTCGCGGTGGTCGTCCTCGGGACACTCGCCACGGGCGGCCTCCCGGCGTGGATGCTCCCTTACCTGATCGCGCCGTTCGCGACGGCCGCGTTCGACGCGGCCGCGCCCCCCGAGGACGGCGACAAGTGGTCCCGGCTGCGCACCTGGGGCCCGCCCGCGCTCGTCGCGCTCGCCGCGGTGGGCCTGCTCGCGCAGGCGCCGCGGGTCGCGGACTTCAACCGGGGCACGTACGTCACGACCGCGGCCGTCGCGCTCGCGTTCGGGCTCGCGGCGGCGGTCGGCGCGTGGTGGCTGCGCCGCTCCCGCACCTCCGACATGCACCACTCGCAGCTCCCGTACGCCGAGGCCGCCGCGCTGCTCACGCAGCTGCGGGTCGTCGCCCGGCAGCTCCCGGGGTCCACGCTGGACCCGGGCGGGATCGCCACCGAGATCGTGGACACCGCCGCGCGCATCCCCGGCGTCGAGCGGGCCGCGGTCCTCTCGGCCGCCTCGGGGCGGCGCCTGGTCGTCCTCGCCGAGCACGCCGAGGAGCGCGTCGACTGGGAGACGTCCCCGCAGCTGAACTCGCTGCTCGCCGACGCCTGGGCGGGCCAGAAGCCGCAGGCCGGGCAGGTCCCGCTGTCGCGGTCCACGCAGGGGCCCGTCGCGTCCCTCGTCATCCCGCTCGTCGCCGAAGGGCGCACGGTGGGGCTCGTGGCGATCGAGTCCGACGACCCGGCCGCGTTCGGGCCCGAGGCGATCACCGCCGCCGAGGACCGCACCAAGGGCGCGGCCCTGCGCCTGGAGACCGCGCTCCTGTTCGAGGACGTCAGGTCCATGGCGACCACCGAGGAGCGCCAGCGCCTGGCCCGCGAGATCCACGACGGGATCGCGCAGGAGCTGGCGATGCTCGGGTACGGGATCGACAACGCGATGGCGATCCTGCCGCCGGAGGCCGGGGAGGCGAAGGGCGAGCTGGAGGACCTGCGCTCGGAGGTGACGCGGCTCGTCACGGAGCTGCGGTTCTCCCTGTTCGAGCTGCGGTCGAACGTCGACCGTCAGGGGGGCCTGGCCTCGGCGATCGCGGACTATGCTCGTACTGTGGGCGCCTCCGCCGGACTGCGGGTTCACCTGTCCCTGGACGAGGGCGGGGCGCGGCTGCCCGCGAGCACCGAGGCCGAGCTGCTGCGGATCGCCCAGGAGGCGATCACGAACGCGCGCAAGCACGCGAGGGCCGAGAACCTGTGGGTGACGTGTGAGGTGGACCCGCCTTACACCCGCATCGAGGTGACCGACGACGGACAGGGGCTCTCCGGTGAGGCGTCCGAGGGGCGCTACGGCCTGGCGATCATGAGCGAACGGGCCGAGCGCATCCGCGGCTCGCTGGAGATCCGACCGCACCAGCCGCACGGGACGACCGTGGCGGTGGTGCTCAACGCGGGGGCGCGGCCCACCCCGAGGGCCGAGGCCCCCCGCCCCGGGTCCGCGGCTTGGGCGGCCGCCGACCGCGCCAGAACTGAACAGCCGGCCCGACGGCCAGACCACGGTGGTGGCCGTGGCAGCCAATGAGGAGAGACACGCATGAACGCTGACGCGCTGGAGACGACCGGTCAGACGACGGTGCTGATCGTCGACGACCACGATCTGATCCGCAAGGGCCTCCGGCATGCCTTCGACCGCGACCCCGAGTTCGAGGTGGTCGGCGAGGCCGACACCGCCGCCGACGCGCTCCGCCAGGCGGCGTCCCTCATGCCCTCCGTGGTGATCATGGACCTGCGCCTGCCCGACGGTTCGGGCCTGGACGCGACCCGCAAGCTCCGCAAGGCCCACCCCAACATGGGCATCGTGGTGCTGACGATGTACGCCGGCGACGACCAGCTGTTCGGCGCCCTGGACGCGGGCGCGTCGGCGTTCGTGCCGAAGTCGGCCCCGGCGAACGACGTGGTGTCGGCGGCGCGGCACGCCGCGTCGAACCCGACGGCGTTCAGCGCCGCGGACCTCGCCGAGGCGATGCAGCGGCGCCTGACCCCCACCGGCCCCCAGCTGTCGCCGCGCGAGTCGCAGGTGCTGAAGCTCCTCGCCGACGGGCTGTCGGTGGCGGGCATCGCGAAGCAGCTGTACGTGTCGGAGTCGACGGCGAAGACGCACATCTCGAAGCTGTACGAGAAGCTCGGCGCCGGGAACCGCGCGCAGGCGCTCATGACGGCGCTGAAGCTGGGGCTGCTGGAGGCCCCGGACCAGCCGAAGTTCTAAGCCGCTCATACGGTCTCGCCGTAGAGCATCCCTTCGAGGCGACCGGCCTGGCGCTCCCAGGTCCACTCGGCGAGGGCCCAGTCGCGGCTGGCCTCGCCGAGTTTGCGCGCCAGGGGCGGGTCGGACAGGACCTGGCTGAGGCGGTAGGCGATCTCGCCGAGGTCGCGGCCGTCCACGACCCACCCGGACTGGTCGTGGAGGACGGTGTCGGGGGCGCCGCCGGAGTCCCCGGCGATGACCGGGAGGCCGGTGGCGGCCGCTTCGAGGAACACCGCGCCGAGCCCTTCGACGTCGAGGCCGCGGCGGCGGGTCCTGCAGGGCATCGCGAAGACGTCCCCGGCGGCGAAGTGCGCGGCGAGCTCGTGCTCGGGGACGCCGCCGGTGAAGACGACCTGGTCGGCGACGCCGTGGCGGCGGGTCTCGGAGCGGAGCGTCGCCTCGTAGGGGCCCTGGCCGACGATGAGGAGCCTGACGTCGGCGCCGACCTGCTCGCGGACGTGCGGGAGGGCGGCGATGAGCTTGTCCTGGCCCTTGCGGGGCACGAGGCGGGAGACGCAGACGATGACGGGCAGGTCGCCGAGGCCGTGGCGCTCGCGGATGGGGGTGCCGTCGACGCCGGGGTGGAACGTCTCGGTGTCGATGCCGAAGGTGAGCTGTTCGAGCCGCGTGTAGGGGGCGGCGACGGGCGCGAGGCGCCGGTACGTGTAGTCCCCCAGGTAGGTCATGACGTCGAGTGAGGACGCGATCCGGCGCAGGAGCCCGCGGGTGCCGGGCATGGCGGCCCAGCCGACCTCGTGGCCGTGGGTGAGGGCGATGGCGCGCTCGATGCCGGTGTCGTGCTTGAGGCCCGCGGCGAGGAGCCCGAGGGGCGCGGCGGCGCCGAACCAGACGCGGTCGCAGCGGTGCTCGCGGGCGAGGTCGGTGACGGCGCGGGCCACGCGGGGGGTCGGCAGGAGCATCGCGGTGCGGTCGCGGACGACGGTGAACGGCTGGGCGGCGTCGAACTCGGCCCACCCGGGCGAGGTCGAGGTGTAGACGACGAGGCCGTCGGAGGGCAGCCGCAGCGCCATGCCGTGCACGAAGGTCTGGATGCCGCCCCGGCGGGGCGGGAAGTCGTTGGTCACCAGCAGTGTCCGGCTCACATCATGACCCCCTTCATGATCGGACCAGTCTGCCACGCCCCGCGGTCGGGCGCGGCGATCCCGGATGACCGGCGCATGAAGGGGCGCGGTCGGCGGTTCCGGGCTGTGACGGCGATGGCACACTGGTGCCTATGAGCAGCGGCGACGAGACCAGCGACCCCGGGCCCGACGCCGGCCTGCCGGAGGCGCCCGCCGCCTCCGCGGCCGGCGACGACGCCTCGGGCGAGGGGGACCCGGCCGAACGGACCGAGCCCGGCCCGATCGTGTTCCTGACCGAACCGGTGCGGCGCAGGGCCGTCGAGATCGCGGCGGTCGCGATGCCGGGGCTGGCGCAGGCGCGCGTCCCGGCCCGGCTGCGCCGCTTCATGAAGTTCAGTCCCCCCAAGCGCGCCAAGCTCGCCCGCGGGGAGCTCGCGGCGGCCCTGGACCGGGACGAGGAGTTCCGGGCGGGCCTCGCGGAGGTCCTCGCGTCGACCGACTCGCCGCTGGTCGCCGTCATCGGCGAGGGCGGCGCGGTGTCGCCGATGGCCGACCCGGTGGAGGTCGCGGCCCTGACGTACCTGCTGCGCCCGGACGGGTGGCGGGACCTGATCGCGTCCGCGGTGGACGCGATCCCCGACGCACCGGAGGCCCCGGCCGCGCCCGCGGCGCCGGACGAGGCGGGGCAGCGGCGGATCGCGTCGCTGGAGAAGGAGAACGGGAAGCTCCGCGGCGCGCTCGCCGACCAGCGGACGGCCGCCGGAGTGCTCCAGGAGGACCTGCGGCGGGCCCGCCGGGACCTGCGGGACGCCGAGGAGCGGGCCGCGAAGGCCGCCGGGGACCTCGCCGCCGAGAAGGGCCGGCTCAAGCACGCCGAGACCGAGCGGCGCTCCGAGCGCCGCCGCCTCGACGCCGAAGTGGAGTCCCTGCGGGGCCAGCTCGACCGCATCCGCAAGGCCGACAAGGAGACCGAACGGCTCGCGTCGGTGCGCCTGTGGCTGCTCATGGAGACCCTGTCGGGGGCCGCCACGGGCCTGCGGCGCGAGCTCGGGCTCGAACCGGTCGACGACCGGCCCGCGGACTACATCGCCGAGGAGTACTGCGACGACCCCGAGGAGCGGCCCTTCGAGGGTTCGCGGGGGCTCGGCCAGGCCGACCCGCAGCGCCTGGACCACCTCCTGTCGCTGCCGAACCCGCACCTCATCGTCGACGGGTACAACGTGACGATCTCCGCGTGGGGCGAGACGCTCACCCTGGAGCAGCAGCGCAACCGGCTCGTGCAGGGCCTCGGGGCGGCCGCCGCGCAGACGAACGCGGAGGTGACGGTGGTCTTCGACGGCGCCGACGCGATCTTCGGCGCGAAGCCGTCCGCGCGGGGCGTGCGGGTCCTGTTCAGCGCGAAGGGGCAGATCGCCGACGACGTGGTCGTGGAGCTGGCGCGCGTGGAGCCCGAGGGCCGGCCCGTCATCGTCGTCTCCTCCGACCAGGAGGTCGCCGACCGGGCCCGGCGCGAGGGCGCCTACCCGGTGCCCTCGGCGGTGCTCGTCAAGTGGATGCAGCGGACCTGACCTATTTCGCGGCCGGGACCTTGAGGACCACCGAACCGGCCGCGAGGTCGTGGAGGCCGCGGTTGTACGGGTGGAAGACCGCCGTCAGCGCCGGGATGACGAGGGACAGCAGGACCGCGCGCACCAGGGCCCGGAGGAGGCCGAGGCGGCCGCCGTCGCTCGCCGACACGCACGCGATCTTCATCAGCGCCATGCCGAGGCTCTGCGTGCCGACGGCCATGCAGCAGGTGTAGTAGACCGCGAACAGCCCCGCGATCACCAGGTTGAACGCGAACGGGTCCGGGGTGAGCAGGCCCGCCCACTGGAGCAGGTACGGGAGGATGAGGCACGCGACCCAGTCGATCACCAGCGCGAGGAAGCGCAGGCTGATCGAGGCCAGGTCCTGTCCGGAGCCGGTGGTTTCGGGGGTCTTCGCACCGCGTTCGCTCGTCATGGCGCGAGTCTACGACTCGCCCCGATCGGTACGGACTGCACCGGTCTGAGCTGTGGTTTCGGCCGATTGTGAACAGGCCCGCATTTTGCAAGTAACACACGCGAAACAATTGATTTACGGTGAGGCAATTGACCGCGGTTAGCGTTTCGCCTAATAAGCTTAGGCGTCGACAGCGAGGTCGGCCCGACCGGACCGGGTGTTCGACGATCCGGGACCCGCTGGGCGGGGCCGCGCCACGGTCCTCCCGGCACCTCACCTACCGAGAGGAATACCTTCGTGTTCTCCAGCCCTGAAGAGCTCCTCGGCTACGTCCGCGACAACGACGTGAAGTTCATCGACGTCCGCTTCTGCGACCTGCCCGGCGTCATGCAGCACTTCAACATCCCGGCCGACTCCTTCGACGACGACCTCCTTGAGGAGGGCCTCGCGTTCGACGGCTCCTCGATCCGCGGGTTCCAAGAGATCCACGAGTCGGACATGCTGCTCCTGCCGGACGTGGCGACCGCGTTCGTCGACCCCTTCCGCGAGCAGAAGACCCTCGCGCTGAACTTCTTCGTGCACGACCCCTTCACCCGCGAGGCGTACAGCCGCGACCCCCGCAACGTCGCGAAGAAGGCCGAGCAGTACCTCGCCGGCTCCGGCATCGCCGACACCGCGTACTTCGGCGCCGAGGCCGAGTTCTACATCTTCGACTCGATCCGCTTCGACCAGACCGCCAACCAGGCGTTCTACGAGATCGACTCGATCGAGGGCGCCTGGAACACCGGCGCCGACGAGCCCGGCGGGAACCTCGGCTACAAGCCCCGCCACAAGGGCGGGTACTTCCCCGTCGGCCCCGTCGACCACTTCGCGGACCTGCGCGACCGCATGGTCACCAACCTCATCGAGGGCGGCCTCACCATCGAGCGCGCCCACCACGAGGTCGGCACCGCGGGCCAGTCGGAGATCAACTACCGCTTCGACACGCTCCTGCACTCCGGCGACGACGTGCAGAAGTTCAAGTACATCATCAAGAACACCGCCACCCAGGCCGGCAAGACCGTGACGTTCATGCCGAAGCCGCTGTTCGGCGACAACGGCTCGGGCATGCACACCCACCAGTCGCTGTGGGCGAACGGCGAGCCGCTGTTCTACGACGAGACCGGCTACGCGGGCCTCTCGGACACCGCCCGCCACTACATCGGCGGCCTGCTGCGCCACGCCCCGTCGCTGCTCGCGTTCACGAACCCGTCGGTGAACTCCTACCGCCGCCTCGTGCCGGGCTTCGAGGCCCCCGTGAACCTCGTGTACTCGCAGCGCAACCGCTCCGCGTGCACCCGCATCCCGGTGACCGGCTCCAACGCCAAGGCCAAGCGCGTCGAGTTCCGCGTGCCGGACCCGTCGAGCAACCCGTACCTGGCGTTCTCCGCCATGCTCATGGCGGGCCTGGACGGCATCAAGAACAAGATCGAACCGCCGGCGCCGGTCGACAAGGACCTGTACGAGCTCGGCCCGGACGAGTACGGCGACATCGAGCAGGTCCCCGGCTCGCTCGACGCGGTCCTCGACAACCTGGAGGCCGACCACGACTTCCTCACCGAGGGCGGCGTGTTCACGCCCGACCTCATCGAGACGTGGATCAGCTACAAGCGCGAGAACGAGATCGACCCGATCCGCCTCCGCCCGACCCCGCACGAGTTCGACCTGTATTACGAGGTGTAGTCCTGTTGTAGGGCAACATGTCTGAAGGGCGCGTCCGGCATCGCCGGGCGCGCCCTTGAACGTTTGTTCACTGCCCCCGCCGAGGGGCATACTTCGGCGATGCCCATCAGATACCTACAGCGCCTGGACCGGGGGCTGCTGCGCGACATCGCGGCCCTCGACGCCGGGCTGTTCATCGTCGGGGTGTCCTTCGGGGCCATCGCGACCTCGCAGGGCGTCCCCTGGTGGCAGTCGACCGCCATGTCCCTCTTCGTGTTCGCGGGCGCCTCCCAGTTCGCGACCATGGGGATCATGACCGCGGGCGGCGGCCTCCTCGCGGGCGTCGCCGCGGGCCTGGTCCTCAACCTGCGGCACGTCCCCTACGGCATGGCCGTCGGCGACGTCTACTGGACCTCCCTGCGCGCCAAGCTCATCGGCACGCACCTGCTGGTCGACCACTCCGCGGCCTTCGCACTCGCGGCCGGGGACGACCGGCGGCGGGCCCGCCAGGCGTACTGGACCGTCGGGGTGAGCCTCTTCGTCATCTGGAACCTCGGGAGCCTGCTCGGCGCGTTCGCCGGGCGGCTCATCGCCGACCCCAAGGCCCTCGGCCTCGACGCGGCCCTGCCCGCGATCCTCCTGGCGCTCATCATGCCGAACCTGCGCGACCGCCGCACCCTCGCGGCAGGGCTCCTCGGCGTCGCGGTCGCCCTCGGCACCAGCTTCTTCCTGCCCGCGGGCGTGCCGGTGCTGCTGGCGCTCGTCGGGCTCGTGGTGATGTGGAAGGGCGGCAACCGGAACGAGGAGGCCGCGGCATGACGATGCTGATCGCGATCCTGGCGCTGGCCGTCGGGACCTACCTGATCCGGCTCTCGGGGCCGCTGCTGCGGCGGCGCATGACCCTCTCCGACCACGCCGAGCAGGTCATCCGGGCCGGTGCCACGGTGGTCCTGCTGGCGCTCACGGTGACCTCGGCGCTCCTGGTCGACGGCGGCTTCGCGGGCTGGGCGCTGCCCGCCGGGGTGCTCGTCGGCGGCGTCCTCGCGTGGCGGAAGGCCCCGCTGGCGCTCGTGGTCGTCGCGGCGGCCGCGACGACGGCGCTGCTGCGCCTCGCGGGCGTCGCATAGGGAACGGCGAGGGGCCCCGCAGCTGCTGCTGCGGGGCCCCTGACCTTGTCAGCTTCTACCGGAGTCCGTACCCCTGAAGGGTGTGACTACCAGTCCTGAGCGGCGCGGCGGCGACGCATCAGGAAGAAGATCACGCCGGCGGCCACGATGAGCGCGGCGGCCGATCCGATCATGATCGAGAGCGAGCTACCGGTCTTGGGCAGCTCGGGCTTCGGCGAAGGCGACTCGGAAGGAGTCTCCTCCGGCGGGCACGGGGTCCAGCGGACCTCGCCCGTGATCTCGTCCTTCTGGGTCGAGATGTAGTAGTAGACCTGGAGGCCCTCCTGGCCGGGGACCTCGACGGTCTCGGACTCGCCCGGGGCGAGTTCGAAGGACCACTCGTCGTCGGTCAGGTTCGTCCAGATCTCGAAGTACGCGGGCTCGCCGTCGGCCGGGGACGTCAGCGTGAAGGTGAGGCTGTCGCAGTTCGACTCGACCGAGATGTACGCGCAGAGGTCGTTCGGCTCCCAGGTGATGGTGTCGACCAGCTCTTCGCCGACGTAGATGTCGACCGAGAGGCCGGCCTCGAAGTCCTGCACGAAGAAGGTGTAGTCGATGTAGTCGCCGACCTCGGGGGTACCGGAGATCTCTTCGCCGTCAGAGGAGACGAAGGTGAACTCGGCGAGGGCGTCCTCGGAGTAGTTCTCGGCCCAGGCGTAGACGCTGGTGCACTCGTAGAACCCGCCGTACTCGTAAGAAGGCGTGGGCTCCTCGGGGGTCTCCTCGCCGCAGCCGCCCTCGGGCTGAGAGACGGTCGCGGTGCGGGAGTTGGTGTTGCCGTTCGGCCAGACCCCGTTGAGGGTCAGCGTCGCGGTGGCGTCGTCCGTGCTCAGCGTCTGGGTGCCGGTGATCGGGGTGGCCCCGAACTCCGGGAGCACTGCGTTGGGGGCGAACAGGTCGCCGGACACGTCCTCGGTGTTGGCCGTGTAGCTCGCGACCGACCCGGCGCCGATGTCGGCGGGCTTGCCTTCCCAGTCGGTGGCCGACCAGGTGACGGTCCAGTCTCCGGAGCCGTCCTCGACACAGGAAGCGGCGCCGGAGAACTCGACGTGGTGGGCTTGGGCTGCGGAGGCGAAGGTGACCGCTCCGGCGAGGCCCAGGACGGCGCTGCCGGCCAGTCCGAGCACCCGCTTGAGGGTACGGTTCATGTCTCTCCTAAGTAGATGACTGTTGGGTTTGGGGGGATCGGGGGCGCCGGCGGTCAGGGGGTGAGCGTGACCGGTCCGGGCACCGTACCAAATGAGACACGCAGCAAGCCGAAGAAGGGTCGCATAACAATCCAGTAACGGAGACCCCGTCACCTGCTGCGACGCAGGCGTTCCCGATCGTTCCGGGCGCTTCAGGCGGATCGGGCGAAACGGAAGCGGCCGGACCCCGCGCGGGGTCCGGCCGCATTCCCAGTGCGACGGGTCGGCTACGCCTCCCCGGCGTCGATCTGCTCTTCGGTGAGGTACTGGCTCTCCACGATGACCTCGACGTAGTTGTCGGCCGTGACGTCCACGGGCTCCAGGAGGAGCGAGGGGACGAACTTGAAGCCGTTGTCGTAGGTCCCGAGGTCGTTGACCTCCGGGTCGCCGCCGTCGACGATCGCCTTGACCATGCTGGTGACCGTGTGGGCGAGCTGGCGGGTGTCCTTGAAGACGGTCTCGGTCTGGCCGGTGCCGTCCTTGATGGCCTTGACCGAGGCGGCCTCGGCATCCTGTCCGGTGACGACGGGGAAGCCGCCGGTGCCGGGTTCGAGGTCGGCCTCGACGAGCGCGGCCACCACGCCGCGGCTGATGCCGTCGTAGGGGGACAGGACGGCGTGGAGCTCGGTGTCCTCGTCGTCGTAGAACTCCGCGAGGAGGTCGGTCATGCGCTCCTGGGCGACGTCGCCGCTCCAGCCCGCGGTCGCGGTCGGCTCCTGCTCGGTCTGGCCCGAGGGGATGACCACGGTGCCTTCGTAGATGAAGCTCTCAAGGGTGTCGAGGCCGCCGAGGAAGAAGTACTGCGAGTTGTTGTCGCCGAGGTCGCCGGAGAACAGCTCGATGTTGAAGGGGCCCGGGTTGTCGCGCATGCCGAGCCGCTCGATGATGTGCGTGGCCTGGAGGACGCCGACCTGGTAGTTGTCGAACGAGGCGTAGTAGTCGACGTCGGGGGTTTCGAGGATGAGCCGGTCGTAGGCGATGACGGTGACGCCCTTGTCCTTCGCGTCGGCGAGGACCTGGCCGAGGGAGGTGTTGTCGATGGCGGCGATGACGAGGAACTCGACGCCCTCGTCGACCATGGACTGGATCTGCGCGATCTGGTCCTCGACGACGTCCTTGGCGTTCTGGTGGATGACGTCGTACCCGAGGTCCTTGAGGTTGGCCTCCAGCGCCTTGCCCTCGATCACCCACCGCTCGGAGGTGTCCGTGGGCATCGAGATGCCGGTGAAGCCGGTCAGCTGCGCCGACTCCTCACCGGCGCCGCACCCGGCCAAAGACACCGCGGCGGCGCCCGCCGATCCGTACAGCAGGCCACGACGACTGAGGTGCATAAGGGTGGTACTCCTTCGTACACGGGAGGGGGTTCGTATTCCCCCCGAAACTAACACGGCCCTGGAATGGGACTATCGGGTCGATCCGTGATCCGACCGTGTCCTGAGCAGGGGATAAATCAGGACGTGAGCCGTATTGCGGCTCGCATGTGTATCACTTCGACGCATGTTCGGCGCCATTCGGTAATGCTCCTCAGTGAAGGTAGATCGGGCCCGGAGATCGCTCTCCGGCGCCCCCGTCCCGAGGGGTGCGCGCCGCATACCATTGCGGTCATGAGCGACCGTTGGATCGAAGTGGCCGACCGCGTGTGGGTGCGGCGGCTGAAGGAGCTCGACCAGTCCCTGGGGCTGGTCGTGGGGGACGACTGCTGCCTGGTCATCGACACCGGGATCAGCGCCGAGGCCGGGTTCGCGTTCGCCACGGCGATCCGGGAGCTGACCGACCTGCCCTGGCAGGTCGCGTACACGCACGACCACTTCGACCACTGGTTCGGGACCGCCGCGTTCGGCGAGTCCTCGGTGTGGGCCGTGGCCGACGGCGCGCACTACGTGCGGTTCGGCGACGAGCAGCGCCGCAAGTGGGTCGCGAAGTACCGGCTCGACGGGCGCGAGGAGGAGGCCCGGCAGATGGGCGCCTCGCGGCTGGTGCCGCCGAACTGCCGCGTGCAGGGCGCGATCGGGCTGAACCTCGGCGGGCGCACGGTGGTCCTGCGGCAGGTCGGATTGGCGCACAGCGACAACGACATGGTCGTGGAGGTGCCCGACGCGGGCGTGCTGTTCGCCGGGGACCTGCTGGAGCAGGGCGCGCCGCCGTCCTACAGCGCCGCCTACCCGATCGAGTGGCCGCAGGCCGTGGAGCACCTGCTCGGCTGGAAGCCGCCCGTGGTGGTGCCGGGCCACGGCGAGCCCGGGGACTACTGGTGGGCGCGGGCGCAGGCCCGGGACCTCGCCGAGGTCGCGCGGCTGTGCGCGGAGACCGCGCAGGGCTTCATCACCGAGGACGAGGCGGCCGAGCACTCCCCGTTCGGGCCCGAGGCGATGCGGACCGCGATCGCCCGCTGGAAGGAGCTGACGCCGCCCGCCCCCGAGCCCGCGCCGCAGCCGGACCCGGCGCGCACTCCCCCGCCGCCGGTCGTCATCTACGACCTCATCGACTACCAGATCGACATGCGGCCCTAATCGAACGGCTGGTCCTCGAAGCCGGCGTGGAGTTTGCGGAGGAGCGCGCCGAGCTGGTCGCGCTCCTTCGCCGTGAGCGGTGACAGGGCCTCGTTCTGCGCGGCTATGCCGATCCGCACGGAGTCCTCGATGACCTCGCGGCCGAGCGGGGTCATGCGGACCTTGATGCCGCGGCGGTCGCCGGGGTCGGGCAGGCGCTCGACGAACCCGGCGGCCTCCAGCTTGTCGAGGCGGCCGGTGAGGCCGCCCGAGGAGAGCATCATGGCGGCGCTGATCTCTTTGGGCGAGAGCGTGTACGGCTCGCCGGAGCGGCGGATCGTGGCGAGCACGTCGAACTCGTTGCGGCCCAGGCCCTTCTCCGAGCGCAGCTTGTGGAGGCGGGCGCCGAGCTTCTGGGAGATGCGGTGGATCCTCCCGAACAGCGCCATCGAGTCGAGCTCCAGCTCGGGCATCTCGCGGTGCCACTGGCCGATGATGCGGTCCACGGCGTCGGTATCTGCGGCGGCGTTCTCGGCGGCGTCGTCACTCATGAGCGGTATTCTCCCCTACCTGCGCGGGCGCCAGGCAAGTACCTGGCGGTGATCTAACTCTATCTCAAGTATCTTGACTTCAAGCTAATTTGTTGTAAGCTAATTTCAGTCAAGCGAAACCTGAAGGGGCCGTCATGAACCGCAGCACCAAGGACCTCCTGCTCACCGCCCTCGCGCCGGTCATGTGGGGCACCACCTACTTCGTCACCACCGAGTTCCTCCCGGCCGAGCGCCCGCTCCTCACCGCGCTCCTGCGGGCACTGCCCGCCGGACTCCTGCTGATACTCCTGGCACGAAGGCTGCCGCGGGGCTCGTGGTGGTGGAAGTCGGCGGTCATCGGCCTGCTCAACATCGCCGTGTTCTTCGCGTTCCTGTTCATCGCGACGTACCGGCTCCCCGGCGGCGTCGCGGCCGTCCTCGGCGCGGTCGGACCCCTCGTGACCGCGGGGATCACGATGCTGGTGCTGCACACCCGGGTCCCGCTGCGCACGTGGGTGCTCGGCATCGCCGGGGTCGCGGGCGTCTCGATGGTGGTGCTCACCGCCCAGGCGCAGCTGGACCTGACGGGGGCCCTCGCGGGCGTCGGCGGCGCGATCTCCATGGCGACCGCGGTGGTGCTCACCAAGAAGTGGGGCCTGCCGCAGAACGCCGGGCCCGCGGCCCTCGCGGGTTGGCAGCTCACCGCGGGCGGCCTGCTCCTCGCCCCGCTCGCGCTCCTCGTCGAAGGCGGCATCCCGGAGCTGACTGGTACCAACGTCCTCGGCTACCTGTACCTCGGCCTCGTCAACACGGCCCTGGGCTACTGGCTGTGGTTCCGCGGCATCGGGCGGCTCTCGGTGGTGCCCTTGAGCTTCCTGGGCCTGCTCTCGCCGCTGACGGCCGCCACGGTGGGCTGGCTGCTCGCGGGCGAGACGTTCACGGTGTGGCAGACCCTCGGGTTCGCCGTGGCGCTCGGCGCGACCCTGCTCGCGCAGCTCCAGCACCGGCCGAAGCGCCCCGCCCCGGAGCCCGAGGCGCCGCGGGTCCTCGCGCGGGTCTGAGAACACAGGGAAAGGGCCCGGCCGTGCGGCCGGGCCCTTTCGCGCTGCGCTAGACCATCTTGCGGCGGTACGCGCGCATCGCGAGCGGGGCGGTCACCGCGAAGATGACCACGGCCCACACGAAGGTCCACATGAGCGGCTCGCCGATCGGGCCGTACGACAGCAGGCCGCGCATCGCGTCGGCCAGGTGCGTCACCGGGTTGACCTTCGCCCACGCCTGCATGAACCCCGGCATCGTGTTGATGTCGACGAACGCCGAGGAGGTGAACGTCAGCGGCATGATGATGACGAACGCGTAGATCTGGACCTTCTCCTCGGAGTCGGCGACCACGCCCATGAGCACCGAGATCCACGAGATCGCCAGCGCGAATACCACGAGCACGAGCGTCGCCAGGAGCGCGTAGCCGACGCTGCGCAGCTCGAAGCCCATGAGCAGGCCCAGGCCGACCATGATGACCACGGACCAGACCTGCTTGAACATGTCGGCGAAGATCTTCCCGGCGAGGGGCGCGGACCTGGCGATGGGCAGGGACCGGAAGCGGTCGTAGACGCCCTTGCGGAGGTCGGCGTTGATGCCGGTGCCGGTGTACATGGTGAGGAAGATGGCGTTCTGGGCGATGAGGCCGCCGAGGACGTACTGGAGGTAGTCGGAGGTCGAGCCGGCCATCTGGCCGCCGAAGACGTAGACGAACAGCAGCAGGAACATGATCGGGCTCAGGGACAGGTCGACGAGCTCGAAGGGGTTGTGCTTGATGCGCACCATCTGGCGCCAGGCCATGGAGAGGGTCTGGCTGACGGTGGCGCCGAGGCCGGGGCGGCCGAGTGACGGTGCGGGGGCCTCGATGGTCGCGGCGGTCATTTCGCCTCCTCCTCGTTCTCGTCGTCGGCGGTCTCTTCTTCGGTGCGGCGGCCGGTGAGGGTCAGGAAGACCTCGTCGAGGCTGGAGAGGCCGAGGTGGAACTCGGTGAGCGCGATGCCGCGGTCGCGCAGGTCGGCGGCGAGGGTCGGCATGACGCCGTCGTCGTTGACGCCGATGGTGATGGCGCCGGCCTCGACCATGGGGTCGAGGTCGGGGAAGCGCTCGGCGACGAGGTCGCGGAGGGCGTCGAGCTGGCCGTGGTCCTCGGGCTGGATGCGGAGGGTCTGGCCGCCGATCTTGGCCTTGAGCTGGGTGGGGGTGCCGGTGGCGATGACGCGGCCGTGGTCGATGACGGCGATCTCGTGGGCGAGCTGGTCGGCCTCTTCGAGGTACTGGGTGGTGAGGAGGACGGTGGTGCCGTCGGCGACGAGGCCGCGGACGAGGCCCCAGAGTTCGCCGCGGGCCCGGGGGTCCAGGCCGGTGGTGGGTTCGTCGAGGAAGAGGATCTTGGGGCGGCCGACGAGGCTGGCGGCGAGGTCGAGGCGGCGGCGCATGCCGCCGGAGTACGCCTTGGCGGGCTTGTCGGCGGCGTCGGCGAGGTTGAACTGCGCGAGGAGTTCGCGCGAGCGGGCCTTGGCGTCGCGGGTGGGCATGCCGAGGAGGCGTCCGATGAACCGGAGGTTCTCCTCGCCGGTGAGCAGTTCGTCGATGCCCGCGAACTGGCCGGTGAGGCCGATGAGGGAGCGGACTTCGGGGGCGTTCCTGACGATGTCGTAGCCGCCGACGCGGCCGGTCCCGGCGGTGGGCTGGGAGAGGGTGGCGAGCATGCGGACCATGGTGGTCTTCCCGGCGCCGTTGGGGCCGAGGACGCCGAGGACGGTCCCGGCGCGGGCGTTCAGGTCGATGTGGTCGACCGCCACGAGGTCGCCGAAGTGCTTGGTGATGCCCTCGGTCTCGATGGCGTAGTCGGTGGAATGCGACACGTCGTCCTCCTTCGGAAGCGTTCGCACGGTGCAAGGGTTCTGGTTTCCGTGGCGCATGTGCGCCACCTCATATGATGTCAGATTGACGCCCAGTTGGCATCACCCGGCGCGGAGGAATCTCGCGGCCGGATTCTGATCATGCACCCTGGGTCCGACACACGTGCGGGAATCGCCCGGACGCGGGGGTCAGCGCACCTCGGGCCGGGAGTAGCCGGCGGCCTCGCAGTGGTCCTCGAACCCGATCGGGAGCCAGCCGCCGGAGAGCCAGCGCGGGTGGTTGGGGAACGAGTCGTGGGCGGCGAGCGCGAAGATGAGCACGGCCGACATGGTCTGGAACTGGACGATCGTGTCGGCGCCGGTGCTGTTGCCGCGGTAGCGGAAGACGACGGTGTCGGGGCCGGTCAGGTCGATCATGTCGAGCCCGGACCAGTAGAGGCTGTACTGCTCGGTGTGGCTCCAGAACATGACCCGGGTGGTGGAGACCATGAGCGCGCCGGGCGGGCCGGGCATCCAGCGGCGCTGGAGGTCGGCCTGGGCGCGGCGCTTGGCGGCGTTGTTGGCGATGGCGTTGACGGCGAGCGCGCCCGCGACGAACCCGACGCTGCCGAACGCGAACATCCCTGACGTGGAGTAGCTGCCGTCCCCGGCGGCCTGGAAGTACATGGGCGTGGCCTGCCCGTCGGCGACGGGGAGCTCCCCGGGGTCGGTGCGGACGAGGGTCGGGACCGGCCTCCAGTCGCTGAGGCCGTTGCGGCGCAGGCCCTGGACGACGGCGCACGCGTAGTGGAGGTGCGAGTCGTACTGGGTCCACTCGGCGGCGGGCGGCCCGTCTGCGGGCTGCTCGCCGACGGGTTCGAGTGCATCGGACGGGCTCATGGCGCTCCGGCGTAGGAGGGTGCGAACGGCGCCATGCTACTGCGGCCGGGCCAGGCCCGTCACCCGTCCGTCACCCGTCAGAGCGACTGGAGGAGCTTCCTGACGCGCTTCTCGGAGACCTGGTAGCGGGTGCCGAGCTGCTGCGCGAAGAAGGAGATGCGGAGTTCTTCGAGCATCCAGCGGACTTCCCGGCCCTCGCCGGTGCGCAGGGCGGCCGGGCGGGTGCGGGCGAGGGCGTCGCGTTCGGCTTCGAGGGAGTGGATGACGTCCATCTTCCCCTTGTCGCCGTTGACGTCCGCGACGACGCGCTTGGCGCGGTAGGCGATGCCCTTGACGTACCGGAGGACGTCGTCCAGGCGCCACCAGCCGGTCGCGCCGACGAACCCGTCGGCGCCGGTGAGCGTTTCGAGCTGGCGGCGCATGTCGCTCATCGCGGCGAGCATCGTGAAGTCGAACTTGCCTTCGAGGAGGCGCGCGGCGGTGCGGGTCTCGGTGAGGATCGCGGCGGCCTTGCGGGCCACGGCCGGGGACTCCCCCGCGACCTCGGGGCGGGCGCGCTTGAGGAGCGCCTCGAACCCGGCCTTGTCCCAGGCGGGGCCGCCGCCTTCGATGAGGACCTTGTCGAGGACGGTGCGCACGCAGTCGGACAGGAGCGCGTCGACGTTCGCGTACGGGCCCGTGGCGAGCGCGAGCTGCTCGTTGCGGGTGAGGGCCTCTTTCAGGCGCGGGTCGGGGCAGTTCAGGCGCAGGAGGCGTCGGGTCCCGGCCCACATGTTCGCGGCCTGCGAGCCCGGGTCGGGGAACGCCTTGATCCCGACGGTGGGCCCCTCGTCGGTGAGCGCGGGGTACGCCTTCGCGGTGTAGCCCTTGCGCGGGGTCTCGTGGAGCTTCGGGAGCGCCTCGAAGTCCCAGGCCGTGAGGCCGGTGCGTTCGAGGTCGAACGCCTCCGCGGCCGCTTCCTGGGTCTTGGGGGCGAGCTGGCGCTGGAGGGCGCCGAGCTCCTTGCCCTCGGCGAGGACCGCCCCTTCTTCGTCCTTGACCTGGAACGTCATGAGCAGGTGCCCGGGGACCTTCGTCAGGTCGAAGGCGTCCTCGGGGACGTGGACGTTCGTCATCGACTTGAGGGTGTCGGCGAGGGAGGCCGTCATGGGGCGGCCGGGGGCCGGGGCCATGCGGGCGACCGCGGCGCGGGCGAAGTCGGGGGCCGGGACGAAGCTGCGGCGCAGGGACTTCGGGAGGCTCTTGATGAGCGCCTCGGCGAACTCGATGCGCAGGCCCGGGACCTGCCAGGTGAACGCGTCCTGGTCGAGCTGCTGGAGCGCCGGGAGCGGGACGGCGACGGTGACGCCGTCGCGGGCCGAACCGGGCTCGAACTCGTAGTCCAGTTCGAGGTCGGCGCCCTCGGAGGTCCACATCTCGGGGTAGGAGTCGGCGGCCACGGCCTCGGCGCGGTCGCCCAGGAGCAGCGCCTCGTCGAAGTCGAGGACCGCCTTGTCCTGCTGCTTCTTCCACCACGTGTCGAAGTGGCGGCCGGAGACGACGTCGGCGGGGACGCGCTCGTCGTAGAAGTCGAAGAGGGTCTGCTCGTCGGCGAGGAGGCCCCGCTGCCGGACCCGGCTCTCCAACTCCTCGACCTCGGTGATCTTCGCGAGGTTGCGGGCCAGGAACCGGTGGTGGGTCTCCCACTCGCCCTGGACGAGCGCGTGCCGGATGAACAGCTCGCGGCTCGTCTCCGGGTCGATCCGCCCGAAGTTGACCTTGCGGCGGGCCACGATCGGGACGCCGTACAGGGTGACCCGCTCGAAGGCCATGACCGCGCCGGAGCGCTTGGACCAGTGCGGCTCGGAGTAGGTGCGCTTGACGAGGTGCTGGGCGATCGGCTCGACCCACTCGGGCTCGATCTTGGCGCACACGCGGCCCCACAGGCGGCTGGTCTCCACCAGCTCCCCGGCGACGACCCAGCGCGGCTGCTTCTTCGCCAGGCCCGAGCCGGGGAAGATCGCGAACTTCGCGTTCCGCCCGCCCAGGTACTCGCGGGTGTCGGCCTCCTTGACGCCGATGTGCGACAGGAGCCCGGCCAGCAGCGCCGTGTGGACGCGCTTGGGGTCGGCGGTCACCTCGGGCGCCTCGACCGGGATCTTCAGGCTCTTGAGGACGCCGAGGATCTGCCGCACCAGGTCCTGCCACTCGCGGATGCGCAAGTAGTGCAGGTACTCCTGCTTGCACATGCGGCGGAACGAGCTCGACGAGCGGGTGGTCCGCTCGTCCTCCAGGTACCGCCACAGGTTGAGGAACGCCGAGAAGTCCGAGTCCGGGTCGTTGAACCGGGCGTGCGACTGGTCGGCCTGCGCCCGCTTGTCCGCCGGGCGCTCCTTCGGGTCCTGGATGGACATCGCGGCGGTGATGACCGCGACCGACCGGACGCAGCCCTCCTCGCGGGCCTGGAGGATCATCCGCGCCAGGCGCGGGTCGATCGGCAGGCGCGCGATGTCGCGCCCGGCCTTCGTCAGGCGCCGCTCCCCCGCCCGCACGTCCTCCAGGGCTCCCAGTTCCACCAGGAGGTCCATGCCGTCCTTGATGTTCCGCGAGTCGGGGGCGTCGACGAACGGGAACGTCTCGACGCGGCCGAGCTTCGCCGCGGTCATCTGGAGGATGACGGACGCGAGGTTCGTGCGCAGGATCTCCGCGTCCGTGAACTCCGGGCGCGCGTTGAAGTCCTCTTCGGAGTACAGGCGGATGCAGATACCCTCGGCGACGCGGCCGCAGCGCCCGGCGCGCTGGTTGGCGCTGGCCTGGCTGATCGCCTCGATGGGGAGGCGCTGGACCTTCGTGCGGGCAGAGTAGCGGGAGATGCGCGCGTACCCGGCGTCCACGACGTACCGGATGCCCGGCACCGTCAACGAGGTCTCGGCGACGTTGGTGGACAGGATGATCCGGCGGCCGGTGTGGGACCGGAAGACCCGGTGCTGCTCCTCCGCGGAGAGGCGCGCGTACAGCGGGACGACCTCGGTGTGGCGGAGCTTGGCCTTCTCCAGTGCGTCCGCGGTGTCGCGGATCTCCTGCTCGCCGGAGAGGAACACGAGGATGTCGCCGTCCCCGACCCGGCCGAGTTCGTTGACGGCGTCGAGGATCCCGTCGATCTGGTCGCGGTCCTCGTCGCCCTCCTCGTCGCGCAGGGGCCGGTAGCGGACCTCCACGGGGTAGGTGCGGCCGGAGACTTCGAGGATCGGCGCGGGCTTCGCCTCAGTGCCGAAGTGCTTCGCGAAGCGCTCGGGGTCGATGGTCGCGGAGGTGACGACGACCTTCAGGTCCGGGCGCTTGGGGAGGATCTGCTTGAGGCAGCCCAGGATGAAGTCGATGTTGAGGCTGCGCTCGTGGGCCTCGTCGATGATGATCGTGTCGTAGGCGCTCAGGAGCCGGTCGTGCTGGATCTCGGTGAGCAGGATGCCGTCGGTCATGAGCTTGACGTAGCTCTTGTCCGACACCTGGTCGGTGAAGCGGACCTTCCAGCCCACGGCCTCCCCGAGCGGGGACCCCAGCTCCTCGGCGATGCGCTCGGCGACCGCGCGGGCCGCGATGCGCCTCGGCTGCGTGTGGCCGATCATGCCGCGCACGCCGCGGCCCAGTTCGAGGCAGATCTTCGGGATCTGCGTGGTCTTGCCCGAGCCGGTCTCGCCCGCGATGATGACGACCTGGTGGTCGCGGATCGCTTCGAGGATGTCGTCCTTGCGCTGCGCGACGGGCAGCTCTTCGGGGTAGACGATCTTCGGGACGCCGGCCGCGCGGGCCGCCAGCGCGGCCTCCCTGGACTCGACGTCGGCTTCGAGGCGCGCGAACGCGTCGGTGCGGGCCTGCCCGTCGAGGTCGCGGGCCTCCCTCAGTCGCCGCCGGAGGGCGCGCTGATCGGCCGTGCGCAGCGCGGAGACGCGCTCGTGCAGGCTGGGACGGGATTTCGGGACGCTGCTGGGCATGACGATAGGCAAGGATACTTGGGCGCCCGGGCCGGGCGCCATGCATTAACCGCGGGTGTGCTCACTCGGCCTTGAGGTCGCCGCAGAGGACGCGGTTGGAGTCGGCGCCCTCGTCGGTGGCGAGGTCGTCGGGGGCGTGGACGACGATGCTCTTCGCGCGGTCGTCGGGGACCAGGTCCGTGGAGTCGGTGGCCGCGGCCGTGCCGGTCCCGTCGGTGGTGAACGACAGCTCGATGATGTTCCCCGTCGCGTCCTCACCGTCGGGGTCGGCGAGCCAGTGGCCGCCGCCGGGCGGGTCCTCGTCGCAGGCGCCGTCGTGGACGTGCGCCATGTACGCGGTGTCGGGGTGCAGGCCCGCGACCGCCAGGTGGACCGAGGTGCTGCCCGTGGAGGAGACGTCGGCGGTGCCGGTGGCCTGCGGGTCGAGGTCGGCCCAGGCGGCGGTCGGTTCGAGCGCGGCGGTCCAGGTGCCGCCCGGGGCGTCGGCGACGTCCTCGGCGCCCCCGCAGCCGGACAGTGCCGCGGCGGCGAGCAGGGCGGTCAGGGCGGTGGCTGCGCGGGACGGCATGGGCGCTCCTTCATCGGTCGGCCCGACCAGTATCGGGCCGCACGGGCGCCGCGGCCGGGATTCCGCGGCCGTGTCGGCCCGACCGGACCGCGAGGTCCGGCCGGGCCCGGGTTCAGGCGGCCACGGGCACGTCCTCGACGATGCCCTCGCCACGCACCAGCCCGACCCGGCGGGTCAGGCCGATCCCGTCGAGGAACGCCTCGTCGTGGCTGACCACGACCAGCGCGCCCTCGAACGCGGTGAGCGCCTGCTGGAGCTGGCGGGTCGAGGACATGTCGAGGTTGTTCGTCGGCTCGTCGAGCAGCAGCAGCTGCGGCGCGGGCTGCGAGGACAGCACCGTCGCCAGGGCCGCGCGCAGCCGCTGGCCGCCCGAGAGCGTGCCGACCTTCTGGAACACGGAGTCGCCGCGCATCCCGAAGCGCGCCAGGCGGGTCCGCAGGAGCGCCTGCGGGGCCTCGGGCGCCGCGGAGCGCACGTTGTCGAGCACTGTGGCGTCCTCGTCGAGCAGTTCCAGGCGCTGCGTGAGGAACCCGTGCGGGACCCGCGCGGCCTCGGCGACCGCCCGCAGCAGCGTGGTCTTGCCCGACCCGTTGTCGCCGGTCACGGCGACCCGCTCGGGCCCGCGCAGGTGCAGGCCCACGCCCTCGCCGTAGATGTCGGCGACCTTGAGTCCCTCCACGAGCGCGATCTCCCGGTGGGAGGACACGTTCGTCTCGGGCAGGTCGACGCTGATGGCGCCGTCGTCGCGCACGGCCTCCTCGGCGGCGTCGAGGCGCTCGCGGGCCTCGGCGACGTCCTCCTGCTTGGACAGCAGGATCTTCGCCGACGAGACCTCACCGGCGTTCTTCTTGCCGTTGAGGAGGATCTTCGGCGTGCCGCCGCGGTCGCGCTCGCGCTTCCACGCGGACGCGCCCTTGTCGTTCTGGATGCGGGTCGCGACCAGCTCCTTGCGCTGCCTCGTCAAGTCCTGCTTGGCGTCGCGCACGGCGCGGGCCGCGGCCTCCTGCTCGGCGGCCACGACCGCCTCGTAGGCGCTGTAGTTGCCGTCGAAGACGCGGATGCGTCCCCTGTAGAGCTCGGCGACGGCGTCCACGTGCTCCAGCAGGGCCCGGTCGTGGCTGACGACCACGAGCGTGCCGCCGAAGCGGCGGATCGCCTGGTACAGGCGGTGCCGGGCGGAGGCGTCGAGGTTGTTCGACGGCTCGTCGAGCAGGAGCACGTCCGGGCGGCGCACGAGCCGCCCGGCCAGGCCCACGAGCATCGACTCCCCGCCGGACAGGGTCGCGACGGTCCGCTCGAACCCGACGTGGTCGAGGCCGAGCTCGTCGAGCGCGACCCGCGAGCGGTCGAGGAAGTCCCAGTCGTCGCCGATCACGGCGAAGTGCTCCTCGCCCGTGTCGCCCGCCTCGATCGCGAGGAGCGCGCGGCGCTTATCGGCGATGCCGAGCAGGTCGGCGACGGTGTCGCCCAGGCGAAGCGGGAGCTCCTGCGGCAGGTACTCGATGAGCCCCGACGCGGTGATCGTCCCGGACTCCTGCTTGAGGAGCCCGGCGACGAGGCGCATGAGCGTGGACTTGCCGGTGCCGTTGTCGCCGACGAGGGCGGTGCGGCCGTCGGAGAACACGACGTCGACGCCGTCGAAGACGCGGTCGCCGTCCGGCCAGGCGAAGCGCAGCTGCTGGACGTTGATATAGGTGTTGGCCATGGAGACCTCTCTCAGGTGCGTTGTGGAACGGGATCACATGAGAGACATCGCGCCAGAGTGGCGGAAAAGGGAACTGTCCCGGAAATGGGCACCCTCTCGATCGAAGACACACCGTGCACGTGCGCAGAGACGTGGCGGCGCGATGTCTACGACCTAGAGCTTCAAGTGGGTGCCTAACGTCGGGAACAAGGACCGGACAACCGTATCCGCAGCTGCGAAGGGTGTCAAGGGAGACGCGCGCCACGGGCCGCCTGACACTCCCCAGATTTACGGCTCGCAAGCTTCGCCGAGGCCGGGGTGGATCAGGCGGCCCGTGGACTTGTGTGCGGAGGTTGGCTAACAGGTGGAGGTCTGCCTCCAGACCCCCCATTCGCCGGTGGTGCCGGGCTCCTCGCCCTGCGTCCACCAGGACGCGCGGTAGG
The DNA here is from genome assembly GCF_040644205.1 of Glycomyces sp. NPDC047010. Taxonomy (NCBI): domain Bacteria; kingdom Bacillati; phylum Actinomycetota; class Actinomycetes; order Glycomycetales; family Glycomycetaceae; genus Glycomyces; species Glycomyces sp. NPDC047010. The sequence continues at coordinate 15,349 of NZ_JBEYVY010000011.1, read as the reverse complement.
CGGTCCCGTTGTGGGTCACCTCGTCGCCGCCGTTGTACACCGAGCCGGTGGCCCATGCGGGGGCGTCGCAGCCGTCCCCGGTGCCGGGGTCGGTCGTGGTCGGCGGGTCGGACGGGTCGCCGCCCGATCCGCCGCCCCCGAAGTCCACGTCAATGCACGAGTAGAAGGCGTTCACGGTGTCCGCGATGTTCCAGACCGCGAGGACCAGGTGCTGGCCGGTGCGGGACGGGAGCGTCACGGTCTGCGTCATGGTGTGGTCGGGTTGCGCCCCGCCCATGTTGAACGAGGCGATCGGGGTGAGCCCGAGGTCGGCGCGGGTGAGCGGCTGCGCCGGGTCGTAGTTCGCGTTGGTGATGTAGTAGTCGAACGTGGCGGTGGAGTGGCGCGCGGTCATGGTCCACGTGAAGGTCCTCGGACCGGCGTTCACCGAGGTCGTGGGCCAGTTGCCGCCGCGCGGGTCGTCGAGCTGCGCGAACTGCCCGTTCCCGCCAGAGCAGATCGAGCCGTCCGCGGGGCCGGCCGCCGGGAAGCCCTTGGGGCCCTCGACGCTCTGGGGTTCGTACTGGATGTTCCCGCAGTTGGTGACCTCGCCGCTGGCGCACAGCGCCGAACGGGACGGCGGGTCGGAGGTGTAGCCGTGGCCCCATGCGAGGGCCGCCATTGACACCGACACCGCGAGGGTCGCGGCTCCGGCGATGGACAGGATGATCTTGCGCGACTTGCGCATCGTCGTCTCCTATCGGGGGTTGGGTTCAGCGATTCTCTTCAATGTCGTAACCCGATCTAGCTGGGACGACACGAATTAAAAAGTAACCTAACAGTTTGTGGCAAGGCACACAAGGGGATCGGGCGCGGTTTTTCCGGCTTTTCGGGGGATTGCAGCGCAATTGCACGGAACGACGGCGGCCGCGCACGTTCCGTGCGCGGCCGTCATTCGCGGCTGATCAGTCCTCTTCGGACTCCGGATTGCGGATCAGCGTGATCGCGGAGGCGACCAGGCCCCCGCCGACCACGAGGATCGAGATGACCAGCATGGTGATCGCACCGGCGCTCATCGGGCGGCCTCCTCGGCGTCGCGGGCTTCCTCTTCGGTCATGAACGGCGGGGTCTCCTTGCGGCGCAGCAGGAGCGCCATGATCAGGGCGAACGCGAGCGAGCCGCCCGCCACGGCCCAGCCGAACGCCTGGTACTCGTGGTACGCGGCGTTCGCGCTGTCGGGCCCGGCGGTCACCAGGTCGCGGACGTTGAGGAACAGGATGATCGTCAGCGCCAGCGGGGTGACCACCCCGAGGCAGGTGACCCAGATCGGGCCGACCTTGAACACGGAGGTCGCGTTCGCGTTGTCGCGCAGCTCCTTCCACTTCCACAGCACCCACACCACGGCGATGATGCTCGCGGGCGCGGCCACGGCGATGCCGTAGTTGTTGATGAAGTAGTCGGTGACGTCGAGGAGCATGAGCCCGTTGACCGTCGGGAACAGCGCGACCGAGACGAGGGCCATGCCGCCGCCCACGATCGCCGCGGACTTCCGGCGGCTCCAGCCGAAGCGGTCCTCGACCGCCGCCACCGGGACCTCCACCACGGAGATGAGCGAGGCGAACCCGGCGACCACCAGCGACAGGAAGAACAGGACCCCGAACAGGCCCGCGAGGTACGGCAGGGTGTTGATGATCGCGGGGAACGCGATGAACGCCAGGCCCACGCCCTGGTAGGACTGCTCGTCGATCGGCACGCCGGTCTCGAACGCGAGGAAGCCGAGCACCGCGAACACCGCGATGCCCGCGAGGATCTCGCCGAACGAGTTCGACATGCCCACGGTCCACGCCGAGGTCGTGATGTCGGACTTGCGCTTCAGGTAGGAGCCGTAGGTGACCATGATGCCGAAGCCCACCGACAGCGTGAAGAAGATCTGGCTGTAGGCCGCGAGCCACACCTGCGGGCCGCGGATCGCGTCCCAGTCGGGGGTGAAGAACGCGTTCAGGCCGTCGACCGCGCCGTCGAGCGTGAGCGACTGGACCACGAGGGCGCCGAACAGGAGGATCAGCAGCGGGATGAAGACCTTGCTGGTGGCCTCGATGCCCTTCTTGACGCCCGCGCCGATCACCGCGAGGGTCGCGACCCACACGAGCGCCAGCGCGATGCCGAGGCCCGGGAGCCAGGTCCCGAAGTCGTACAGGTCCCCGGCCTGGAGGAACTCGGCCATGAGGAAGGTCTCGGGGTCCTCGCCCCACTGCTGCCCGATCGAGAAGTAGGCGAACCACGCGGCCCACGAGATGATCACCGCGTAGTAGACGCCGATGACGATCGCGATGGCGACCTGCCACCAGCCGAGGAACTCGGCGTTGCGGTGGATGCGGCGGAAGGCGACCGGGGCGGAGCCGCGGTAGCGGCGCCCGATCGTGAACTCCAGGATGAGGAGGGGGATGCCCGCGGTGCACAGCGCCACGAGGTAGGGCACGAGGAAGGCGCCGCCGCCGTTCTCGTACGCGACGCCGGGGAAGCGCCAGATGTTCCCGAGCCCGAGGGCCGAGCCGACGGCGGCCAGGATGAACCCGACCCGGCTCCCCCATTGCTCTCTTGCCATAGTCCGTATCTCTCCAGTCACGCCAAGGGGCACTCAAAACGGCCTATACCGTAACCAATCCTCGGATCCGGGACGGGGCCGGTGCCCGAGGCGTGATCAGGGGCCTTGCCGCGGAAGGAGACGGAGCGGCCCCGGCGGCGGTAAGGTTGACCGGTTCCACCGCGATCGGCACGGCGCAGTCGGCGAGCCGTCCATCGGCGGTGAGCGACCTCAGCGCACCGTCTGCGCCCCCAATCAGTCCGCTCCGTCTCCGAGGAGAGCCGTGTCCGCTGCCATCACTCCGGCCGTCAAGGCCGAGCAGACCCGCCTTGACGGGCTGTACGCCCGGGTCGACCGCCTCCGCGACGAGGCCGCCGAGCGCCTCGGGGAGGCCGGGCGCAGGCACGTGGAGAACGACCAGGAGCGCTCGCAGCGCGACGCCGAGACGCTGCTGTACCGGCGGCGGATCGCGCTGCTCGACGCGGTCGAGGAGGGCCTGTGCTTCGGGCGGCTCGACTACATCGACGCGGCCGAGGCCCCGATGTACCTGGGGCGCATCGGCATCCACGCCGAGGGCGGGGAGCCGCTGCTCGTGGACTGGCGCAGCGAGGCGGGCCGCCGGTTCTACCTGGCGACCGCGGCGTCCCCGGCGGGCGTGCGGCGCCGCCGCCACCTGCACACCAAGGGGCGGCGGATCAGGTCGGTGAACGACGAGGTCCTGGACCTCGACGCGGCCGTGGACTCGGATTCGACGATCGGGTCGGAGGGCGCGCTGCTGGCGGCCCTGGACGCGGCCCGCACGGGCGCGATGCAGGACATCGTGGCGACGATCCAGGCCGAGCAGGACCGGATCATCCGCGCGCCCCTGGAGGGCGTCATGATCGTGGACGGCGCCCCGGGCACCGGGAAGACCGCCGTCGCGCTGCACCGGGCCGCCTATCTGCTGTACGAGCACCGCGAGCGGCTGAAGCGCCAGGGCGTGCTCATCATCGGCCCGGGGAAGCAGTTCCTGCGGTACATCTCCGACGTGCTCCCGGGCCTGGCCGAGACCGACGTGCTGCTGCGCACGCCCGCGCAGCTGTTCCCCGGGATCCTCGCGGACCGGCCCGAGACGGACGCGGTCGCCGCGGTGAAGGGCCGCGCGGTCATGGCCGGGGTCATCGCCAGCGCGGTCGCGGACCGGCAGGTCGTGCCGCGCGAGCCGCTGCCGGTGGACTTCGAGGGGCACGAGCTGTGGCTGCGGCCCGAGAAGATCACGTCGGCGCGGGACGCGGCCCGGGAGACGGGCCTGTCGCACAACGAGGCGCGCGAGACGTTCCACAAGCGGGTCATCGCGGACCTGGCGACGCAGTACGCGGACATCATCGGTGAGGACCCGCTCGGCGGGGAGAACCTGCTGGGGCTGGCCGACCGGGCGCAGTTCGCGGTGGAGATCGCCTCCGATGCGGTGATCCGCGGGCAGATCGAGGAATTGTGGCCGGAGCTGACGGCCGAGGAGCTGCTGGAGGACCTGTTCGCGTCGCGCGAGCGCATCGCGTCGGCGGCGGCGGTGCTGAAGAAGGAGTCCCGCGCGCTGCTGTACCGGCGGCCCGGCGGGTGGAGCGAAGCGGATGTGGCGCTGCTGGACGAGGCCGCGGAGCACCTGGGCGACGTGGCGCGGGCGCAGCGGGCGAGCGGGCCGAGCGCGGAGCAGATCGCGTACGCGCAGGACGTGTTGACGATCGCGGCCGGTTCGGCCTCGTTCGACTTCGAGGACGAGGAGTCGGAGCTGCTCCAGGCGACGGACGTCATCGACGAGTTCTGGCTCGGGGAGCGGCAGGTCGACGAGCGGTTCGTGTCGGTCGCGGAGCGGGCGGCGGCGGACCGGCGGTGGATCTTCGGGCACGTGATCGTGGACGAGGCGCAGGAGCTGTCGCCGATGGAGTGGCGGGCGCTCATGCGCCGGTGCGTGACGCGCTCGTTCACGGTGGCCGGGGACCTCGCGCAGGCGGCGGGCCCGGTGGCGCCGTCGAGCTGGGGCGAGGTGTTCGGGGACTGGGACCTGGACTGGCGGGCCGAGCAGCTGACGGTGTCGTACCGCACGCCGAAGGAGATCATGAACGTCGCGGTGCGGGTGCTCGACGCGATCGGCGTCGACGCGGCGCGGCCGCGTTCGGTGCGCGGGTCGGGGCACGAGCCGTGGCTTGAGGTCGCCGGCGAGGACGTGGACCGGGTCGTGGAGGAGCAGGTCGCGGCCGAGAAGGCGCTCGTCGGGGACGGGAGCGTCGCGGTGGTGGCGACCGCGGAGCGGGCCGCGGGCCTGGCGGGGATCGCGGACGCGGCGGTGCTGACGGTGAAGCAGGCCAAGGGACTTGAGTTCGACTCGGTGATCGTGGTGGACCCGGATGCGATCGCGGCGACGGGGCTGCGGAACCTGTACGTGGCGTTGACGAGGGCCACGAAGCGCCTCGGCGTTGTGGCACCGGACAAACCGGTGTTCCCCGGCTCGGAGGTCCTGTAGGGGAAGCCGCAAGCTCATACACTGTCACCAGGTGTAGGAGGTGCGGGTTGACAACGAGGACCGGGGACCTGACCGGTGCGCTCGTCGACGGGCGCTACCGGCTGAAGCGGCTGATCGCCCAGGGCGGCATGGCGGACGTGTACGAGGCCGAGGACGAGCGGCTGGACCGCACGGTGGCCGTGAAGATGATCACGGCGGGGCGGGCGAGCGGGTTCGACCTGACGGCGTTCACGCACGAGGCGCGCACGATCGCCCGGCTCTCGCACCCGAACGTCGTGGCCGTGTTCGACCAGGGCGTCCATGACGGACTGCCGTACGTGGTCATGGAGTACGTGCCCGGGACCACTTTGCGGGACCTGCTGAACCGGCGGCGGCGACTGCGCATCGACGAGGCCGTGGAGGTCTGCGCGCAGCTCCTCGACGGGCTCCAGGCCGCGCACGACTCGGGGCTGGTCCACCGGGACATCAAGCCCGAGAACATCCTCTTGAAGAACGGCGGCCGCGGCGACCGCGTGAAAGTGGTGGACTTCGGGCTGGCCGAGGCCGTCCACGGGGACCGCGAGACCGGCGGGCCGCTCGTGGCGACCGCCGCGTATGTGGCGCCGGAGCTGGTCGGCGGGAAGCCCGCGACGACCGCGAGCGACGTGTACTCGACGGCGATCGTGCTGTACGAGCTGCTGACCGGGGAGGTCCCGTTCGACGGGCCGGACTCGGGTGCGGTGGCGCGCAGGCACGTCGAGGAGGACGTGCCGTCCCCGCAGTTGAAGGCCCCTGACGTCCCGGAGGGCCTGGCGGAGCTGGTGGTCTCGGCGGCCTCCAGGCGGCCCGGGTCGCGGCCGGTGGACGCGGGCGCGTTCCTGCGGCGGCTCCAGGCCGTGGACCTGCGGCACGTGCCGGGCTCGACCGGGCAGGTGCCGCGCCCGACCCGCGCGGTCCAGACGACGATGGTCGTGGACCACCCGAAGGCGAAGCGGAACTGGAAGGCCCTGGTCACGCTGGGGCTCATCGCGGCGCTGCTCGTGTCCGTCGCGGCGGCGGGGTGGTGGATCGGCATCGGCCGGTACACGTCGACGCCGTCGCTGCTGGACCAGGACCGGGACTCGGTCGAGGCGTACGCCGAGGAGCAGGGCTTCGAGGTGGACCTCGTCGACGGGTACAGCTCGTCGGTGCCCGCGGGCGGCGTCGTCTCGCAGGACCCCGAAGTGGGCGAGCGCATCCGGCAGGGCGCGACGATCACCGTGGTGGTCTCGCTGGGCCCGGAGCGGTACTCGGTGCCGGACCTGTCGGGCGGGAGCGAGGAGGACGCGCGGGCGGCGCTCGCGGCGTTCGACGCCGAGGTCACGGTGGAGCGCGAGTACAGCACCGACGTCGAGAAGGACGCGGTGACGCGCACCGACCCGGCCGCGGGCGAGGAGGTCAAGGCGGGGACGCCGGTGACGGTCTACGTCTCGGACGGGTTCCCGCCGCTGAACGTCCCCGACGTCGTGGGCCTGTCCCAGGCGGACGCGACGGCGGCGCTGGAGGCCGAGGGCCTCGTGGCCGGGGCGGTCACGCAGCGGCACAGCGACTCGATCCCCGAGGGGTCGGTCATCGAGCAGTCCCCGGGCGCCGACGCGCCCGCGGGCCCGGACGACCCGGTGGACCTGGTCGTCAGCTCCGGTCCCGAACCCGTCGAGGTCCCCGACGTGCTCGGCATGGACATCGAGGACGCGAAGGACACCCTGGAAGCGCTCGGGTTCACGGTGAAGACCGCGCAGATCTGGTTCACGGGGACGGTCTTCGACCAGTCCCTGGACCCGGGCACCGAGTCGCCGAAGGGCTCCGAGATCTGGCTCTGGGCCAGGTAGGAGGCACAGCGAAGGGGCCGGGCGCATCAGCGCCCGGCCCCTTCCGCTCAGTCCTACGCCGCTCCGGCGGCCTTCAGCTCCGTCATGGTGAACAGGGCCTTGAGCTCGATCCCGATGTCGGACAGGTTCTTCAGCCCGCCCGATTCGCGGTCGATGACGCAGACGCCCTGCTCCACGACCGCGCCGCGGTCGCGGAGTTCGCCGACCGCGTCCAGAACCGCGCCACCGGAGGTGACAACGTCCTCGACGATGAACAGCCGCTGCCCTTCGACCTCGCCGCCCTCGGCCAGGCGGCACGTGCCGTAGGTCTTGGCCTCCTTGCGCACGAACAGCGCGGGGATGCCGGTGACCTGCGACAGCATCACCGCGATGGGGATGCCGCCGGTCTCCAGGCCCGCGAGCGCGTCCACGCCGTGCGCGGGCACCAGGGGCGCGAGCGCCTCGGCGATGCGCCGCAGCAGGACCGGGTCGGACTCGAACAGGTACTTGTCGAAGTACTCGTTCGCGACCACCCCGGACCGGAGCGTGAACTCGCCGGTCAGGTGCGAGCGGTCGAAGATGTCGCGGGCGAGGTCGGTGTGGGTCATGGGATCAGGCTGCCACGTCGGGGCCGCTACGGGCGCAGCGGCGGGTAGTCCGGGTCGAGGAGGTCACGCTCGGCGAGCCAGTTGTACAGCGGCGTCTCCTTCGGCCAGTGGCCCCAGCCGTGGTCGCCGGTGGCCGCGTGGCCGCCGAGGAGCTGCTGCTGCACCGGGTCGAGGTCGTCCCACCACGACTGCTGCGGGAGGTCCTCGACGAGGTCGCGGGCGCGGATCCAGCGCGGCGTGAACCCGAAGAACGCGACCTTGCGCGTCAGGTCCGAGTAGTTGTCGCTGCGGGCGTGCCAGATGCGGCGGTCGAAGAACATGACGTCGCCGGCGTTGCCGGTGACCTCGATGGCCCCTTCGGGGTCGGGCCACTCCATGTCGCGGCGCGGCGGGCCGTCGATGGTGTTCCACTTGTGCGAGCCCGGGATGATCTTCGTGTTCCCGCGGCCCTCGGCGGACAGGTCCGTGAAGAAGTACGCGAGCTTGACCGACAGGCGCGGGCGCGGGTCGGTCTCGGTCTCGCGGTTCTGGCGGCCGCCGTCCTGGTGCCACTCGAAGCGGAACGGGCGCTTGCCCGCGATGGGCGGGTGCTTGTCCACGTGGGAGTGGTAGACGTGGAAGTTCCATCCGAGGATCGACCACACGTAGTGGAAGGTCCGGGGGTGGTTGAGGAGGAACGCGAGCTCCGGGCAGGAGGTGACGGCGTCGAGGCGGTGCATGGCGCCTTCGGGGCTGAGCCGCCCGGCCTCCCGCTCGACTTCGTAGACCCTGTCGAGGGCGTCCGAGCACCTCTTGATCTCGTCGGCGTCGAGGGCGCCGCGGATCATGAGGTAGCCGTCGCGGTCGAAGGCTTCGCGCTGCTCAGGTGTCAGCGCTTCGGCACCGACCGATGTCACTGCGGTCATCTCAATGCCTTTCCGGTTTCTGGGGGTGTTTCGTCGTCACCTAGACGCGTCGTCCACCCGCATTGGTTGCGCCGCCGAACCTGGAAAAAACAAGGCAAGGATTCGGCGCCGCTCGTTACCGGAAATGGTAGGGCTCATCGCTTCACGAGCGCTGGAGAAATTCTCGATGTTCCATGAGAACTCGAATAAATCCCAAGAATCGTCGCGATTCGGACGATCTATCACTGTCCGAATAGGTCCGTGATCGAGTCGAGCCAGCCGAAGTCGAAGTCGAGCCAGCTCCAGCTGAGTTCGCCGAGGTAGTCGATCCCGACCATGAACAGGAAGATCCCCGCGGCCAGGTGCGCGAGTCGCGCGGACTTGCGTTTGGCGTGGAGCCAGCGGCCCCACAGGATGCCCCCGGCGACGCGGATGAGGAAGAAGACGCCGACGGCGACGGCGAGGACCAGCAGGTAGCCGAGGACCTGGGACTGGAGGGTCTCCAGGCCCGTGGAGATGGTCTTGAGCAGCCACATGATGAGCGAGAACAGGCCGCCGATGGCCGACAGCTCGAAGCCCTTCGCGAGGGACCCGGGCGGGCCGAGCAGCGGGGCCCGGTCCTCCTTGGCGAGGTCCTTCTCCTTGGGCTCCTCGGGGTCGGTGGCGAGGCGCAGCCGCGGCAGCGGGCCGCGGTGCTCCGCGGGCCCGGCGGACCGGCCCGGCGAGTAGGAGCCCTGGTCCGGGACGCGCACGCGGCCCGCGACGGGCGGCTCCTGGCCGTGGCCGCGCGCCCCGGCGTCCATGATGCGGGTGCTGGCGGGCGGCGGGGAGCCGACGACCTGGGTCGGCGGGACGCCCATGGGCCCGTCCATGCGGCGGGTCCGGTCGGCGCCGCCGGGAGCGTCGAGGCGGCGGGTCGCGTCGGCCATGGCAGTGCTGCGGCCCCAGTCGACGCCGAGGTCGGGGATGTTCGAGCGGGACACGACCGAGACGAGCTCGTTGATCCAGCGCGGCAGCTCCTCGGTGCGGGGCCGGTTCTCCGGGTCGTCGTCGAGCGGCGCGGTCAGCAGCTCGCGCAGGCGCGGGTTCGACTCCAGGACGGGGTGGCGGCGCAGCCGCGCCCACGGGACGCTCTGCTCCTGGCCGGGCGAGTCCGTGCGCGCCGTCGCGCCCGTGACGAGGTAGAACGCGATCGACCCGAAGCCGTGCACGTCGTAGGCCGGGCCCACGGTGCCCTGGTGGGCCTCCGGTCCGGCGGTCTCGCGCGTGTACGCGATGGTCGTCAGGTGCGCGGGCGTGTAGTAGCGGGCGCCGGTGAAGTCGATGACCTTCGCGGACCCGTCGGGGCCGATGATCACGTTGGCGGGCTTGAGGTCCATGTGCAGCACCGGGTGCGCGCCGACCGGCGGGTGGTGCATCGCGTTCATGACCTCGACGACCGAGCGGAGCGTGCGCGCGGCGTCGACGCGGCCTAGGCGCTGCGACAGGAGCTGGCGCAGGTCGTGGCCGGGGAGGTATTCGAGGACCTGGAAGGGCATCGGGTCGCCCTGCGGGGGGCGGCCCGACGGGTGCGGGGCGCGCCCGTAGAACGCGTCGATGCGGCGGCAGATCGAGCCGACGTTCCGCGAGTGGAGGTCCATGAGGACGGCGTCGCCCTTGTCCCAGGACCGGAACTGGTGCTCCCGGGTGTCCTGCGGGTTGGGGCGGAAGACCTTCACCGTCAGGGGCGCGGAGGAGATGCCCGCCGACACGCGCACGGCCTGGTACACGTCGGCCTGGCCGCCGGAGCCGAGCATGCCGGTGAGCCGGTAGCTCTGCTCTGACCCCGGGAGGGGGTCGGCCGGGCCGCAGACGAGGTCAACGGTGGCGTTCGACATTGATCGGTCCTTCGCGATTCAGGCTGAGCCCATAGCGTAACGCCCGGAATCCACCCTTCGCGGTCCGCGGAGGCCCGGTTGTTCGCATCATCTCAGCATCGCTTCGGAGGCAACCGTGCGTCAGCGGCCCGCGCCCCAGGGGCTCTCGCCCTGCGGCTGCGAGCCGAAGCCCGCCGCGGGCTGCCCGTAGGAGCTGGCGGGCGCGGCGGGGGCGGCCGCGGGGTTCATCGGCTCGAACACGCCGCCGGGCTTGCCGGGCTGCTGCGGGGCGGCCGGGGCCGGCGCGGCGCGGTCGAAGGAGCCGGAGGACGCGGCCACGGGGGCGGCGGAGCCGCCGCGGGCGAGCGACCACAGCGCGGGCGAGAGCGCCACGGTGAGGACGCCGAATCCGATCGCCCACTGTTCGAGCGGGGAGTCCTCGGCGAAGCCGGTGAAGTCGAGGTCGGCGAGGTGCCAGGCGAGGGAGGCGGCGAGGAACAGCAGCGTCCCGAGCAGGCCGACCACCTGGAGGGTCTGGAGGAGAATGCGGGGGCCTTTAGACATGGATTGACGATACCGACACCCGTCCAATAACTCCAGGTGCGATGTTCCGAATTCTCCTGGTTTTCGGGCAAGCGTGAAGGCCCGGGCCTGAGCCCGGGCCTTCACGTGCGGAACCGTTGCGACTTAAGGGAGTTCGGGCAGCTCGTGCGTGGCCTCCCACGCGGTCAGCATGTCGATGCGGCGCTGGTGGCGCTCGGCGCCCGAGAAGGGCTCGTCCACGAACGCGTCCGCGAACGCGGTGGCCTCTTCGAGCGGGTGCATGCGCCCGCCGATCGCCACGACGTTCGCGTCGTTGTGCTGGCGGCCCAGCTTCGCGGTCTCGACGCTCCAGGCGAGGGACGCGCGGCAGCCGGGGACCTTGTTCGCGGCGATCTGCTCGCCGTTCCCGGAACCGCCGATCACGATGCCGAGGCTGCCGGGGTCGGCGACGACGCGCGAGGCCGCGTGCAGGCAGAACGGCGGGTAGTCGTCCTCCGGGTCGTAGGCGTGCGGGCCGACGTCCACGACCTCGAAGCCGCGGCCGGACAGGTGCTTGACCAGGTGGTCCTTGAGTTCGAGGCCCGCGTGGTCGGAGCCGAGATAGATGCGCACGATGTCAGACCCTAACCCTTCGGGAGCTCGGCGATGGCCAGGCCCGCACGGGCCTTGGGCACGAACCACGTGGACTTGCGCGGCATCTTCAGCCGCTTGAGGTTCACGTCGATGAAGTCCGGGACGGTCACCGGCGCGATGAGGATCGCCAGGTCCGCCTTGCCCGCGTCGACCTGCTCCTTGAGCCACGAGGCCGGGTAGTCGCCGCCGACGTACGTGATGCGCTTGTCCCCCGCGTCCCAGCCGAGGAGCGCGGTGAACACCTCGTTCTCCACGCGCGAGTGGTCGAGCCGGTCGACCACCGAGCCGTCGAGGTCGCCGAAGGACACCTCCCAGGTGCGGCCCTGGCCGTACATGACGACCGTGCCGCCCTCGGCGGGCGTCTCGGGCGGGCCGTCGGTCTCGATGACGCTCGCGCCGATCTGCCCGATCTGCTCGACCAGCTGCGACGCGGAGCCCGGCAGGCCCTTGACGAGGCGGTGGTAGGGCCGGATGACGACCGACTGCGGGGTGGTGATCACCGCGAGGAACCGGTCCAGGCCGCCGACCTGCGCGGCGAGCGAGCGGTGGTTGCCGTCGGCGACGATGAGGTCGCCGTCCCCGGCCAGCGCGGTCAGGGCCTCCCCGGCCTCGCCGCCGACCGCCCAGATCTCGTGCGCGCGGCCGGACTCGTCGGTGTCGGCGGCCACGGGCGCGCCCGCGCCGGCGATGGCGGCCTCGATCGCGGCGTGCAGCTCGTCCCCGCGGGAGGACTGGAGCAGCAGCACCGGGCTGAGGAGGTGGCGCAGGAGCTGGTTGAGCTCGTTGCGCTGCCTGACCTTCTCGATGAAGACGTCCTCGTTGCGGATGACCTTGCCGGGCTCGTCGGCGGAGGACGAGATCTCGGCGGTGTCGACCAGGCAGAACACGCCGTACGCGGTCGGCTCCTCGCCGCCGGAGATGCGGTAGGCCACGGCGACGTCGCCGAACGCGGCGAAGCGCCCGGCGTCCTTGAGCGCGGCGAGGCGCTCCGCGGCCGCGGGCAGCGCGGCCGCGAAGTCGAGGCCCGCGGCCGCGGCCTCGGGCGTGTGCGCGGGCATCTCGACGCCCAGCATGGATGCGGGGTTCGCCTCGATGATCCGCGTGATCTCGGTTTCGTCGGGGAACTCGTCGTAGTTCTTCGCGCCCGTGCCTCCGGTGGAGAGCCAGGCCAGGTCGATCGGGTGTGCAGCAGTCACGCCAGAAGCGTAATCGGTCGCGGTTCGATCACCATGGCCGCCGACCGGACTCCGGGAATGTGACACACTTCTTTCATATCCGAACCCAAGACGCTGGAGGCATCGTGCCGTCGACGCACATTCTCACCAGAGACGAGGCCGAGCGGCGTGCAGCGCTGCTCTCGGTCGACTCCTACACCGTGGAGCTCGACCTCACCGGGCACGAGCGGGGCGACACCTTCGGCTCGCGGACCGCGGTGGTCTTCTCGTGCACCGAGCCGGGGGCCGAGACGTTCATCGAGATCGCCGCGGAGCGGATCGAGGACGCGTTCCTGAACGGGGAGCCGGTGGACACCACCGGGTTCGACCCGAAGGCGGGCCTGCGGATCACCGGCCTGGCCGCGGAGAACGAGCTGATCGTGAACGCGGTCTGCGCGTACTCGACCGACGGGCAGGGCCTGCACCGGATGACCGACCCGGTCGACAAGGAGACGTACCTCTACTCGCAGTTCGAGGTCGCCGACGCGCAGCGCGTGTACGCGTGCTTCGACCAGCCGGACCTGAAGGCGTCCTTCACGTTCCAGGTGCGCACCCCGCAGCACTGGACCGTGATCTCCAACATGCCCGCCGCCTCCGAGACCGAGATCGAGGCGATCCAGACCAAGGTCACGCTGTTCGAGACCTCGGTGCGGATGAGCCCGTACATCACCGCGATCTGCGCGGGCCCGTACTTCGGCGTCCACGAGGTCCACGACGGCATCGACATGGGCCTGTACTGCCGCCAGTCCATGAAGGACTACCTGGACCCCGAAGGGGTCTTCGAGGTGACGCGGCAGGGCTTCGACCACTTCCACGCCAACTTCGGGGTGCGGTACCCGCTGCCGAAGTACGACCAGGTGTTCGCGCCCGAGTACAACTTCGGCGCGATGGAGAACTTCGGCTGCATCACGATCGCCGAGGCGTCGTTCCTGTTCCGCTCGCAGGTCACCGACTTCGAGCTGGAGCAGCGCGCGAACGTCATCCTCCACGAGATGGCGCACATGTGGTTCGGCGACCTCGTGACCATGCGCTGGTGGGACGACCTGTGGCTCAACGAGTCCTTCGCCGAGTGGGCCTCCCACTGGGCGAACGTGGAGGCCACGCGGTTCGACGGGGCGTGGACGACGTTCCTGTCGGCGCGCAAGAACTGGGGCTACGGCGCCGACCAGCAGCCGACCACGCACCCGGTGTACACCGCCGCGGGCGACACCGAGGAGATCCAGGCGAACTTCGACGGGATCACCTACTCCAAGGGCGCCTCGATCCTCAAGCAGCTCGTCGCCTACGTCGGCATCGACCCGTTCCTGGCGGGCCTGCGCGCGTACTTCTCGAAGCACCAGTTCAAGAACGCGGTGTTCGCGGACCTGCTCGGCGAGCTGGAGGCCGCCAGCGGCAAGGAGCTCAAGGACTTCGCCGACACGTGGCTGCGCACGGCCGGGGTCTCGACCCTGCGCCCCGCGGTCGCCGTTGACGGCGACGGGAACTACACGAAGGTGACCGTGCTCCAGGAGGTGCCCGCGGAGCACCCGACGCACCGCACGCACCGGATCGCGATCGGCCTCTACGACCTCGACGGCGACGCGCTCGTGCGCCGCGACCGGATCGAAGTGGACGTCACGGGTGCGGCCACCGAGGTCCCGGCGCTGACGGGCGTGAAGCAGCCGGACCTGCTGCTGCTCAACGACGACGACCTCACCTACGCGAAGCTGCGCCTGGACGAGCGGTCCCTGGCGACCGCCGTCGCGCACACCTCGGCGCTGCCGGACTCCCTGGCGCGGGCGCTGATCTGGGCCGCGGCCTGGGACATGCTCCGCGACGCCGAGCTGACCGCGACGCAGTTCGTGGCGCTGGGCACCGGGAGCCTGACCGCCGAGGACGACATCAACATCGTCACCGTCGCGCAGCGGCAGGTCGCCGCCTCGCTCGCCTACGCGGCCCCCGCGCACCGCGCCGAACTGCGCGAGCAGTGGGCGCAGGCCGCCAAGGCCGCCATGGACGCCGCAGCGCCGGGCTCGGGCCCGCAGCGGTCCTGGGCGAAGGCGTACGCGTCGGCGTCCCGCTCCGAGGCCGACCTGGCCCGCGTCGCCGGATGGCTCGAAGGCGCCGACGTGCCCGAGGGCCTCGCGGTGGACGCGGACCTGCGCTGGGCGCTCCTGACGGTGCTCGTCGCGACGGGCACGCTCGCCGAGGACGCCATCGACGCCGAGCTGGACCGGGACTCGACCGCGGACGGCAAGCGCCTGTCGTTCATCGCCCGCGCCGTCGTCCCGACGCCTGAGGCCAAGCAGCGCGCCTGGGAGCGGATCACCGACCCGTCGACCGAGAACTACGTGCGCCGCTCCTCGATGCTCGGGTTCTCCACGCTCGACCAGGCCGACCTGGTCCGCCCGTACCTGCGCCCGTACCTGGACGCGGTGCCGGAGCTGTGGGAGAAGCTCGGCGCGCAGCAGGCCGTGGAGTACTCGAAGTACGCGTTCCCGTCGAGCCTGATCGACGAGGAGACCCTCGCGGTCCTCGACGCGTGGCTCGCCGAGGACCGGCCGGCCCCGATCCGCCGCGGCGTCGCCGAAGGCCGCGCCGACACCGCCCGGGCCCTCAGGGGCCAGGCGCTCGACGCGCAATAGCGAGTCCGCTCGGGGCTCCGGGACCGGCCTGGCCGGTCGCGCGGGCCAGCTCGCGGTTCACCTCCTGGGGCCTATCTCGCTTTGGCGGCGGGGGGCCG
>NZ_JBEYVY010000010.1:0-272924 GCF_040644205.1 Glycomyces sp. NPDC047010 | reverse complement strand
GGGGCCGGGCGCTCGCCGCGCACGCGCGCGGCCGCTCGGCGCGCGGGCCCCGGCCTGGCCGGTCCCGGAGCCCCGAGCGCTTTTCACACCGTTGGTAAGCTCGCCGTGTCGCGGCGCGGCCGCGGCGCCCGCCCGGGGATGAATGGAGAGAGCAGTCTTGTCCGCGCTTTTGCCGGTGGTCGTCCTCAGCGCCACCCTGGTCGCGTTGTTCGGGGTGGTCCTGCCGCTCCTGCTCCTCGGTCCAGTCCTCGCCTCGCGCACGCGCCCCCAGCCCCAGCAGCTCCTGTTCGCCGTGGTCCTGCTCATCCCCACCGTCGCCATCGGCTCGGTGTTCCTGTCCTGGTGGGCCATCGGCTGGCTCGGCCGCTACGACGTGTCCGCGCCCGAGCTCACCGGCATCGCGCTCGTCGCCGCCGCCGTCATCGGCCTCATGGCGCCCCTGCGCCTGCCCGGCGGCTCCGGCCCGTTCTGGCTCAAGCCGCTCCTGGGCTTCGCGTCCGGCATCCTCGTGCCGATGACGATCATCTGGACGATCGAGGCGGGACTCCACGAACTCGCCGCCGCCGGGATCGGACTGCTCGTCCTCGTCGTGCTCGTCGTAGTCTTCCGCGTCATCGCCAAGCCCATCGCCGACCGCCGCCAGGCCAAGCAGGTCCGCACCTCCGTGCGCCGCTTCCAAGGCCAGCTCGTGGACGTCACCGACGCCGCCTGGAGCCTCGCCAGCGCCCGCGGCGACGCCAACCGCATCATCCTCACCTACAGCGGCGAGGCCGACGGCAAGCCCGTCGGCGCGGCCCTGATGCTCAAGCGCGACATGGACTGGGTGCCCCAGGCCCGCGAGAACGAGTCCGCCGTGTTCGAGCTCGCGCGCGGCCTCAACGGCCAGCCGACCGAGGCGGTCCTGGCGCAGAAGCAGATCGGGACGCCCGCGACACTGACACTGCGCATCCCCGGGACGACGATCCTGTCGATCCGCGAGACCGTCGCCGACACCCTCTCGTGGGTCGAGTTCGTCTCCAAGCTCGAACTCACCGACGCCGACGAACTGATCAAGCGCCAGCAGCCCGACGCGCAGGACGCCAAGGAGTAGGCACGCGAAACGGCGGCCCGGATGCGATGCATCCGGGCCGCCGTTCTCGTTGCTGCTCTAGCGTCCTTGCGCGGTCTCGGCGAGCATCCGCAGGCCGGTGACGATGCCCCCGGCGAGCTGGCCCGCGCCGAACGCGGCCTCCATGGAGAAGACCACGAGGGCCGCGGAGCGGTCCGGGACCTTCTCCTGCGCAAGGCGGCCGGTGACGATCTCCAGCTGCCGCTGCTCGGGCGAGACGGCGATGAGCACGGAGCGGTCCGGGTCGGCGAGCCGGTCGTGCAGCTCCTCGGCCGCACCGCGGACCGGGTCGTGCAGCGGGCCGACGTACACGCTGTAGTGCAGGCCGCCGCCGTCGCGCTCGGCGACCGACAGCGCCTCGTCGATGTGGAGCAGCTCCTTCACGTCGAAGGGCCCCTCCAGCATCGGCTGGCGCATCAGCTCGGGGCTGCGGTCCACGCCTTCGACGACGCCTTCCGCGACCGCGACCTGGTTACCACTTGCCATGGGAGCCTCCCTTGGGGCCGCCGGCGAGGGCCTCGCCGTGGGCGGCCGCGTCGAGCTCGGCCGCGTGCGAACCGGTGTCGCCGGGCACCGCGCCGTTGCGGGCGACGAACCAAACCGGCTTGAAGTCGTAGGGCTGGCCCGCACGGTAGCGGGACTGCGGGCGCGGGTGGCGCATGAAGACCACGGCGAAGACCGCGACCACGACCAGGATCGGGGCGCCGAACAGAATCAGCCAGTCCTGGAATGTCATTGTGTTGCTCCCCTAGTTGCAGAGACAGGGTGACCTCTTCGCCAGCCTAATCCAATTGCGCCCCTCACATCGCCGCAGGTGGGAACTCGGTGCCGCGGGCCGCATGCACTGCCGATCGCGAAGGGGCGAAAGGCATCGGACACGGGAAGGGCCCGCCGGCGGTCCGGAGACCTGGCCGGCGGGCCCCGCCCGTCCGATGGGGAGCGCTATGAAAGGCGGGCGCGCTCCTTCCCGTGGCGCGGCAGCCACGCCTCCCAGGCCGGGTCGGGGCGGCGCTGGCCGCGGAAGCCGCGCAGCTGCCAGCCCGACGGGGGGCGGGGGACGCGGGGCAGGCGCCAGCCCAGCTCCGCGAGGGTCTTGTCGCTCTTGCGGTGGTTGCAGGGGGCGCACGCCGCCACGACGTTGTCCCACGTGTGGGTGCCGCCGCGCGAGCGGGGCACCACGTGGTCGATGGTCTCGGCCGAGGAACCGCAGTACACGCAGCGCCAGTCGTCGCGGGTGAACACGCCCCGGCGGGACGGGCTCGCGCCCACCTGGCGGGGGATCGCGACGTAGCGGTTGAGGCGCACCACCGAGGGGACGGGGATGTGCATGGTCTCAGAGCGCAGAAAACCGTCACCAGGAGTGACGGTCTCGGCCTTCCGGGTGAGCAGCAGCACGGCCGCCCGCTTCACCGGTATCACGCACAGCGGCTCGTAACTCTGGTTGAGCACCAGCGCCGACCCGAGGCCGACGCCGTGGGTGAAGAGATTCGGATGCACCCCTGGGGAAGGGTCATCGCTGTCAAGCGTGCTCCTATGTCGAGGACCTATCACGGTGACGTACCTCCAAGCCATCGGTCCCGTCAAGTTTGACCTATATCTCAGAAAATTGCACCCTGGTTCCGTGGGATCTTGAATGACGAACGAATATCGTCTGATCGAACCCCCGGTGGCGCCGGACGGTGCGGTCCCGGTGCCCGTGCGGCCGGGGCGGAAAGCGGAGAAGGATGAACGTGGAAACGGTTGCGGCGGCCGAGACGGCCTCTCCCTGCGAGGCGGGCTTCAACGCCTGCACGCTCCTCTACAAGATCACCGACAACGAGGAGTTCTCGATCGATGCGGGCGTCGTGCTCGACAAGATCGGGCAGGTCCTGCTGATCCTCATCGCGGCGTTCGCGCTGCGATGGCTGGTGAACCGCACGATCTCCCGGATCATCAAGCAGGTCACCACCATCAAGGGCCCGCAGTCGATCGCGGAGCTCGCCGACAAGCTCGGCTCCTCCAACTCCCGGCGCGACGAGCTGCTCGGAGACCGGTCGGCGAAGCGGGCCGACACCCTCACCGGGGTGCTCCAGCACGTCGCGGGCATCGTCATCTACACGATCGCGTTCATGCTGGTCCTCAGCGCCTTCAGCGTGAACCTCGCGCCGATCCTCGCCAGCGCCGGCATCGCGGGCATCGCGATCGGCTTCGGCGCGCAGAACCTCGTGCAGGACTACCTGGCGGGGATCTTCATCCTCCTCGAAGACCAGTACGGGGTCGGCGACAACGTCGACGTCGGGGACGCCACGGGCACCGTGGTCGACATGGGCCTGCGCGTGACCACGCTGCGGTCGCTCGACGGGACACTGTGGTACGTGCGCAACGGCCAGATCCTGCGGGTCGGCAACTCCAGCCAGTCGTGGGCGTACGTGGTGGTGGACACGCCGCTGCCGCCGACGGCCGACATCGACCGGGCCGGGGAGATCATCACCGAGGTGGCGACCGCGTTCGTCGAGGACGAGGACTGGGAGGCCCACATCCTCAAGGCCCCCGAGTACCTGGGCCCGGTGGAGATGACCATCGACGAGATCAAGGTGCGCCTGGGCGTGCGCACCACCTCCGACCAGCAGTGGGCGGCCGGGCGCGAGCTGCGGCGGCGGGTGACCGAGGCGCTGCGCGAGGCCGGGATCATCGACCCGGCGGGCTCGGGCCGGATCTACGTGCCGCGCACGCTGCCGAACGCGCCCGCCTAGCGCGCACATGGTGATATCGCGCCCATTCGGTGTGACGCGCGCCGGATCGGCTTTCCAGTGCGCCCCGGGGTTGGCACGATTGGGAGATGCCTAGTGACAGCCCGCGAGCCGTTGTGCCCCTCACGCCGACAGGACAGCCCGCGCCCACGCAGTCGTTCTACGAGGCCGTCGGCGGCGAGGACGCCTTCGACCGCCTGGTGACCGCGTTCTACGCGCAGGTCGCGGAGGACCCGGTCATGCGGCCGATGTACCCGGAGGAGGACCTCCGCCCGGCCGCGCGCCGCCTGAAGATGTTCCTGGAGCAGTACTGGGGCGGCCCCCACACGTACTCGGAGGAGCGGGGCCACCCTCGCCTGCGGATGCGCCACGCGCCGTTCACGATCGGCGAGGTCGAGCGGGACGCGTGGCTGAAGTGCATGCGGACCGCGATGGACGAGGTGGCGCTGGCGCCGGAGTACGACCGCGTGATGTGGGAGTACATGGAGCGGGCCGCGGACTTCATGCGGAACGCATAGCCAGCGACTTGAACAGGGCCCGGGCGCATCGCGCCCGGGCCCTGTCGTCGTCTCAAGGGCTCACGGGGAGCACTTGACGATGACCTCCTGGTACAGCTCGGCGGCCTGCTCCTGGTACTCGACGTACTCGTCGGTGAACAGCTCCTCGAAGCTCTCCGCGTCGGTGTTCAGCTCGCCTTCGAACTCGTAGCTGTTGTACGCGTCGAACGCGGTCTGGCACGCCTCGAAGTCGTCGGCGGTGAGCTGGAGCGCGGCGAGGTCGCTCACGAGCTCGCCGTTCTCGGTCTTGAGCTCCTCGTGGACATCGATGAGCCGTTCGAGTTCGGCGGCGTTGCCATCGGACTCCTCGGACTTCTGCGTGTAGGCGTACGCGAAGGCCCCGGCGACGAGGGCGACCACGACGAGCGCGATCACCAGGACGACGGTCCCGGCCCTGGAGGGCTTGCGGGGCAGCGGCGGGGGCGGCACGAGCATCGGGCCGGTCGGGACGGACTGGACCGGGATCGGGCCGGTCGGCATCGGGCTCGTGGGCATCGGCGGTGCGTACTGCGGAGGTGCGGCCACGGGGGGCGGGGTCATCGCGGGCGGCAGCTGGGACGGTGCGGCCGCGGGGGCGAGGCTCTCGGTCTGCGCAAGAGGCTCGGGGGCCGGGGCCGGGGCCGGGGCTTCGGGAGCCGTTGCGGCCGAGGGGGTTTCCGGCTCCGGTGCCGGGGTCTCCGCGGGGGGCTCGTTCGCCGGGGGCTCGGCGGCGGGGTTCGGGAGGGTCATGGGTGCTCCTGTATTCATTTGGATGTCAAGGGAACCTTCAGATTACCGAAGTCCCTTGGAAAGCGCAGTCCCGATTCCCGTGCGTCACATGTGTTTTCGCAGCTAGTGGGCATCACTCCCGGCATTTCCGACCAAAAGGGACTGGACAGAGGGGATTCCCGGAGTGAAAACGGGGGCCGGAGCGCTTTCGCGTTCCGGCCCCCGTTCGGGTCTGGCGGGGCGTTACAGGAGTTCGCCTTCGAGCCACTCCACGAACGTGCCGGAGATGGCGGTCCCGCAGTCGATGAGCTCCTCAAGGAGCGCGGTGGTGATGCCGGGGCGGACGGGGACCTGGATCTCGCCGAACACGGGGAGCGCGCCGGACTCGGTGGGTTCGCCGAGGTACGCCTTGAGGAAGCGGCGGGTGCGGTTCCACTCGTTCATGGCCGCGTAGCCGCGCTCGGACCACTCGCGGGGGACGGTCTGGTACGCGCGGGCGCGCAGCACCAGGATGTCGGCGTCCGGGCCCTCGGCGCGGACCTGCACGATGTGCCGCTCCCAGAGGGCAACGATGCCGCCGTTCTCGTCCACGAGGTAGCGGATGTCGAGGTTCTTCAGGGCCGCGATGATGCGGTCGGCGTCGAGCGGGGCGGCCTCGTCGCGGGCGTCGGCGGCGATCTGCTCCAGGTCCGTGATGAAGTCGGGGTCGATCTCGGCGAGGTCGGCCTTGATCAGGTGCCAGCGCTCGACCTCGGAGATCTGCTCTTCCTCGGGGCCGAGGAGGAGCTGCTCCGCGGTCGTCTCGTGGCGCAGCTCGCGGCCGGCGAGCTCCATTTCGAGGGCCTCGGCCGCCTCGCGCTCGCGCTCGGCGCGCGGGTTCGGGACCGCGCTCGGCTGGCTGCCGCGCGCCTGGGCGCGTTCGGCCGAGCCGCCGATCTCGCTGTCGGCCTCGGGGACCGCCTCGGTCACCGGGTTGTCTTCTGCGTCGCGTTTTCTGCTGCGCCACCATGCCATGGTGTTGTCCGCCTTCCCACCCAAAATGCGAATCACTGGCGTGCTTGGGTACTTCGTTGGCATTTGCACTGGACTGAAGCATTGGTTGTGATTGGTTGTGCTTCGCCGGGCACAGCCAAGTTACGTCGCGTTGCAGTGAGCAGACTAGGGACTCGGTGCGACTTGGCACAACCGTCAGTCAATCCTGACTGAAAGTATGAACCGTCGAGCGTTTGTTCGCAGGCCCGCTCTGGGTACTGTCACGGGTTTCATATGTATCAGAGACGGAAGCCGCGTCCCATCCTCCGGACGTCGGGAATCGGTCACTGAACGGTGTGACGGTCGTTCGGACTACAAGAGGGGCAGGCCGCGGTCGCGTTCCCATACGGCCCCGAACGTCCCGGACAGGCCCAGGCGCCTCCCGGCCCGCAGGACCTTCACCGGCTCGTCCCCCAGGAACCCCATGCGGCACAGGGCGGCCACGAGCCGGACCTGGACCGGGTAGTGCGCGCCGGAGTGCTCGACCGTGAGCGCCACGTGGTCGAGCATGGCGTCCCGCAGGCGCCGGTCGCCGACGCCGCTGCCGCGGCGCTCGCGCAGGGCGTCACCGGCCTTGCGGTCGATGTCGGCGACCTCGGCGGCGGGCACGGTCTCGACGACGGCCCAGGGCCGCTGCGGGAGGCGCCCGCGCCAGGCGGACTCGGGCTGCGCGGCCGCGTCCCCGGTCGCGAGGTCGGCGGCGCGGTAGACGCCGTCGGGGAGGCCCTCGGCGGCCCGCACGGCGAGGACGCCGATCGGCAGGGTGGCCCAAAGGCGCCCGTCGCGTGCGAGGACGGGCGCGTCGGGGTCGAGCCGGGCGACGCGGGCGGCGAAGGCGGGGCCGTCGCCGGAGGTCACTCGGTCCACCGCTCCAGGAACGCCCGCTCGACGTCGGTGACGCGGCGGGGCCGCTGGGTCGCGGTGTTGAACGGGACCATCACGGTCTTCGCCTTGAGCGCGAGCTTGTCGTTCGCGATGAGCTCGTAGGCGAACGTGAACGAGGAGTTCCCGATCCGCTCGACCCACAGCTCCACGCGGGTCTCGGCGGGCACCACCACGGGCAGCAGGAAGTCCACTTCGTGGCGGGCGACGACGACGCCTTCGCGGAAGCCGGAGATCCCGGCGTCCCCGGCGGCGTCGAACATCATCGCCACGCGGGCCTCTTCGAGGAGGACCAGGAACTTGTTGTTGTTGACGTGCCCGAACACGTCCATGTCCGACCAGCGCAGCGCCACGTCGACCTTGAAGCGGGCCACGGCTAGTCCCGGGTGAGCTTGCGGTGCGTGACGCGGTGCGGGTTGGCGGCGTCGGGGCCGAGGCGCTCGATCTTGTTCTTCTCGTACGAGTCGAAGTTGCCCTCGAACCAGAACCACTTCGGCATGCCCTCCGCGTCCTCGCCCTCCCAGGCGAGGATGTGGGTGGCGACCTTGTCGAGGAAGGCCCGGTCGTGGGAGATGACCACGGCGCAGCCGGGGAACTCCAGGAGGGCGTTCTCCAGGCTGGAGAGCGTCTCGACGTCGAGGTCGTTGGTGGGCTCGTCGAGGAGCAGCACGTTGCCGCCCTGCTTCAGGGTGAGCGCCAGGTTGAGCCGGTTGCGCTCGCCGCCGGAGAGGACCTTCGTGGGCTTCTGCTGGTCCGGGCCCTTGAAGCCGAACGCGGCGATGTAGGCGCGCGAGGGCATCTCGACCTTGCCGACCATGAGGTAGTCGAGGCCGTCGGAGACGGTCTCCCACACCGACTTGTCGCCGGCGAGGCCCGCGCGGTTCTGGTCGACGTAGGAGATCTGGACGGTGCCGCCGACGTTGACCTCGCCCGAGTCGGGCTTCTCCAGGCCGGTGATGGTCTTGAACAGCGTGGTCTTGCCGACGCCGTTGGGGCCGATGATGCCGATGATGCCGTTGCGCGGCAGGTTGAAGTCGAGGCCGTTGATGAGCGTGACGCCGTCGAAGCCCTTGTGCAGGTCCTTCGCCTCGATCACCGTGGAGCCCAGGCGCGGGCCCGGCGGGATCTGGATCTCCTCGAAGTCGAGCTTGCGGGTCTTCTCCGCTTCGGCGGCCATCTCCTCGTACCGGCCGAGGCGGGCCTTGGACTTGGTCTGGCGGCCCTTGGCGTTGGACCGGACCCATTCGAGCTCGTCCTTGAGGCGCTTCTGGAGTTTGGAGTCCTTGCGGCCCTCCACCTTCATGCGCTCGGCCTTCTTCTCCAGGTATGTGGAGTAGTTGCCCTCGTAGGGGTAGGTGCGGCCGCGGTCGAGTTCGAGGATCCACTCCGCGACGTTGTCGAGGAAGTACCGGTCGTGGGTGATGGCGATGACGGCGCCGGCGTAGGAGGCGAGGTGGCGCTCCAGCCAGAGCACCGACTCGGCGTCGAGGTGGTTGGTGGGCTCGTCGAGGAGCAGCAGGTCGGGCGCTTCGAGCAGCAGCTTGCACAGCGCCACGCGGCGGCGCTCGCCGCCGGAGAGGTTGGTGACGGGCCAGTCGCCGGGCGGGCAGCGCAGCGCGTCCATGGCCTGCTCGATCTTCGAGTCGAGCTCCCAGGCGTTGGCGGCGTCGAGCTCCTCCTGGAGGCGGCCCATCTCGTTCATGAGCTCGTCGGTGTAGTCGGTGGCCATCTCCATGGCGACCTCGTTGAACCGGTCGAGCTTGCCCTGGATGTCGGCGACGGCCTCCATCACGTTGCCCATGACGGTCTTCGACTCGTTCAGGGGCGGCTCCTGGGCGAGCATGCCGACCGTGGCGCCCACGGCGAGCTTCGCCTCGCCGTTCGAGACCTGGTCCTGGCCCGCCATGATGCGCAGGAGGCTGGACTTGCCGGCGCCGTTGGGGCCGACCACGCCGATCTTCGCACCCGGGTTGAAGTACAGGGTGACGTCGTCGAGGACGACCTTGTCACCGTGCGCCTTGCGCGCCTTTTCCAGGGTGTAGATGAACTGCGCCACGCTGATCCTTCGCTTTGCGACGAGCTGTACGGAACTGACCGGTACCAATGATGTCAAGCCCCGGGGCGCACCCGCCAATGGGGCCTCGCGCGGGAGCGCGTACGTCACCACCGCACTCTGAAACCCCTTCCCCGCTAGGCTTGGAGAAAGGAGGAAAACGAATTGAGCAACGCACAGTTCATCGTCGTGGCCAACCGCCTCCCCGTCGACTCAGTCGTCGATGCAGAGGGAAACCGAACCTGGCGCCGATCCCCTGGCGGCCTCGTCACCGCCCTCGAACCCGTTCTCCAGGCCAACCAGGGCACGTGGATCGGTTGGGCCGGCACCGCCGGCGCCGCCCCCGAGCCCTTCGAGTCCGACGGCGTCACGCTGCTGCCGGTCGAACTCAGCGAGAACGAGATCTTCCGCTACTACGAGGGGTTCTCGAACGCCTCGCTGTGGCCGCTCTACCACGACGCGGTCGAGCCCCGCGTCTTCCGCCGCTCCTGGTGGAAGTCCTACTACGAAGTGAACGAGCGGTTCGCCGAGGTGTGCGCCCGCGAGGCCGCGCCCGGCGCGGTCGTGTGGATCCAGGACTACCAGCTCCAGCTCGTCCCCGGCATGCTCCGCGAGCGCCGCCCGGACCTGAGGATCGGGTTCTTCCTGCACATCCCGTTCCCGCCCGTCGAGCTGTTCATGCAGCTCCCCCACCGCATGGAGATCCTCAAGGGCCTCCTCGGCGCCGACCTCGTCGGCTTCCAGCGGCCCCTCGCGGCGCAGAACTTCCTCGCGCTCACCCGGCACCTGCTCGGCTACCGGCCGAGGGGGCACTACGTCACCGTCGACGACCGCCTCGTCAGGGCCGACGCCTTCCCCATCTCCATCGACACCGCCGCCAACGAAGAGGTCGCCGGCACCGAACGGGTCCGCCAGCGCGCCAAGGAGATCCGGGCCGAACTCGGCGAGCCCGAGACGATCATCCTGGGCGTGGACCGGCTCGACTACACCAAGGGCATCGAGCAGCGCCTCAAGGCGTTCCGCGAGCTCCTCGAAGACGGCCGACTCCAGGTCCCCAAGGCCGTCATGATCCAGGTCGCGACCCCCAGCCGCGAACGCGTGGACCAGTACCGGGCCCTGCGCGAACGCGTCGAACGCGAGGTCGGGCGCATCAACGGCGAGTACGGCCAGGTCGGGCTCCCGGCCGTGCACTACCTGCACCAGTCGTTCGACCGGTACGAGCTGGCGGCGCTCTACCAGGCCGCCGACATCATGGCCGTGACCCCCCTGCGCGATGGGATGAATCTCGTCGCGAAGGAGTACGTGGCGAGCCAGGCCGACAACCGCGGCGCGCTCGTCCTGAGCGAGTTCGCCGGTGCCGCAGGGGATCTGCGGCAGGCGTTCCTCGTGAACCCGCACGATCTGACAGACCTGAAAGACGGATTCGTGACAGCGGCGACCGCGTCCGCCGACGATAGGATGAAGAGGATGCGCGCCATGAGGAGGTACCTGCGCAAGCACGACGTGTCCCGGTGGGCCCGGTCGTTCCTCACGGCGCTGGGAGTTCCGGAGCGCAGCGCGGCGTACAATCCGGGCAGCCTGCCCTCCGCCGACTGAAAACGGCAGGCAGGGGCCGGTAGGCACACATATTCCGCAACGACGGTGTTGGAGAGATACGCCACGATGACCGCACCTAGCCCAGAGGGCCGTGCTCCGGAGAGCCCCGGCTCCTCCGAAGAGCTCCGCTCGGCCCTCACCTTGCTCGCCCGCGTTCCGCAGCTGCTGATCGCGTGCGACTACGACGGCACGCTCGCCCCCATTGTGACCGACCCCTCGCAGGCCAAACCGATCCCCGAATCGGTGTCGGCCCTGCGGACGCTCGCGAACCTGCCGCAGACCAAGGTCGCGGTCATCTCGGGTCGCGCCCTGCGCGACCTGGCGGCCCTGTCCCGCCTGCCTTCCGAAGTACACCTGGTCGGATCCCACGGGTCCGAGTTCGACATCGGCTTCACCCGGGCGCTCTCCAGCGAGGACCAGCGGTTGCGCGACAAGCTCGTCGCCGAGCTCACCGCGATCGCCGAACGCTACAAGGGCGCCCGGGTGGAGCCCAAGCCCGCGGGCGCGGCCCTGCACGTGCGCGAAAGCAACGAGGCCGACGCGAGCGGCGCCGTCGAGGACGTCCGCGAGGGCCCCTCGACGTGGGACGGCGTGCAGACCACCGAGGGCAAGGCGGTCATCGACCTGTCCGTGGTCGCCACCCACAAGGGTGACGCCCTCGACAAGCTCCGCCACCAGCTCGGCGCCTCCGCCGTCCTGTTCCTGGGCGACGACGTCACCGACGAGAACGCGTTCGCGCACCTCCACGGCCCCGACGTCGGCGTCCGCATCGGCCCCGGCCCCACCCGGGCCGCCTACCGGCTCGACGACCCCGAGGCCGTCGCGAAGCTCCTCGCGAGCCTCGTGGACACCCGCCGGGCCTGGCTCCAGGGCGAGTCCGCGCAGCTCATCGAGCGGCACGCGATGATCGCCGACGGCGCCAACCACGCGCTGCTCACCCCCGAGGGCCGCGTCACCTGGATGTGCCACCCCAAGCCCGACTCCGGGTCGGTCTTCGCCGACCTGCTCGGCGGCGACCACGCCGGGCACTTCACCGTCCAGCCCGTCAGCGCCGGCATCCCCCTCGGCCAGCGGTACGTCGCCGGGACCATGTCCGTCGAGACCCGCTGGTCCGGCCTGTCGGTCACCGACTGGCTCGACTCCACCCCGCGCCGCCGCGGCGACCTCAACGCCACCGTCCTCGTCCGCGAGGTCACCGGCGAGGTCCCCGTCAAGATCACGTTCGCGCCCCGGCCGGAGTTCGGGCAGATCCCCGTGCAGCTCCAGCCCGTCGGCGACGAGGGCCTCAAGGTCCTCGGCGGCCGCGAGCCCATCAGCCTGCGCTCCCCCGGCGTCGACTGGCACATCGAGTACGACGGCCAGCACTCCCTCGCCGTCGCCACCGTCGACCTCGCCCAAGCGGGCGGGTCGCTCGTGCTGGAGATGCGCGCCGGGATCGACGACCTCAGCGAATGGCGCCCGCCCGTCCACGTCCGCCGCCGCACCACCGAGGCGGGCTGGCGCAACTGGTCGGACTCCCTGAAGCTCCCGCGCATCGAGCCCGAGACCGTCGGCCGCTCCGCGCTGACGCTCAAGGCCCTCTGCTACCAGCCGACCGGCGCGATCCTCGCCGCGGCCACCACCTCGCTCCCCGAGGAGCTCGGCGGCGTCCGCAACTGGGACTACCGGTTCTGCTGGATCCGCGACGCCGCGATGACCGCCAACGCGCTCGTCGACCTCGGCTCCCTCCAGGAGGCCGAGTCCTACTTCACGTGGGTCGCCGGCATCCTGGAGCGCACCGCCGGGCACCCCGAGCGGCTCGCGCCCCTCTACGACATCGAAGGCCAGGCCCCGAGCCCCGAGGCCATCATCGACACGCTCCCCGGGTACGCCGGGGCCCGCCCGGTGCGCATCAACAACGCCGCGTCGAACCAGGTCCAACTGGACGTGTTCGGCCCCGTCGCGATGCTCATCGAGGCCGTCGCGCAGCGCCGCGGGCACCTCTCGGAGTTCGAGGAGCGCGTCATGGCGAGCATGGTCGAGGCCGTCGCCAAGCGCTGGCACGAGCCCGACCACGGCATCTGGGAGGCCCGCCAGGCCCCCCGGCACCACGTCTACTCGAAGGTCATGTGCTGGGTGACCGTGGACCGGGCGCTCAAGGTCGCCGAGCAGTTCGGCATGGAGTACAAGCCCGACTGGCCCGAGCTGCGCGACCAGATCGCCAAGAACGTCCTCGAACTCGGCTGGCACGACGAGGCCGGGGCCTACACGGCCGCCTACGGCCACGACGACCTCGACGCCGCGTCCCTGTGGGTGGGCCTCTCCGGCCTGCTCCCGCCCGACGACCCGCGCTACCTCAAGACCGTCCTCAAGATCGAGGCCGGCCTGCGCTCGGGCCCGTCCGTCTACCGCTACCACCGCGACGACGGCCTGCCCGGCACCGAGGGCGGGTTCATCATCTGCGCCGCCTGGCTCGCCGAGGCGTACCTCCAGGTGGGGCGCCGCACCGACGCCGAGGAGCTGTTCGAGCAGATCCTCGCCTGCGCCGGCCCGACCGGGCTCCTGCCCGAGCAGTGGGACCCGATCGCCGAACGCGGCCTCGGCAACCACCCGCAGGCGTACTCGCACCTCGGCCTCATCCGGGTCGCGAACCTCCTGAACGGCGCCGCCGGACACATCTGAGAGTGATTCAGGGCGGGGGCTAATCTGGACCGGACACTGTCCCCGGCAGAGAGCCCCCGCCTTGAGCCTCCCCAACCCGGCCATCCCCGGATTCCGCGACTTCGAGATGGTCGCGCACGGGTCGACCGCGTTCGTGTACCGCGCCGTCCAGGAACGGCTCGACCGGACCGTGGCCGTGAAGGTCCTCCTCGTCGACGACGACATGACCACCGCCGACTCCGTCGAGAAGGAACTCGAAGCGACCGTGGCGGTCTCGAACCACCCCCACATCGTCTCGATCATCGACACCGGGCACACCGACGCCGGGCAGCCGTTCATCGTCATGGAGTACTGCGAGGGCGGCTCCTACTCCGCGATCCTCAAGGCCGACGGGCCCCTCCCCGTCGCCGACGTCCTCGACGTCGGCGTCAAGATCGGACAGGCCCTCCAGGCCGCCCACCACGCGGACATCCTCCACCGGGACGTCAAGCCGCAGAACATCCTCCGCGGCCAGTACGGCCCCGCGCTCGCCGACTTCGGCATCGCCCGCAGCACCGCCGCGCTGGCGGCCACGGCCGCGATCGACAAGCTCACGCCGCTCCACGCGTCCCCCGAGGCGCTCCTGCGGCAGGTCCAGACGCCCGCGAGCGACCTGTTCAGCCTCGCCTCCAGCATGTGGCACCTCCTCGCCGGGTTCGCGCCGTTCGCGAACCCCGAGGGCGGCACCGACCCCGACACGCACCGCGAGCGCGTCACCTCCGACGCGCAGCCGCCGCAGCTGCCCCGCGAGGACGTCCCCGAGTGGCTGGAGACGCTGCTCGTGCGGAGCCTCTCGCGGGACCCGGCCCGGCGGCCCGCCTCGTGCGAGGCGTTCGCCGAGGAGCTCCAGCGGGGCATGTACGGCGGCGGGGTCGGCAAGGCCGCGGCGCCGTCGGTCATCGGCGACGTCTCGAACGAGGAGACGGTGTACCGGCCCGAGGTGGCGTCGCGGGGCACGCGGGTGCCGCTCGACCCGTTCGCGCCCGTGCAGCAGCCGCCGATGCCGCACTCGGAGTACGGGAACACGCTCGGTTCGACCGCCGGGGGGATGACCGGCGGCGGGACGGGCGGGTTCGGTTCGCAGCTGGGCCACGCGGTGGACCCGCGGTACGCGCAGCTGAACGGGACCCCGGCGGCGCCGCCGATCTCGGCCGCGCCGTTCTCGGGCGCCCCGATGTCCGCGCAGCCGTTCTCGGGGGCCCCGGCTTCTCCCGCACCGCAGATCGCCCCGTACTCGGCGCCCCCGCAGGCGCCGGTGAGCATGCAGCCGCCGCCCTCGCCGTGGACGGCGCAGCAGGCCGCGCCGCCGATGCACCCGCACTCCGCGTCACCGGTGCAGCAGGACCAGCAGGTGTTCGCGCCGCCGGTGATCGGCCGCGACGGCGCGAAGCAGCGCAAGACCCAGGCGTACAAGGCCCCGAAGCAGCTGCAGCGCAAGGAGAAGGACAACCGGAGCCTCAAGGGCTACGTGATCCTGGGGATCTCCATCAGCGTGGTCCTGGGCCTGGTCATGACCCTGTGGCTGTGGCTGATCGTCCCGAACAAGGACGAGGACGACCTGGACCAGGCGAACACCGACGGCGGCGGGGCCCCCACTGGCCTGGCGATCGAGTCGTGGGACGCGGGCGAAGTGACCCTCGCGTGGACCGCGCCGGAGGGCGCCACGTCGAGCCTGCGGTACATCGTGTTCGCGCAGCGCGTCGGGGACGACCAGGCCGAGGCGCTGAACACCGACGGGACCCTGGAGACCACGTTCACCAGCGCCGGGTTCAGCCCGGACCAGGACTACTGCTTCCTGGTGAGCGCACTGTGGTCGGTCGACGAGGTGCCGAAGTCCGAACCGGTGTGCACCGCCGATCTCGGCGACTGACCGAATGCCCGATAAGGGTCGGCCGATCGGGTGATCCGCGCCAATCCGCGGACGCATTCCGCAGTTGCAGAAATTGGACCGCGAATAGCGCAGTCGAACATTTGATCGATTGGTTTTCGGGGCGCGCGAGTGCGCCCCGAGTCGCGCGCATGAAAAAGCGCCCCACACCCGAGGGCATGGAGCGCGGTTGTCGCGGGGGCGGACCCTTACGCGGCGACGGCCTCGGCGGTGAAGACGCCGGCCTCTTCGAGCGACTTCAGGGTGGTGTCCCAGCCCTGCTCCGCGGGAAGCGAGGACGCGAGGCCCTCGATCTCGGCCTTGAGCTTCTCGCCGTGGCCGGCGGCGGCCAGGGCCTTGAGGGCCTCGGTGAACGCCTCGGAGCCGGTGGCGAGGTGCAGGGTCTTGCCGGTGGTCAGGTTGCGCAGGTACACGTGCTTGCCGCCGTTGAGCGGGATCAGGTACTTGAACTCGCCGAGGACGCTGAGGCCCGCGGCACCCTTGCCCTGGCCGGCCTTGACGGAAGCGCGTGCTGTCTTGGAAGTGTTGGCTGCCACGCCGGTCTCCTCACCATGTCGTGTAGACGGATCTTCGGTCTCGCGCAGGAAGAGCAGCCCCGAAGACTGTCACGAACCTGGGTTGGACCACAAAAGAAAACCGACAGTATGCCGGTCATGCGCAAGTGTAGCTCAGGTGTGTCCTGCGACGACTAGCACATGCACCGGGTGTGACACATCGAATGATCGAAAAAGTGAGTGCCCGGGGCCGTTTAAGCCTAGCGCGATGCTTTCGAAGCTGTCAGTATGTAACAGAGCGGAATAGCGTGCCGGGTCCGAGTCCATCCCTTCTTCGACCCGGGCGACACCCGTTGTGCGGCTTCAAGTCGTAGTCAAATGACCACAAGGAGTGAGCCAGTACTCAGATACGCCGATTCCCAAGGAGGTGCGCGATGCAGACACGCGGCGTGATCTACATCCACTCCAGCCCGCCGGCCGTGTGCCCGCACGTCGAGTGGGCGATCGGGCGTGTCCTGGAGAGCTCCGGCGGCACCTCGCGGCAGGGAACGGTCAAGCTGGGCTGGTCCCCGCAGGACGCCGAGCGGGGCACCATGCGCGCCGAGCGCGCCTGGACCGGCTACGCCGGCATGGGCGCGGAGTTCGCGAAGGCCCTGGTGCAGTGGCCGATGCTGCGCTTCGAGGTCACCGAGGACCCGAGCGCGGGCGTGGACGGCGAGCGCATCATGCACGTCCCCGGCCGCGGCGCCTACCGCGCCGCGATGAGCGCCAGCGGCGACATCATGATCGCCGAGGACCGCATCCGCGCGCTCCTGGCGACCACCACCAGCGCCGAGGCGCTGCGCTCCGGGCTGGACCAGCTCCTGGGCCTGGAGTGGGAGCGGGAGCTCGCGCCGTACCGGCAGGCCGTCGGCGGCGCCGAGCAGTCCTGGCTCTCCCAGGTCAGCTGAGACGAGAGAGGAAGGCCCGCAACGCGATCGCGTTGCGGGCCTTTCCGTGTGCGCTATTGCGGTCGTGCTACTAGAGCTCGTCGGCGAGGTTGTCGAAGTTCGGGCCGTCGGTGCGCGAGCGCTTGAGCTCGTAGAAGCCCGGGGTGGTGGTCACGGCGTAGACGCCGTCCCACAGCTTCGCGGCGGCCTCGCCCTGCGGGGCGGGGGTCACGACCGGGCCGAACAGGCCGACCTTGACGCCCTCGTCGTTCTCGACGGCGACGACGGGCGTCCCGACGTCGGTGCCCACCAGGCCGATGCCGCGCTGGTGCGAGGCGCGCAGTGCCTCGTCCCAGTCCTCGGTCTTCGCGGCCGCGGCGAGGTCGGCCGGGAGGCCGACGGCGTCGAGGGCGGACGGGATGTAGCTCTCGGGGTCCTTGTCCTTGCGGAGGTGGATGCGGTTCCCGAGGGCGGTGTAGAGGCGGCCGAGGGTCTCGTTGTCGTACTGCTCGGCGACGGCGGTGGCGACGCGCACGGCCGGGAGCGTGCCGGGCATGAACGCGCGGTAGTTCTCGGGGAGCTCGTCGAGCTTGGGCTCGTTGAGCACGTACAGGCTCATGACGTTCCAGTGCACGTCCAGGTCGCGCAGTTTCGACGCCTCGATGATCCAGCGGGAGGTCATCCACGCCCAGGGGCACGCGGGATCGAACCAGAAGTCGACGGTCTTGGGTTGTGTCATGGGACTAGGGTACTTTCAATTTGAACTAGTTCCCAGGCGGCTCGGATCCATGATCGGAACCCACCGCGCAATCCGGATTAAAAGGATAAACTTGCCGCTGATGCTGGTGAATACGCGACAAGATGACATAACGGGCCGGTTCTGGGAGGGCGCCAGCGAGCACCCCGCCGAGCTCGTCGCCGAACCGTTCGGCACCGCTCCGGCCCCGTCGTTCGAGATCCACACCCTCGCGCGCCTGCGCGCGGGCGGTGCGCCCTCGCGGCCGTTCCGGCCCGACCGGCACTGCCTCGTCACGCTCTCCTCTGGGGCCCTTCGCCATTCGGTGGACTTCCGGGAGCACGCGATCGCGCCGGGCCAGTGGCTGTGGGCCCGTCCCGGGCAGGTGCAGCGCTGGGGCGCGCTCGACCGCGCCGAGGGCACGGTCATCCGCTTCGCGACCGGGTTCCTCGACCCCGACACGGCGATCGGCGTGTGCGCCGACGACCCGCACGCGCCGGTGCTGCGCGCCCCGGCCGCGGAGGACCACGCGCTGCTGCGCGCGGCGACCACGCAGCTCCAGTGGGAGCACTCGGCCGACCGGCTCGCGGAGGACACCCGGCGGCAGGTGCTCCGGCACCTCCTCGCGGTCCTGGTCCTGCGGGTGGCGAGCCTCCCGAGCGCGGCGGCAGGGAGCGAGCAGGGCGAGGTGTACCTTTCCTTCCGCGACGCGGTGGAACGCGACTTCGCGAACACGCGGACCCTGAGCGACTACGCCGAGGCCCTGGCGTGCTCCCCCAGGACGCTGTCGCGCGCGACGATCACGGCCGTGGGGATGCCCGCCAAGGAGTTCATCGACCGCCGGGTCGTGCTGGAGGCCAAGCGGATGCTCGCGTGCTCCGCGGTCCCGGCCGCGAGGATCGGCGACCGCCTCGGCTTCTCCTCGGCGACCAACTTCAACAAGTTCTTCGCCCAGCGCACCGGAACGACCCCGATCGCCTTCCGCAGCCAGATCCTCGCCGGCTAGCGGGCACCCGAAAGGCCCGCCGCACCTCAGGGTTTGGGCCCCCGGTTCGCAATGGTGCCAGCGGGGTCCGACAATCCGGCTACGAGGCCGCCGCGAAGACGGTCTCGGGTTTGGCCGTGTCGCCGTGCTCGGTCATGACGGCGAGGAGTTCGCCGGCGGCGTCGAGGACGGCGTAGCGGCCCTCGATGCCCGCGGCGGCGAGGGGCTTGCCGTAGGAGAGGGCCTTCGCCTCGGCGTCGGTGGCCGTGCGGGTCGGCATGAGGCGGGCCGCGGCGTCGCCCATCGTCAGGGTGCCGAGCGGTTCGCCCGCTTCGGAGCGCTCCGCGAGCGCTTCCAGGGTCGCGGCGGTGTCGAGGCCGAAGCCGCCGATCCTGGTGCGGCGCAGGGCCGTCAGGTGCCCGCCGACCTCAAGCACGGCGCCCAGGTCGCGGGCGATGGCGCGGATGTAGGTCCCGGAGGAGCAGGAGACGTCCACGTCCACGTCGGTGAAGGTGCCTTCACGGCGGATGTCGAGGACCTCGATCGCGGCGATCGTCACGCGCCGGGGCTTGAGTTCGACGGCCTCGCCGTCGCGGACGAGCTTGTAGGCGCGCTGCCCGTCGACCTTGACGGCGCTGACCGCGCTCGGGACCTGGTCGATCTCGCCGGTCATGGCCGCGAGCCCGGCGCGGATCGCGTCCTCGGCGACCGCGGAGGCGTCGGCGGTCGCGGTGGGATCGCCCTCGGCGTCGTCGGTCACGGTGGACTGGCCCAGGCGGATCGTCGCGGCATAGGACTTGTCGAGGCCCGACACGTAGGTCAGCAGCTTCGTGGCCTTGCCGACGGCGACGATCAGCACGCCCGTGGCCATCGGGTCCAGCGTGCCGCCGTGGCCCACCTTCCGGGTGCCGCAGATGCGGCGCATGCGGGCCACGACCCCGTGGGAGGTGATGCCCTGGGGCTTGTCGACGACGATGAGGCCCGGCTGCGGGCCGTTCTTCTGCGCTGCGGTCACGGTCGTAGAGGCTAACCGGCCGCCGCCGCGGCGCGCGCTACTGGTGGCGGTCGAGCGATTCCTGGAGGGCGCGCAGCGCCTCCGCCTTCTCCTCATCCCAATTATTGGGACGGACCCGGCGCTTGCGGCGAGGTGATGAATCAGTCTTCATCCTGGAGACCTTAACGGAGGTTCAGGTGCCTCACTACGCCGAATTCACATTGTGAGACGGAAATTGTCAGGCCCGCTCGGCGCCGGTGACGGCCCAGTCACCGGATCGCAAGCGCCACAGGATGAGTCCGAGCCGCACGAGCATGTAGACGGCGATGCCGCCCCAGATCCCCGCGAGGCCCCAGTCGAAGACGAGGGTGAGCCACATGAACGGCAGGCCGCTCGCGATCGAGGCCACCGTCATGTTCCGCAGGAACCGCAGGTCCCCCGCGCCGATGAGGACCCCGTCGAGGGCGAAGACGACGCCCGCGACCGGCAGCAGGAGCACCAGCCACGGCCACACGCTCCCGAGCTGGTCCCGCACGGCCGCATCGGAGGTGAACAGGCCCGGCAGGAACGGGATGAGCACGAGGACCACCACGAGGAACAGCAGGCCGTAGCCGACGCCCACGATCGTGATGCGCTTCGCGGAGGCCCGCGCGGTCTCGGGGCGGCCCGCGCCGAGGTCGGCGCCGATGAGGGCCTGGGCGGCGATGGCGACCGCGTCGAGGGCGAGCGCCGCGAAGAACCACAGCTGCATGCCGATCTGGTGCGCGCCGAGCGCGGCGGTGCCGACCCGGGCGGCCACGGCCGCCGCGGAGAAGGAGCTCACCTGGAACGCGGCGCCGCGGATGATGAGGTCGCCGTTCGCGGTGAGCTGCTTGGACATCAGGGGCCAGTCGACGCGCAGGCTCACCCCTTCGCGGCGCAGCGCGAGGAGGAACAGGGTGCCGGAGATGGCCTGCGCGACGGCGTTCGCCCACGCGGAGCCGACGAGGCCGAGGCCGACGGGGTACACGAGGACCGGCGCGAGCGCGGCCGAGATGAGGAACGAGACCGTCACGAACCACATGGGGCGGCGGGTGTCCTGGACGGCGCGCATCCAGCCCTGCCCGGCCCCGGCGACGAGGAGGAACGGGGCGCCGAGGATCGCCACGCGGAGCCATTCGGCCGCGGCGGCCTCCACGGCCGGGTCGTCGCCCATGAGGCCCGCGAGCGGGCCCGCGAAGACCTCGATGGCGGCGATCATGAGCAGGCCCGCGGCGAGGGCGATCCAGGTGCCCTGGACGCCTTCGGCGACGGCGCCGGGGCGGTCGCCCGCGCCGTAGCGGCGGGCGGCCCGGGCGGTGGTGCCGTAGGCGAGGACCGCGCCGATGAGCGGCGCGAGGCCCATGATGACGCCGCCGAGCGCGAGCCCGGCGAGCGGCACGGCACCCAGGTGGCCGACCACGGCGGTGTCGATGAGCAGGTAGATGGGCTCGGCGGCGAGGACGACGAGCGCCGGGATCGCCAGGGAGGCGATCGTCCGGTAGGAGGCCGGCCGCGGAGGGGCCGCGGCCGGGTCGACGGGGGTGCCGGAGGTCACCGGCGGGGCTCTTCGGCCGCCTCGTCCTCGGGCTCGTCCTTCTCGACGTACGGGTTGGCCTCGCCCGCGTAGGCGGCGCCCTCGGCGATCTTGTGGACCTCCGCGTCGGCCGCGGCGGCCTTCGCGAGGAGCTCCTCGATGCGGTTGGCCTGGTCGGGGACGGTGTCGGCAATGAACTGGAGGGACGGCGCGTGGCGCATCCCCAGGGCCCGGCCGACGGTGGTGCGCAGGTGCCCGGTGGCGCGCTCCAGGCCCGCCGCGGACGCCTTGACCTGGTCCTCGTCACCGAGGACGGTGTAGAAGACCGTGGCCTCGCGCAGGTCCGAGGTAATGCGGGCGTCGGTGATGGTGACCATGCCGACCCGCGGGTCCTTGAGTTTGCGGACCGCCTGCGCGGTCAGCTCCATGACCCGCTTGGACACCTGGGCCCGCTTCGCTGCGTCTGCCATCGCTCTTCCTGCCTTCCACTTCCACTGCTGCGCGCACCTCGGTGCGGATGCGCCTTCGTCGACCGCGCCCCGTCTGGGCGCGGATCCTCAATCGCCTGTGCTGTCTAATCGTCCTCGGGGCCGAAGACGCGCCGCCTGGCGCTGAGGAGCTCCACTTCGGGGCGGCCCGCGACGTGGTGCTCGCAGGCGTCGAGGACCTCCGCGACGTGGCGGTGGTCCCCGGCGACGGCGGCGACGCCGATCGTAGTGCGGCCGTGGACCTCCTGGTCGCCGACCTCCGCGACCGCGACCTCGTACTTCCGCAGGGAGGCGACGATCGGGCGCACGTAGGAGCGCTTGGCCTTCAGCGAGCGGGAGTCCTGGGGCAGGAGGAGGTCGAATTCAACACATCCGGTGAACACCGCTCTAGATTACGCGCAGGGCCCGACATCCCCAAGATCTTTACAGCCGCCGGAAATCACCGGTTTCGCGACGTCCGTCACGGGTACCTGCCACGATGAGGCCGGAAGCGGACCGAGGAGGAGCCATGGCGTCACCGCAGAGCGGCTGGGACCGGAACTACCAGGAGCAGCCCACGCGGCCCTACCCGCCGGTCCAGCCGGAGCAGGGCGACCGCCCGAGGGTGGACGCCGGGAAGCTGTGGGCGGGCGGCTTCGGGACGGCCGTCGTGGCCGCGCTCGTCGCGCTCGTGGGCATCCTCCTGGTGCGCGGGGTGCTCGGCATCCACATCCTCTCGCCTTCGGACGCGGGGGCCTACGGCGACACGACCACCACCACTTACGCGTTCGGGGCGTTCGGGATCGCGATCCTGGCGACCGCCGCGGTGCACCTGCTGCTCATGCTCATGCCGCGCCCGATGGCGTTCTTCAACTGGATCATGCTGCTGGTCATCGCCGTGGGCGTGCTCATCCCGTTCACCGCCTCGGCGGAACTGGAGTCGCAGATCGCGACGGCGGCGATCAACCTGGTCATCGGCCTGTGCATCATGAGCCTGCTCAACTCGGTCGCGGGCATCGCGACCAGGGCGGGCCGAGCGCCCGGCGACGGGATGCTCTGAAGGTAGGGCAGGCCCTACCGTGAACAAGCGGGACCGCCGGGTCGTACCGGGCGGCCCGCTTTTCTACTGTTGACCCATGCGTACAACCCTCCGGCAACTCGGCACCGACACCGGATACCTCCTGTCGATGTTCTTCATCGCCCTGCCCTCGTTCATCATCGGCCTGGTCGGCACCCTCCTCGGGGTCGGCACGGCGATCATCTGGATCGGCGTGCCCATCGCCGCCGCCACCATGTTCGCGATGCGCGGCATGGCCGCCGCGGGCCGCTCCATGCTCCCCGCGGTGCTGCGCCGGGAGCTGCCGAAGCCCCGCTACAAGCGCTCCCCGGAGGACGCCTCGGCGCTGCGCCGGTTCCTGACCGCGCTCACCGACGGCCAGTCGTGGCTCAACATCCTGTGGGCCGTGACGATCCTGCCCGTCGCCATCGCCGGTTTCGTCATCGCGCTCGTGTGGTGGGCCGTGACCCTCGCGACCCTGACGTGGCCGGTGTGGGGCTGGATCATCATCGCCGCGACCGGCGAGTCGGAGCAGGGCCTCGAATACGCCACCGAATGGCTCGGCTGGGGCGACTCGTACCTGGCGATGTCGGTGCTCTGCTGGATCGCCGCGGCCGTGATGATCCTGACGATCGTCCCGGTCACCCGCGGCATGGCCGTCGCCGAAGCCTCGATCGGCCGCGGCATGCTCACCTCCATCAGCGGCCTGCACGAGCGCATCGACCAGCTGGAGGAGTCCCGGGCCGCCGCGACCTCCGCGGAGGCCGACGCCCTGCGGCGCATCGAGCGCGACATCCACGACGGCCCGCAGCAGCGCCTCGTGGGCCTGGGCATGGAGCTCGCCCGCGTCAAGCGCCAGCTCGCGACCAACCCCGAAGCGGCCCAGGAGACCCTGGAGGCGGCCATCGCCCAGACCAGGGAGACCATCGACGAGCTGCGGTCGCTCTCGCGCGGCATCGCCCCGCCGATCCTCACCGACCGCGGCCTGGAGGCGGCGCTCGCGGC
Source organism: Glycomyces sp. NPDC047010 (assembly GCF_040644205.1). Taxonomy (NCBI): domain Bacteria; kingdom Bacillati; phylum Actinomycetota; class Actinomycetes; order Glycomycetales; family Glycomycetaceae; genus Glycomyces; species Glycomyces sp. NPDC047010. Next base: position 249,470 of record NZ_JBEYVY010000010.1, on the reverse strand, counting down.
CCTCGCGGCCCGCTCGCTCGTCCCGGTGGAGCTGGAGACGAACCTCAACGGCCGCTACCGGGCCGCCGTCGAGAGCACCGTGTACTTCGTGACCGCCGAGTGCCTCACGAACGTGGCCAAGCACTCCCAGGCCACCAAAGCGACCGTGTCGGTCGAGGACTGGGGCGATAGGCTGGTGCTCTCGGTCGGCGACAACGGCGTCGGGGGCGCGCACGTCTCGAAGGGGCACGGGCTCTCGGGCCTCACCGACCGGGTCAAGGCCGTCGAGGGCCAGTGGACCATCGACTCCCCCGACGGCGGTCCGACAGTGATCGTCGTGGAGGTTCCGTGCGAGTAGTGATCGCCGATGACGCCGTGCTCATCCGTTCAGGGCTCGTGAAGCTCTTGGAGGAGTTCGGATGCGAGGTGCTCGCCGAGGTCGGCGACGGCGACGCCCTCGTGGAGGCCGTCGCCGAGCACAAGCCGGACGTCTCGGTCGTCGACGTCCGCATGCCCCCGTCGTTCACCGACGAAGGGCTCAGAGCAGCCACGCGCGCCCGGGAGATCGTCCCGGGCGCGCCCGTGCTCATCCTCAGCCAGTACGTGGAGGTCTCCTACGCGGACGACCTCCTCGCGGACGCCCGCGGCGCCGTCGGGTACCTGCTCAAGGAGCGGGTCATCGACATCGAGGACTTCATGGACTCCCTGAAGCGCGTCGCCGCGGGCGGCACCGTGTTCGACCCGGAGGTGGTCTCGCAGCTCATGGTCAGGCGCCGCAAGAACGACCCCGTCGCGACGCTGACGCCCCGCGAGAAGGAGGTCCTGGGACTCATGGCCGAGGGCCACTCGAACAAGGCGATCGGCAAGAAGCTGTTCATCTCCGACGGCGCGGTCGAGAAGCACATCCGGAACATCTTCACGAAGCTCGCGCTCAGCAGCGAGGACGGCGACCACCACCGCAGGGTGAAGGCCGTCCTGGCGTACCTCAGGTCCTAGAGGACGAGGAAGCCGCGCTCGATCAGGCGCTTCACGACGGGGTAGAGCTGGGCGTACAGCAGCGCCGGCTCTGCCCCGTACGTGTCGGCGAGGAGCTGCACCTGGAGGCGCACTTCCGCTTCGCCGTTGCACGCGCCGAGGAACTGGACGACGAGCGGGTCGGCCTCCTCGGCGTACCGCATGCCGTGCGCCTGCTGGAGCCACTGCCGGTCCACGTCCCAGCCCTCGTCGCCCAGAGCGGCGGTTTGCTGGAGGACCGTGCCGTCGGCGACGCGCAGCCGCGACTCCCACAGCACCTCGGGTTCGAGCGGGTCGTCGCGCAGTGCGAACCAGTCGGCGACGCGGTCGGACCACGGGGCCTCGACCGCGTGGCGGGCTTCTTCGCAGACCACTTCCGTGGGGCCGTCGATGCGGCGGACGGAGACGAAGCCGAAGCCGACGGCCTCGACCTCGTTGGCCGCGAACCAGTCGAGCCAGGCCGCGGCCTGCTCGGCGTCGTGCGACTCCCCCGAGTCGCGCTGCCAGGTGCGCACGTAGTCGAGCGGGTCGAGCACCTCGCGCTCCACGGCCCACACCCGCACGCCCGCGTTGGGGAACCAGCCCGCGACGCGCTCGGACCAGTCCTCGCCCTTGCGGTGCAGCCAGTTCGCGAGGAACTGCATGGTCCCGCCGGGGTTCAGCAGGTCGACGGAGGCCGCGGCGAGCTCGGCGGCGATGCCGTCGGCTTCGCGGCCGCCGTCGCGGTAGGTCCAGCCGGTGCCGGGCGTGCCGATGACGAACGGCGGGTTCGCGACCACGAGGTCGAAGCGCCGCCCGGCGATCGGTTCGAGCAGGTCCCCTTGCAGCAGTTCGAGCTCTGTGCCGTTGACCGCGGCGTTCAGTGCGGCGAACGCCAGGGCGCGCTCGCTCAAGTCCGTGGCGGCGACCCGGTCGGCGGGCAGCGCCAGGGCCTGGACGCCGCAGCCGGTGCCCAGGTCGAGGGCGCTCGCGACGGGGTCGCGGAGCGTCAGGTCGAGGAGGAGCTTCGAGGCGCCGCCGACGCCGAGCACGTGCTCGGGGCCGCGGCCGCCCGTGGTGTTCGGCAGCTGGTCGGAGAACAGGAGCCGGTCGCCCTCGAACTGGAGGCCCCAGCCCGCGGACACCTCGTCGCCGCCGGTCAGGAGACCGCATTCACGGGCTTCATCGAGCGTGAAGGGAGCCAATGCGCCCGCCACCGCGGCGGCAGGGACCGGGACGCCCGCGACCCACAGGCGGGCCCGCACGCCGAGCGGGTCGTCCCCGCACTGCGCGAGCAGCGCCCGGTAGTCGCCGCGGTCGGCGGCAGCGACCGCGTCCGGGCCGTAGACGCGCCGCAGCGCGGCCCGGTCGAAGCCCCGAAGGGCCCGTCCGAGCCGCGCAGCGGCTTCAGCTTCGAGCAGACGCACTTACGAGCGCGGCTTCTCGCGCATCTCGAAGGCTTCGATGATGTCGCCCTCTTCGATGTTGTTGTAGTTCTTCAAGGTGAAACCGCACTCGAAGCCCTCGCGGACCTCGTTGGCGTCGTCCTTGAACCGGCGCAGCGACGAGATGGTCGTCTCGATGACGACCGCGCCGTCGCGCATGAGGCGGACCTTCGCGTTGCGCTTGATCGAACCGCTCGTGACGAGCGCACCGGCGATGTTGCCGAGCTTCGACGAGCGGAACACCTCGCGGATCTCGGCCGAACCGAGCGCCGCCTCTTCGTACTCGGGCTTGAGCATGCCCTTGAGCGCGGTCTCGATCTCCTCGATCGCCTGGTAGATGACGGTGTAGTACCGGACGTCCACGCCTTCGCGCTCGGCCATGTCGCGGACGCGACCCTCGGCACGAACGTTGAACGCGATGATCGTCGCGGCCTCGCCGTCGCCCGCCGCGGCGAGGTTGACGTCGGACTCCGTGATCGGACCGACGCCGCGGTGGATGACCTGGAGGTGCACTTCCTCCGGGATCTCCAGCGCGACCAGCGCCTCTTCGAGGGCCTCGACCGAACCGGCGCCGTCGCCCTTGATGATGAGCGAGAGCGTGGTGCGCTCGCCTTCGGCGATCTTGTCCATGAGGTTCTCGAGCGTGGTGCGCGAGACGCGGGACGCCTGCTGCGCCGCACGGCGGCGGGCCTGGCGCTGCTCCGCGATCTGCCGGACCGTGCGGTCGTCGTCGGCGGCGAGGAACACGTCCCCCGCCATCGGGACGGACGCGAGGCCCTGCACCTGCACCGGGAACGACGGGGTCGCCTCGATGACCTTGGTGCCGTCGGCGTCGTGCATCGCACGGACGCGTCCGTGCGCGCCGCCGGCGACGATCGAGTCGCCGACACGCAGCGTGCCCTTCTGGACCAGGACCGTGGCGACCGGGCCGCGGCCCTTGTCGAGGTGCGCCTCGATCGCGATGCCCTGCGCGTTGCCGGTCTCCGAAGCCTCCAGCTCCAGGGACGCGTCGGCGGTCAGGAGCACCGCTTCGAGCAGCTCCGCGATGCCGATGCGCGGCTTGGCGGCCACGTCGACGAACATGGTCTGCCCGCCGTACTCCTCGGCGACCAGGCCGTACTCGGTCAGCTGCTGGCGGACCTTGCCCGGGTTGGCGTCCGGCAGGTCGGTCTTGTTGACCGCGACCACGACCGGGGCGCCGGCGGCGCTGGCGTGGTTCAGGGCCTCGATCGTCTGCGGCATGACGCCGTCGTCCGCCGCGACCACGAGCACCACGATGTCCGTGACGTTCGCGCCGCGGGCGCGCATGGCGGTGAAGGCCTCGTGGCCCGGGGTGTCGATGAACGTGATCGCACGGTCTTCGCCCTCGTGCTCGACGTGGACCTGGTACGCGCCGATGTGCTGGGTGATGCCGCCCGCCTCGCCCGCCACGACGTTCGTGTGGCGGATCGCGTCGAGGAGCTTCGTCTTACCGTGGTCGACGTGGCCCATGACCGTGACGACCGGGGGACGCGGGACGAAGTCGTCCTTGTCCTCGGCGTCGAGGTCGATGCCGAACTGCGACAGCAGCTCGCGGTCCTCCTCCTCGGGGGACACGATCTTGATGTCCCAGTCGAGGTGGGTGCCGAGGAGCTCGAAGGTATCCTCCGACACGGACTGCGTCGCGGTCACCATCTCGCCCAGGGTGAACAGCTCCTGGACGAGGGTGCCCGGCAGGGTGCCGATCTTGTCGGCGAAGTCGGCGAGCGACGCGCCGCGGGCCAGGCGAATGGTCTCGCCGTTCCCTCGGGGCGCGCCCGACTGCATCCTCGGCGCGGCCAGGTTGTCGAACTCCTGGCGCCGCTGACGACGCGACTTGCGGGACTTGCCGCGGGGTCCGCCGCGGCCGAACGCGCCTGCGGCACCGCCGCCGCGCGCCTTGCCGCCGCCGCCCGCGCGACCGCCGCCGCCCCGGTACGGGGCCGGCGCGCCGGTCGAAGGACCGGAACCGCCGGTACCGCCCGCGGCTCCGCCGCCGCCGGCACCGCCGAAGTTGCCGCGGTAGTTGCCGCCGCCCCCACCGGGACGACCGCCGCCGCCACCGGGACGGCCACCGCCGCCGCCGGGGCCGCCGCGACCGCCGCCGCGGGCACCGCGCGCGCCGCCGTCACGACCGCCGCCGGCCGGACGACCGGGCATCATGCCCGGGTTCGGACGCGGAGGCATCATGCGCGGGCTGGGGCGGGGACCGCCGGGGCGCTCGGCGCCGCCGTCTGCGGGACGCGACTTCGGGGCGGGAGTGCCGCCGCCGACGCCGAACGGGTTCTTCGGGCCCGGCTTCGGCGCGCCCGGACGGGCGGCCGGGGCCGGAGCGGGCTTCGGGCCGGGCTTGGGAGCCGCCGCGGCGCGCTTGGCGGCCTCGGCCTGCTCCTGCTGGCGCTTGAGCAGCTCCTCGGCGCGCTTCTGCTCCGCGGCCACCTCGATGTCGCGGGCGGACGCGGGCTTGATCTCGGGCTGGAGCGGGGCCGGAGCGGGCTTGGGGCCCGGCTTCGGACCGGCGGCCGCACCCGGCTTCGGGGCGGCCTTCTTCGCGGCCTTCTTGGCCTCGGCTTCGGCCTTCGCCTCGGACTTGGCGTCCTTGGCGTCGACCTTGGCCTGCATGATCTTGGACGGGCTCGGCGCCGCCGGGCGCGGCTTGGAGGCCGCGGGCTTCACGGGGGCGGCCGGCGTCGGGGTCTCGGTCTTCCCGGCCGACGCTGCCGGGGCGCCCTGTGCGGCGTCGTACTCCTGCCGCAGCCGACGCGCCACCGGCGCTTCGACCGTGCTCGACGCTGACTTCACGAACTCGCCCATCGAGCCGAGCTTCGCGAGCAAGTCCTTGCTCGTCGTGCCCAGTTCCTTGGCAAGTTCATGTACGCGGGGCTTTGCTGCCACTGCACTCCTCACATTCGAGGCCGTACGGGCAGCGCCCGCCGACCTCAGCCTTCCACTGACAACCAGTTCATCGGGAGAACTTCATCGCGTGGTCTTCATTCGGTCTCTACCTGCTTTTCGTGTGCGGGAGTCGGCCTCTCGGCCGACTCCGACTCGACAAGGGCTCGCACCATGGCGACGTCCACGGCTCCGTCTATCCTGAGGGCCCTGGCGAACGCACGCTTGCGAACTGCCTGGTCAAGGCAGTTCGTAGAGTGGTGCACATGGGCTCCGCGGCCGCTGAGGCGGCGCTGCGGGTCCGGAACCAAGCGGTTCTGGGAACCCTCAGAGCGTTGGACGACGACGCGCAGCAGCTCGGAAGCGGAAGCACGTCTGCGGCAACCCACACAGGTGCGGACTACCGCTGCGTCACGTTGCGATCCGTTAATAAGTCTACCTCCCGGAGCGGCGGCCGCCACCGGCCGGGCCGGTCTCCTCCTTCGTGCCGCCGGACACGTGCGCGTCGGACTTGATGTCGATCCGCCAACCGGTGAGCCTGGCCGCAAGGCGCGCGTTCTGCCCTTCCCGGCCGATCGCCAGCGAAAGCTGGTAGTCGGGGACGATCACCTCAGTGGAGCGCGTGGACTCGTCCACGACCCGCACCGACAGGGTCTTCGCCGGGGAGAGCGCGTTCGCGACGAACTGCGCCGGGTCGGCGCTCCAGTCGACGATGTCGATCTTCTCTCCGCCGAGCTCGCTCATGACGGCGCGCACACGCGAGCCCATCGGGCCGATGCACGCGCCCTTCGCGTTGACGTCCTTCGTTGTGGCGCGCACCGCGATCTTGGAACGGTGACCGGCTTCACGTGCGATCGCCGGGATCTCCACGGCGCCCTCGTCGATCTCGGGGACCTCGAACGCGAACAGCTTCTTGACCAGGGCGGGGTGGGTGCGGGAGAGGGTGATCTGGGGTCCGCGGGCGGTCCGGTTCACCTGGATCACGATGGCGCGGATGCGCTTCCCGTGCTCGTAGGTCTCGCCGGGCACCTGCTCGTTCAACGGGAGGGTCGCCTCGATCTTGCCGAGGTCGACGGTGACGATGCCGCGCTCGTTGCGCTCCCCGTGGGCCTGGACGACGCCGGTGACGATGTCGCCCTCCTTGCCGGAGTACTCGCCGTAGTTGACCTCGTCGGCCGCCTCGCGCAGGCGCTGGAGGATGACCTGCTTCGCGGTCTGGGCGGCGATGCGGCCGAAGCCCTCGGGGGTGTCGTCGCGCTCGGAGACGACCTCGTCCTCTTCGTCCAGCACCGGGACCAGGACATTGGCGATGCCGCTGTCGCGGTTGACCACGACACGTGCGCGCTCATCGGCCCCGGGGGTGTGCTTGTAGGCGGTCAGCAGCGCCGATTCGATAGCGCCGAGGATTGTCTCGAAAGGGATGTCGCGCTCGCGTTCCAGCGACCGCAGCGCGGCCAGGTCGATATGCACCCGTTCTCCTTAAGTCTTGAGTTGTCCTCACCGCGGCCGTTCAAGGCGTGCGAGCCGGTGGCGTCGCCTTCGGACGCTCATCGCAGCTCGATCTGCACCTTGCCGGGCCCCAGCTCGGCATAGGTGGCCGAGCGGCGCACGCCGTCGGCCTCTAGTTCAATCCCCCGCTCGCTGGCATCCGCGATCCGCCCTTTCACGGGCTCCTCCCCGATGTTCACGGCTACCAAGCGCCCAATATTACGCCGCCAGTGCCGGGGCTCGGTCAGCGGACGGTCGACCCCCGGCGACGACACTTCCAGGGTATATGCGGTGTCCGCGAAGGGTCCTCCCGTCGAGTCGGCCTCGTCCAGGGCCTTCGAGCACGCTTTCGAGACAACGGCCACATCGTCCAGACTGATCCCGCCGTCCTTGTCCACAAGGACCCTGACGAGGAGCCTCCGGCCCGCTTTCGTGACGGTCAGCCCCTCCAGGTCGTACCCCGCGGCCGAGACCGCCGGGTCGAGGATGGATTCCACTTCGGCGCGCTGCTCGGATCCCATGCGCACTCCTCTCGTATCGCCTATTTCGCCGAGATTAACCGCCCGGAGTCAGAATGGAAAGGCAGCCTGGGAAACTGGGTGTGTGTTCACGACTCGACGCGGACTCCTGGTAGGCGCGGCCGTCCTCACGGCCGCGGGCTGCACCGGGCAGACGGGCCAGATCATCACCGCCGACGCCGACCTCACCGCTGCGCTCCGCACCGCGCGCGCACTCGCGCAAGGAGCAGAAGCCCTGGGATACAACGAGATCGCCGAAGACCACCGGACCCACGCCGCGACACTGGAGCGGCTGCTGCGCCCGAGCTCGGTATCGGAGCAGGAAGCGGAGGCGCCCGCCGACGCGGCCGCCCTCGCCGACGCCGAGACCGCCGGGAGCGCCGAGGCCGCCGAGGCGTGCATGACGACCCAGTCCGACTACGCCGTGCTCTTCGGCGAGATCGCCGCCAGCCGCGCGGCCCACGCGGCGGTGATCGCGTGACCGCGATCGACACCGGCCTGGCCGCCGAGTACGCCGCGATCTACGCCTACGGGGCCGCCGCCGTGCACCTCGACGGCGATCCCAGGGAGCGGGCCGAGGCCCTCGAATCGGAGCACCGGTCCCGGCGCGACGTGCTGCTGGACCACTACGCGGCCGCGGGCGCCGACGCGCCCCCGCCCGAGCCGTCCTACGACGTCGGCGTCATCGGCGACGCGGCCACCGCGCAGGAGCTGCTGACCACGGTGGAGGAGAGCGTGGCGACGACGTGGCGGGCGGGCGTGGCCGCGTCCGACCCGGAGGAGCGGCAGTTGTGCCTCGACATGTACTCGGCCGCGGCCGTCGCGCTCGCGCGGTGGCGGCTGGCCGTCGGCCAGGCCGTGGCCGACCCGTGGCCGGGGCGGCCCGAGTAACGCGCTGACCTGGGATCACACCGAGGACCCATACCGCGTATCCATCATTTGCATACCCGCTATACCCTACTGAGTATCTCTTCACGGTGAAGAGTGTCCCCAGCGATGCGAGGTTGCACATGAGTGTCAAGCACAGCCTCCTGGCGCTGCTCGAACGCGGACCCGCCTACGGGTACCAGCTCCGCTCCGCGTTCGAGAGCGCCACCGGCAACACCTGGCCGCTCAACATAGGCCAGGTCTACACCACCCTCAACCGGCTCGAACGCGACGCGCTCGTCGAGGCCATGCCCGAGAACGACTCCGGCCAGCGCCCCTACCGGATCACCGACTCCGGGCGCCGCCACCTCGCGGGCTGGTTCGCCTCCCCCGTGCAGGCCGCCGACCGGCCCCGCGACGAGCTGACGATCAAGCTCGCCCTGGCCGTGACCACACCCGGGGTGGACGTCGCCGACGTCATCCAGCGGCAGCGGACGGCCACCCTCCGGCTCCTTCAGGAGTACACCCGGCTCAAGGCCGCCGAGGACCAGCCCGAGCTGGCGTGGCGGCTGGTCCTGGAGTCGATGATCTTCCGCGCGGAGGCCGAGATCAGGTGGCTCGACCACACCGAGGCCGTCGTGGCGCGCACCGGCCGCCCCGAGCCCCGCCCGTTCCCCCAGCACGCCGACGAGTCCGAGACCGAAGTCCTCCAAGAGAAGCGGTGACCCCCACCATGTCCGTTCTGCAACTCCAGGGCGTCACCCGCGTCCACGGCGACGGCGACAACGCCGTCAACGCCCTCATCGACACCGACCTGCGCATCGAGGCCGGGGAGCTCGTGGCCATCATGGGCCCCTCCGGCTCCGGCAAGTCCACCCTCCTCAACCTCGCCGGGGGGCTCGACGCCCCGACCTCGGGCGCGGTCCTGGTGGAGGGCACGATCCTCGCGTCCCTGAACAAGAAGAAGCTCGCGGCGCTGCGGCGCCGGAGCATCGGGTACGTGTTCCAGGACTACAACCTGGTCCCGAGCCTGACGGCCGCCGAGAACGCGGCGCTGCCGCTGGAGCTCGACGGGATGGCCGCGGGCAAGGCCCGCACGCTCGCGCACGCCGCGCTTGAAGAGGTCGGCCTCGACGCCAAGCAGGGCGACCGGTTCCCCGACGAGCTGTCGGGCGGGCAGGCGCAGCGCGTCGCCATCGCCCGTGCGCTGATCGGGGACCGGCGGCTCGTGCTCGCCGACGAGCCGACCGGCGCGCTCGACTCCGTGACCGGCGAGGAGGTGCTCAAGCTGCTGCGGCGCCGCTGCGACGAGGGCGCCGCCGGGCTGCTGGTCACCCACGACGCCCGGCACGCCGGGTGGGCCGACCGCGTGGTGTTCCTGCGCGACGGCCGCGTCGTGGACTCCTCCGCGCCGCTGGCCGACGCCGAGACGCTCCTCGAAGGGGCCCAGTGATGTTCGCGAGCCAGCGGCTCGGATTCCGCATCGCCCGCCGCGAGGCGTGGCGCTACAAGGGCCGGTCGGCCCTGTCGATCGTCCTGCTGGGGCTCCCGCTGCTCGCGGTCGCGATCGCGGCGAGCGCCTACGACACCGTCAGCCTCTCCGACGAGGAGACCGCGGAGCAGGTCCTCGGGAGCAACGAGGCGTACATCGAGTTCAGCACCCCCGGGGCGCCGCTGACGCAGCACAGCTGGAACGAGCTGTGGCCGTACTACGACATGGAGGACTACGAGGACCCGGGCCGCGCGGTCACCGACCAGGAGATCCTGGCGACGCTGCCGGTCGGCTCGTGGATCGCCCCGTACACGCCGTACTCCGGCTCGGGGGAGACCTCGCAGGTCGAGACCCCGGACGGGCTCGGGAACATCTTCACGTTCGGTTACAACCTGGGCGACGCGGCCTATGAGGACGCGGGGCTCGTGTACCGCGAGGGCTCGGCTCCGGGCCGCGGCGAGGTCGTGCTGAGCACGGCCGCGGCCGAGTACCTCGGCCTCGGGGTCGGGGACGACCTGTCGGTCGACGGCGGGCGGGGCTCGGGCGAGCACGAGGTGAGCGGCATCGTGGAGATGCCGTGGGACCTGAACGGGCGCTTCGCGATCGGCGGGATGTTCCCCGCCCAGGCGAGCGGCTGGCTGGTGGACACTGACGAGCCGCTGACCATGGACCAGGCCCTGGCGCTCAACGAACTGGGGCTGACCGTCTGGTCCCAGTCGCTCCTGGACACCCCGCCCTCCGGCGAGTACGCGTCCACCTCGATCGCGATGGACCAGTCGGAACTGGCGATCTTCGGCCTCATCGTGGTCGTGGTGATCATGGAGGTCGTGCTCCTGGCCGGGCCGGCGTTCGCGATCAGCGCGCGGCGGCGCACCCGCGAGTTCGCGCTCATGAGCGCGAACGGGGCGACGCCCGGGCAGATCCGCACCACCGTCCTCGCCGGTGGCGTGCTCTTCGGGGTGCTCGCGGCGGTGGCGGCGATCGCGGTCGGCATCGGCCTCATCGCGGTCGGGATGCCGTGGCTGGAGCAGCTGGTCGGCCACCGCAGCGCGGGGCTCCAGGTGCTTCCGGCGCTCCAGGCCGCGCTGGTGGGCGTCGCGATCGGGACCGGGCTGCTGTCGGCGCTCGCCGCCGCGATCAGCGCCTCCCGCATCAACGTGGTGGAGGCGCTGACGGGCCGGGCGGGGCGCCGCAAGGGCTCGAAGCGCCTGCTGCTCATCGGACTGGGCGTCCTGGCCGCGGGTATCGCGGCGGGCCTGGTCGGTGTGGCGGTGTGGAGCGTGCCGCTGCTGGCCGCGGCGATCATCCTGGCGCAGCTGGGTCTGGTCGCGTGTACGCCGTCGCTGCTGACGTTCGCGGCGAAGCTCGGCAAGTGGCTGCCGCTGGCGCCGCGGATGGCGCTGCGGGAGGCCGGGCGCAACCGCGGCTCGGCGGCTCCTGCCATCGCCGCGGTGCTCGGCGTGGTCGCGGCGGGCATGGCGTTCTCGATGGTCGTCTCCGCCGACTCGGTGCGGACCGCGGCCGACCAGGAGCAGTTGCTGTCGCAGGGCGACATGACCTTGACGATGTACAACAACCTCGCGGACCAGGGCGAGGTCGACTGGGACGCGGCGGCGGCCGAGGCCGAGCCGATCCTGGAGTCGCGCATCGGCGACGTCGACCTGGTTCCGGTGACGACGTACACGCCCGATGACGGCTGCGGGGCCGTCGCGGAGGAGCCGGGCAAGGCCGTCGACTGCCAGTGGACGTTCGTGCGGCCCGAGGAGAACCGGTGCCCGTACTGGGCCGTCGAGATCGCCGACCAGGACGACCAGCGGGCGGCCGCGGAGGCGGCGCGCGAGGACGAGCGGTGCGACGAGACGCCGAACGACTTCTGGGGCAGCCTGTGGGACGTCCCGGGTTCGACCGATCCGCAGATCGTCGCGGCCTACACCGAGCTCGAAGGCGAGGAGCTCGACGAGGCGGTCGCGGTGCTGGAGGCGGGCGGGGTGCTGGTGACCGATCGGTTCGCGATCACCGACGACGGGACGCTGACGTTCCAGCAGACGCTCACCGTCTACGAGGAGGAGACGGGCGTCCAGGGGGACGAGGAGACCGAGGAGCGCGAGGTCGCGATCCCGGCGATGTACGTGGACCGGGGGCAGCTCGGCGCCAACCGCGTGTTCTTCAGCCCTGATGCGGCCGAGGAGCTGGGGATGACCCCCGGCGTGTGGCAGCAGGTGTTCCTGGTGGAGGGCGCCGGCGAGGTGGACGCGGCTGCGGCCGAGGGGCTCGCGGCGGACTTCGACCAGGAGCTCGCGGGCGGCGACGTGTGGGCGAGCTTCATGGTCGTCGACTACACCGACGACTTCATGTTCTACTTCACGATCGCCGTGACGGGCCTGTGCGCGCTCATCGCGCTGGGCGCGACGGCGGTGTCGACGGGCCTCATCATCGCGGAGCAGAAGCGGGACATGGCGACGCTCGGCGCGGTCGGGGCGGCCCCGGGGCTGCGCAAGCGGTTCGCGATGTGGCAGACGACGGTGATCGCGCTGTTCGGCGCCGGTCTGGGCACCGTGGCGGGCGTGATCGGGTACGCGGTCATCCGCGAGGCGCTGAACCGGCCGCTCCAGTGGGAGTACCCGTTCCCGAGCCTGTACGGCTGGGAGCTGCCGTGGGCGAGCTTCGCGATCATGCTGCTGGCGGTGCCGCTGGTGGCGGCGGCCGGGGCGATCGTGTTCACGAAGGCGACGCTGCCGAGCGAGCGCCGGATCACGTAGTGCCGCAAGGAGAATGAGAAGGGCCCGCCTGCGACAGCAGGCGGGCCCTTTCGCTATGCCTGGCCCGCGGGGGTCCCGGCGGGGGCGCCCTCGGTCGGGAGGGTGAGGATCTCGAAGCCGTCGTCGGTCACCAGGAGCGTGTGCTCGAACTGGGCGGACCACTTGCGGTCCTGGGTGACGGCGGTCCAGCCGTCGTCCCACATGTCGTGGTCGGCGGTGCCGAGGTTGATCATCGGCTCGATCGTGAAGGTCATGCCGGTCTCGATCTCGACGGTGAGCTTCGGGTTGTCGTAGTGGGGCACGTAGAGGCCGGAGTGGAACGCGGTGCCGATGCCGTGGCCGGTGAACTGGCGGACCACGCCGTACCCGAAGCGGGCGGCGTACGCCTCGATTACCTTCCCGACGACGTTGAGCTGGCGGCCGGGCTTGACGGCCTTGATGCCGCGCCAGGTGGCCTTCCAGGTGCGCTCGACGAGGTCGCGGGCCTCCTGCGAGACGTCCCCGGCGAGGAACGTGGCGTTGCAGTCGCCGTGGACGCCGCCGATGAACGCGGTGATGTCGACGTTGACGATGTCGCCGTCCTGCACCACCGTGGAGTCGGGGATGCCGTGGCAGATGACCTCGTTGACGGAGGTGCAGCAGGACTTGGTGAAGCCGCGGTACCCGAGCGTCGAGGGGTAGGCGCCCAGGTCGCACAGGTACTCGTGGGCGACCGCGTCGATCCGGTCGGTGGTGGTGCCGGGGACGGCGGCCTTCCCGGCCTCCACGAGCGCGTCTGCGGCGATCCGGCCCGCGACCCGCATCTTCTCGACGGTCTCGGCGTCCTTCACCTCGGTGCCGGTGAACGGCGCCGGGCCGGGCTTCCCGACGTACTCGGGGCGGGCGATCGCGTCGGGGACGCTCCGGCGGGGACTCTGCTTTCCGGGGCGCAGGGCGGGACGGGAACTCATCGGGCCATGCTAGCGACGGCGCGCGCGGGGCCCGCGGGGCGGCTGTTGCACCGTTACCGAGACGACGCGCAAAAGTGCGGTTCGCGAGGAGAAAACCTCTTGCGTTTCGTGTCCCGAATGGGCATCCTGAGTTCTCCGGTCCGCTCCTTGAGCAGGGCCGGACCCCGCGAGGACTCTCTCCTACCGAGCCGGCGCGGGGCGCTGCTCCCGCGGTAGTTCCGCCGTCCGGTTCCGACCGGGGCGGCGGTGTACGACACCTCCCGCGGTCGAGCGCCCCGCCTGTCCAACCCAGGCGGCGTGCAGTCGCCCTGCGTCGGCTCACCACCCCCGCGAACGCCGAAGGCCCGCGTCCCCCCGTCAGGGGCGCGGGCCTCTCGGGCGAAGCGGCTAGGCCGCTTCGAGCTCCTTGGTGGGTTCCTCCGCGTCGGCCTCCGCCGCCGCGGCCGCGGCCTCGGGGGCCGTGACCTCCTGCGCGAGCCGCTCCCACAGCATCCCGCCGGAGTGCGCGATCGCGCCGATGATCGAAGGCACGAACGGCAGCACCCAGTCGGCCAGGAAGCCCGTGTGCGGCATGTTGAGCACCAGCATCGCCGAGCCCGCGCACAGCAGGCCCTGGAGGGTGCCGCGCCAGGCCGCGCGGGTGCCGTCGATGACGGCCTCGCGCCGCTCGGTCGCCGGGTCGTGGAACTCCGAGAGCCCCGCGGCGTCCCGGCGGCCGAGGTAGGCGCCGACGACCGCCTGGACCGCCGTGCCCGCGACGACCGCGGCGAGGAGCGTGTTCTTCGTGACGACGTAGATCAGCGCGAACAGGAGCCCGCCGCCGAGGAGCGTCAGGACGCCCCGGATCCAGTCGATCTTCTCTCCGGGGTACCAGTAGTACTTGGTGACGCCCTCGGATATCTGGCGCTCGATCTTGCCCATGTCGATGGCTCCCCTTCCACGGGTGCATGCACGACAGTCATTATGCGTGGCGCTCCGGGACGGGCAGGCGGAATCCCCCGAGTCACCAATGTGGAATTCTGCACATGATGGGCGGGATGTCCGGTTCGCACCCGGCTTGAACTGCCGCTGCTCTCCAGCGTAGGGAACCGCTCGATTGTCGGGAGTCGGCCATCCGACACTCAGTGGACCTTGACGACCGGCCCCGCGAGCTCCCTCAGTTCGTCGGGGAGGTCGGCGCCCATCTCCTCGGCGAGGCGCACGGCCTCCTCGATGAGCACCTCCACGATCTGCGACTCCGGCACGGTGCGGATGACCTCGCCCCTGACGAAGATCTGGCCCTTGCCGTTGCCGCTCGCCACGCCCAGGTCGGCCTCGCGGGCCTCGCCGGGGCCGTTCACGACGCAGCCCATGACGGCCACGCGCAGCGGCACCGGCAGCCCTTCGAGACCGGCCGTGACCTGCTCGGCCAGGGTGTACACGTCGACCTGCGCGCGCCCGCACGAGGGGCACGAGACGATCTCCAGGCCGCGCTCGCGCAGGCCCAGGGACTCCAGGATCTGGTTGCCGACCTTGACCTCCTCGACCGGCGGGGCCGAGAGCGAGACGCGGATGGTGTCGCCGATGCCCTCCGACAGGAGCGCGCCGAACGCCGCCGCGGACTTGATCGTCCCCTGGAAGGCCGGTCCGGCCTCGGTGACGCCCAGGTGCAGCGGGTACTCGCACTGCTCGGAGAGCTGGCGGTACGCCTTGACCATGACGACCGGGTCGTTGTGCTTGACCGAGATCTTGATGTCGCGGAAGTCGTGCTCCTCGAACAGCGACGCCTCCCACAGCGCCGACTCGACGAGGGCCTCCGGGGTGGCCTTCCCGTACTTCTGGAGCAGGCGCTTGTCGAGCGAGCCGGCGTTGACGCCGATGCGGATCGGCGTCCCGGCGTCCTTCGCGGCCTTGGCGATCTCGCCGACCCGGTCGTCGAACTGCTTGATGTTCCCCGGGTTGACGCGCACCGCCGCGCAGCCCGCGTCGATGGCCGCGAACACGTACTTCGGCTGGAAGTGGATGTCGGCGATGACCGGGATCTGCGACTGCTTCGCGATGACCTTCAGCGCGTCCGCGTCGTCCTGCGTCGGGCACGCGACCCGCACGATCTGGCAGCCCGCGGCGGTCAGCTCCGCGATCTGCTGGAGCGTCGGACCGATGTCGGAGGTCCGGGTCGTGGTCATGGACTGGACGCTGATCGGCGCGCCGCCGCCCACCAGGACGCCGCCGACGTTGAGCTGGCGGGTCGTGCGGCGGGGCGCCAGGGGCTCGATCTCGTGATCGTGGCGCTTGGTGGGGATACCGAGGTTCACTGCGGTCATAGAGCTAGTCTCCACCCAGATTCGCTGGTCAGTTGAAGATAGTGATCGGGTTGACGATGTCGGCGGTGATGGTGAGCAGCATGAAGCCGCCCAGGAGGACGATCACAGCGTAGGTCAACGGCATCAGCTTCAAGTAGTCCACTCGGCCCGGGTCGGGCCTGCCCCGCTTGGCGGCCACCCACGACCGGAACTTCTCGTACCAGGCGATGGCGATGTGCCCGCCGTCCATCGGCAGCAGCGGCAGCAGGTTGAACACGCCGATGAAGTAGTTCAGGACCACCAGCAGCATGAAGAACATCGCCCACTGGTCGTACTGGACCATCTCGCCGCCCAGGCGCGAGGCGCCCACGACGCTCACGGGGGTGTCCTCGGAGCGCTCCTCCCCCATGATCGCGTCCCACAGCGGCGGGATCTTCGAGGGCAGCTGGCCGAGTGCGACGAACGTCTCTTTGAACATGTCACCGGTGTAGGTGACGGTCTCGCCGATCCCGGCGATCGGCCCGGCGCCCGCGGCGGTGTAGGGGATCGCGGGGTCGACGTAGACGGTGACGCCAAGGCGCGCAACGGTCTCGACGGTGCCGTCCTCGTTCTCGGCCTCGGCGGCGTAGGGGGTGACCTCGACGGTCTTCTCCGTGCCGTCGCGGTCGACCGTGACGGCCACGGCCTCGCCGGGGGTCAGGTCGGAGACGGTGGCGATGAGCGAGTCCCAGTCGGTGACGGCGGTCCCGCCGACGTTCACGATCTGGTCGCCGTCCTCGATCCCGGCGGTGTACGCGGGGCCCTCGATCTGGCCCTCGGCGCAGTCCCCGGCGGTGCCGGTGGCGGGGTCGCTGGTGACCACGCACGGCGCGACCGTGACCGCGATGTCCTTCTCCGATTCGGCTGCGGCCGAAGCGTACGCGGGGTTGACGCCGATCCCGACGAAGGCGACCAGGATCCACAGCACCACGAAGCCGAGCACGAAGTGGGTGACCGAGCCCGCGGCGAGCACGATCGTGCGCTGCCACAGGGGCTTGCGCCAGAAGACCCGCTTCTGGTCCTTCTCGTCGAGGTCTTCCTCCTCCTCTTCGAGGGGGGTCATGCCGACGATCTTGACGAAGCCGCCGAGCGGGACGCCCTTGACGCCGTACTCGGTCTCGCCCTTGCGGAAGGACCACAGGGTCGGCCCGAAGCCCACGAAGTAGCGGGTCACCTTCATGCCGAACGCCTTCGCGGTGAGCATGTGCCCGAACTCGTGGAGGCTCACGGAGATGAGGATCGCCAGCGCGAACAGCGCGATCCCGGTGATGTAGGCCAGCAAGTCGGTCTCCTTCTAACGCTCGGACGCTGCCAAGACTAGCCGTCGGGCGCTCGACCTCGCCCAGTTCTCCGCTTCGAGGACGTCGGCGACGCTTGAGGGTCGGCCGAACTCGGGTGCGGCGTCGAGGACCCGTTCGATCGTGTCGACGATGCCGAGGAACGGGAGGCGCCCGTCGCGGAACGCGGCGACCGCTTCCTCGTTGGCGGCGTTGTAGACCGCGGGGCTGAGGCCCCCGGCTCGGCCGGCGTCCTTGGCGAGGGCGACGGCGGGGAACGCGGTCTCGTCGAGGGGCTCGAAGTGCCAGTCGGCGGCCTGCGTCCAGTCGACGGGGCGGGCGGCGCCGGGGAGGCGGTCGGGCCAGGCGAGGGCGTGGCCGATGGGCAGGCGCATGTCGGGCGGGGACGCCTGGGCGATGGTGGAGCCGTCGGTGAACTCGACCATGGAGTGGATCACGGACTGCGGGTGGACGACGACCTGGATGTCGTCGTAGCCGATGCCGAACAGCTCGTGGGCCTCGATGACTTCGAGGGCCTTGTTGACCATGGTCGCGGAGTTGATGGTGACGACCGGGCCCATGGCCCACGTGGGGTGGGCGAGGGCCTGCTCGACGGTGACTTCGGCGAGGTCGGCGCGGGTGCGGCCGCGGAAGGGGCCGCCGGAGGCGGTGAGGACGAGCTTGGCGACGCGTTCGGGGGCCCCGGAGCGCAGGCACTGGGCGAGCGCGGAGTGCTCGGAGTCGACGGGGACGAGCTGGCCGGGGGCGGCGGCCTCGGCGACGAGGGGGCCTCCGGCGACGAGGGACTCCTTGTTGGCAAGGGCCACTTGGCGTCCGGCCTTGAGGGCCGCGAGGGTCGGGGCGAGGCCGATGGACCCGGTGATGCCGTTGAGGACCGTGTGGGCCTGCCAGGCGGCGATCTCGGACATGGCGTTCGGTCCGGCGATGAGCTTGGGCATCTTGAAGCCGCCGCTGTCCCAGGCGCGTTCCTTGGCGGCGGCGAACAGGCGCAGCTGGACCGCTTCGAGGGCGGTCGCGTCGGCGACGGCCACGGCCTCGACGCCGAGCTCGACGGCCTGGTCGGCGAGGAGGGCGGGGTTGGACCCGCCCGCGCCGATCGCGGTCACTCGGAAGCGGCCCGGATCGGCGCGGACGATGTCGATGGCCTGGGTGCCGATGGAGCCGGTGGACCCCAGGAGCACGATCTCGCGCTGCTCTTCTTTCGCGACTGTCACGCGGCCATTATCCGCTAGCGGAAAACGACCGTGGAATGCCCGTTCAGGAGAATCCTCTGATCGAGGTGCGCGGCGAGGCCGCGGGCGAGGCAGGTGGATTCGAGGTCGCGTCCGGCGGAGACGAAGTCGTCGGGGGTCATCGCGTGGTCGACGCGGGCGACCTCCTGGTCGATGATGGGGCCCTCGTCGAGGTCGGAGGTGACGTAGTGGCAGGTCGCGCCAATGAGCTTGACGCCGCGGGCGTGGGCCTGGTGGTAGGGGCGGGCGCCCTTGAAGCTCGGCAGGAACGAGTGGTGGATGTTGATGATGCGGCCGGGGAGCTTGGCGCAGAACTCGGGCGAGAGGATCTGCATGTAGCGGGCGAGGACCACGACGTCGATGCTCCCGGCCTCGATGAGGTCGAGGATCTCCTGCTCCTGGGCGGCCTTCCCGCCGGGGCCGACGGGCAGGTGGTGGAAGGGGACGCCGGAGGACGCGGCGAGGTCGGCCCAGTCGGGGTGGTTGGAGACGACCGCGGCGGCCTCGCCGTGGAGGGCGCCGATGCGGAAGCGGTAGAGCAGGTCGTTGAGGCAGTGGCCCTGCTTGGAGGCCATGATGAGGACGCGGGGCTTGACGGCCCGGTCGGTGAGCTGCCAGTCCATGTCGTACTCGCGGGCGATCTCGGCGAAGCCGACGGCCAGTTCGTCGCGGGCGTGCTCGGTCCTGAACTCGACGCGCATGAAGAAGCGTCCGGAGCCGTGCTCGGAGAACTGCTGGGAGTCCTCGATGTTCGCGTCGCGGCGGGTGAGGAACCCGGAGACGGCGTACACGATGCCGAGGCGGTCGGGGCACGAGAGCGTGAGCACGAACTGGCTGGTCATCGCTCCAATGGTACCCGTGCGGCATGCGGGAGGGGACGGGCGCGGCCCGTCCCCTCCGGTCGTGCGGTGCTAAAGGCGCTTAAGCGCCGATGGCGGTGTTGACCTGCTCGATGAACAACGCGGTGGACTCCTCGACGGTGGCGCTGCCGAACAGCAGGCCCTCGTAGACGCCGCGCATGATGTCGGCGGCGGCGCCGGAGCCGACCGGCGGGACCGCGGGCCCCTCCGAGAGGTCGGGGGTGATCGCGGCGATGAAGTCCGCGCCGAGCTTCTGGTCGGCGGGGAGCTGCGGGAGGATGCGCTCGCGCTGGGCGATGTTGGCCGGGAGGCCGCGGTCGCCGAGCATGAGGTCCAGGGACTCGTCGCTGTTGAGCAGGAAGTCGATGAGCTTGCCCGCGGCGGCCTTGTCGGAGGTGGTGCGCGCGGCGGACCAGAACATGGCCGACTTCAGGAACAGGCCCGTCTGGGAGCCGGTGAACTCCCCCGGCGGGCGCAGCAGGACGAGATCGGAGCCGAGCACGGTCTGGATCGCGCCGATCTGGTTGGTCCAGTAGAACTCCGAGGCGCCGGTGCCGGTCGCCAGCGGCGACTGGTCCTGGCCCGCGGCCGCGTACTCGACGATCTGGGAGGACTCGGGGATGCCCCCGGCCGCCTGGAGGTCGAGGACGAGCTGCCACCACTCGTTCATGGTGCCCTCGGTGAACCCGAGGGTGCCCTCGTCGGTGTAGAGGCTCTCGCCCTTCTGGCGGGCGAACACGTTGAACAGCGACTCGTTGCTCAGGGAGAGGCCGGAGCTGCCGATCGCGTCGCCGCCCGCGGAGACGGCGGCGGTGAAGGTGAGGAAGTCCTCCCAGCTCCAGGCGGTGTCGTCGGGCATGGCGACGCCCGCGGCCTCGACGATCGCCGGGTTCACGAGGAGCGCGAAGGCGTTGACGCCGGTGGGGATGCCGTAGGTCTTGCCGTCGAACTGCCCGGTCTTGAGGGTGGCCTCCTCGATGTTCGACAGGTCGACGTCGAGGTCCTCCAGGGCCAGGAGGGCGTTCTTGTCGGCGTAGTCGCGCAGGTAGCGGTCGTCCTGCTGCATCACGTCGGGGGCGTTGTTGCCCGACACGGAGACGTTGAGGGCGTCCCAGTAGGCGTCGAACTCGTTGGGGCTGGGCTTGATCGTGATGCCCTCGTTCTTGGCGAGGAAGGCGTCGATGATCTTCTGGGTGTACTCGTGGCGGGGGTCGGAGCCCCACCACCAGAAGTCCAGTTCGCCGTCGCCGTCGTCACCGCCGCCGCCGTCGTTGCCGCAGGCCGCGAGGAGGGGTGCGGCCGCAGCGCCGAAGATCCCGGCTTTGGCGAGCGTCCTCCGCGAGACGCCCGAGGGGTTGGGTTTGCGCATTCTTCCGTCCTTTCAGGACTATGTGAGGGAATGTATGCCGGATGTTACTTGATGCCGGTCGTGGCGATCCCCCGGACGAGGTACCGCTGGCCGGCGAGGAAGAACCCGAAGATCGGGCCCAGTGCGACGATCGACATGGCGAACAGGGCGCCCCAGTTGGTGGTGCCCGTGGAGTCCATGAACAGCCGCAGCGCCAGGGGCACGGTCTGGAGGTCCACGTCGCGCAGGTAGATCAGCTGCGAGTAGAAGTCGTTCCACGTCCAGATGAACGTGAAGATGGCGGTCGTCGCGAGCGCGGGCATGCACAGCGGCATGATGATCCGCAGGTAGGTGCCCCAGTAGCCGCAGCCGTCGATCGAGGCGGCCTCGTCGAGTTCGCGCGGCAGGCCGCGGATGAACTGGACCATGAGGAACACGAAGAACGCGTCGGTGGCGAGGAGTTTGGGGACGATGAGCGGCCAGAACGTGTCGACCCAGCCGAGGTTGTTGAACAGGATGTACTGCGGGATGATCACGACGTGGATCGGCAGCATGATGGTCCCGAGCATCACCGCGAACAGCATGCCGCGCAACGGGAACCGCAGCCGCGCGAAGGCGTAGGCGGCCATCGAGCAGGACACCAGGTTCCCGACGATGGAGCCGGCCACGATGACCATCGAGTTCCAGATGTACTTCTCGAACGGGTGCGGCAGGGCGTTCCAGCCCTCGGAGTAGTTGGACCACACCCAGGTCGAGGGGATCAGGCCGGGGTCGGCGAAGATCTCGTCGATCGGCTTGAAGGACGCCGAGAGCATCCACAGCAGCGGGTAGATCATGACCATCGCCGCGACGGTGAGGGCCAGGTGGAAGACGAAGCGCTTCAGGCCGATCGCGGGGCCGCGCTGGGCGCGGCGGCGGGCCGGGGCGGCGGGGGCCGCCGTCGTCTCAGTCGTTGTCGCCATAGAACACCCAGAATTTCGACATCAGGAAGTTGAGCGCGGTGAAGATCGCGATGATGGCCAGCAGGAGCCAGGCGATCGCGGAGGCGTAGCCCATGTCGAACTGGGTGAAGCCCTGGTCGTACAGGTACAGCGTGAGGAACATCGTGGAGTCGGCCGGGCCGCCCTTGCCGCTGGAGATGATGAACGCCTGCGTGAACGACTGGAACGAGTTGATGATCTGGAGCACCAGGTTGAAGAAGATGATGGGCGTCAGGAGCGGGATCGTCACGCTGAAGAAGCGGCGCACCGGACCGGCGCCGTCCACTTTGGCCGCCTCGTAGTACATGGTGGGGATCTGGCGCAGCCCCGCGAGGAAGATGATCATCGGCGAGCCGAACGTCCACACGTGCAGGATGATCAGGGTGCCGAGGGCGTAGTCGGGGTGGGAGACCCAGCCCTGGCCCTGGACGCCGAAGATCGCCAGGACCTGGTTGACCAGGCCCTCGGTGCCGAAGATCTGGCGCCACATGATCGCGATCGCGACCGAGCCGCCGAGCAGCGAGGGCAGGTAGAACACCGAGCGGTAGAAGCTCATCCCGCGCAGGCCCCGGTCGAGGACGATCGCGAGGAAGAGCGCGGCGGCGAGCTGGAGCGGCACCGACACGAAGGTGTAGACCGCGGTGACCTGGACGGCGTTGGCGAGCCGCGGGTCCTCGAACATCCGGGCGTAGTTCTCGCCGCCGACCCACTCGCCGTAGCCGAGGCTGTAGTCGGTGAACGAGAGGTAGAACGAGGCGACCATGGGCCCGACGGTGATCGCCAGCAGGCCGATGATCCACGGGGACATGAAGCTCAGGGCGGCCCAGCGTTCGCGCGTGCGGATCGTCCCGCGGCCCTGCTTCGGGGCCGGGGGCGGCGCGGGTGCGGCGGTCTCGGGCGGTGGGCCCGAGCTGCGCTGCTTCGGGCGCACCACAGCGACATCGTTGTCGGTCATAGGGTATTGGGACCTTTCGGAGGGGGTTGGCTCCTAGATCACATCAATCTATGCAACCGCTTGCCTAAAGTCAATGGCTCAACTTAAATTCTTGGATATTGTTCGGGGCGGCCCGGAACGGGGGTGCGAACCGGGATGAGCAGTGCGTACGCCACTCCCGCAACGGGAACGGGCCCGCCCGGATCGCTCCGGACGGGCCCTGGTTCCCTTGGATTCAGACTGTGGACGCGCTCAGACCTTGACCGGGGTCCGCTCCTCCGCAGACGGTGCGGCCTCGCCGGACTCCTTGATGCCGTACTTGGAGTACAGGCGGCCCAGCGGGCCCGGGACCCACCAGTTCGCGCGGCCCAGCAGGCGCATCGTCGCGGGGACGAGGAGCATCCGGACCACGGTGGCGTCCAGCAGGATCGCCACGGCCATGCCGAGCCCGATCATCTTCATGAACGTGATGCCGCTGAACGCGAACGCCCCGACCACCACGATGAGGATCGCCGCCGCGGCGGTGATCACCGACCCGGTGGACTGCATGCCGCGCAGGACGGCGGTCCGGTTGTCTGCCCCGCGGTCCCACTCCTCGCGGACCCGCGACAGCAGGAACACCTCGTAGTCGGTCGCCAGCGCGAACAGCAGCGCGATCATGAGCAGCAGGTTCGACGGGTCGATGTACCCGGAGGGCGTGAAGCCCAGCAGGTCCGACAGGTGGCCCTCCTGGAAGATCCACACCACGATGCCGAGGGCGGCCCCCAGCGAGACGGCGTTCATCAGGACCGCCTTGATGGGCAGCACGATCGAGCCGAACGCGAGGAACAGCACGACCATCGTGACGATGACGATGTACCCGAGCATGTACGGCAGGCCGTCGGCGACGGCTTCGAGCATGTCGACGCGGTCGGAGGCGCCGCCGGTGACGTACAGGTCCGCGCCGTCGACGTCGATGGCGCGGGCGTCCTCGATGAGGCCGCGGGCGTCGGCGCTGAACGGGTCGAGGTCGTAGAGGACGTCGAAGAGCATCGCGTCGGCGGTGGGCTCGGCCGCGGGCCGCACGCCGTCGACCAGGTCGAGCCCTTCGAGCTCGGACTGCACTTCGGCGATGGCGGCCTGGTCGCCCACGGCCATGACCTGGAAGGTCTCCTCCTCGCCGCCGGGGAAGTCCGCAGCGATCGTCTCGGTGACCACGCGGGACTCGGCGTCCTCGGGCATGTCGCGCTCGTCGACGCCGCCGAACTGCATGTCGAGCATGGGGCTCGCCAGGAGCGCCATGAACGCGAGGACGGGGAGCAGGACGAGCACAGGGCGGCGCATGACGCCCGCGGCGAGGCCGTGCCAGAAGCCGGTGTCGGTCTTGGGCGCGGCGTTGCGGCGCCACGGCAGGCGGCCCTTGTCCACGTTGTGGCCCAGCAGGTACAGGACCGCGGGGAGGGCGACGAGCGCGGCGAGCATGGCGACGCCGACGGCGGACATGACGCCGTACGCGATGCCGTGCAGGAACGGCACGTCGACCAGGAGCAGGCCGCCCATCGACAGGACGATGATGAGGCCCGAGACCATGACGGTGCGCCCGGCGGTGGCGACGGTGTTCATCACGGCGGTGCGCTTGTCGCGGCCCTGCGCGAGCTCCTCGCGGAAGCGGCGCAGCACGAACAGCGAGTAGTCGATGGACATGCCGAGGCCGATGATGGTGATGACGTTGGCGGCGAACACCGAGACGTCGGTGAACTCGGTGATGACGCGGGTGATCGCGAAGCCGCCGAGGATCGACATGCCGCCGATGAGCAGCGGCAGCGAGGCGGCCACGAGGGCGCCGAAGACCAGGATCATGATGAGCAGCAGGATCGGCATGGAGATCATCTCGGCGATCTCCAGGTCGTGCTGGACCTGCTCGTTCAGGTCCGCGAAGATCGCGGCCCCGCCGCCGAGCCGGACGTCGAGGTCCGCGGTGTCGCCCGCGTCGCGCAGCTCCTGCTCGATGCCGGAGAAGACGCCCGCGCGCTCCTCGTCGGAGGCCCCGGCGAGGGTGACCGGGACGAACGTGGCGTGCCGGTCCTCGGAGACCCAGCCCTCCTGGCCGGTCTCGTAGTAGGAGGCGGCGGTGTCGACCTCGTCGATGCCGTTGATGTCGGCGACGGCGCTCTGGACGGCGTCGGCGAAGGCCGGGTCGTCCACGGTGAGGGTGTCGGAGGAGTACAGGACCACGACCTCGGCGCCGATGGAGCCGAACTCCTCCTCGATGGCCTCGGCGTCGAGCACGGAGCGGGACTCCTGGGAGACGTACCCGCCGTCGGTGAACTCGTCGAAGACGCCGAGGCCCCAGGTCGCGCCGATGGCGAAGACCGCGGCGACGCCGGCGAGGATCGCCCAGCGGGTCTTGATGACCGCCCGGCCTAGCAGGGAATACATGAGCTTTCTCCTATGGGTGTTCAGCGGAGAGGGAGGCTGCGACCGCTGGTGCCGGAGGTCCGGTCGGCGGTACGATGGTAAGCGTTGATCATTTAGCTAACGCCGTTTACTCTAATGAACGCCCCTCATAGAGTCAACGCTGTTAACTGAATCGTAAGCAGAGGAGAGCAGTGACTTCCAACACCGCGGGTGGCCCGACCCGTCGCGAGCGCATGCGCGCGGAGACCATCGCCGAGATCAAGGCGAGCGCCCGGAGGCAGCTCCAGGAGCACGGTCCGAGCGGGATCTCCCTCCGCGCCATCGCACGGGAGGTGGGAGTCACCCCGGCGGCCCTCTACCGCTACTTCGACAACCTCGACGCACTGCTCATCGCCACGTGCTGCGACCTCTACGACGAACTTATCGCCGAGACGAGGAAGGCCATGGACGCCTTCCCGCCCGACGCCCACCTCGAACGGATGAAGTCCTGGATCTGGGCCTTCCGGGCCTGGGCCGTGGGCAACCGGCGCGAGTTCGAGCTGATGATCTCCTACCCCGAGGCCAACAGCGCCATGTCGATCAACGGGGTGCGCCTGGAGCAGGCCCCCGAGAACGTCGACCCGGTGACCATGAAGTCCCTGGAGCACTCGCAGCTGTGCGGCCGCGAGATGGCCGCGTTCTACCGCAAGACCGAGAACGGCGAGCTGCCCCCGGCCGGGCCCGTCGAGATGCCCGAGATCTCCGAGGGCCTCCAGGACGAGCTGATGGACAAGTGCTCGGCGTTCATCGTGGGAGAGCCGCTGCCGCTGTCGTGGATCTTCACGTTCACCTCGGCGTGGGTGCGGGTGTTCGGCCTGGTCGTCATGGAGGCGTTCGGGTCCCTGCCGGTGCAGGACAACGTCGACGAGTTCTACAAGACCCAGATCCTCGCCATGATCCGCGAGTTCGGGATCGACGGGTAGCCGGTCCGATATCGGACAGCGCCGCTTCCCGCCGACCGCCTGCGGCCGCATCGATGAGTCCCCATCATGGGACGGGGCCGGCGCTCGCCGGTCCGGGAGGGGATTGATCATGCGGCAGGGCATCATGCGAAGGGGCATGGCGGGCAGGGCCGGGCTCGGCATCACGGCGGTCGGGGCGGCGCTGGTCTTCACGCTGTTCTCCGGCGGCGCCGCGGGCGCCGCACCGGCGCCGGAGGCGGAGGCCGCACCCGCGGCGGCCGCCGAGGCGAACCCGCAGTGCGAGGCGATCGGATCGGTCACGACCCTGGCGGGCGTGAACCTGCGGCGCGAGCCGAACACGAACGCGACGATCGACGGCATCATCCCGCAGGGCGTCTCCGTGCCCTGGTGCGGGATCGTCGAGGGCGGGCCCTACAGCGTCTGCGGCGTCCAGGGCTGGACCTACTGGGACCACGTCAACTGGAACGGGCAGTCCGGCTACGTGGCGGGCGCCTGCACCACGCTCGACGAGTAGGACGGCGAAGGGCCCGGACGGCGCGGTCCGGGCCCTTCCCTGTGCGTCTAGGAGGCCGCGGGGGCCTCGTCGGCCGGGCAGGAGCGGATGTCGTGCCCGACGGAGGTCATGCACTTGCCGGACTTCAGGTTCCACTTCCACCCGTGCATCTGGCAGGTGAGGACGCCCTCCTCGATCTTCCCGAAGACCGACAGGTCGGCCTTGAGGTGCGGGCAGCGGCGCTGGAGCTGCCACCCGTTCATCGTGATGTCCTCGTCGTCGGGGCGCTGCTCGGCGTACCAGCCCTCGGCGTACTGGAGGCGCTCCTCGCTGAGGCACTTGAAGAACGCGTACACGTACTCGTTGTACTGGCCGATGCGCGCCGCGGTGAACCGGCACGACAGGAACAGCGAGTTGACCCAGTCGACCTCGCGGATGTGCAGCAGGTGCTCGATGAGGCGCCGCTCGGTGCGGAACCGGTAGCGGACCTTCCCGCCGTCGTCGTGGTGGATCTTCCGCTCCAGGAAGTCGAACACGATCGACTCCACGACCTGGTCGGAGTCCGGCGCGGTCAGGTCGAAGCGCACGGGGCCGCCGATGCCGGTGGCGATGTGCTCTGCGGACTCCATGAGCGGCTCGATGCGCTCGCGCAGCGTCTCCAGGACGTCGATCTCGGGGTGGGACCAGGACGCCTTCTCCGCGGCGATCCGCGGCTGCATCCGCTCCTTGAACTCGTCGAGGTGCTGCTTCTTGTTCTCGAACCAGACCTTGATGTCGTCCACGGGGTGGGCCACGGACCCGGAGCCGTCGGCGAGGACCTCGGCGACCGAGCCGGGCAGCAGGATGAGGTTGTTCTCGTGCCCCTGCCGCTCCAGCCACTCCACGTAGGACATCTGGTCGGGGAAGATGTTGCCCTCGTCGCCGAACACGTCGTTGAACTGGTACAGCGAGTCGTCCAGGAAGCAGGGCGGCCCGGCGATCGGGAAGACCCAGTCGCCCTTGACGTCGTCGATGTACCGCAGCGAGCGGTCGAACCCGCGCTCGCGCTTCTGCTTCCCGAAGGCGCGCTTGGCGTTGTCGGGCAGCTCGTAGACCATCGGGAACCAGATCGCGCCGGAGAACTGGAGCAGGTGGGCGTGGATCTTCCCGTGCTGGAGGAACACGCTCATGTCGGTGGGGCGGGCGTCGTTCTGGTTGAGCAGGCGCGTGCCGTCGGCGTCCTCGACCCACAGCGACGAGTCGCCGATCGGGCCGTCGGTGGGGCTGGTGAGCGCCTGGATCATGACCTTGACGCCGCCGGGGAGCTCCACGATCTCCTCGGACACGGTCTTGATGAACTTGTGGAAGCCCAGCGCCCGCAGCTCGGACTCCAGTTCGGAGGTGGGGTACTCCGGCAGCAGGACCGTCGTGTCCTTGCTGATGTGCTTGGTGAGGTTCTCCTCGTCGAAGTGGTCCCGGTGCAGGTGCGACACGTACAGGTAGTCGGCCTGGCCCAGCTCGTCCCAGTCCAGCTGCGAATTGTCGGGGAACGGGAACCACGACGCGAAGTACGCGGGGTTCACCCAGGGGTCGCACAGGATCGAACCCGCGGCGGTCTCGATGAACATGCTGGCGTGGCCGGTACCGGTGATTCGCACGGTTACCCTTCCGGACATGGGGACGACGACGCCCCCAGCCTACAAGTCACAGCCTGGCCGGGGGCCGGGCGCCGACGCTTGTGGCGTGGGAGACTGTGCGGGATCAAACGAACGGTTGGAGGAACCCGCATGGCTGCCGAAGAGCAGATTCTCTCGCCCGATCAGCGCAAGCCCACCAGCCGCAAGGCCCTCTACTCGGCGCTGACCGTCGCGATCGTCATCAACCTGGCGTACCTGTTCGGCAACCACCAGGGCTGGGTCGAGGACGCGTTCATCCTCATCACGGTCGCGGTCCTGCTGGCCGTCATGGTCATCGACGCGGCGCTCGTCAAGGCGGGCCTGCGCTAGAGCTTGAGACGTGAAAGGGGCGGGGCCGCGTTCGCGGCCCCGCCCCTTTCACGTTGCGCGTCAGTGCATCATGCCGCGGCGGGCGAACATCTCGCGGACCTCGCGGAGCGCGGAGTCCACTTCGGCCTCGAAGTAGCCGCCCTGCACTAGCGAGAACTGGCTGGTGTCGAGCTCGCGGTCCGAGAGCGGGACCGGGTTGCGGCCGGTCATCGCCGCGGAGACCGCGTCGAACATCTGGTCCACCTGGCTCGGGTCGTACCCGGAGCCGAAGCGGCGCGGCTGGAAGGCGCGGCGGAGCTGTTCGAGGCGCTGCACGTCGTCGGGCGTGAAGGGGGAGTCCGACGCCCGCATCTCCGTGGTCATCTCCTCCCGGCCGTGGCGGCCGGGGGCCTCGAAGGCGCCGCGGCCCTCGTACGGGTTGCGGCGGCCGAAGTCCGGCGGGGTGGCCGCGCCGCGCGGGCCGGGCCCGGGGGGCGGTCCGCCGGCGGGCCCTCCACCGGGTCCTCCGAAGCCGGACGGGTCGGGGCCGGGCGGCGGGGCCGAAGGCCCGCCGAAGCCGCCCGTGGGCTCGTGCTGCTGCGGCCCGCGGTCGAAGCCGCCGGTGGGCTCGTGCGGGGACCCGAAGCCGCCCGTGGGCTCGTGCGGGGACCCGAAGCCGCCCTGGACGGGCGGGCTGGGGACGCCGCCGCGGCGCCCGTAACCGGTGTCCTCCTGCTGCGGCGGCTGGGAGCCGAAGCCGCCCTGCTGCCCGTACTCGCGGCCGCGCGGGGCCCCGTAGGGCTCGGGCTGCTGCGGTTCGGGACGGCCCATGGGGCCGCCCTGCTGCATGCCCTGGACCAGGTTCTGCGGAATCGCCTGGGTCGGGGCCGCGGGCGGCATGGGCTCGGGTTCGGGCTGGCCGTAGCGGTCGGCGCGCGGGATCGCACCGGTCTGGTGCGGCGGCTGGCCCATCGGGCCCTGCTGCATCGGCGACTGGTGCGGCGGGGCCGCGCGGCGGCTGCCGGTGTCGCCGAACTCGTCGTCGTAGGCGGCGCCGAACCCGGGGGCGGGCGGCGGCTCGGGGGCGCCGCGGCGCGGGCCCTGGCCGTACACGCCCGGCTGGTCGGCGGGGCCGAAGCCGCCGCGCCGCGGGTCGGACTGGAGCGGGAGCTGCTCGGTGGCGCCGTGCGGGGGCCCGGCCTGGGGGCCGTCGTGGCCGCCCGCGCGCGGACCGGACTGCGCCGGGGGCGCGAAGTCGCCGCGCATCGGCTCGGGGCCGCGCGGCGAGCCGTACTCGCCTCCGCCGCCACCGCCGCCGTAGACGCCCGCCTCGGGGCCGCCGCCGCGCGGGCCGTAGCCGTTGGCGCCGTTGGGGCTCCGCTGCTGGAAGTCGTCGCGGCCGAAGTCGTCGCGGGGACCGGGCCCGAAGTCGTTCTGGGGGCCGCCGAAGTCGCCCGGCCCGGGGCCGAAGTCGTCGCGCTGCTGGGGCACGAAGTCGTTCTGCGGTCCCCCGAAGTCGTCGCGGGGGCCGAAGTCGTTCTGGGGGCCGCCGAAGTCGTCGCGCGGACCGAAGTCGCCGCGCCCGCCCTGGCCGCCGAAGTCCTGCTGGCCGCCGCGGGGGGCGCCGCCGCGCTTCGCGAACGGGTCGTCGTAGTCGTCACCGGGGGGACCGGCGAGGAAGCCGAAGCCCTCGTCGTCGCCGCCGCGGAGGTCGCCGAAGCCCTCGTCGTCGGAGGGTCCGGGGGCGGCCCTGGCGGGGCCGCGGCCGCGGCCGACCGGCTCGGGGGCGGGCGGCGGGGGGGCCATCTCGCGGGCGGCCATCATCTCCTGCGCGGGGATGACCTGCGTCGCCTGGACCTCAGGGGCGCGCCGCGAACCCGGGCCCTGCTGCATCGGGGGCTCGTCGAAGCCGCGGCCCTGGGCGGCGGACTCGGGCTTGCCGTAGTCGGGGGCGGGGGCGGATCCGAGGACGCCGCGCTCCTCCAGTTCGGCGAGCTGCCGCGCGACCCGGTCGAGGTAGACGTCCACCTGCCACTCGTCGTATCCGCCGAAGCGGACCCTGAAGACGACGTCGTCGACCTCGTCCGCCGAGACGGGACTGCCCACCGGCTCACCGGCGAGCGTCGCCTCGACGCGGTCCAGGAACGCGTCGACCTCATCGACCTTGTAGCCCCGGCTCAACGCCCGGCGCCGGAACCGGTCACCATGACTCGCCACTACCAAGCCACCCTTTCCGCCTACTCCGCGGCGCCGGAGGCGCCGGGCGACTCGGCAGCGGGGCGGCCGGGCGTACCGGCCTCCCGTACCGAAGCGGCCAGCTGCCCGCAAGCGCCGTCGATCTCTTGGCCGCGCGTATCGCGCACCGTCGTGGAGACGCCCGCATCCCGCAGCCGCCGCACGAACTCCGCCTCAACCGGCTTGGGACTCGCGTCCCACCGGCTCCCCGGCGTGGGGTTCAAGGGAATCAGGTTGACGTGGACCAGTCTGCCCTTCAGGAGCTTCCCGAGCAGGTCGGCCCGCCACGGCTGGTCGTTCACGTCCCTGATCATCGCGTACTCGATCGAGACGCGACGTTTCGTCACCCGAGCGTACTCCCAGGCCGCCCCGAGGACCTCGGCGACCTTCCAGCGGGTGTTGATGGGGACGAGCTCGTCGCGCAGCTCGTCGTCGGGCGCGTGGAGGGAGACCGCCAGGCGCACCGGCAGGCCCTCCGCCGCGAGCTTCTCGATGGTCGGCACCAGGCCGACGGTGGAGACGGTGACGTTGCGGGCCGAGATCCCGATCCCGTCGGGCACCGGCTTCGTGATGAGGTGCAGCGCCGCCTTGAGGCGGGGCCAGTTCGCGAGCGGCTCGCCCATGCCCATGAAGACGATGTTCGAGAGGCGGCCCAGGCCCCGCTCCTCGGCGAGGCGCGCGGCGTTGACGACCTGGTCGACGATCTCGGCGGTCGTCAGGTTCCGGTCGAGGCCGCCCTGGCCGGTGGCGCAGAACGGGCAGGCCATGCCGCATCCGGCCTGCGACGACACGCAGGCGGTCACCCGGTCGGGGTAGGCCATGATGACCGATTCGACCAGTGCGCCGTCGTACAGGCGCCAGACCGCCTTGACGGTCCGCCCGTCGTCGCACGAGTCGACGCGGATCGGCTGGAGGAGCCGCGGGAGCAGCGCCTCGCCGATGGCCTCGCGGGCGGCGGCGGGGAGGTCGGTCATCTGGGAGGCGTCGCCGACGTGGCGGCCGAAGTACTGCTGGCGCAGCTGCTTGGCGCGGAAGGCGGGCTGCCCGATCTCGGAGAGGACGGACTGGCACCCGGCCAGGTCGAGGTCGGCGAGGTGCCGTGGCGCGGCCTTGCGAGGGCGCGGTTCGGTCAACGTGAGTGCTACAGACATGTCACGACCTAGTCTCGCATGACAGGCCCGCGGCCCGCCAACCCCGGATAGTCGAATTCACCCCGGGCCCTCCTTCACCGGATACACCAATCAGGACACATCACCCGAGCAGGTAACGGAACCACACATAGGCCACCGGGGCCACCATGAGGATCGAGTCGAGCCGGTCCATCACCCCGCCGTGGCCGGGGATGAGATTGCTCATGTCCTTGATGCCCAGGTCCCGCTTCAGCAGCGAGACGGACAGGTCCCCCAACGTAGCGGCAAGGGCGACGCACACGCCGAACGCCACGCCCAGCGGGAAGGACACGCCGAAGAACGCCCAGAGGGTGATCGAGGCGCCGAGCGCGGCGGCCACGACGGACCCGGCCAGGCCCTCCCAGGACTTCTTGGGGCTGATGCGCGGCGTCATCTGGTGGCGTCCGAACAGCACCCCGGCGGTGTACCCGCCGGTGTCGGACATGACGACCGCGAACAGGTAGATGAGGACCTGCGCGGCGGCGCCGTCGATGAGGCGGGCCTCCGACGCCTCGGAGGTCGCCAGGAGCATCACGAACCCGGCCAGGAACGGGACCTGGATGAGCACGAGGGCCGCGGCGGGCACGTCGGTGCGGTAGCCGGTGGCGCCCTCGGAGAGCCGCCACACGTACAGGGCGGCGACGCTGACGGCGGTGCCCAGGAGCAGGCCGGTGGCCCCGCCGAACCAGGCGAGGACCACGATGAGGACCCCGGCGGCCGCGAGCGGGATCACGGGGACGTTCTTGCCGCCCTTGCGCATCGCGGTGCCGGTCTCCCAGCAGGCGACGCCGACGGCGACGACGGCGAGGACGAGGAAGGCCATCGGCTGGATGAGGACCGAGGCGATGACGACCGCGGCCATGCCGAGCCCGGCGCCGATGGCGACGGGGAGGTTGCGTCCGGCCTTGGGCCGGGACGCGGGGGCCGTCTCGGCGGTGCCGGGCCCGCTCCCGGGCCCGTCGGGAGACGGGTGGGGGCGACGGCCGGGCGAACCGTCGGGAATCGTGCTCATCAGATCTCGAGCAGCTCGGACTCTTTGGCGCTGACGAGGTCGTCGACGTGGCCGGTGAAGCGGCCGGTCAGGTCGTCGAGCTCCTTCTCGCCGGAGCGGCCCTCGTCCTCGGAGACCTCGCCGTCCTTGACGAACTTGCCGATCTCGTCCTTGGCCTTGCGGCGGACGTTGCGGATGGCGATCTTGGTGTCCTCGCCCTTGGTGCGGACGACCTTGATCATCTCGCGGCGCCGCTCCTCGGTCATGGGGGGCAGGTTCAGCCGCAGCTGGGTGCCCTCGTTGGAGGGGTTCACACCGAGGTTGGAGTTGCGGATGGCGTCTTCGATGTCCTTCATCTGGGAGGAGTCGAAGGGCTTGACGATGACCATGCGCGGCTCGGGGATCGCGATGGAGGCGACCTGCGGGATGGGAGTGGGCGCACCGTAGTAGTCGACGGTGATCCGGTTGAACATGGCGGAGGAGGCGCGGCCGGTGCGGACCGCGGCGAACTCCTCCTTGGCGTGCTCGATGGCCCGCTCCATCTTCTCCTCGGCTTCGAGGAGGGTGTCGTCAATCACGGTTCTACTCGCATTCTCTCGCGGCCTGACAGCACTTCTGACCGTACCGTCCCGCCATGGGTCCTCGGTGGCGCGGAGGTCCCCGGGCGCGGGGTTCGCCGCTTCTGCTGGTTCTAGTCCGCGGCGGCGTGGATGAGGGTGCCGATGGGGTCGCCGACGATGGCGCGCCGCAGGTTCCCGTCGTCGTCGGCGCCGAAGACGCGCATGGGGAGGGAGTTGTCCTTGCAGAGGCTGAACGCGGCCTGGTCGACGACCATGAGCTCGCGCTTGAGGGCCTCGTCGAAGGTGATGTCGTCGAGCCGCTGCGCGTCGGGGTCGGTGCGGGGGTCGGCGGTGTAGACGGCGTCGACGCCGTTCTTGGACACCAGGACCTCCTGCGCGCCGATCTCCAGGGCGCGCTGGGCGGCGACGGTGTCGGTGGAGAAGTACGGCATGCCGGCGCCGGCGCCGAAGATGACGACGCGGCCCTTCTCCAGGTGGCGGATGGCGCGCAGCGGCAGGTACGCCTCGGCGACCTGGGCCATGGCGATGGCGGTCTGGACGCGCGTGTCGACGCCCTCCTTCTCCAGGAAGTCCTGGAGGGCGAGGCAGTTCATGACGGTGCCGAGCATGCCCATGTAGTCGGCGCGGGCGCGCTCCATGCCGCGGCGCTGGAGCTCGGCGCCGCGGAAGAAGTTCCCGCCGCCGACGACCACGGCCACCTGGACGCCCGCGGCCACGCCCGCGGCGATCTGCCGGGCGACGCCCTGGACGACGTCGGGGTCGACGCCGACGGAACCGCCGCCGAAGGACTCACCGGACAGCTTCAGCACGACCCTGCGGAACGTGGCTTGACTCATGGGCTCTCCCCTGCTCTGTCTTTCCTCGCGGCCGTCCGGCCCGCTGCTGTGCTGTGGTGCGGGCATGGAACGAGGCGGCGGCCTGCGCCGCCGCCTCGTTCATGCTCACGGCTGGAGCCAGTGTAGTCCGCGCCTGCGGACTACCCGCTACTCCTGGCCGACTTCGAAGCGGATGAAGCCGGTGACCTCGGTGCCGGCGTCGGCCAGCACCTGTCGCACGGTCTTCTTGTTGTCGAGGACCGAGGTCTGGTCGAGGAGGACGAAGTCGCGGTAGTAGGCGTTGACCTTGCCTTCCACGATCTTGTCCCAGGCCCGCTCGGGCTTGTTCTCTTCCTTGGCGGTCTCCAGGGCGACGCGCTTCTCGGTCTCCACGATCTCCGCGGGGACCTCGTCGCTGGTGAGGTACTTCGGCCGCATCGCGGCGGCCTGCATGCCGGCCTGGCGGGCGGCCTCGGCGTCACCGGTGTAGGAGACGAGGATGCCGACGGCCGGCGGGAGGTCGGCGGACTTGCGGTGCATGTACACCGAGACCTCGCCCTCCAGCGAGCCGACGCGGCCCAGGGCCAGCTTCTCGCCGAGCTTCACCGACTCCTCGGCGATGACCTCGGCGACGGTCTTGCCGTTGAGCTCGGTCTGCGCGAACGCGGTCCCGTCGACGGGGCGGACCTGGTCGGCCCGCTCCACCAGGGTCTGCGCGAGCTCGATGAACGCGCCGTTCTTGGCGACGAAGTCGGTCTCGCACAGCAGTTCGAGGATGGTGTTGCCGGACTCGGCCACGAGGCCCTGGGCGGTGGTGCGCTCGGCGCGCTTGCCCACGTCCTTGGCGCCCTTGATGCGCAGGGCCTCAAGCGCGGTCTCGTAGTCGCCGTCAGCCGCTTCGAGGGCCTTCTTGACGTCCATCATCCCGGAGCCGGTGGCTTCCCGGAGCTTCTTGACGTCAGCCATCGTGAAGTTGGCCATTGCTCCCCTTCTTACTTCTCGTCTGGGATCGATTACTCGGCGGAGGGCTGCTCGGTCGCCTCGGGCGCGGCGGCCGGGGCCTCAGCGGCCGGGGCTTCGGCGGCGGGAGCCTCGGCGGGCTTGTCCTCGACGAGGAGCTCCTTCTCCCACTCGGCGAGGGGCTCGCCCTCGGCCTTCTCGCCGGCCTGGCCGCCGGAGCGGGCCAGGAGGCCCTCAGCGGCGCCGTCGGCGATGATCTTGGTCAGCAGGGCGACGGAGCGGATCGCGTCGTCGTTGCCGGGGATCGGGAAGTCGACCTCGTCGGGGTCGCAGTTGGTGTCGAGGATCGCGACGACGGGGATGTGGAGCTTGCGCGCCTCGTCGACGGCGATGTGCTCCTTCTTGGTGTCCACGATCCAGATCGCCGCGGGGACCTTCTCCATGTCGCGGAGGCCGCCGAGGGTGCGGTCGAGCTTGTCCTTCTCCCGCATGAGCTGGAGCATTTCCTTCTTGGTGCGGTTGGCCGCACCGTTGGCCTCGATGATCTCCAGCTCCTTGAGGCGCATGAGGCGCTTCTGGATCGTCTGGAAGTTCGTGAGCATGCCGCCGAGCCAGCGGTGGTTCACGAAGGGCATCCCGACGCGCTGGGCCTGCTCGGAGACGGCCTCCTGGGCCTGCTTCTTGGTGCCGACGAAGAGGATCTCGCCGCCCTCGGCGACGACGTTCTTGACGAAGTCGTGGGCCTTGGAGGCGTAGTCCACCGTCTGGCGCAGGTCGATCACGTAGATGCCGTTGCGGTCGGTGAGGATGAACCGCTTCATCTTCGGGTTCCAGCGACGGGTCTGGTGACCGAAGTGCACGCCGCTTTCGAGCAGCTGGCGCATGGTGACAACCGACACGGTTGTATTCCTTTCGTTCCCTGGTTCATTCGCGGGAGCCGCCCGAAGTCCGGGCGTCCCGCGCCTGGCGCCCGTCTCCGGCGATCCGCAACCGGGAAGGACCCGGACCTGGGGGATCGCGAGGGCCGGACCGCGCCACCGCAACTGCTCGGACACCGAGCGGGCGATGGAGGTCGGGCCGCGACGAACGCGCGAAGTCGGTTCGGCGCACAGTGGTGCCGTACCGCTTTGATCAGTGTACTTGGACCCGCGGGAACGCCGTCGAGGCGGTGGACCGCAGTGACAGACGCAATGCGCCGACCAGGACGAACGAGTTATCCACAGGCGCAAAAGATTTTTCTGGACGATTCCGGGCACCCGTCCCAACCTTGAGTCATGCGCCAACTACATCACGCGATCGTCATCGGCCTCATCACCACCGTGATCCTCACCGCGGCGGCACCCGCCGCACCGGCCGCCGCCGCGGAGGACCAACCGGCCGCCTCGGCCGGGTGGGTCCCGCCTACCGGGGACCTCGACCTCCGCACCGGCTTCGACCCGCCGCCGCTCCCCTGGCTCCCGGGGCACCGCGGCGTCGACCTCGCCGCGGCGGACGCCCGAACCGTGGTCGCCGCCGGGTCGGGGCACGTGGTCTACGCCGGCGACCTCGCCGGACGCGGCGTGGTGAGCATCGCCCACGCGAACGGCCTGCGCACCACCTACGAGCCGGTCGAACCCTCGGTCGCCGCGGGCGAGACCGTCACCGCGGGCCAGCCGATCGGCACCCTTCAACCCGGCCACGCCTCCTGCGGGACGTCAACCTGCCTCCACCTCGGCCTCAAACGCGGCCTCCGCTACCTCGACCCGATGCTCCTGTTCGGCAACGGCAAGGTCCGGCTCCTCCCCCGCCCCGGCCGCCCCCACGCCGCGCCCCTCACCGCAGGGGCCGGGTCATGACCGCCGCGGCCACCGGGATCGACCTGCGGCGCCTCCGCCCGCATGAGCTCGGCCGCCTCGGCGAACGGCTCGCGGCCGCGCACCTGCAACGCCACCGCATGCAGATCCTCGCCCGCAACTGGCGCCACCGCACCGGCGAACTCGACCTCGTCGCCCGCGCCGCCGACACCGTCGTCGTCTGCGAGGTGAAGACCCGCCGCTCCGACCGCTTCGGCGGCCCGCTCGGCGCCGTCGACGGCGAGAAACTCCACCGCGTCGAACGCCTCGCCCGCACCTGGCTGCGAGCGCACTGCCGCCCCGACCAGCCCTGGCGCATCGACCGGCTCGCCCTCACCGTCACGGGCGCAACGCAGCTCGCACTCGAACACCGCAGAGGAGAACGCCGTGGGTTACGCCCGAACCAACACCGTCTGCACCATCGGCGCCGCATCGGTCACCGTGACCGTCGAAGCCTCGGTCTTCAAGTCCTCCTCCAAAGGAGCCGACACGGTCCGCATGTCCGGCCTGCCCGACAGCGTCGTCAACCAGGCCCAGACCCGCGTCCGCTCCGCGATGGCGAACTCCGCGCTCCGCTTCCCGGACAAGTCGATCAGCGTCAACTTCGCACCGGCCTCGGTCCCCACCACCGGCTCCGCCGCCGACCTGGCCCTCGCCGTCACGATCATGTGCGCCGACGACCTCCTCCCCGTAGAACGCCTCGCCGACACCGTCCTCCTGGCCGAACTCGGTCTCGACGGCAGCCTCCGCCCGGTCCCCGGCACGCTCCCCGCGCTCATGGAGGCCCGCCGCAGCGGCCTGTGCACCGCGATCGTCGCCCCCGAGAACGCCGCCGAGGCGTCGATCGTCGCGGGCCTGACGATCCTCGCCCCGCCCGACCTCGCCACCCTCGTCGCCTGGATCTTCGGCCAGACCCCCCTCGACCCGGTCCCCCGCCCGCCCGAGCCAGCGCCGCCGCGCCTCCCCGACCTCGCCGACGTCCGCGGCCAACCGCTCGCCAGGCGCGCCTTGGAGATCGCCGCCGCCGGAGGCCACCACATGCTCATGGTGGGTCCTCCCGGAGCCGGAAAGACAATGCTGGCCGAGCGCCTCCCGTCGATCCTGCCGCCGCTCTCCGACGCCGAAGCCGTGGAGGTGACCTCGCTCCACTCGCTCCGCGGCCGGTTCACCGGCGGCGCGGCCGCGCTGATCCACCACGCCCCGTTCGAGGCCCCGCACCACTCGATCACCATGCAGGCCCTGGTCGGCGGCGGCACCGGCGTCATCGGACCCGGCTCCCTCGCGCTGGCCCACCGCGGCGTGCTCTTCATCGACGAGGCCCCCGAATGGCCCCGCTCGGTGCTCGACTCGCTGCGCCAGCCGCTGGAGAGCGGGGAGGTCCACATCAGGAGGGCGAACACCGCGATCCGCTACCCGGCCAAGGTGACGCTCGTGCTGGCCGCGAACCCGTGCGCCTGCGCACCGAACAAGCCGGTCGACTGCACCTGCCCGCCGCTGAAGCGCCGCAGCTACCTGACCCGCATCTCTCGGCCGCTGCTCGACCGCATCGACCTCAGGGTCAACCTGCCGCCGGTCCCGCCCTCGGCGATCCTGACCGACCTCACGGAGGCCGAGCCGTCGGGCTCGGTGGCAAAGCGGGTCCTGCGGGCCCGTGAGGCGGCAGCGGCCCGGTGGGCGGAGGCGGGCGAGTCCTGGGGCCTGAACAGCGAGGTCCCGGGTCCGACACTCCGTTCTGCGGCGTGGCGGCTCCCGGCGCAGGTCCGCAGGTACGCGGACGACCTGCTCATGAAGGAGCGGATCACGGCCCGCGGCTACGACCGCATTCTGAAGCTGGCGTGGACGATCGCGGACCTGCGGGAGCACGACGGCCCGACCGCGGACGACGTGGCCGAGGCGAGCGAACTGCGCCTGGGCTACTCGATCCGCTGAACCGACCGAGTGATGGACGAGCGACGAGGGGGAACCCGTGACCAACCTGCCGAACGACGACCGCCGGGCGCTGATGATGCTGTCCGAGCTCATCGAGCCCGGAGACGGCGAACTCGACGACCTCCTGGCCGAGACCGGCCCGATCGAGGCGGTGAAGCGCATCTGGGAGGGCGACGTCCCCGAACGCCTCCACCGCCTCACCAGCGCCGCGGTCTCCTGCACCCCGGACCCGGCCGACCGGGCCGACCAGATCGCCGCCGCGACCGCGGCCGCCGGAGCGCGGGTCCTGATCCCGGGCGAACCGGACTGGCCGGAGCAGCTCCGGGACCTCAGCCTGGTCTGCGACGCCGACGAGCCGCATGTGCGGCCGCCGCGCTGCCTGTGGGTCAAGGGCCCGCACGACCTCGCGGAGCTCTGCGCCCGCTCGGTGGCGATCGTCGGTTCAAGGGCCGCAAGCGAATACGGACAGCATCTCGCCGACGACCTGGCCGCGGACCTGACCTCCTCGGGCTGGACGGTCGTCTCCGGCGGCGCCCTGGGCATCGACCGGGCGGCCCACCTCGGCTCGCTCGCGCGGGGCGGCGCCACGATCGCCGTGCTCGCCTGCGGCCTGGAGATGCCCTACCCCAAGGCGAACCACTCGATGTTCAACATGATCGCCGAGCAGGGCATGCTCCTGTCCGAATGGCCGCCCGGCTCCACCGCGATGAAGCACCGCTTCCTGACCCGGAACCGGGTGATCGCCGCGCTCACCGCGGGGACAGTGGTCGTCGAGGCGGCCGACCGCTCCGGGGCGAGGAACACGGCCCGCTATGCGGCCGAGCTCGGGCGGGTCCTGATGTTCACGCCGGGCCCGGTGACCTCGTCCCAGTCGATCGGCGTCCACCGCCTCGCCAGGGAGCCGTGGGAGGCCCGCCTGGTCACCTGCGCCGAGGAGGTCATCGAGGACGTCACGGGCATCGGCGGCCCGCTGGCCAGCGCCCCGCCGCCACAGCGCCGCCCGCTCGACCGCCTCACGGAGATCGAGGCCCGGCTGGTGGAGTCGCTCCCCCGCGGCTATGTCGTGGACACCGCGCGTCTCGCCGCCGCTGCTGGCCTCCCGACCGACATCGCCGCGGAGACGCTCCACCGCCTCCAGCGGATGCGCTGGGTCGACCGGATAGACGACCGCTGGCGCCTCGCCAGAAACCAGCACCCCTGATCCGCTGACCGCCTGCGACAGAAAGGAGCCCACCATCACCAGAATCCGAGCCCCGCCCGAAGACCCGGACTCACCACCGGTCCCGCTCCGGCCGCAACGGCCGCAGCCCGACCGAACGCGCCCGGGCGCGATTGGCCAACACGCGGTGCACCGCGTCCGAAAACGACGGGTGGGAGGGGTGGGGGCGGGGGGGAGGGGCCCCAAAGATGTTTCGCGTTAGGGGATCGGCGGGGCTGGGGGGACGGGGTACTCGGTGAGGACGGTGCGGGGGTCTTCGAGTTCGGCGAGGGGGGCCCAGCATTCGTAGACGCCGCGTTCGACGCAGGTG
This sequence comes from Glycomyces sp. NPDC047010, assembly GCF_040644205.1. NCBI lineage: Bacteria > Bacillati > Actinomycetota > Actinomycetes > Glycomycetales > Glycomycetaceae > Glycomyces > Glycomyces sp. NPDC047010. The sequence continues at coordinate 209,239 of NZ_JBEYVY010000010.1, read as the reverse complement.
GCGTCGGCGGCCATGATCGCCTCGATGTCGGGTTGGCTGAGGCGCAGGCGGACCCAGTCCTCGTTGCGGCCGAGGGCGAGGACCTCGGTGTCGCGCCAGCGCGCGCGGGTGTGGAAGCGGCGCGGGGCGGTGACGGGGCTGCGGCTGGCGGCGCCGCGGGCGTAGGCGTGGAAGCCGTGGCCGGGGTCGGCGGTGATGGGGACGCGTTCGCCTTCGTGCTCGCCGGTGAGTCCGGCGTGGACGGAGGGGTTGACGCGGAAGAGGGTGCGGCCGGTTTCGAGGCCGGGGATGCGGTTGACGAGGTCGCGGTGGCGGGCTCCGGCGACGCGGTTCCAGACGTTGGTCTGGGGCTGGTACTGGAACAGGGCGATCTCGGCGCCGTCGGGGGTGTACGCGAGGATCTCGGCGCGCGCGGAGAGCGGGAGGTCGGCGAGGCCGGCGGTGGTGAACTCGGCGATGAGGTGGGTGCCGCTGGGGAGGAAGCCGGTGCCGAGGACCATCGAGCCGCGCCGTTCGCGGCCGGGGATGCCGACGAGGCCGGGGTAATTGACGAGTTCGCTGCTGGTGTAGTCGGCGGGGCCGATGGCGCGCCAGCGCAGGCCGAAGGCGAGGTCGCGGACGTCGTCGGGATCGCCGGAGAGGACGATGCGGTCGCCGGGGAAGCGGAGGTGGGCGACGTCGAACTCGCGGAAGCAGAGGCCGCTGACGAGGGGCGCGGAGGTGAGCTGGCGGGCGACCTGGTGGCGGCTGAGGGGCTTGACCATGCGGGTGCCGGGGGTGATGAAGGCGGTGGCGCGGGTGGCGGAGACGAGGGCTCGCTCGGCGGGGCCGATGCGGGGGTTCTGGCTGTACTGGTGCACTGTGGAGGCGGTGATCCCGGGCATGACCGGGATCGCCAGGGGTGCGACGCCGGCGAGGAGCATCTCCCCGCCGGAGCTGGTCACTTCGGAGGCGTGGACGAACCGGTGGAAGTTGGCGCCGGCGGGTTGGAACCCGGGTTCCGAAGTGTCCGAATAGATCTCGAATGCGGCGCCTCCGGCGGCCGCACGGGCCCGGTATCGCCTGTCATGCCAGACGATCTCGGTGATGCCGGTCTGCGCGGCAGGTGGGGCCTGCATGACGCTGAGTGTACGGAGGCGGGTGAACGTCTCGGTGAACCGAAGGTGAACAGCAGCTTCCGCGGCCCTTCGGAGCTGGGATCACACCGTCTCCGTGACCTTTTTGAGACCCCTTGGGGCGTCGGGGTTCTCGCCCCGTTCAATTGCAAGGTGGAGCGCGAGGCGTTGCAGCGGAAGGATGTCGAGGAGGGCGGCGATGCGCTCGTCGACGGCGGGGGTGGCGAGGCGGGCGGTCTGGCCGGGGACGTCGGCGGCGCCGACGATGACGACGTCGGCGCGCTGCTTCTCAAGGCGGGTGAGGACGTTCCACATGGCGTGGCCGCCGGGGCCGGAGCCGACGACGGCGAGGACGGGGACGCCGGGGTCGGCCATGGCGAGGGGGCCGTGGAGGAGGTCGGCGCCGGAGAACGCGAGGGAGGGGAGGTAGGAGGTCTCCATGAGCTTGAGGGCGGTCTCGCGGGCGGTGGGGTAGGCGTAGCCGCGGCCGGTGGTGACGAAGCGGGAGGCGAAGCGGTAGCGGCCGGCGAGTTCGGCGGCGCCGGGGTCGTCGAGGACGCTCTGGGCGAGCTCGGGGAGCTTGTCGAGGGCGGCGGCCTCGGCGGCGTCGAGGCGGCCGGTGCCGGTGCGGATGCCCTCGATGAGGAGCAGGAGGGTGAGGAGTTCCGCGGTGTAGGTCTTGGTGGCGGCGACGGCGCGCTCGTGTCCGGCGCGGACGTCGAGGTGGAGTTCGGCCTCGTTGGCGAGGCGGGAGCCGGGGTTGTTGGTGACGGCGAGGGTGAGGGCGCCGCCCGCGCGGGCCGCGGCGACGACCTGGGCGAGGTCGGGGGAGCCGCCGGACTGGGAGACGGCGATGACGAGGCTGTCGGACCAGTCGGGGCGGGCGTCGTAGACGGTGACGACGGAGGGGCTGGCGAGGCTCGCGGGGAGGCCGAGGCGGATCTCGGTGAGGTAGGCGGCGTAGAGCGCGGCGTGGTCGGAGGTGCCGCGGGCGGTGAACACGATGGAGCGGGGGCGTCGCTCGGCGATGACGGCGGCGATGCGGGCGATCTCGGCGGTGCCGTGGTCGAGCACGTCGGCGTAGACGCCGGGCTGCTCGGCGATGTCGGCGGCCATGCCGACACCGGGCTGCTCGTCGCCGGTGGTGTCGGGGGCGCCGGCCTGGGGCTGGTTCACGGGTCGCTCCTTGTCGGGTGTGTACCGCCTGGGTACCGCAGTAAATATTAAACAAACCTTCAAAATGAAGCCTAGTCCACGCGCGCCAGGGTCGTCCACCGCCGCCGGGGCTTCCCGCGGACCGGGCGGGAGCCCTTCGCACACCACCCAAGGGTCCGTCGATTTCACCCCGTCGTCAACGCCCTCCGGACGGTCGCGCAGGTACCGGTAAGGTTGACCCACTGAATTCCCGACCACCGAGGAGGAAGCCATGGCGAAAGCAGCCCGCAAGCGCAAGTCGCGTAAGAAGAAGGCCGCGAACCACGGGAAGCGGCCGAACAGCTAGCGCTTGGCGGGGCAGGCGGCCGTGGCCGCGACTGCCCCGCGATGGCACTGGCCGCACCGGACAAGAACGAGACTTGCCCACATGACCGAGTCGCCGCGCGAACCGCGCGAGCAGAACCAGCCGAGCACCCGCGAGCGGATCCAGCAGACCGCGATCGCGCTCTTCAGCGAGCACGGCTACGAGCACACCTCTCTCAGGGAGATCGCCGAGCACCTCGGCGTCACCAAGGCCGCGCTGTACTACCACTTCAAGACGAAGGAAGACATCGCGGCGAGCTTCTTCGAGTCCTACGCGAACGACCTGGACGGCATCTGCGACTGGGGCGACACCCAGCCGAGGGTCCTGGGCACCCGCACCGAGCTGCTGCGCCGCTACGCGGAGGTCATCCGCGCGCACGTGCCGGTGCTGCGGTTCATGCAGAACAACCAGGCCGCGCTCACCCGCCTCGACCGCATGTCGGTGTTCAGGCTGCGCCAGCGCCGCCTGCACGGGCTGCTCGTCGACGGGGACGCGCCGCTGATCCACCGCATGCGCGCGTGGGACGCGATCACGACCCTCTACAGCAACTGGATCACGTACCCGCGGGTCGACGACTCGGAGGAGGAGATCCGGGAGGCGTCGCTCCAGATCTCGATCGGCATGGTCGAGGCGAACGCCGCCTGAGCGGGGTGCGCCGGGGCGCGGTCAGCGATCGCGCTCGGCGACCTCGCTGAACAGCTCGCTGACCTGCTCGATGGCGTGGAGCTTCTGGCGGAGGCGCTCCTTGACGTCGTCGGGGGCGACCTCCTTGGAGCAGCAGCGGTGCACGATGGCGCGCACCTCCTGCTCGATGCCGTACTCCGAGAGGCACGGCGAGCACTCTTCGAGGTGGTCCTTGATGACGCCGCGGCGCACGTCGGAGCATTCCTCGTCGATGTACAGGTAGACCTCTTCGAGCACCTCGCGGCAGTCGAGGTGGGGCTTGTCCGCTTCACTGGTCACGACTGGCCCTCCTGTGCGGGCGAGAGGCCGCGGTCGGCGGCGTAGGAGCTCAGCAGCTGGCGGAGCTGGCGGCGGCCGCGGTGCAGGCGGGACATGACGGTGCCGATGGGCGTGCCCATGATGTCGGCGATCTCCTTGTAGGAGAAGCCCTCGACGTCGGCGAGGTACACGGTGAGGCGGAAGTCCTCGCCGAGGCGCTGGAGGGCGTCCTTGACGTCGGAGTCGGGCAGGTGGTCGAGGGCCTCGGTCTCGGCCGAGCGCAGGCCGGAGGCCGAGTGGGACTCGGCGTCGGCGAGCTGCCAGTCGGTGATCTCGTCGGTGGGCGAGGTGAGCGGCTGGCGCTTCTTCTTGCGGTACGTGTTGATGTACGTGTTGGTGAGGATCCGGTACAGCCACGCCTTGAGGTTGGTGCCCTCGCGGAACTGGTGGAACTTCGAGTACGCCTTGAGGAAGGTCTCCTGGACGAGGTCCTCGGCGTCGGCCGGGTTGCGCGTCATGCGCAGGGCGGCGCCGTAGAGCTGGTCGATCAGGGGCATGGCGTCGCGCTCGAACCGCGCGCGCCGCTCCTGGGCGGTCTCGCTTCCTGCCTCGGTCACCGTCTCCCTCTCGTCGGCCTCAGAAGCCGAGCCTACGGCAGGGCCCTGGGCGGGGACGGCGGAAATACCTGCGGCGGTGACGCCGACGACGGGATCGGACCCGTAGGCGGGCGACCATTCGGGTCCGCTCAGGAGAGCGGCCAGGCGCTCGTCTTCGCGGCCGCGGACGGTGGTGGTCATATGCGATGCGCTCCTTACAGCGAGGTCGGAGACTCACCGGGCTCAACAGCGGCGCGTGCGGGTTCATTCCGCCGGGAGCGGAATGCGGGAGTCGGATCGGCCACACTGCGGGAGCTGGGACGCCGGGACGGGGCGAACCGGTGTGCTTTCGAGGAACCATCCGAAATGATTACTTTGTGGATTGAATCGGTAACTTTCGGTGCGCGCGGTCGTTAACGACAGTGGGCCCGGAAGGGCCTTGATCGCCGCGGCGCGAGCCGGGGCGTGAACTCCCAGTACCCGCCCCGGGCCGGCGGACCAGACACCGCCGCCGGTCCGGGGAGGTTCCTTTCCTCCCCCGAACAGCGGAAAGGCCGCGAGGTCGCCCTGGGGCGGGGCGGTCGCGGCCGTTCGAGCCGGGGGCGCTAGGCGCCGACGGCCAGGGGGTTGATGTCCTTCCAGACCTCGATCATGGCGCGGCGCTCGCGGGGCGCGGTGGCCCCCCAGACGCCGTGGCGGTCGCGGGCTTCGAGGGCGCGCACCAGGCAGGGCGTGCGGACCGGGCAGGACGCGCACATGGCCAGGGCCTCGTCGATGGGCTCGCGGGGCTCGGGGTACATGACGTCGGGCTCGGCCTCGGCGCAGTTGCCTCGGCGGAGCCAGTCGTCGCCGCTCATCCGGTACGAGCCCACGAGGGACTCGTTGCGGTATTCGGCGGCGTCGAGCAGCCGGGGGTCCTTCCGGGCGCGGGCTACTTCCTCGGGGCGGATTCGCCGCATTGCTGCCTCCCTTTTTCACTGCCGCCGCAGCCCTTCCGGGCGTCTACGCCGAGACGCGGGGAAGCGTTCCCTTCAGCCGGCGACGGCTTGTACACGAAAGACCGACGAGTTGTGGTACAGATACCGATGCAGTGGTGTGATTGACTTCACAATCCAGGAAGCACGGACGGCCCCTCCTCGCCGTCGGCCGGGCGGATCAGTTCCGGCCCGTCGTTCGAGGCGCGGCCGACGCCGCGCCCGACCTTCCGGATCTCCAGGTCCCCCGGCAGGGACGGGAGCGGACCCGCGAGGAGTTCCCCCTCGTCGGCGTCCTCCTCCCCCAGCCAGGCGGTGAACCGCTCGGGCGGGAGGACGTAGGGCATGCGGTCGTGGATCGTCTCCATCGCCTCGCCCATGGCCGGGCACGTGAGCACCGTGAAGGTGAGGAGTGTCAAGTCGCCGTCCTTCCAGGTGTCCCAGAGCCCGGCGAAGACCACGCCGCCGGGGCGGGTGAAGAAGTAGGGCTGCTTGCCGCCGCCGGGGAGCTTGCGCCACTCGTACCAGCCGTCGGCCGGAACGAGCGCCCGCCGCGTCGCGAACGGCCGCTTGTACGCGCGCGAGGTCGCCACGGTCTCGATGCGCGCGTTGAACATCCGCGCCCCGATCGCCGGGTCCGAGGCCCACGGCGGGACCAGGCCCCACCGGGCCAGCTCCACCACCCGCTCCTCGCGGGACTTCGAGCGGCGGACCACCGGCGCCTGGACCGTGGGCGCGATGTTGAAGCTCGGGGTCCACGCGCCCGCGATGAGGTCCTCGGCGTCGAAGAGCGCCGCCATGCTGGGGCTCGACTTGCTGTTCGCGTACCTTCCGCACATCCCCGTACCGTAACCCCCGCCACCGACAATCCGGCTCCTCCATTTCCGGCGGATCCGCCGGGGCGCCACCCCGGTCCGGCGACCACCCGGTTCCCGCACACCGGACCACTAGACTGGCGGGCGTGAACGCAACCGCCGCCCCCGAGAAGCGCCGCTGGGAGGCCCCGTACGCGGAGGCCGAGCTCGACGCGGTCGTCCGCGTGCCCGGCTCGAAGTCGATGACGGCCCGCGCCCTCATCCTCTCCGCGCTCGCCGCCGGACCCAGCACGATCGAGCGCCCCCTCATCGCCCGCGACACCCTCCTCATGGTCGAAGGGCTCCGCGCGATCGGCGTCGGCGTGGACACCTCCGACGACGACGCGTGGACCGTCAACCCCGGCGCGTTCCAAGGCGGCACGTCCGTGGACTGCGGCCTCGCCGGGACCGTCATGCGGTTCCTCCCGCCCGTCGCGGCCCTCGCCGACGGGCCCGTGGCCTTCGACGGCGACCCGCACGCCCGCAAGCGCCCCAACGACGGCGTCATCCTGGCCCTCCGCGCCCTCGGCGTCGGCATCGAGGACGGCGGGCGCCTCGCCCTGCCGTTCACCGTCGAAGCCACCGGGTCCGTGCGCGGCGGCGCCCTCGAAGTGGACGCGTCGAAGACCTCGCAGCTCGTGTCCGCACTGCTCATGGCCGCCCCGCGGTTCACCGACGGCATCGACCTGCGCCACACCGGCGACCGGCCCGTGCCCAGCCGCCCCTACCTCGACATGGTCGTCCACATGCTCCGCCAGGCCGGGGCCGACGTCGACGACTCCGAGCCGAACCGCTGGCGCGTCGCCCCCGGCGAACTCCAGGGCCGCACCTGGACCATCGAGCCCGACCTCCAGAACGCCGCCCCGTTCCTCATCGCCGCCGCCACCGCGGGCGGCACCGTCACCGTCGAGGGCTGGCCCACCGAGACCACCCAGGCCGGGGACGCCGTCCGCGACCTGCTCACCCAGCTCGGCGCCCGCGTCGAGTGGAGCCGCGGGGGCCTGACCGCCGTCGGCTCCGGCGAGCCCATCCCCGGCGAACTCGACCTCGCCGACGCCGCCGAGCTCACCCCCGCGCTCGCCGCGCTCTTCGGCGTCAGCCAGGGCCCCTTCGCGATCCGCGGCGTCGCCCACATCCGCGGCCACGAGACCGACCGCGTCTCGGCGCTCGTCACCGAGCTGCGCAAGATCGGCGCCGACGTCGACGAGTACGAGGACGGCTTCCGCGTCAACTCCGGCGGCCGCGGCCCCGGCGGCACCTGGAGCACCTACGCCGACCACCGCATGGCCCACGCCGGGGCCGTCGCCGGACTCGTCGTCCCCGGCCTCGTCCTCGACGACGTCGCCTGCACCTCCAAAACCTGGCCGGACTTCGCGGAGGTCTGGGAGCAGGCCGTGCGCGGGAAGGAATAGCCGTTGCCGAACCCGGACTGGGACGTCGACCCCGACGACGACGAAGAGGAGTGGGACGAGGACGACGTCAAGGTGCGCGCCTCCCGGCGCTCCCGCCCCCGCACCAAGATCCGGCCCAAGCACGCGAACGCCCAGGAGGGCTTCGTGACCGCCGTCGACCGCGGCCGCTACACCTGCCGCGTCGGCGAGACCACCGTGACCGCCATGAAGGCCCGCGAACTCGGCAAGCAGTCCATCGTGGTCGGCGACCGCGCGGGCCTCGTCGGCGACCTCACCGGGAACCCCGGGACCCTCGCGCGCATCGTGCGGATCGAGGAGCGCCACGGCGAGCTGCGGCGCTCCGCCGACGACGAGAACGCCACCGAGCGCGTCGTCGTCGCCAACGTCGACCGCCTCGTCGTCGTCGCCTCCACCGTGGACCCGCCGCTGCGCTACGGGTTCGTGGACCGGTGCCTCGTCGCCGCCTACGACGCCGGGGTCGCGCCCATCCTGTGCCTCACCAAGAACGACCTCGCCCCGACGATGGTCGAGGAAGTGCGGGCCTACTACTCGCAGCTCGACCTCACCATCGTCGCCACCGAGCCCGACAGCCCCCTCGACGAACTCGTCGACCTCCTGCGCGACAAGGAGAACGTGTTCTTCGGGCACTCCGGCGTCGGCAAGTCCACCCTCGTCAACCGGCTCGTCCCCGGCGCCGGGCGCGCCGTCAGCGAGGTCCGGTCCATCGGCAAGGGCTCCCACACCTCCACCAGCACCGTCTCCTTCGAGCTGCCCGGCGGCGGCTGGGTCATCGACACCCCCGGCGTCCGCTCCTTCGGCCTCGCCCACGTCACCGCCGACTCGATCCTCAAGGCGTTCCCCGAACTCGCCGAGGTCGCCCGCGACTGCCCCCGCGGCTGCACCCACACCCCCGAGATCGGCGACTGCGCCCTCGACGCCGAGATCGGGCCCGACGACCCGCGCGCCGGACGCCTCGCCTCCTTCCGCCGCGTCCTCGCCTCGCTCCACGAAGCGGACTCGAAGAACTGAGACCGGGGGCCGGGTCAGTAGGATGAGCCCATGCCCTCTTCCAGCTACAACGACGATCTCGGCCTCGCGCATCTGCTCGCGGACTCCGCGGCCCAGATCGGCACGAGCCGGTTCCGTTCCTCGGACCTGCGCGTCTCGTCGAAACCGGACATGACCGAGGTCACCGACGCCGACACCACCATCGAAGAGGTGCTGCGCTCCACGCTCGGACGCGCCCGCCCCCGCGACGGCATCTACGGCGAGGAGTACGGCGACAACCCGGGCGCCTCCGGCCGCAAATGGGTCATCGACCCGATCGACGCCACCCGCAACTACGTTCGCGGCGTCCCGATCTGGGCCACGCTCATCGCCCTGTTCGACCGCGGCGAGCCCGTCGTCGGCGTCGTCTCCGCCCCCGCGCTCAACCGCCGCTGGTGGGCCATGAAGGGCGCCGGGGCCTTCGCCGGACGCGACCAGCGCGCCGGGAAGCGCATCAGCGTGTCCAAGGTCGGCAAGCTCGCCGACGCCTCCGTGAGCATCTCCTCGATCACCGGCTGGGCCAAGCTCGACCGCCAGGGCGCCATGCTCGGCCTCCTCCACGAGGCGTGGCGCGAGCGCGGCTTCGGCGACTTCTACTCGTACTGCCTCCTCGCCGAGGGCGCCGTCGACATCGCCGCCGAACCCGAAGTGGCCCTGTGGGACCTGGCCCCGCTCGCCCTCATCGTCGAAGAGGCCGGCGGGACCTTCACCGACCTGCGCGGGCGCCCCGGCCCCGACGGCGGGTCCGCGCTCGCCACGAACGGGCTCCTCCACGACGAGGCGCTGGAGCGGCTGAAGATCCGCGAGGCATAGCGAAAGGGCGGGACCATCCGGTCCCGCCCTTCCTCGTCGTCTACCTGAGTTCTGCGAGGAACTTCAGGTGCTCGCCGCGCTGGTGGACGCCGCCGCCCTCGTGCTTGTTCCACGGCCACACGGTGATCCGCTTCTCGCCCTGCCAGCGGTTGTACGCCGCGAAGACCGTCGACGGCGGGCAGATGTCGTCCATCAGGCCCACCGAGTACAGCGCGGGCGCGGTGCCGCGGGCCGCGAAGTGCAGGCCGTCGAAGTAGTTGAGGGTCTCGAAGACCCGGTCCTCGCGCAGGCGCTGGCCCGAGAGGAACTCGACGATCTCCTGGTACGGGAACCCGTCGGTGATCGTCACGGCGCGCTGGAAGTGCGTCAGGAACGGCACGTCGACGATCGCGCCCGCGACGTCGGAGCGCAGGCCGCCCACGGCCTGGGTGATGCCGCCGCCCTGGCTGCCGCCCGCGACCACGATCCGGTCCGGGTCGATCCCGTCGAGGCCCTTCGCGACGTCCACCGCGCGGTACGCGTCGGTGAAGACCCGCCGGTAGTAGTAGTGCTCGGGCGCTTCGAGGCCCTGCGTCATCCAGCCCTTGTTGGTGGGGCCGGTGGTGCCGTAGGGGTCGGCGGTGTCGCCGGGCTGCCAGTTGCCGTAGCCCTGGCCGCGGGTATCCATGACGAAGTGCGCCCAGCCCGCCGCCGGGTACGTGGTGTGCGCCCACGGGTAGGAGCGGCCGCCGGAGTAGCCGATGTACTCCACGACGCACGGGAGCGGGCCCTCGAAGCCCTTGGGCTTGACCAGCCACGCCTTGATCGGGTGGCCGCCCCACCCGGCGAAGGTGACGTCCTGGACGTCCAGGGCGACCAGCCCGGCGTCGTACGGTTCGAGCCGCACGTCGAGGCCGAACCCGCCGGCCTCGCCGAGGGTCGTCTTCCAGAACTCGTCGAAGTCGGCCGGTTCGGGCACGTCGGGGCGGTACTCGCGGAGCTGTTCCAAGGGGAGGTCGAAAAGAGCCATGGGGAGTTTGTAGCACGACCCGACAATCACGTCTACAGCAACCGGTTGCCGAGCCGGGAGATCTGGGGCCGACCGCTTGCAAACGCTGTCCGCTCTGTTTTACCGTGAGAAATAGACACATATCGATATGTTGCGTCTCCCTCACCAACGAAAGGAAGGTTCGTCAATGTCGACGATCGTCTCCCTCACGGCCAGACGGGTCCTCGGGCTCGTCGCGGCGCTGGCGCTCGCCGCGCTCTCGGTCACCGCCTTCGACCCGGCACCCGCGTTCGCCCAGACCGGCCTCACCGGCTGGGCCACGCAGAACGGCGGCACCACCGGCGGCGCGGGCGGGCCCACCACCACGGTGACCACCGCCTCGGCGTTCACCTCCGCGGTCGCCTCCAGCAGCGCCAAGATCGTCCGCGTCAGCGGCACGATCGCCCTGTCCGGCATGGTGAACGTGGGCTCCAACACCACGATCATCGGGAACTCGGGCGCCACGTTCACCGGCGGCGGCCTCAACTTCGACTCCGACCGCAACGTCATCGTGTTCAACATGCGGTTCAACAACTGGTCCGACGACGCGATCAACGTCCAGGACTCGTCCACGAACCTGTGGTTCGACAACAACACCTTCGGCACCGGCTACGACGGCGCGCTCGACATCAAGCGCGGCTCGGACTTCATCACGGTGTCCTGGAACCGGTTCAACGGCACCGACAAGACGATGCTGCTGGGCCACTCCGACTCCAACGGGGGCCAGGACATCGGCCACCTGCGGGTCACCTACCACCACAACTGGTTCAACGGCACAAACCAGCGCACCCCGCGGGTGCGGTTCGGCGAGACCGTCCACGTCTACAACAACTACTACGCCAACATCGGCTCGTACTGCGTCGCCACCACCGAGAACGCCGGCGTCCTGTTCGAGGGGAACTACCTGGAGAACGCGGACGACGCCGTCCACATCGGCGAGGGCTCCTCGGACCCGGGCCGGATCGTCTCCCGGAACAACTACCTGGTGAACACCTCGACGCCCGCGTCGAGCGGCTCGGTCGGCGGCGTTCCGTACGGGTACTCGCTGACCACGCCCTCGCAGGTGAAGTCGGTGGTGACCGCCAGCGCCGGGGCCAGTTAGCCCCACCCGCAACAGTTCACGTCCCGTGCCAGGCGGGGCCGGTGCTCCCCCACCGGCCCCGCCTCTATCTATTTCGGACCGTCCACTTGCAAACGTTGTCCACGTCGGGTTACCGTCAACATTCAGGTTCATCGATATGTTGGACCTCCCCTCCATAGAAAGGACCCCTGTCTCATGGACAGCAACCGGCACGGCCACACCAGGCGCGGCTTCTGGAAGGTCGCGGGTCTCGCCGCGGCCGTCCCCGTCGCCGCGTCCGCGGGCCTGTGGGCCGCTTCCCCGGCACAAGCGGTCACCCCCGGCACCTGGTACTTCGTCAAGTCCCGGCACTCGGGCCTGGTCCTCGACGTGCTCAACATGAGCACCGCGGGCGGCGCGGAGCTCATCCAGTACACGCAGACTGGCACCACCAACCAGCAGTTCCGCTTCGTCGACTCCGGCGGCGGCTACTACCGCATCCAGGCGCGGCACTCGAACATGGTGCTCGACGTGTGGGAGTGGAACGCGGCGAACGGCGCGACCATCGCCCAGTGGAACGACCTGAACGGCACCAACCAGCAGTGGCTGGTGGCCGAGTCGGGCGGGTACGCGACGTTCGTGAACCGCTTCTCGGGCAAGGCGCTCGACGTGTGGGAGTGGTCGACGACCCCGGGGTCGCGGATCTCCCAGTACGACTACCTCAACGGGTACAACCAGCAGTGGCAGCTCGTGCCGGCCGGCGGCTCGACGCCGACGACGGGCCTGGTGGGCTGGGCGACGCAGAACGGCGGGACCACCGGCGGCGGGAGCGCCTCGGCGGTGACGGTCTCCTCGGCGTCGGCGTTCACCTCGGCGGTGAGCGGCTCCTCCGCGAAGGTGGTGCGCGTCAGCGGCACGATCGCCCTGTCGGGCATGGTGAACGTCGGGTCGAACACGACGATCATCGGGAACTCCGGCGCGACGATCACCGGCGGCGGCCTGAACATGAACGCGGTGCGCAACGTGATCATCCAGAACCTGGTGTTCCGGGACTACTCGGACGACGGGATCAACGTCCAGGAGGGCTCCACGAACATCTGGGTCGACCACAACACGTTCTACCCGGGCTACGACGGCTCGTGCGACATCAAGCGCGGCTCCGACTACATCACGGTGTCGTGGAACCGGTTCGAGGGCACCGACAAGACGATGCTGCTGGGCCACTCGGACGACAACGGGGGCCAGGACATCGGGCACCTGCGCGTGTCCTACCACCACAACTGGTTCAACGACACGAACCAGCGGAACCCGCGGGTGCGCTTCGGCGAGCCGGTGCACGTGTTCAGCAACTACTACGCGAGCGTCAACGACTACGGCGTCGCGACCACGATGAACGCCGGGGTGATCTTCGAGGGCAACTACATCGAGAACACCTCGTCCCCGGCCGAGATCGGCCAGGGCGACTCCGCGGGCGGCCGCATCGTCTCCCGCAACAACCACCTGGTGAACTCGCCGACGCCGGTCTCCAGCGGCTCCGTCGCGGGCGTGCCGTACAGCTTCACGCTGGACACCCCTGCGAACGTGAAGTCGATCGTGACGGGAGGCGCGGGCGCCAAGTAGCCGGATACGAGGACGGCCCCCGGCTGGTGCCGGGGGCCGTCGCTTCGGTTCAGGCCCAGGGGAGGCCGAGTTCGCTGTAGAGCTTCCCCTGGGTGGCGGCGTCCACGACGGCCTGGTCCACGCCCTTGAGGATCGTGACGGGGTCGTCAGGGTTGTCAACGGCACCGACGCGTTCGAGGTGCTTCTCGTCCACCAGGCGCGGGACGGGCGAGGTGAGGACCTGCTCCAGGACGCCGGTGAACGGCTTGGCGCGGCGCAGGCCGGAGATGAGGCCGACGCCGCGGCGGCGGTGGGCCAGGAGGTTGTCGAGGAGGTTCGTGGTGCCGTACTGCTTCGCCTCGGTCTCGCCGGGGAGGCGCAGGAGGTCCTCGCGGAAGCCGTACCAGGCTTCGCCCTCGGTGCCCTTGATGTAGATGTCGCCTTCGACCTTCCTGTCGCCGCAGAGGGTCACGGCGACGGTGATGCGGACGCCGTTCTTGTTGACGGCGCGCCAGGCGGCGGTGTCGTCCACCTGGACGGACTCGCGGGTGCGGAGGCGTTCGAGCTCGACGGGGCCTTGGAGCGGCCAGTCGCCGGCGAGGGCGATGGCCTGCTGGGAGGCGTGGGCCCACGGGTTGGCGAGGGCGCCGTCGGCGACGAGGGTGCCGTTGAGCTCGCGCTTCCCGGCCCACGCGGAGCGGCGGTAGTAGGAGTCGGGGCGCTGCCAGGACCCGGCGACGCCGATCGACTCGATCTCGCCGAAGCGGCCGGCCTCGATGGCGTCGCGGACGGCGTTGAACGCGTGGGAGCCGAGGGCCTGGAAGCCGACCTGCACGTTGCGGCCGGTCTCGGTCATGACGTCGTAGAGCCTGCGGTACTCGTCGAGGTTGGTGACCGGGGGCTTCTCCAGGTAGATGTCGGCGCCGTGGCGCATCGCGTCGCCCGCGATGGGCAGGTGCGAGGGCGGCGGCGTGGCGATGATGACGACGTCGGGGTCGGTGGCGTCGAGCATCGCCCGGTAGTCGTCGAACACGGGCGTGTCGCCGATGGGGGCGCCGGGGCGCTCCTGGATCTCGGCGGTGTCGCACATGCCGACGAACGCGAGTTCGCCGCGTGCGACGCGGGGGGCGAGGTTGTGCTCGCGGTGGTGGAGGCCGAAGCCGTTGGCGCCCACGAGGGCGACGCGCGGGATGCTCGTTGTCACAGGTGCTCCAGGGTGGTGGCGACGCCGTGCCGGTCGAGTTCGCGCAGCCATTTGGCGGCGGCCCGGCGCAGCTGGTGGTTGTCGGCGAGGGGTGCGGGGACGATCTGGCGGATGCCGAGGATCGCGTCGATTCTCGCGGCCGGGTTCGGGCCGGCCGCGGCGAGGCTCTGGCGCAGCACGTCGCGCAGCGGGTCGTCCAGCGGCAGGTCGCTCCCGTCGTCGGCCTTCCCGGCGCAGAAGCGGGTCCAGGCGGCGAGCGGCAGCGCGACCAGGTCGAGGTCGATCCCGGCGGCGGCGAGGTCGCCGATGGTGGCGAACAGGCGCTGCGGGAGCTTCTGCGAGCCGTCCATGGCGATCTGGATGCAGCGGTGGCGGATGCCGGGGTTCGCGAACCGCTCCAGGACGCTGTCGCCGTACGCGACGGTGTCCTGCCCGTCCGGCGGCGTGAACGACGGCGCGATCTGCTCGGAGACGAGCCAGCGCGCGAAGTCCTCCGCGCCCGGGAGCGCGAGGGCCTCGGCGACGGTCTCGGTCCCGGCGAGCGCGCCGAGGTACGCGAGCGTGGAGTGGACGCCGTTGAGGGTGCGCAGCTTCAGGCGCTCCCACCCGGCGACGTCGCCGGTGTAGGTGGCGTCCCAGCCGGGGCGGGGCCCGGCGAAGTCGTCCTCGATGACCCACTGGGAGAACGGCTCCGCCTCGACGGCGGCGAGGTCGGTGACGCCGAGGTCGGCCAGGGCGCGCTCGTAGGTGGCGTGCGTGGACGCGGGGACGATGCGGTCGACCATGCTGGAGGGGAACGTCACGTGCGTCTCGGCCCAGGCGCGGGCGGCGTCGCCGAGCAGCGGTTCGACGGCGGCGCGGGTGGTCTTCCCGTTGTCGGGGAGGTTGTCGCAGCACAGGATCGTGAGCGGCGGGCCGTCGTCGGCGGCGCGGCGGGCGATCCCGTCGGCGAGGAGCCCGGGGACGCCCTGCGGGTCGCGGTACGCCTTCTCGGTGACGGTGAGCGTCACGACGTGCGTGGCCGGGTCGGCGACGAGGGCGACGGCGCGGTCGCGTTCGCTCGCGACGTGGAGGGTGTCCACGATCGAGCCGATGACGCGGAGGTCGGCGCCGTCGGGGCCGAGGGTGGCGACGGAGTAGAGGCCGTCCTGCGCGGCGAGGGCGTCGATGACGTCGCGCGAGCGCGGGGCGGCGACGGTGATGCCCCAGTCGGTGTCGTCGGTGTAGACGGCCTGGTGGGCGCGGTGGAACGCGCCCGCGCCGAGGTGGAGGATCCCGGAGCGGTCGGGGCGGTCCCCGGGGACGGTGACGTCCCCGGGGAGCCGCTTCAGGACCTCGTTGCTCAGGCGCTCCACGCCGGGCCGTCCGGGTAGGAGAACTCGGCGATGGACTCGGCCTTGAGGGTGACCGAGTAGCCGGGCTGCGTGGGGAGCCGGTAGCGGCCGTCCACGACGGTGACGGGGTCCGTGTAGTGCTCGTGCAGGTGGTCGACGTACTCGATCATGCGTCCCTCCAGGGTCTTCCCGATCCGAAGGTATTCGAACATGCCGAGGTGCTGCACGTATTCGCAGAGTCCGACTCCGCCCGAATGGGGGCATACGTCCACGCCGCGCTTGGCGGCCATGAGGAGGGTCGCGAGGACCTCGGGGATGCCGCCGACGCGGCAGGCGTCGATCTGGCAGACCTTGATGGCCTCGGCCTGGAGGAGCTGCTTGAAGATGACGCGGTTGGCGGCGACCTCGCCGGTGGCGACGCGGATCGGGTTGACGGCCTTCGCGATCCTGGCGTGGCCGAGGATGTCGTCGGGGTGGGTGGGCTCCTCGATCCAGTACGGGTCGAACGCGGCGAGCTGGCGCATGTTCTCGATCGCCTCGGGCACGGACCAGATCTGGTTGGCGTCCATCATGAGGAGCCGGTCGGGGCCGAGGACGTCGCGGATGATGCGGGCGCGGCGCACGTCGTCGGCGACGTCGGGCGAGCCCACCTTCATCTTCGCGGCGGTCCAGCCGTCGGCGACGGCCTGCTCGGTGAGGGCCCGGACCTTGTCGTCGGAGTAGCCGAGCCACCCGACGGAGGTCGTGTAGGCCGGGAAGCCGTCGTTCTCCAGGACTTTGAGGCGGTCCTCGTAGCCGATGCGACCCTCTTCGAGGATCGCGACGGCCTCGTCGTAGGTGAGCTCGTCCTCGATGTGGCGGTAGTCGACCTGCGCGGCGAGCTCGGCGGAGTCCATCTCGGCGAGGAGGCGCCACATGGGCTTGCCTTCGAGCTTGGCGCGCAGGTCCCACACGGCGTTGACGATCGCGCCGACGGCCATGTGGGTGGCGCCCTTCTCGGGGCCGAGCCAGCGGATCTGCGGCTCCTGGACGATCGAGCGGGAGAACTCGACGGGGTCCGCGAAGATCTCCTCGACGGTCTTGCCGACCACGAGGGGCGCATAGGCTTTGACGGCCTGGACGCAGATCTCGGTGCCGCGGCCGCCGGTGAAGGTGAAGCCGGTGCCGGTGGGGCCGCCGTCGGTGAACAGCTCCACGTAGCAGGCGGAGTAGTCGGCCCGGTTGATCGAGTCCGAGCCGTCGCCTGCGGTCGCGGTCGGGAACCGGACGTCGTGGACTTCGAGGCGTTCGATTCGAGTCGGCACTTACTGTTCCAATCCGTAGATCTTGCGGGGGAGGTTGTAGGCGAGGTCGATCGCCGTCTCGGCGGCCTCGCTGTCGGTCATGCGGTGCTCGGCGACGAGGCGCGCGAGGTAGGAGGCGTCGATGCGGCGGGCCAGGTCGTGGCGGGCCGGGATCGAGCAGAACGCGCGGGTGTCGTCGACGAACCCGGCGGTGTTGTAGAAGCCCGCGGTCTCGTGGATCGCCTCCCTGAAGCGGCGCATGCCCTCCGGGGAGTCGAGGAACCACCAGGGGGCGCCCGCGAAGACCGCGGAGTAGCCGCCCGCGAGGGGCGCGATCTCGCGGCTGAAGACCGTCTCGTCCAGGGTGTAGAGGACGATGCGGAAGCGCGGGTGGTTGCCGAACGCGTCGAGCAGGGGCTTGAGGGCCCGCGTGTACTCGGTGGCGTCGGGGATGTCGCCGCCGACGTCCCGGCCCCAGCCCTCGTACAGCCACTGGTTGTGGTTGCGGTTGGCGCCGGGGTGGAGCTGCATGACCAGGCCGTCGTCGACGCTCATGCGCGCGAACTCCACGAGCATGAGCGCGGGGAAGCGCAGGACCTCGTCCTCGGTGGCCTCCCCGGCGAGCGCGCGGGCGTAGATGCCCGCGGCGGCCTTCGGGTCGTCCTCGGTTGCGGCCGTGAGGTTCCCGTGGTCGGTGCAGGTGGCACCGGCGGCGATGAAGTCCTGGCGGCGCCTGCGCAGCGCGGTGAGGAACCCGTCGAAGGTGGCGGTGTCCTCGCCGGTGATCGCGCCGAGCTGCTCGACGCGCTCCTTCCAGCCGGGCCAGCCCGGTTCGATCATGTTGTCGGGCCGGAACGTGGTGACGACCTTGCCGCCCCTGCCGCCCCACTTGCGGCCGCCCGCGCCCGGGAGCGCGGCGAGGGCCGCGTGCGGTTCGAGCGAGTCCACCGGGGACTCAGTCGTGGCGAGGACTTCGATGTTGAACTTGTCGAACAGGGCCCGCGGGCGGAACGCCGGCTCGGCGAGGCGCGCCGAGAGGTGGTCGTAGAACTCGTCGGCGGTGTCGGGGCCGAGGTCCTTGTAGATCCCGAAGACCTCGGCGAACGTGTAGTCGAGCCACAGTTTCGAGGGCGTGCCGCGGAACAGCCTGTAGTGCTTCGCGAAGCGCCGCCAGATCGTGCGCCCGTCTACTTCGGAGGGCTCACCGGCCGCGGAGGGGACGCCGAGCTCGTCGGGGCGCACGCCCTGCGCGTACAGCATCCGGGTCAGGTAGTGGTCCGGGACGACGAACAGGCGGGCCGGGTCGGGGAACGGCCGGTTCTCCGACATGAGCCGCGGGTCGACGTGCCCGTGGGGGCTGACCAGGGGGAGGTCCGCGGTGTTGCGGTGGATCTCCCGCGCGATGGCGCGGGTGCGCTCGTCGGCGGGGAAGAGCCGGTCGGGATGGAGCGTCATCTACTCCCCCAGCTTGAAGAGGTCGGCAACGGCAACCGATTGCCCAGTGCGGATGGACTCGTTGGACGCCAGGCCCGCCGCCAGCGCGTTGAGGCCGTCCTGCGCGTTCGCGGAGCGGTTGTGCGGGTCGGTGTCGCCGTCGAAGAGGACGCCCAGCATGCGGGTGTCGCCGCCGCCGTGCCCGGCGCGGTTGTACTCGCCGAGGTCGATCTTCTCGGGCTTGGTCCAGAACGGGTGGACGGTGAGCTCGTACCAGCCCTCTTCGGCCGCGGCGTGGGTGCCGTGGATGCTGGCGCCGTTGGGGCCCTTGAGGGCCGGGTTGACGTGGTCGTTCTCCACGACGAGGAGTTCGAGCCGCCCCTGGGTGCCGTTGAAGTGGACCCGGTAGCCCTCCCAGGGCGAGTACGCGGTGAGCCGGTACGAGAGCGTCACGCCGGAGTCGTAGTCCACGAGGGACATCATGTCGTCGTAGATGGTGACGCCCGGCGCGAACACGGACTGGTCGCGGACGTAGCCGTCCTCGCCCTCCGCGTCGAGGTACAGGGCCTTGAGGGTCGCGTTCTCCTCCATGTGGAGCGCGAACGGGTCGTCCTTCGCGGCCTCGGCGCCGTGGACGCGCGCGTAGCCGCGGTCGTGGCCGTTGGCCTTCCCGTTCTCGCCGTAGAACGCGAGCTTGCCCTTGGCGAAGGCGCGCACCGGGGCGGCGTCGAGCCACCAGTTGACGAGGTCGAAGTGGTGGCCGGACTTGTGGACGAGGAGCCCCCCGGAGTTGGCCTCCTCGCGGTGCCAGCGGCGGAAGTAGTCGGCGCCGTGGCGGGTGTCGAGGAGCCAGTCGAAGCCCACGGAGGTGATCTCGCCGATCGCGCCCTCGCGCAGGAGCTCGGCGACCTTCTCGTGCAGCGGGTTGTAGCGGTAGTTGAAGGTGACGGTGACCGTCCCGGCCGAGTTGCGCTCCGCTTCGAGGATCTGCGCGGCGTGCTCGGCGGTGGTGGTCAGCGGCTTCTCGGAGATGACGTCCTTGCCCGCGGCGAGCGCGGCGAGGATGTACTCGTGGTGGGTGGCGTCGACCGAGGTGACGATGACGGTGTCGGGGTCGGTCTCGGCGAGGAGGCGCTCGAAGTCCGCGGCGGCGTAGAGGGCCGGGGCGGGCAGGCCCGCTTCGGCGACCGCGGCGGCGTGGTGGGCGATCCGCTTCGGGTTCGTGTCCGCCAGCGCGACGAGCGCGGTCCGGTCACCCCGCTCGATGATGGCCCTGACGTACATCGTGGCGCGCGATCCGGTCCCGACGATGGCATAGCGATGCGGGGTGCCTGACATGTGACTCCTTCGTCTGCGAGGTTCTGGTAAACGCTATCTGAGAACGTCGCGCCAGGCAAGGTCAGGGTTGACCGCGGTCTATTTGGGAGTGGCTTTCGTGAAGGGGGGCTTGACGACCCGCACCGCGAGGCGCCGCCCGCGGACGTCGAGTTCGAGCTCCGCGCCGGGCTTGTACGCGGCGTCGAGGAGCGCGAGGGCGACGCCCTTCTTCAGGGTCGGCGCGTGGGTGCCGGAGGTGGTCTCGCCGACCACCGTGTCACCGTCAAGAACGGTCATGTGGGCGCGCGGGACGCCCTTGCCGGTTGCCTCCAGGCCCCACAGACGGCGGCGCGGCCCGGCGGCCTTCTCGGCGTCGAGCGCGGCCTTGCCCCAGTACTCGGGCTTGTCCCAGCCGATCGCCCAGCCGAGGCGGGCCTGCACGGGGGTGATGTCGAGCGAGAGGTCCTGGCCGTGGAGCGGGTAGCCCATCTCCAGGCGCAGCGTGTCGCGGGCGCCGAGGCCGCACGGGGCGGCGCCGGCGACGAGCATCGCGTCCCACAGGTCCCCCGCGGCCTCGTTGGGGACGACCAGCTCGAAGCCGGTCTCGCCGGTGTAGCCGGAGCGGCAGACGATGACGTCGGCGTGGTCCACGAGGTGCTCGCGGAAGCTCATGTAGTCGTGCTCGTGGGGCAGGCCGAGGTATTCGAGGATGCGCGGCGACTCGGGGCCCTGCACGGCGATCACCGCGAAGGACCGGTGCACGTCGCGGACCTCGACGCCCTCGGGGGCCGCGGCGGCGAGGCGGCGGGCGACCTCGGTGGTGTTGGCGGCGTTGGGGATCAGGAAGACCTGGTCGTCGCCGAAGCGGTACGCGATGAGGTCGTCCACGACGCCGCCGGACTCGTCCAGGCACAGCGTGTACTGGGCGCCGCCGGGGCCGACCCGGTCGAGGTCGTTCGCGAGGCAGCGGTTGACGAACGCCGCGGCGCCCTCGCCGGTCACCCAGACCTTGCCCAGGTGCGAGACGTCGAAGACGCCGACGCCGGTGCGCACCGCCTGGTGCTCGGCGAGCACCCCGCTCGGGTACTGGAGGGGCATGTCCCAGCCGGCGAACTCGGCGAACTTGGCGCCGTGTTCGATGTGGCGGGAGTGCAGCGGTGAGGTGAGCAGCGACGGTTCGGACATGGGACAGAGCCTATCGTGCGCGTCCCAGTGGCTAGGATCGGAGCATTTGGTCCCCGAAACAGCTAAGGAACGATCGTGACTGATCTGCTGAGCGCCTCCGGCGACGCCGCGAACGCGGACGTCGAGGTCCTCGTCGTGGGCGTCTTCTCCGGCGAGGACGCGCCCGTGCTCCCCGAGAGCCTCGCCGGCGTCGACGCCGAGTTCGAGGGGCGCCTCGCCGCGCAGCTCGCTGCACTCGGGAACACCGGGGCGGCCGGGTCGCTCACCCGCCTGCCCGCGCCCGCGGGGCTCCACGCGGACCTCGTGTACGCGGCGGGCCTGGGCGACGCCGACGACCTCGACGACGAGACGCTGCGCCGGGCCGCGGGCGCCGCGGTGCGCGCCGCGTTCGGGAAGGCCGCCGTCGCGATCGCGTTCGAGGGCGACCCGGAGGCCACGGCCACCGGCGCGGCCCTCGGCGCGTACAAGTACGAGGGCTTCAAGACCGACGGCGGCGGTGACGCCGCCCCCGAGTCGATCGCGGTCTACGGCGCGTCCGAGGCGGCCGTGGCGCGGGCGCGGGTCCTCGGCGAGAGCGTCGCCCTCGTCAAGGACTGGGTGTCCTCCCCCGCGAACCTGCTGCGCCCGCCGACGTTCGCGATCGAGATCGAGCAGGCCGCCACCGCGGCGGGCCTGGAGGTCGAGATCCTCGACGCCGAGGCGCTCTCGGCGGGCGGGTACGGCGGCGTGCTCGCCGTCGGCGGCGGGTCCGCCGCGGAGCCGCGCCTGGTGCGGCTGTCGTACCGGCCCGAGGGCGCGCGCAAGCACATCGCGCTCGTCGGCAAGGGCATCACGTTCGACTCCGGCGGCTACTCGATCAAGCCCGCCGCGGGCATGTGGGAGATGAAGTACGACATGGCCGGGGCCGCGGCCGTGGTCGGCGCGACGATCGCCGCCGCGAAGCTGGGCCTCGACGTGAACGTGACGTGCACCGTCGCGCTCGCGGAGAACCTCGTCTCCGGCTCGGCGTACCGCCCCTCCGACGTGCTCACCATCCGCAACGGCATGACCGTCGAGATCCTCAACACCGACGCCGAGGGCCGCCTGGTCCTCGCCGACGCGCTCTCGCGGGCCGTCGAGGATGAACCCGACGCGGTCTACGACGTCGCGACGCTCACCGGCGGGCAGCTCATCGCGCTCGGCCGCCGCACCATGGGCCTGATGGGCACCGACTCCGAGACCGAGCGGGTCCGCCGCATCGGCGAGGAGACCGGCGAGCACGGCTGGCCCATGCCGTTCCCCGACGACATCGTCAAGCTCATGGAGTCCTCGATCGCGGACGTCTCGCAGTGCGCGGCGGGCCTCAAGCGCGACGGGCACATGATCCAGGGCGGGATCTTCCTGTCGAAGTTCGTGCCCGAGGAGATCCCGTGGGCGCACCTCGACATCGCGGGCCCCGCCGACTCCGACTCGGCGCACGGGTACACGGCGAAGGGCGCGACCGGGGTGCCGGTGCGCACGCTGGTGGCGCTCCTGGAGGAGCACGCCGCCTAGTTCACCGCCGCGTGGCGGGAATGTGCACGAGAATTAACGAACGCGGCCGGTCCGGGAGGGCCGGCCGCTTCGCGTCTACTGGCGGCGCTGCCGCTCCAGCTTCTTGCGGGCGTCGTAGTCCCGTTTGCGCTGCGGATAGCCGACCTTCGCGACCTCGTACACCGGCACGTTGTGCTTGCGGCCCAGGGCGAACGCGCCCGCGGGGCCGTCGACGCGGCGCCGCGTCCACTCGCCGTCGTGCGCGATGAGCATGACCGTGGTCTCCGTGACGGTGGTCTTCGGCTCGACGTACGCCTCGACGCCGGTGCGCGTGCTGATGAACTCGACCAGGTGGCGCTGGTCGCCGTTGTCGGAGGCGCGGTCCAGCGTCCCGTCGCCCTGCTTCTTCTTCCGTCCGAACCAGCCCACGACCGCTCCTCACGCACCCGCCGATGTCGACTTTCAAGCGTACACACGCGCTATGACGCCTGTGTCCAGCCGCACACGAACTTGACTTTCCGAAGCTCCCAGCAAGCGGTTGAATGGTGTTGCACACTCCAAGCACCGGGTCTGGGCGACCACGAGTACCGGCCGGTGGAAGGATGGGCAGCGAACCTAAGCATCCGTTAAGTGGCAAGTGGGGAGAGCAATGAGCGACCCGAACGCAGGATACGACGTCGTCATCCTGGGCGGCGGCAGCGGCGGCTACGCGGCGGCGTTCCGCTCCGCTGAGCTGGGCCTGAAGGTGGCCCTCATCGAGAAGGACAAGGTCGGCGGGACCTGCCTCCACCGCGGCTGCATCCCCACCAAGGCGCTGCTCCACGCCGGCGAGGTCGCCGACACCGCCCGCGAGTCCGAGCAGTTCGGCATCCTCGCGGAGTTCAAGGGCGTCGACATGCCCGCAGTGAAGAAGTACAAGGACGACGTCGTCTCCAAGCTGTACAAGGGCCTCCAGGGCCTGGTCAAGGCCCACAAGGTCGACTTCATCCAGGGCACCGGCAAGCTCGTCGGCCCGAACGCGGTGCAGGTCGACGGCGGGCAGACCGTCACCGGCAAGCACGTCATCCTGGCGACCGGCTCGTACTCCAAGACCCTCCCCGGCCTTGAGATCGACGGCGAGAAGATCATCGCCTCCGAGCACGCGCTGGAGCTGACCGAGCTGCCGAACAAGGCCATCGTCATCGGCGGCGGCGTCATCGGCGTCGAGTTCGCCTCCGCCTGGAAGTCCCTGGGCGTCGAGGTCGAGATCATCGAGGGCCTCCCCCGCCTCATCGCGGCCGAGGACGCCGACTCGTCCAAGCAGCTGGAGCGCGCGTTCCGCAAGCGCGGCATCAAGTTCCACACCGGCAAGTTCTTCGAGAAGGTCGAGAAGACCGCCTCGGGCGTCCAGGTGACCATCCAGGGCGGCACCGTCGTCGAAGGCGACCTCGTGCTCGTGGCCGTCGGCCGCGGCCCCGTCACCGCGAACCTCGGCTACGAGGAGCAGGGCATCGCCCTCGACCGCGGCTTCGTCCCGGTCAACGACAACCTCCAGACCGCGGTCCCCGGCGTCTACGCCGTCGGCGACATCGTCCCCGGCATCCAGCTCGCGCACCGCGGCTTCCTCCAGGGCATCTTCGTCGCCGAGCACATCGCGGGCCTGAACCCGGCCGTCATCGACGAGACCGGCATCCCGCGCGTGACCTTCACCGAGCCCGAGGTGGCCTCGATGGGCCTCAACGAGGACAAGGCCAAGGAGAAGTACGGCGCCGACAAGATCAAGTCGGTCAACTACAACCTCGCGGGCAACGGCAAGTCGAACATCCTCAAGACCCAGGGCTTCGTGAAGCTCGTCGCGGTCGAGGACGGCCCGATCGTCGGCGTCCACATGGTCGGCGCGCGCATCTCCGAGCAGATCGGCGAAGCGGAGCTGATCTACAACTGGGAGGCTTACGCGAACGACGTCGCCCAGCTGATCCACATGCACCCCACTCAGAACGAGGCGATCGGCGAAGCGGCGATGCTGCTGGCCGGCAAGCCGCTGCACGCCCACGACTAATCCACAACCGCAGGAGTTGAACGAACGATGCCGACATCGGTAACGATGCCCGCTCTCGGTGAGTCGGTCACCGAGGGCACTGTCACCCAGTGGCTCAAGAAGGAAGGCGACACCGTCGAGGTCGACGAGCCGCTCCTGGAGGTCTCGACCGACAAGGTCGACACCGAGGTTCCTTCCCCGGTTGCCGGTGTGCTGCTGAAGATCGTGGTCCCCGAGGACACCGACGTCGAGGTCGGCGGCGAGCTCGCCATCATCGGCGACCCGTCCGAGGCCGGCGGGGCCGCCCCCGCCGCCCCGGCGCCCGCGCCCGCCCAGGAGCCGCTGCCCGAGCCCGAGGCCCCCAAGGCCGAGGCCGCTCCGGCCCCCGCCGCAGCGCCCGCCGCTGCTCCGGCCCCGGCCGCCGCCGCGTCCGGCACCGAGGTGAAGCTCCCCGAGCTGGGCGAGTCCGTCACCGAGGGCACCGTGACCACTTGGCTCAAGGCCGTCGGCGACACCGTCGAGGTCGACGAACCGCTGCTGGAGATCTCGACCGACAAGGTCGACACGGAGATCCCGTCCCCGGCCGCCGGGACGCTGCTGGAGATCCGCGTCGCCGAGGACGAGACCACCGAGGTCGGCTCCGTGCTGGCGATCATCGGCTCCGGCGACGCCGCCGCCGCTGCTCCGGCTCCCGAGCCCACTCCCGTGGTGAAGTCCGAGCCGGAACCCGTTCCGGCCCAGGCCGTCTCGACGCCGACCGCTCCGGCCCCGGCCGCCCCCGAGGTCGCCGAGGCCCCGGTCGCGGCTCCCGCCGCCGCCCCGGCCGCCGCGCCGTCCGCTTCCAAGCCCTCCGGCTCCTACGTGACGCCGCTGGTGCGCAAACTCGCCGCCGACAACGGGGTGGACCTCGCGTCCGTCTCCGGGTCCGGTGTGGGCGGACGCATCCGCAAGGAGGACGTCCAGGCGCTCATCGACGCCAAGAAGGTCGAGGCCCCCGCGGCCGCCGCCCCGGCGAAGGCCGCTCCGGCCCCCGCCGAGGTCAGCCCGCTCCGCGGCCGCACCGAGAAGATGTCGCGCCTGCGCCAGGCCGCCGCCAAGGCGCTGCTCCAGTCGATGCAGACCACTGCGCAGCTCACCACGGTGCGCGAAGTGGACGTCACGAAGGTGGCGAAGCTCCGCGCGGCCAAGAAGGACGAGTTCCTCGCCCGCCACGGCGTGAAGCTCTCCTTCCTGCCGTTCTTCTCGATCGCCGCGATCGAGGCGCTCCAGCAGTACCCGGTCGTCAACGCCACCATGAACATGGAGGAGAAGACGATCAGCTACCCCGAGGCCGAGCACGTCGGCTTCGCGGTGGACACGCCCAAGGGCCTCATCGTCCCGGTCGTCAAGAACGCCGGCGACCTGAACATCCCGGGCCTGGCCAAGCGGATCGCCGAGATCGCCAAGAAGGCCCGCGACGGCGGCCTCGCGCCCGACGACCTGTTCGGCGCGACGTTCACCATCACCAACACCGGCTCGGTCGGCGCGCTGTTCGACACGCCGATCGTCCCCGTCGGGCAGTCCGCGATCCTCGGCACCGCCGCGATCGTCAAGCGCCCCCGCGTGATCAACGACCCCGAGCTGGGCGAAGTGATCGCGGTGCGCTCGGTCATGCACCTGACCCTGAGCTACGACCACCGCCTGATCGACGGCGCCGACGCGGCCCGCTACCTCGAAGCGGTCACCAAGCGCATCGAAGAAGGCAACTTCGAGCACCAGCTCGGCCTGTAAGAACGCTTCACGGGGGCGCGGCGGGAGTGATCCCGCCGCGCCCCTTGGCGTTTCAGAAGTTACCAGCGAGGAACATGACTCATCCGCAAGTTTCCTCCCCAAACCGCGCCGATTACCCGTAACCGGAATGTCGTGTCTTCGTTGTTCCTACAACCCACCTTTTGTGACCCCACGCGGAAGTTAGGAACTCGAATGTCGATCGAGTACAACGAACTCCTCGCCATGCTGATGGAGACCCGCCCCGAATTCGCCACGGACCTGTACAACTTCACCGACGGCCCCGACCTCCCCGACTACGACGACATCGCCGTCAGCCGCAGGACGCTCACCCTCCCCGATCAGCCGAACCGCCTGCGCGTGTGCGTGGCGGCGGCCTACTCCAAGGACGGCGAGCGCGTCATCGCGGTCCTCTTCGACGCCGTCCTCGAACCCGATCCGGCGCAGGCGGACTCGTGGCTCCAGTTCATGACCGACGCGCAGCGCGCGCTCAGCTGCATGGTGGCGTTCGTGGTCCTGTGCCGCGACGCCCGCACCGCCAAGTGGGCCCTCACCCGGAGTGAGGTCGGCGACATCGGCTGCTATGTACTGCCCGTGGTCATTCCCTCATTGCTCGCGAGCGCCTAGAATAGACCCGGCCCTCGCTGCCGCCCCCACCACGGCCGCGAGGGCCGCTTCACGCCCCAAAACCGATTGCGGGCCTGGTGAACAGGGGTCAGACTCTCCACATGTCCCGATTCGGAGAGACCGTCCCGTACGACCGCACCGCCGTCCGCACCGGCTGGGAGACCCTCCCGGAGGCCGTGCGCGCCACCGTGGTCGAGGAGCTCGGCGGCCCGCCCGCCGAGATCCGCATGGCCGGCGGCGGCTTCGGCAGCGCCTTCGCCGCCCGCGTCCGCTCCGACTCAGGCGCCGAGCTCTTCATCAAGGCCGCGGGCCCCGACCGCCCCTGGGCCCTCGCGGCCTCCCGCCGGGAAGCCCTCGTGAACGCCGCTCTCCCCGCCGACGTCCCGGCCCCCCGCCTGGAGTTCGCCGCGGACCTCGACGACTGGACCGTCCTCGGCTTCGAGTGCGTGGACGGCAAGGCCCCGACGTTCCCCATGTCCCCGGGGGACCTCGACCTGATGCTGGAGGCATGGGCGAAAGCGGCCGAGGCTCTGACCCCCGCCCCGGAGTCCCTGCTGAACCTGGGCGTCCGAGCCGACCCGATCGACGACAAACTCCGCCAGTTCACAGGAGTAGCGGAGGGCACCCAGGAGCGTTTCTTCGTCCCGGACCCTCTGAGGCATCGACTCACCGACCTGGCCGAATTGGAATCGGGCATTGAAAAGGCGATGGAGTCCGACGCCGTGATGCACTTCGACCTGCGCCCGGACAACATGATCGTGGGCGCGTCCCAAGCCTGGATCTGCGACTGGAACTGGGTCCAGGTCCACTCCCCCTGGTTCGACACCGCCTGCTTCCTCGTCGCCGCCCACGGCGACGGCCACGACGCCGACGCCCTCTTCTGGGCCCACCCCACCGCCGCCGGCGTCACCCCCGACCAACTCGACACCGCCCTCGCCTCCATCACCGGTTACTACCTCGGCGAGTCCGCCCACCCCCCGATCCCCGACGTCTCCCCCTATCTACGCCCCCACCAACGCTGGAGCGGCCTCGCAGCCGCCGACTGGCTCGCCCAGCGCCGCGGGTGGTGACCGTATGGTGGAATCCTTCTCCCAATAATTGATACGGCGGAGGTAGTCTCTGCGCCATGGCACATGAGACTGCGAAGTACATCCACGGTCACCACGAGTCGGTCCTGCGCTCGCACACTTGGCGCACCGCTGAGAACTCGGCGGCGTACCTGCTGCCGTACCTCAAGACCGACCACACGATCCTCGACATCGGCTGCGGGCCCGGGACCATCACCGCGGACTTCGCCGAGATCGCCCACGACGGGCACGTGACCGGGGCGGACTACATCGCAGACGTGCTGCCGAAGGCCGAAGCCGCCGCGGCCGAACGCGGGCTCACCAACACGACGTTCGAGCAGGCCGACGTCCACAGTCTTCGGTTCGCTGACGACACGTTCGACATCGTCCACGCGCACCAGGTGCTCCAGCACGTGA
The DNA here is from genome assembly GCF_040644205.1 of Glycomyces sp. NPDC047010. Taxonomy (NCBI): domain Bacteria; kingdom Bacillati; phylum Actinomycetota; class Actinomycetes; order Glycomycetales; family Glycomycetaceae; genus Glycomyces; species Glycomyces sp. NPDC047010. The sequence continues at coordinate 181,117 of NZ_JBEYVY010000010.1, read as the reverse complement.
GCGATCCCGTTCAGGCGCTGCGCGAGATGCGCCGCGTCGCGAAGCCCGGCGGGCTGATCGCGGTGCGCGACAGCGACTATGCGGCCTTCACCTGGTTCCCCGAGTCCGCGGGGCTCACCCACTGGCTCGACCTCTACGAGACGGTCGCCCGAGCGGGCGGCGGCGAGCCCGATGCGGGCCGCCGCCTCAAGTCCTGGGCGCTCAAGGCCAGGTTCCCCGAGACGGCGATCGAGGCGACCTCCTCCACTTGGACGTTCTCCGACGAGCCGGACCGCACTTGGTGGGGCGGCCTCTGGGCCGACCGCAGCCTCCACTCCGACTTCGCCAAGCAGGCCCTCGACGGCGGCCACGCCACCGCCGAAGACCTCCAGGCGATCTCCGACGCCTGGAAAGCCTGGGGCGCCTCCGAGGAATCGTGGCTGATGATCCCCCACGGAGAACTCCTCTGCCGCGCTTAGCGAGACCTCCCCGGGAACCCGAGACGAGTTCCCGGGGAGACCCCGCCCACAGCTCCCTGCTTTTCATCCTGGAACTGTCGGTAGTCGTCCATAACCTCTGAGTTGCAGCAAGCACAACTGCGCAACCAGAGGAGCAACCCGATGGAGACACCCAAGGCCGACCACCCCGAACTCGATCAACTCGCCGACGCCATCACCACCCTCGCCGGGGCCCGCCACCGCATCCCGCTGACCCAGCTCCTGCGCGAGACGGCCCTCAACGTGCTGATCCTCTCCCGCATCGCCTCCAACCGCCTTCCCGACCGGTTCCGCAAGGACGACGTCGAAGCAGCAGCCGACCACCTGGTCACCCAACTCCGCCACGCCGCCTGGGAACTCCCGCCACCGCCGATAGAACTCCCGGGACCGCCGCCATAGGCAACTATTCAAGCAAGCTTGATAAACCAAGCTTGAAGAACTACGATCAACGCATGGCAGACGACTCGGCATCGAACATCGCCCGCGACCTGCGGGCGGTGTTCGGCCGCCTCTACAGGCGCTTCAAGGAGCTCTCCGACAACCAGGGCCTGACGCCGTCCCAAGCGTCCCTCCTCAGCCGCCTCGGCAAAGAAGGCGACGCCTCCGCCAGCGCCCTCGCCGCCGCCGAGCGCGTCCGCCCCCAAGCGGTCGTCCCCACCCTCGCAGCCCTCCAAGAACGCGGCCTCATCCAACGCCGCCCCGACCCCGCCGACGGCCGCCGCCAACTGATCTCCCTCAGCCCCGCCGGCCGGACCATGTTCCAAGGCGCCCAGCAAGAGGGCGACGAATGGCTGACGAAGGCGATCCAAGACCGCCTCACCCCCGCCGAGAAACAAACTCTCGCCGAGGCCCTGACCCTCCTAGAACGCCTGACCGATTAAAGAGAGACAGAGCAAATGCCGATAACAGTTCTCGACAAGAAGACAGCCCTGCTGGTAATCGACCTGCAAAAAGGAGCCGAATCAAGGCCAACGGCCCCGAACCCGCTCTCCGAAGTAGTCGCGAACTCCAACAAGCTCGCAGAAGCCTTCCGCTCTAGGGACCTCCCGGTTTTCCTGACCCGCTTCACGGTCGACCCCGACGGCGCCTCCGCGACCCCTGGCCGAACCGACCTCGGCCCCCGCGCCTCCCAGCCTCTCCCCCAAGGCTGGGACGACTTCCTCGACGACTTCGTCACGTACCCGACCGACATCGTCATCCCCAAGCGCAACTGGGGCTCCTTCTACGGCACCGCCCTCGACCTTCACCTACGCCGCCGAGCCGTCACCCACCTCGTCCTCACCGGCATAGCCACCAGCCTCGGAGTCGAATCCACCGCCCGCTCAGCCCACGAACACGCCTACAACCTCACCATCCCCACAGACGCCACCACTGACCTCACCCCCGAATCCCACACCCACGCAACAACAAAGATCTTCCCCTTGATAGCCGAAACCGGCACCACTGAAGAACTCCTGAACACCCTGTCCACCAGGTAGATCGCCGCCAGTAGAGCAGAGGCACCACCCGTGTTAGCCCCTGGTCAGGTCGCCGACCAAATCGTTGAAGTCCTTGAGTCGGCGCTGCTCGGTCATTTCGTTCCAAGCCGCAATCTGCTCGCTGGTTCCGTGTGCGGGGACCGCCTCCTTCATCTCCTGGAAGGCGAGGTGGTACACGGCGTCGATCTCCCCCGTCCCCTGGGTGATAGACAGAAGACGGCTGGGAAGCGGCTCGGCAGTAACCGCGACCAGGTGAGGGGTTCGGCCTCGTCGGGCCCCGACGAGCAGCTTGAACTCCTGTCGAACGTTCTGCACTCTGTCCGACCGGATAGTCCATTTGCAGGAGACCACGGCATGCAGCAGCATCGCAGCGCCGATCCGTTTCCCGACGGTGACGTCCGGTTGGATCTGGTAGTCGGTTCCCAGCAGGAGCCGCAAATTCGGTTGTTCGGCATACAGCTTGCGGATGTCGTCAAGATAGCTGTACTGCTCGAACCGATCGATGGGTTCGGCTCCGACCCGCCACGTCCAATCGGCGTCTTTCGGGTCGAGAAGGCGGCTGCGCAGGTGCCCCTTGACCCCTTCCTCCAGAGGCAGCCCGATCCCGGTCCCGGTGCCTCCCTCCTTCCTCCCATTCAGGCCGGCCGTAACGTTGAGGGATTCGAAGACTGCGTTGGAGATCCTGGTACTCGGCGCGTTGCTGATGTCCGCGATATTCGGAGCGACGCTGAGCCCGATCGCCTTCCATGTGGCTTGATTTCCGCTGGCCTTGTAGTAGAGCAAGTCCTTGAACCAGGCTGGAGCGCTCATGAGTATCCTTCCTTGGTAGGCCCGAACCCTGGCAGCGTACCGGCCTCCAGCGCAGTCCGCGGTTCGCAGGAACCCCCCGTCTCCCGAGGGTCAGAGTTGAGTAGCACCGAGCCAGAGGAATGGAAGGCCCCTGAAGGCTCTTGGGCCTCTTCTGCGGGCAACCGGAAGAGCATGCTCGGCAACCGGAACCGGGACACCTCTCCGGAACTGGCGCTGCGGAAGCTGGTGCATGCGGCGGGCCTGCGGTACCGGGTCGCGGCGAAGCCGCTTCCGAAGATGCGGCGCACTGCCGACCTCGTTTTCAGGCCGACCAAGGTCGCGGTGTTCGTTGACGGCTGCTACTGGCACGGCTGCCCGGACCACTTCGTCCCTCCGAAGACGAATCCCGAGTACTGGCGGACCAAGATCGGCCGCAACAAGGAGCGCGACCAGGAGACGGACGAGCGGCTCAAGGCCGAAGGCTGGCTCGTCCTCCGTTTCTGGGAGCACGAGGGGGCAGAGCAATGCGCTTCGACGGTCTGCCGGGAGGTAATCTCTCGCAGGCAAAGCTCCGCGGCACCGCAGACCGCCGCCGATTCGGCAGCGGACGAGTTGTCGTAGGTGCCGATTACGCTTCGTGAGCATGTCCGGACATTCGACGCAGAGTGCCACTACATGGCTCAAGAGGGGGTTTGCATGGACGCGGAACAGCAGGGAGACAAGCTCGAAGTGGTCGAGATCTGCGCCGGCGCGGGCGGGCAGTCGCTCGGACTGGAACTGGCGGGATTCGATCACAGGCTCGCCGTAGAGCTGGACAGGAACGCGGCCCGGACGCTGGAGGAGAACCGGCCGGCCTGGAAGGTCGCGGTCGGGGACGTCGCGGACCCGGAGGTCTGGAATCCGATGGATTTCAAGGGAGTCGACCTCCTCGCCGGAGGTGTGCCGTGCCCCCCGTTCAGCATCGCAGGCAAGCAGCTCGGGGCGAACGACGAGCGCGATCTGTTCGCGTGGGCCGTCGAGCTCTGCGGACGCATGGAACCGCGCGCGCTGCTGCTTGAGAATGTGAAGGGGCTCAGCGCGAACCGCTTCACCGGCTACCGCCAGCATGTGCTTGACCGCCTCTACGAGCAGGGGTACATCGGGCGCTGGGAGCTGCTGCACGCTTCCGACTACGGCGTCTCGCAGCTCCGCCCCAGGTTCGTTCTGGTAGCGCTGAAAGAGGAGTACGCCGAGTACTTCAAATGGCCGGAGAAGAACGTCGCCCCAGCTCCGACAGTCGGCGAACTGCTCAAGGACCTCATGGGGGCGGGCGGCTGGGAAGGCGTTGAGGAGTGGTCGCGCAAGGCCAACGGCATCGCGCCGACAATCGTCGGCGGCTCGAAGAAGCACGGCGGCGCGGACCTTGGGCCTTCGCGAGCGAAGAAGGCATGGGCTGATCTTGCCGTCGATGCATGGGGGATCGCAAATGAGCCCCCCGGCCCCGGATTCAAGCCCTCGCCGCGGACAAAGGGCGAGGAAGTGACCGGTCCGAAACTCACTGCCGAAATGGTCGCCCGCATTCAGGGCTGGTACGGCGAGGAGTACGAGTGGGAGTTCACCGGCAAGAAGACGAGCCAGTACCGGCAGATCGGCAATGCGTTCCCCCCGCCGGTCGCAAGGGCGGTCGGCGAGTCTATTGCCAGCGCGCTCCGCAAAGAGCACAAGCAGACGCTTTTCGAGCATGAGAGCCGGGTCTTCGACCCTGTCTACAAGATCCTCAAGAAGGAGAGCGAGAAGAAGGTCAGCCGCTACCTCGATGCCGAGAAGATCGCCGGGATACTGGAGCGCGAGGGCACCCGGTTGAGCCACGCCGAGGTCGAGCAGCGGCTGGTCCACCTGGGCCATGACTTCGAACTGGACCGGAACGACCGGAAGAACGGGTCGGTCGGGTACCGGCTCGGGGAGTTCAAGGCGTTCCTCGGGCAGGACGACCACCAGCGCCACGAGCTCTTCTCCCAGTACCGGGCCAAGATCAGCTGATTTGCGACGGCTCTGCCGCGCCTCCTGGACCGGTTTTATTGACGGTCATCATTCCGCCTGGTATATCTGCGCTACGCGTCGGTAACAGGATGGAAGGCAGTCGGGCGATGGAGAGCGATGTTGTTGTCGTCGGGGGTGGGTTGGCTGGGTTGGTGGCTGCCTCGGAGTTGGTGCGGCTTGGGAAGAGTGTGACCGTTGTCGATCAGGAGGGCGGGCAGTCGCTTGGGGGGCAGGCGTTCTGGTCGTTCGGGGGGTTGTTCCTGGTGGACTCGCCGGAGCAGCGGTTCATGGGGATCAAGGACTCGCACGAGCTGGCGTGGCAGGACTGGGTCGGGACGGCGGGGTTCGACCGGGACGAGGACGCGTGGCCGCGGAAATGGGCCGAGGCGTACGTGGAGTTCGCATCCGGCGAGAAGCGGGCGTGGCTGCACTCGCTGGGCGTGCGGTTCTTCCCGGTGGTCGGATGGGCCGAGCGCGGCGGGTACACCGCCCAGGGGCACGGGAACTCCGTGCCGCGGTTCCACATCACCTGGGGGACGGGGCCCGGGATCATCGCGCCGTTCGTGCGGGAGGTCGAGCAGGCCGCCAAGGACGGGCGCCTGAAACTGCGGTTCCGGCACCGCGTCGACCGGCTCGACATGACGGATGGGCGGGTCACTGGGGTCTCCGGGACGCTGCTGTCGCCGGACGAGTCCGCTCGGGGCGTCTCTACGAGCCGCGAGGCGCTCGGGGAGTTCTCCATTTCCGCGGGGGCCGTGCTTGTCGCCTCCGGCGGGATCGGCGGGAACTTCGACTTGGTGCGGGCCAATTGGCCTGAGCGGCTTGGAAAAGCGCCCTCGCGGCTCATCTCCGGGGTTCCCGCGCACGTGGACGGGCGGATGCTCGGGATCGCCGAGGACGCCGGGGCGGATCTGATCAACCGGGACCGCATGTGGCACTACACCGAGGGCATCGAGAACTGGGACCCGATCTGGCCGCACCACGGTATCCGCATCCTCCCGGGGCCGTCGTCGCTGTGGCTGGACGCGACCGGGAAGCGGTTGCCCGCTCCTTACTTCCCCGGGTTCGACACCCTCGGGACGCTGGAGCACATCATGACGACCGGGCACGAGTACACGTGGTTCGTGCTCACGCAGAAGATCCTGGAGAAGGAGTTCGCCCTCTCCGGTTCGGAGCAGAACCCCGACCTCACCGGGAAGGACGTGAAGCTGCTGCTCAAGCGGGTCCTGCCGGGGGCACCCGGGCCGGTGGAGGCGTTCAAGAAGCACGGCGCGGACTTCGCGGTGGCGGAGACGCTGCCGGAGCTGGTGGCGAAGATGAACGCGATCACCGGGGAGGGCCTGCTGGAGTACGAGACCGTGCGGGCCGCCGTGGAGGCGCGGGACGCCGAGATGGGGAACAAGTTCACGAAGGACTTGCAGGTCACGGCGTTGCGGGGCGCGAGGAACTACCGGGGCGACAAGCTGATCCGGGTCGCCTCGCCGCACCGGCTGCTGGACCCGAAGGCCGGGCCGCTGATCGGGGTGCGGCTGAACCTGCTGACGAGGAAGACCCTCGGCGGGCTGCACACCGACCTGGACGGGCGGGTGCTGAAGGCCGACGGGACGCCGCTGCCGGGGCTGTTCGCGGCCGGGGAGGCCGCCGGGTTCGGCGGGGGCGGGATGCACGGGTACCGGTCGCTGGAGGGGACGTTCCTGGGCGGGTGCCTGTTCTCGGGACGCCAGGCCGCGAGGGGTGCGGCCAAGTAGCGGGTGAAATGAGTCACGAGGGTGAACGACCGTGAACGGTTGAGGTGTCCGGAATGTCGGCGCGACTGCCCGGACCAGGCGCGGTGGGACGGAAGGAGAGTCGCACCAGCGGTCTAAGGTGGGCGATAAGCGGCGTTCCTCACCCGCGAATCCGAGCACTCCTCGCCTACCGGGCGTGGTCCGCTAGCATCCAAGGTTCTGCGGGTGCCGGCCGGACCCACCACCCTTCGGCAGCGCTCGCCGAAGCCGACTCGGACCGCGCGTCGAGGACCGGCACCTCACAACTCGTGGATGGTTGAGCATGAGCGACTTTTACCGCCCCGCCCAAGGCCCCTCGGCCGGACCTCCCGGATCTCCCGCAGGGCCTCCGGCAGGGCCGCGACCCGGCTTCCAGGCGAGCCCGCCACCCGGGCTCCCGCCGGGACACGGTGCACCGCCGCCCCCGATGGGTCCGCCCGCGGGCCCGCCGCCCGGACCGCCCGCAGGGGTCCCCGGGCCCGGCGTCCCCCCCGGCCCCGCGGCGGGACGCGCCGGCGTCGGCCGCGCCTCGGTCGTCGGCGCCGCCAGGCCGAAGTCCGGCCCCGGCACTCCCCCGCCCGGCGGCAAGAAGCGGAAGAAGAAGATCTCCGTGCGCCGCCGCCGCGTCTACGCGGCCCTCATCATGGTCTGCCTGATGATGCTCGGCGCGGTGACGGTGGCCGGCTCCTGGTTCTTCCAGAACGTGCCCGCCCCGAAAGACCTCAAGTTCGGCGAGTCCACCTCGATCACCTACGCGGACGGCACGCTCGTCGCCGGGTACGGCGAGTACACCCGCAAGCTCGTCGACTCCTACGACAAGCTGCCCCCGCAGGTCGTCTGGTCGCTCCTGGCCCTGGAGGACAAGGACTTCTTCGAGCACGACGGCGTCGACTACAAGGGCACCATGCGCGCCCTCGTCAACAACGTCACCGGCGGCGACACCCAGGGCGCGTCCACGATCAGCCAGCAGTACGCGGGCATGGTCATGGACATCCGCGACGACGTCTCCTACGGCCGCAAGGCCAAAGAGGCCGTCATGGCGATGAAGCTGGAGCAGCAGTACTCCAAGGAGGACATCCTGCTGCACTACCTGAACCTGAACTTCTACGGCCGCGGCAGCTACGGCATCGCCGCCGCCGCCGAGGTCTGGTTCGGCGTCCCGCTCGAAGAGATCACCTGGGGCCAGGCCACGATGCTCACCATGCAGGTCAAGGCCGGCGACGGCTCCTTCGACCCGCGCCTGGCCGACGAGACCAGCACCGCCCCCGCGGACCGGTGGACGCACGGCATGGAATCCCTGCTGACCATGACCGACGACCTCAGCGAGGAGCAGATCGCCGCGATCCAGGCCGAACTGGACGCCGGGATGCCCGAGACCCGCGAGGCGCTGGAGAACCCGGGCACCTGGGGCCACAACACCCCCACCGGGTTCATCACCAACCCGAACGACGGCTACATCTGGGACGAGCTGGAGAGCCGCTACGGCCTCACCCAGAACGACTTCTACGGCAAGGACGCGGGCACCGGCGGCTACACCGTCCAGCTCACCATCGACCCGGAGATCCAGGCGGCCGCGTACTCGACCGCCAGCCGCGGCGACCTCCGCCGCGTCAAGGACGACGACGAGAACATGCTCAACGCCGAGGGCGAGATCGTCACCGACGTCAACGAGGCCGAGGTGTACCTCAACGACGACGGTTTCTCGGAGTTCACGAACTCGAACGACGACGCCGCGCTGGCCGACCAGAACAAGTCGATGGCCGACGCCGTCGTCGCCGTCGAACCCGGCACCGGCCGGGTCCTCGGCTACTACGGCGGCGAGAACGGCCTCGGCGTCGACAAGGCCGGGATCGAGAACCCGCACCCGCCGTCGTCGACGTTCAAGATGATCACCGCCGCGACCGCCATCGAGCACGGCGCCTCGATCGACTCGTGGTGGACCTCGGACTCGCCGCGCGAGTTCGACACCATGGAGGGCATCGGCGACGGCACCATCTCGAACGCGGGCCGCACCGAGAACACCGACCGGACCCTGACCGACGCGGTCCGCGACTCGCGGAACACGCCCATGTACCAGATCGCCGAGACCTACGGGGCCACCGCGATCCTGGAGAACGCCATCCAGATGGGCCTGCGGACCCTGAGCCAGAACGAGGACGGCGTCGCGGTCACCTACAAGTTCTACATCGAGGACGACGGCACCATCACCTACTCGCGACACGGCACCCGCGAGAACGAGGACGGCTCCTTCGCGACCGACTCGAACGGGAACGTCGACCCGCTCGCGCCGCTCGACGAGATCAACGAGGACGGGTCGCCCGTGCGCACCCCGCTCGACCTGGACTCGCCGAACTCGCCGTTCTACTACCACATCTCGTTCGGCCAGTACCCGACCTCGGTGAAGGACATGGCGACCGTGTACGCGACCATCGCGAACGACGGCGTCTACAACGAGACCCACTTCGTGGAGAAGGTCCTCGACCGCGACGGCAACGAGGTCCCCGAGATCCGGCCGCTGGAGCAGACCGCGGCGATCGACGCGAGCATCGCCCGCAACCTCCAGTGGGTCGGCTCCGAGATCGAGGGCGACGGCGGCGCCGTCGCCAACCCCTACACCGGCAAGACCGGTACGTGGGAGGCCAACTGGGACGGGTACGACAACGCCAACGCCCACACCTGGTACGTCGGCGCGATCAAGCAGCTGAGCATCGCCGCCTGGGTCGGCAACGCGACCGCCGAGTCGGCGCCGCTGCTGAACAAGGACGGCGGCACCGACAACCTCTTCGGCGGCACCCTGAGCTACCCGGTCTGGAAGCAGTTCATGGACGACGCCATCGAGGCCAAGGGGTACGAGCAGGTCCCCTGGACCGAGGCCGACCACCAGGGCAGCGCGATCGTCGACGGCATCGTCAACCCGGACGGCACGATCGACTCGGACAGCCCGTACTGCGCGACCGCGGCGGGCCAGGCCGACACCCGCTGCGGCGTCCCGACGCCGCCGGGCGGCGGGGGCGAGGAGTGCACGCCGATCATGGAATGGCTGGGCCAGTGCACGCCGACCGACGGGAACGGCGGCAACGGCAACGGCCGCGGCGAGGACGACTAGCAAGACGTGAGAAGGCCCGGCGGGATCACTCCCGCCGGGCCTTTCTCGTTGCGGCTCACACGAACGCGCGGCCCTCCCCGCGGTAGGTCGGGACCTCGTCCACGACCTCGCCGCGCTGGATCAGGTGGATCGTGTTGACGCGCTCGGCGAGCTCCCCGGCCTTGGCATGGCGCATCCAGATGCGGTCGCCGATGGCGAGCGCGTCGGCGGCGCGGCCGCGCAGAGGCGTCTGGACTTCGCCGGCGCCCTCGGTCTTGGAGTAGCGGAGCCCGGCGGGGAACGCGGGCTTGGGAAGGCGGTCGGGGCCGGGGACGCCGGAGGCGATCCAGCCGCCGCCGAGGGCGGTCACGATGCCGCGCTTGGGCCTGCGCACGACGGGGAGCGCGAAGAACGCGGCCGGGAGCGGCCGGATCGAGCGGTAGCCGTCGAACAGGGCGGGCGAGTAGAGGCCGGACCCGGCGGCGATCTCGGTGACCGAGGGGTCGGCGGCGGTGGAGATGACCGAGCCGGTGCCGCCGCCGTTGACGAATTCGAGGTCGGTGACGCGGCGGACGGCGGCGACGGCCTCGGCGCGGCGCTCGGCGAGCTCGGCCTTGGAGACGGCCTGCATGAGCCGCACCAGGGGCGAGCGCAGCGCAGCGGCACTGAAGGCGTCCTGGACGCCCGCGATCTGGCCCTCGTAGCCCATGATGCCGACGAGGTGGACGCCCGGCCGCTTGTCGATCTCGTGGGCCATGTCGAGGGCCTGGTCGGGGTTGCGGACCGGGGACCGGTAGGCGCCGATGTGGACGCGGCCGCCGAGGAGTTCGAGCGAGACGTCGAGTTCGAGGCACAGCCGCAGGGGCCGCGAGGGGTTCGGTTCGACGTGGCGGGCGAGGAAGTCGAGGTGCTCGACGGAGTCGACCATGAGGGTGATGCGGCGCGCGAGGCGGTCGTCGGCGGCCAGCGCGCGGAGCGCGTCGGTGTCGGCGGTGGGGTAGGCGACGACGACGTCGTCGAACTCCTCGGCGAGCCAGAGGGCCTCGGGGAGCGTGAACCCGAGGATGCCCTTGAAGCCGGGCTGGGCGAGGGCGCGCCGCATGAGGGGGCGGCAGCGCAGGGACTTGCTGGCGAGGCGCAGCGGTTTGCCGATGGCGTTGCGGCGCAGGATGGCCGCGTTCGTGTCGAAGGCGTCCAGATCGACCGCGGCGAACGGCGGCTGCAACCCCCGCGTCGCCCGGTCGAGGACGCCGAACCGCTGGTCGGCGGCGCCTTGCACGGCGGCCCCTGGCGAGCCCGTCACTCCCTGATAGCCCATCCGACTTCCCTTCTGGCGCTCAACTGGGGTTAGATGAAAGCTACCGTGAAGTACACCTCGTATTCAACAGAGTCGTTGGAAGGACCGCCGCCATGGGGACCCCCGTCGCCGAGAACGCACACTGGCAGAACTGGTCGCGAACCGAGGGCGCCGAGCCGGTGCGGACGGTGCGCCCGACGACGTCCGAGGAGCTCGCGGCCGCGGTCGGCGCCGCGGCGGAGGACGGGCTGCGGGTGAAGGCGGTCGGCTCGGGGCACTCGTTCAGTGCGATCGCGGTGCCCGAGGGCGTGCGGGTGGACATGGGCGGGCTGGACGAGGTCGTGGCGGTGGACCCGAAGTCGGGGCTGGTCACCGTGGAGGCGGGGATGACGCTGGGGGCCCTGAACACGGTCCTCGACGCGCACGGCCTGGCCCTGGAGAACATGGGCGACATCGACGCGCAGACGATCTCGGGGGCGATCTCGACGGGGACGCACGGCACCGGGGACCGGTACCGGGGGTTCGCGTGGCAGGTCAAGGGCCTGAAGCTGGTGCTCGCGAACGGTGAGGCCGTGCAGTGCACGGAGTTCGAGCGGCCGGAGCTGTTCGCGGCCGCGCGGCTGGGCCTGGGCGCGGTCGGGGTGATCACGGAGGTGACGCTCCAGTGCGTGCCGGCGTTCCGGCTGCACGCGGTGGAGCGGCCCGAGCGGCTCGGGGCGGTCCTGGAGGGCCTGGACGAGCTGGTCGCGGAGAACGACCACTTCGAGTTCTACTGGTTCCCGCACACGGACCGGACGCTGACGAAGCGGAACAACCGGCACGCGATGTCGGAGCCGTCGCGGTCGCCGAGCCGCCTGTCGTACTGGTGGAACGAGACGTTCACGGAGAACGCGCTGTTCTCGGCGAGCAACCGGGTCGGGGTGCGGTTCCCGTCGATGGTGCCGGGGCTGAACCGGGTGGCGGGCCGGGTGTGGAGCGCCCGGGAGTACACGGACCGGTCGCACCGGATCTTCACGTCGCCGCGGACGGTGCGGTTCCGGGAGATGGAGTACGCGCTGCCGCGGGAGGCGCTGCCGTCGGTGCTGCGGGAGCTGCAGGCGCTGGTGGAGCGGGAGGGGCACACGGTGTCGTTCCCGGTGGAGGTGCGGTTCGCGGCGGCGGACGACATCTGGCTGTCGACGGCGCAGGGGCGGCGGACGGCGTACGTGGCGGTGCACCAGTTCCACCGGCACGACCACGTGCCGTACTTCCGGGACTGCGAGGCGGTGTTCGACGCGGCGGAGGGGCGCCCGCACTGGGGGAAGATGCACACGCTGGGCGCGGAGCAGCTGTCGCGGCGGTACAAGCACTTCGAGGACTTCCGGCGGGTGCGCGACGAGGTGGACCCGGAGCGGCGCTTCGCGAACGCGTACCTGGACGGGGTGCTGGGGGCCTGACGGCGGCGGGGCCGCCGCCAGGCGGCCCGCTAGCAGGAGCTCTGGGTCATGAGGCTCTCGGCGTCGTCGTTGAAGCCGACCTCTTTGAAGTTCTGGATCGGCTGGTACGCGTGGATGCAGTACGAGTCGCCCTGGGCGCCGTCGTCGGCGTAGACGACCACGGCCCAGCCGGTGCGGTTGAGGGCGGAGCTGATCTCGTTGTCGCCGTTCCAGCCGCCGATCTCGAAGATCTGGCCGGTGCCGGAGGGCTGCCAGTTGACCCACTTGTCGCCGCCGTACCCGGCGTCCTCCCACATGCAGACGTACCCGGCCTCGCAGGTCCCGGCCTCGGGGACGGGGGCGGCGGCGGCCGATCCGGCGGTGAGCGCGGTGGCGGCGGCCACGGCGGCCCCGGTCGCGGCGAGTCCGGTCCTGATCCGTCGTGCAGTGGACATCTTCGTCTCCTTCGTTCGGATGCGGTTGCGCCGGATGGCGACTCGTCGCTTTCCGCGATCGGGTCATGACACAACGCGAATGAGTTTACGGATTCCGGGGGGCGCCGGGCCGAGTTCGGGGATTCCGCTGTCGGAGGGGTGGGCTAGGTTTCAGCGGTGGCAGACGTGCTGTACCGAAAACTCGATGAACTGACCGATGACCAGGTCTACGAGGCGTATGCGCCGCCGGAGCCGGATTGGCTGCGGGTGAACTTCGTGTCCAGCGCCGACGGCGCGGCAACCCTGGAGGGCCTGTCGGGCCCGCTCTCGGGGGCGGAGGACAAGCGGGTCTTCAAGGTCCTGCGGGCGCGGTGCGACGTGCTCCTGGCCGGGTCGGGCACGGTGCGCGCCGAGGGGTACGGGCCGCTGGTGCTCTCGGAGGACCGGATGGCGTGGCGGCGGGCGCAGGGCCTGCCGGAGGTGCCGGTGATGGCGATCGCCTCGCGCACGGCGAGCCTGGACCCGGAGTCGGGGATCTTCACGGAGGCGCCGCGGAGGCCGATCCTCATCGTCCCGGCGGACCTGCCGGAGGAGGCGGTCGAGCCGTTCAGGGACGTCGCCGACGTGATCGCCGTCGGCACCGGCGAAGTGGACTTCACCGCGGCCGTCGCGGCGCTGCGGGCGCGGGGACTGCGGCAGGTCCTCTGCGAGGGCGGGCCGCACGTGTTCGGATCGTTGATCGCCGCGGGGCTCGCCGACGAACTGGACCTGACGGTCTCGCCGCTGCTCGTCGGCGCGGGCCCGATCCGCATCGCGGAGGGCGATCCGGCCGCGGAAGCGGTGCCGCTCCGGCTGCGACACGTCCTCGAAGCCGGGGGCAATCTCATCCTGCGCTATCTGCGAGGATCGTCAGATGAGTGAATCGGTGGGCCGCGTGCTGGGCACGGAGGACGCGACGCCCCTGTCGTTCTGGGTCGGGGTCGGGCCGGAGGCGTACGCGCAGCTGGACGACGTGCTCACCACCGAGCGGCAGGTCCCGGGGGTCGGCACGGTCCGCATCTCCGGGGTGGTCACGTCGGTGCGCAGCCGCCACGAGGGCGCCCAGTTCGACTCGGACGTGTTCGACATCGCCGGGGGGCTGCTCCCCGCGCAGGTGCAGGAGGCCGCCGAGGTCACGGTGACCCGCGTCGAGCCGGAGGTGTTCGTGCCGCCGCGGCCGGGCGCCGAGGTGCAGCGGGCCTCCGGTGAGGACCGCGACCGGGCCCTGTACTTCGACGGCATGGCCCGCCAAGTGCCCCTCGGGTTCTCGCGCGACGGCCAGCCGGTGTTCCTGAACCCGGACTTCCTCGACGGCACGCGCGGCGCGCACGTGTCGATCTCGGGCATCTCCGGCGTCGCCACGAAGACCTCGTTCGCGACGTGGATGCTGTACTCGCTGCTGCACTCCGGCGCCCTGGGCGCGGAGGCCGCGAACACGAAGGCGCTCATCTTCAACGTCAAGGGCGAGGACCTGCTGCTCCTCGACCACGACAACACGAAGATCGACGACACGGTGCGCGACTCGTACCGGCGCCTGGGCATGGAGCCCGGCGCGTTCAAGTCCGTGGAGGTGCTCGCGCCGCCGCGCGAGGGGGACTCCAACGGCATCCCGGACGTGGCGTGCCGGTCCACCGGCGTCGACGCGTTCTACTGGACGCTCGCCGAGTTCTGCCAGCTCAACCTGCTGCCGTTCGTGTTCGCCGACGGCGACGACGACCGCCAGCAGTACACGATGGTCGTCCACCAGGTGGCCGCGCGGCTGCGCAAGGAGGCCCGCCCCAAGGACAACGGCGCGATCAGCGTCGACGGGCGGCTCCTCACCAGCTACCGGGACCTCGTGGACCTCATCTGCGAGCGGCTCGCCGACGACGACACCCGCACCGAGTGGGCCGGGTCGGCGATCGGCCTGGGCACGGTGAACGCGTTCATCCGGCGGCTCATCGCCTCCGGGCGCGACATCGGCCGGCTCATCCGCGGCGACCTGCCGCCCCGCGGCGCGGCGCTCTCGTCGGACGCGCAGGTGACAGTGGTCGACCTGCACAACCTGCCCGACCGGGCGCAGCGGTTCGTCGTCGGCGTGGTGCTGCGCAGCGAGTTCGAGCGCAAGGAGAAGGCGGGCACGGCCCGGCCGCTCCAGTTCGTGGTCCTGGACGAGCTGAACAAGTACGCGCCGCGCGAGGGCACCAGCCCGATCAAGGACATCCTGCTCGACATCGCCGAGCGCGGCCGCTCGCTGGGGGTCATCCTCATCGGCGCCCAGCAGACCGCGTCCGAAGTGGAGCGGCGCATCGCGTCGAACTCGGCGATCCGCGTCGTCGGCCGCCTCGACGCGGCCGAGGCCACGCGCCCCGAGTACGGGTTCCTCACCCAGGCGCAGCGCATGCGCGTGCTCATGGCCAAGCCCGGCACCATGTTCGTGGCCCAGCCCGAGCTCCCCGTCCCCCTCGTGGTGAACTTCCCGTTCCCCGCGTGGGCCACCCGCCCCGCCGAGGCCGGGTCCGCCCCGGCCGCCACCGCACGGTCGGTTACCGCCAAGGTCGACCCCTTCGACCTCGCCGGAGACGACGAAGACGACATTCCGTTCTAGGGGTTCAAGCAATGCGGATTCTCCACACGTCCGACTGGCACGTCGGCGTCACGTTGAAGGGCCGCCCGCGGCTCGACGAGCAGCGCGCGGTCTTCAAGCAGATCGTCGACGTCGCCAAAGCCGAGGACGTGGACCTCGTGATCGTCGCCGGGGACCTGTTCGACACCGCCTCGCCCTCCAGCGAGGCGCAGAAGCTCCTGACCGCGGCCCTGTCCGCGCTGCGCCGCACCGGCGCCGAAGTGGTCGTCGTGGCCGGGAACCACGACAACGGCAAGGCCCTCGACGCCCTGCGCGAATGGGCCCACGCCGCTGGCATCCACCTGCGCGGCAGCCTCGGCAAGGCCGCCGACCACCTCATCACCGGGGAGACGAAGGACGGCGAGCGGTGGAAGTGCGCGGCCCTGCCGTTCATCGCCCAGCGCCACGCCGTGCGCGCCGCCGAGCTGTTCGAGCTGGGCGCGGCCGGGGCCGAGGCGAACTACGCCGACCACCTGCGGCGCCTCGTCGCCGCGCTCACGCAGGACTTCGGCGCCGACACCGTCAACCTGTTCACCGGGCACCTGACGGTGGTCGGGGGCAAAGTCGGCGGCGGCGAGCGCGAGGTCCACACCGTGGCCGACTACGCCGTCCCCGCCGCGATCTTCCCTCCCACCACTTCGTATGTGGCCCTGGGGCACCTGCACCGGGCCCAGTCGATCGTCGGGCCCTGCCCGATCCGGTACTCCGGCGCCCCGATCGCCGTGGACTTCGGCGAGGAGGACCACACGCCGGGCGTCGCGATCGTCGAGGTCAGCGCCGGGGTCCCCGCGAAGGTGCGGACCGTGCCGCTCACCGAGGCCGTGCCGCTCCAGACCGTGCGCGGGAACCTGGAGACCCTCGCGAAGACCGAGGCGGACGAACGGGCGTGGCTGCGCGTGTTCGTCACCGAGCCCGCCCGGGCCGGGCTGCGCGCCGAGGTCGCCGACCTGTTCCCGACCGCCGTCCAGATCCACATCGACCCGGTCATGCGCCTGGAGCAGAAGACGCCGCGCGAGCGGCGGTCCGGGAGGAGCCCCGGCGAGCTGTTCGGCACGTACCTGACCGAGAACGGGCACGACGACCCGGCGGTCGCCAAGCTGTTCTCGTCGCTGTACGAGGACACCCAGACCGTCTCCGAGGAGGCCTGATGCGCCCGATCCGGCTGGACCTCAACGGCTTCGCGTCCTACACGGGCTCGGAGACCTTCGACTTCACCGACGTGGACTTCTTCGCGCTCACCGGGCCCACCGGGGCCGGGAAGTCCACCGTGCTCGACGCGATCTGCTTCGCGCTCTACGGGCGCACGCCGCGGTGGCGGGTGAACACCACCCAGAACGCCCTCGCGCCGTCCGCAGTGGAGGGACGGGTGCGGCTCGTGTTCGCCGCCGCCGGGACCCACTACGTCGCCACGCGCATCCTGCGCCGCGACCGCAACGGCAAGGTCAAGACCACCACGGCCGCACTGGAGCAGCTCCCCGAAGGCGTCGACCCCGCCGACGACGAGTCGCTCGTGGAGGGCCTGGGCCGCGCGCTCGCGGGCAGCCCCAGCGAGGTCTCGAACGCCGCCGAGCGCGTCATCGGCCTGCCGTTCGAGCAGTTCACCAAGTGCGTGCTCCTCCCCCAGGGCGAGTTCGCGGAGTTCCTCCACGCCTCTCCCGCCGACCGCCGCAAGATCCTGGAGAACCTCCTCGGGCACAGCGTGTACCGGCGGGTCCAGCAGCTCGCGGGCGCCAAGCGCGACGCCGCCACGACCGCGATGAAGACCCTGGAGGCGCAGCTCGCCCGCGTCCCGGCCGTGGCCGACGCCGAACTCGCGGCCGCCGCCGAACGCGTCGAGCAGCTGGAGAAGCTCACCGAGCCCGTGCGCGACAAGGCGAACGCCCTCGACGGGCTCGCCGCCGCCGTGGACACGGCCCGCAGGCGCCTCGCCGAGGCGGAGGCGAACCTCGCGTCCCTCACGTACATCAAGCGGCCCGACGGCGTCGCCGACATCGCCGCGCAGGTCGCCGACGCCGCGACCGCGGTGGCCGCCAAGGCGGCCGAGGTGGAGGCGACCGAGACCGAGGACGAGCGGCTCCGCGGCGAACTCGACGGCCTCGACCTCGCGCTCATCGAACGCCAGCTCAAAGCCTGGGCCGAGCTCGCCGAGACCCAGTCGAAGCTGAAGACCGGCCTGGAGCTCACCGAGGAGCTGCGCGACCAGTACGCCGAGGCGAAGGAGCTGGAGGAGGCCGCCGGGGAAGAGGTCGAGATCCAGCACGCGTCCCTCCACAAGGTCCGGATGGCCGAACTCGCCGGGACCCTCCGGGCCGGGCTCGCCGTCGGCGACGAGTGCCCCGTGTGCGACCGGCCCGTCGAAACGGTGCCCGAGCACGACCTCTCCGAGTCCATGCAGCAGGCCGAGGAGGCCTCCCGCACGGCCACCATCGAGCACCGCGACGCGCAGGCCGCCGTCGTCGCGCTCCAGACGAAGCTGGAGAACTACGAGGAGCGGCTCACCGAGCTGCGCCTCGCCGAAGGGCGCCTGAAGAAACGCCTCGAAGGCGTCGACGAACCGCCTGCGCTGCAAGCGAAGCGCTCGTCCTCCGAGGAGGCGCGGCAGCAGCTCGCGGGCACCGGCGCGGCCCTCAAGGCCGCCCGGCGGGCCCTGCGCGAGGCCGAGAAGCGCAAGCAGGCCGCCGACGAGCGCCAGCAGCGGGCCTGGAAGGAGTTCCAGCACGCCCGCGACCAGGTCGGCGCGCTGGCCCCGCCCGCCGCCGGGGACGAGCTGGCCGCGAGCTGGGAGGCCCTCGTCGGCTGGGCCGCGGCCTCGCTGGAGCGGGCCGGGACCGAGCGCGAGGCGGCCCGGACCGAGCTGACCGGGCTCGACGGCCGCGCCGCGACCCTCCGCGGGGAGCTGCGGCTCTCCTTGGGCGAGTTCGACATCGACGTGCCGCGCACCGGCACCGGCGGCGACTACGTCGGCAAGCACGCCGCCGCCGTCGAATCCGCGAAGGCCGCGTCCGCGCGGCTGCGCGACGCCCGCGCCCAGCGCGTGGACCTGGAGGCCGAGACCCGCCGCTTCGCGCACGAGGCCGAGGTCGCGAAGGCCCTCGCGTCCCACCTGGAGGCGCGGCGGTTCATGGAGTGGCTCCTGTCGGAGGCGCTCGACGAGCTCGTGGCGGGCGCGACGGTGATGCTCAACCAGATCACCGCGGGCCAGTACGACCTGATCTACCGGGAGCAGGACTTCTGGGTCGTGGACCACCACGACGCGGACATGGCGCGCCCGGCGCGGAGCCTCTCGGGCGGCGAGACGTTCGCGGCCTCGCTGTCGCTGGCGCTCGCGCTGAGCGACCAGCTCGCGAGCCTCGCGCGGCACGGCGCGTGCCTGGAGTCGATCATCCTGGACGAGGGGTTCGGGACGCTCGACCCGGAGACCCTCGACGCGGTCGCCACGACCCTGGAGGCCCTGACGCTGTCGGCCGGGCGCACGGTGGGCCTGGTGACGCACGTGCCGGAGCTGGCCGAGCGGGTGCCCGTGCGGTTCCGGATCACGAAGGACGCCAAGGGGTCCCACGTCGAGAAGAGCTTCACCTGAGCGGCCGCGCGCACGTGCAGTAGGCTCATGTCCGCTAATTCGACAGCGACGGAGGGCACCGGATGACCGAGAAGCCGCACGGCCTTGAGCGGATGATCTTCTTCTCCGACGCGGTCATCGCGATCATGCTGACCCTCCTCGCACTCGAACTGCCCGTCCCCGAAGGGGACTCGCTGAAGGTGCTCCTGGCCTCGCTCGGCGGGCACGGGGACGAGTACCTCGCGTTCGGCGTCTCGTTCGCCGTGATCGCGGCGACCTGGGTGGCCCACCACATGCTGTTCTCGCACGTGGTCCGCGCGGACCAGGCGCTCATCACCCTGAACCTGGTCGCGCTGCTCGCGTACATCCTGGTGCCGTGGGCGAGCAAGACCCTCGCCGAGACCGACGGCGGCGCCGGGGTCGCGGTCTACTCCGCGGTCATGGCGTTCCTGGGTTTCGCGATGCTGATGGTGGTGCGCCACGTCGACAAGCGCGGGCTGCTCGCGCCCGACACGCCGCGGCCGGTGATCGCCGGAATCCGGGCCTGGACGCTCACGACGATGGCGATGTTCGCCGTCTCGATTCCGCTCTCGCTGCTCGTCAGCAGGTGGATCACGGTGTTCTGGGCGGTCGGCTACCTGGGGCTGCGCCTCGCCGCGGCCCTGTACACGCGAGCGGGGAGCAAGGCGGAGCCC
The DNA here is from genome assembly GCF_040644205.1 of Glycomyces sp. NPDC047010. Taxonomy (NCBI): domain Bacteria; kingdom Bacillati; phylum Actinomycetota; class Actinomycetes; order Glycomycetales; family Glycomycetaceae; genus Glycomyces; species Glycomyces sp. NPDC047010. Next base: position 161,460 of record NZ_JBEYVY010000010.1, on the reverse strand, counting down.
GCCGCCGGGTAGCGGCCGGGCCCCGCGTGCCGGGGGCCACATCGGATTCGTTCATCTCCCGTTCGCTTGCGCGGCAGGAGTATCCCTGAATCGTGAAATCACTCCACGTTTCCGGCAATCGCCGCAAGCTGCTCACCGGCACCGCGTCCATCGGCGCCGCCTCCGCCCTCGTGCTCGCCCTCGACGCCTGCTCCACCGACTCCGGCGGCGCCGCCGCCTCCGAGACCGCCACCACCGCGACCGAAGTGCCCGACTTCAAGAGCCTGGAGACGGCCGAGGAGATCTGGGACGCCCTCCTCGAAGGGAACCAGCGCTGGGCCGCCGGCGAGTCCGCCCACCCCGGCGCCGACGCCGAGACCAGGCAGTCGCTCGTCGAGGGCCAGGCCCCGCGCGCCGCGGTCTTCACCTGCGTCGACTCCCGCGTCGCCCCCGAACTGGTCTTCGACACCGGCGTCGGCGACATCATGGTCACCCGCACCGCCGCGAACACCTTCGACCCGCTCGTGTCCGAGTCCGTCTCGTACGGGCCCGCGGCCCTGGAGGCCCCGCTCCTGGTCGTCCTCGGCCACCAGAAGTGCGGCGCCGTCACCGCCGCCCACGACGCCCTCGCCGCCGCCGAGAACGGCGAGGAGGCCGAGGACCACGGGTACGACCTGCCCGAGATCGTCGCGTCCCTCACCCCCGCCTACGAGGCCGCCAAAGCGGAATCGGGCGACCCGGTCGACGCGATGATCAGTGCGAACGTGGCCCTCACCGTGCAGGCGCTCAAAGAGCACCCGAACCTCGCCGAGCTCGTCGCCGACGGCGCGCTCACCGTCGTCGGCGCCGTCTACTCCCTGGAGACCGGCACCGTCACCGAGATCGAGGTCTGACCCGGGGCCGGGGCCCCGCGCCCCGGCCCGCCATGCGGCCCGCGGGTCTCGACGGCGGGAAGTAGGCTGGGCCGCAATCGACCTGAAAGCAGGTGCGCCTTGCAGATCACCGTCGACGCGTGGGACCCGTCCTTCGCCGACAACCCCGAGTCGCCCTCGCGCACCGGCGGGACCGTGCGCACCGAGATCGAACTCGACCCCGAGGACTGGCGCCCCATCGACGCCCCCGCGAAGGGCCCGCGCCGCATCGTCGTGGTCGACGGCGTGCGCCGCATCGACGCCCGCGTGGAGCTCCTGGACGGCGGGGAGCGCTGGCCGGGCCTGTGCGTCTCCTGGGCCGCCGGGGCGGTCGCCTGCGACCTCGACGGGCACGTGTCCGCGGTCGCCGAGGCGGACGTGGAGCGCGGCCTGTTCGCGGCCGTGGACCCCGGCGCGGACTTCGGGCGGTACCCCTACCGCAAGGTCGAGTCCGCGGACCCGGGCGAGCTGATCTCCGCGGCCCAGCACGCGATGACGTCGCTGGAGGCCAAGGTCGCCTCGATGGTCGCGATGGACGCCGAGCTGGCGGTCCTCGACGGGCCGCTGCGCGGGCGCGACCAGCTCTCGAACTCGGTGGGCTACATCAAGAGCCACTCCCGGTCCTACCTCAAGGGCGAGCAGAACGCCGTGGTCGAGAAGCTCGCCCCCGGCCAGCGCACCCCCGTGTTCCACCTGGTCTCGGGCTGGCCCCGCTACACCTGGTACCTGCGGCTGCCCGGGACGAGCTCCCGCGGCTGGTCGGGCGTGGCGCGCCTCGAAGCCTCCGACGACCTCACCGACGAGGCGGCGATCGCACTCGCGGACGCCACCGCGGCGGCGCTCCCGCCGCTCGGCTCGGCGGCCCACAAGGACGCCCGCGCGCCCCAGAACCTGACGCCGATCGCCGGCCTGGAGCGCCGCCTGAAGCGGATGCTCGGCGACCCGCGGCTGCTGCTGCGCTCGGTGCGCGCGGCGTCCATGGAGACCGGGGCCTAGCGACGACGGGAGGCCCCGGCGCGGATGCGCCGGGACCTCCCTGGGTCAGCGAACTCCGGGTTCGCGTAGTGGATCGAGACTAAGCGGGCGCTAGTACCAGCCGACCGACTCGCTGTGCGACCAGGCGGAGCAGGGGCTGCCGTAGGTGCCGTCGATGTAGCCGAGGCCCCACTTGATCTGGGTGGCCGGGTTGGTCTCCCAGTCGTCGCCCGCGGAGGCCATCTTGCTGCCGGGGAGCGCCTGCGGGATGCCGGTGGCGCCGGAGCCCGAGTTGTAGGCGTTCTCGTCCCAGCCGGACTCGCGGTTCCACAGGTCCACGAGGCACTGGAACTCGTTCATGTCCCAGCCGTAGTCGAGGGTCATGGTGCAGCCGATGGCCTGGTTGCCGGAGTAGTCGGAGCACTCGGCCGAGATGTCGACGCTGGTGCCGGAGGACTCACTGGAGGACTCCTCCTCGGCGGCGGGCTCCTCTTCCTCGGCAGGGACCTCGACGGGGTCGGACTGCGCGGTCTCGGGAGCCGCCTCCGCCTTCTCGGGGAGGATGCTCGTCATCGTGTCCACGTCGTCCCACTGGCGGTCGGCGTCCCCGGCGTCGGCGACGATCTGCTCGGCGAGCTGCTCTTCGGCCGTGGGGTCGTCGGTCGCGATGATCGCGGCGCTCGCGCTGCTCGCCGAGCCGACTGCGAGCAGTACGGCGGCCGAGGACACGAACACCCGGGTGCGCACCACGTGCCGGAGGCCGCGCGGGCGGGGCTCGTCGGACCGGTGCTTGGCTCGGGTCGTCTTCATGCGGGTAAACATCGGGGGTAACCCTAAGAGGCCCCGGAGCCGTTCCCGTACCGCTCGGTAACGGCGACATTACGGCACATCGACGCCTGTACCGCAAGGGCTTCCGTGCCCGTCTCGCCCGATAGCGCGAGTATCGCGACGCCCGCCCGAAAGGCCGGGAACCCCGGCCGTCCCGCTCATCCGAACGGGCCATTGACACCGGCCGGGCCGCCTTCACTTTCTTCCACTTAGGTCCACCGAGAGCAATGTCACACGAGGCAACGCACCGGCCCCGCCGCGGTGCGGACGGGGCCGGTGTGGCGGTTGTGGACTACTCGGTGGTGGGGTCCTGCGTGGTCGTCGGCTCGTCGGACGGGTCGCTCGGGCCCTCCTCCGGCGTCGTGGGACTCCCGCCCGCCTCGTCGGTGGGCGCCTCGCTCGCGGACTCGGAGGGGGCGGCGGACTCGTTCGACGAACCGGGGACGCAGAGCGGGTACTGGTAGCCGAGGTCCGGGTCGGGGCCGTACGGGTCGCTGCGGGAGTCGTTCAGCGGGTCGCCTCCGGCGCAGTAGGACGGGTCGCCGAGGTATATGGGCATCCCCCACTCGTCGAGCAGGTACACGTCGGTCAGCAGCTCGCCGTCCTCGTCGTACGGGTAGACGTCCGAGATGCCGCCGTACGGGTTCTCGTCGACCCCCGAGGCGTACGCGTCCGGGTACTGCACGAGGTAGGCCCGCAGGCCGACCGCGTCGACGGCGCTCCAGACCGCCCACAGCACGACGAGCGTGCCGCCGGCGGCCAGCGCGTACCGGTAGCCGGGGCGCCAGCGGGTCGAGGCGGTGCCCAGCCGCAGGGAGGCCCAGGTGCCGAGCAGCGCGACGGCGGCCACGGCCCAGAAGGTCGCCGCGAAGTGCCCGACCGAGGCTCTCGCGAACGCCGGGTCGGCGCGGAGCACGAGGTAGCAGAGCAGGACGCCTGCGGTAGCGCCGCGCAGGACCCACCAGCCGGGCCGGACCTTCTCGCGGAACTCGGCGAAGGTCCCCATGCCCGCCGAGCCGGTGATCCTGTCGGCGGTCCGGACCGCTGCCGCGCGCGCGGCCGCGAGCGGGTTCCGGGGCGGTGCGGCGCGCGGCGCGTCGCCCTCGACGAAGACGGTCTCCCGGAGTTCGGCGGCGTAGTCCTGCGGTGAGCCGAGGCGGCCGGCGAGGGTGGCGCCCGGTTCGAGGTCGGCGGCGACCTCGTTCAGGTGCGCTTCGAGGTCGGCGAGCAGGTCCTCGCGGGCGGCGGGCGGCAGGTCGGCGAGGTGGCGGCGGACCTCCGCGAGGTAGGTCGCCGCCTCGGGGCCGCGGGGGGAGTCGGTCATCGTCAGCCTTTCTCGGGGGGGTCGAGGAGGGCGCGCATCTTGGTGCTGACGTCCTCCCACGCTTCGCGCATGCCGCGCAGGTGGGTGCGGCCGGTCGCGGTGAGCGCGTAGTACTTCCGGTGCGGCCCGGCGTCGCTCGGCATCACGTAGGTGGACAGGTGCCCGGCTTTGAACAGCCGCCGGAGCGTCCCGTACACCGTGGCGTCCCCGAGCTCCTCGAACCCGGCCTTGCGCAGGCGGTGCAGGATCTCGTAGCCGTAGGCGTCCTCGTCGGCGAGGACGCGCAGCACGATGATGTCGAGCAGTCCTTTGAGCAGTTGCGATCGGTCCACACATGGAACAGTACCATGCATTGCACAGTAGTGCGCTACGCGGAGGTCCCCGATACGGCACCGGCCCCGCCCGAAGATCGAGCGGGGCCGGTTGCGGCGCTTGGGATTACAGGGTGGCGCGGGCGGCGCGCAGGCGCGCCAGGCTCACGTCCTTGCCGAGGAGCTCCATGGACTCGTACAGCGGCGGGGAGACGGTCTTGCCGCTGATCGCGACGCGGACCGGGCCGAACGCCTTGCGGGGCTTGAGGCCCATGCCGTCGACGAGGGCGGCCTTGAGGGCCTCCTCGATGCCGGCGGTGGTCCACTCGATGCCGTCGAGCGCGGCGATGGAGGCGTCGAGGACCTGCGCGGCGTCGTCCTTGAAGGTCTTCTTCGCGGAGTCCTCGTCGATGGCGACCTCGGTGCCGCAGAACAGGAAGCGGAGCATCTCCACGGCCTGCGCGAGCGTCGAGCAGCGCTCCTGCACGAGCGGCACGGCCACGTCGAGGACGTGCGCCTGGTCCGGGGTCGGGGCCTCGCCGATGAGCCCGGCGTCGCGCAGGCGCGGCAGCAGCAGGCGGGTCAGCTCCGCGGTGTCGGTCATGCGGAAGTGCTCGGCGCAGATCGCGTCGAACTTCTTCTCGTCGAACCGCGCCGGGTTGGACTTGACGTCGTGCAGGTCGAACGCCGACAGGAACTCCGCGACGGTGAACGTGTCGCGGTCGCCCGAGATGGACCAGCCGAGCGTCGCCACGTAGTTGAGGACGCCCTCGGGCAGGTACCCGGCCTCCTTGTACTGCAGCAGGTTCGAGCGGGGGTCGCGCTTGGACATCTTCTTGCCGCGCTCGTCGACGATGAGCGGCAGGTGCGCGTACTCCGGTTCGGCGTCGGCCAGGCCCAGCTCGATGAGCGCGCGCCACATGACGATCTGGCGGGGCGTCGAGGGCATGAGGTCCTCGCCGCGGGTGACCATGTCGACCTTCATGAGCGCGTCGTCGACCGGGTTGGTGAGCGTGTACAGCGGCGAGCCGTCGCCGCGCGCGATCACGTAGTCGGGGACGGTGCCCGCGGGGGTGCGGACCTCGCCGCGCACCGCGTCCTGGAACACGATGTCCTCGTTCGGCATCCGCATGCGGAACACGGGCTTGCGGCCCTCGGCGCGGAAGGCGGCCTTCTGCTCCTCGGTGAGGTCGCGGTCGAAGTTGTCGTACCCGAGCTTCGGGTCGCGGCCCGCCGCCTTGTGCCTGGCCTCCACCTCCTCGTTGGTGGAGAACGCCTCGTAGGCGTAGCCGCCGTCGAGGAGCCGCTTGATCACGTCGGCGTACACGTCGAGGCGCTGCGACTGCCGGTACGGCGCGTAGGGGCCGCCGATGTCGGGGCCCTCGTCCCAGGTCATGCCGAGCCACGAGAGCGCTTCGAGGAGCTGCTCGTACGACTCCTCGGAGTCGCGGGCGGCGTCGGTGTCCTCGATGCGGAACACGAACGAGCCGCCCTTGGCGCGGGCGTAGCCCCACGAGAACAGGCAGGTGCGCACCAGGCCGACGTGCGGGGTGCCGGTCGGGCTGGGGCAGAAGCGGGTGCGGACATTACTCACTGGCGATCACCTTGTTGGTCAGCGTGCCGATGCCGGCGACGGAAACGGAGACGGTCTCGCCGGCCTGGAGCGGCCCGACGCCCGCGGGCGTCCCGGTGAGCACCACGTCCCCGGGCAGCAGGGTCATGATCTGCGAGACGTACGCGATGAGCTGGGGCACGTCGAAGATCATGTCCTTCGTGGAGCCGAGCTGGCGCACCTCGCCGTTGACCTCGCAGCGGACCTCCGCGTCGGCCACCTCGGCGTCGGTCTCGATCCACGGGCCCAGCGGGCAGAACGAGTCGAAGCCCTTGGCGCGCGTGAACTGCACGTCCTGCTTCTGGAGGTCGCGCGCGGTGACGTCGTTCGCGCACGTGTAGCCGTAGATCGCGGACTTCGCGGCCTCGCGGTCGAGGCCGCGGGCGCCGTGCAGGCCGATGACGACCGCGAGCTCGGCCTCGTGCTCGACCTGGTCGGACACGGCCGGGATGCGGATCACCTCACTGGGGCCGATGACCGAGGTCGAGGGCTTGAGGAAGATCAGCGGCTCTTTGGGGACCTCGTTGCCGAGCTCGGCGGCGTGCTCGGCGTAGTTGCGGCCCACGCACACGACCTTCGACGGGAGGATCGGGGCGAGCAGCCGCACGTCGTCGAGCGACCAGCGCTGGCCGGTGAGCTTGATCTGCGCGAACGGGTGCCCCTCGATCTCCGCGGCGGTGGCCCCGGGCCCCTCCCCTTCGAGGACTGCGAACGACATGCCGGTGGGGTGAGCGATCCGCGCGATCCGCACAGTCGGCCCCTCTCTAAGACTGGATCCGAAACCTTGCGGGCCCAGCTTAGTTCGCGCGGCGTCCGCGGGCACGGCGCTCCCGCGCGCCGGACTCGCCGGTCACGCTAGCGCAGGAGCAGGAACAGCCCCGCGATGACGACGGCGGCGACGAGCGCGCCGACGACGATGCCCATGCCCATGCGGCGGACGCGGCCGAACATGCCGACGAAGAACCCCAGGACGCACGTGAGCGGCGCCGCGACCAGCAGCGACAGCGAGGTCGCGCCGAGGCGCACCCGGAGGGTCTCGCCCAGGCCGCCGACGAGCACGAAGCCCAGGGCGAAGGCGAGGACCACGACGATCACGAGGCCCAGGAAGAACCCGGCGCCGAAGCGGCGGCGTCCGTACACGGCCGAGTCCGCGGCGAGTGCTGCCGCGCGGGCGCGATCGGTCTTGTAGGAAGTCACACCTCAACTGTAGTACGGCGGGGCAATCCGGCGGGTCACCGCATTCGGGTGCTCCCTCCTGACGCGCCGTCACGAATCCGACGCGGCGCGCCGTACGCGTGCGAGACTGCCGCAATGCGCCGTCTGATCACCATCTCAGCACTGTTCGCGGCCCTGCTGTTCGTACAGGCGCCCGCCGGGGCGATCGACTCGAACCTGCCGCAGGCGACCGCCTCCTTCAACGACCAGGTCGTCAAGGTCGCCTACAACGGCGACACCGTCTACTCCGGCGGCCTGTTCACCCGGGCCAAGCAGACCGACGGGTCCTACGCGGACCGCACGTACCTGGCCGCGGTGAACTCGCGGACCGGGGCGCTCCTGTCGTTCGCGCCGGTCCTCAACGGCACCGTCCACGAGGTGAAGACCGGCGGCGGGTACCTGTACGTCGCCGGGAAGTTCACCGAGATCGACGGCGTCTCCATCTCCCGCGCCGCCAGGTTCAACCTGTCCACCGGGAAGCTCGACACCGCGTGGCGGCCCAACCCGAGCGCCACGGTCTACTCGATCGAACCGGTCGGGTCCACGGTGTACCTCGGCGGCACGTTCTCCAAGGTCGGCTCGTTCGCGCAGCCGCGCCTCGCCGCCGTCGACGCCTCCACCGGCGCTCCGGTCACCGCCTTCAAGCCCGCGATCTCCGAGGGCGGCGTGCGCGACGTCCAGGCCGGGCACGGCCGCATCTACGTCGCGGGCGTGTTCTCCGAGATCGGCGGCGACAAGAAGTACGGGAAGCTCGGCGCGGTCAACCCGGTCACGGGCGCGGTCGACACCGGCTTCTCCGCGAAGGTGTACGTCCTGACCCGCGAGGTCGTCGTCGCCGGGGACCGCGTGTACGCGGCGCTGGACGGGCGCGGCGGCGAGATCCGGGCGTTCACGACCACCGGCGAGACCCTCTGGTACCAGGCCGTGGACGGCGGGATGCAGACCGTCGCGGTGTGGGGCAACACCGTCATCGGCGGCGGCCACTTCGACGAGGCGTGCAACACCAACCACGCGGGCCCCTTGGGGCAGTGCGTGGACGGCGTCAAGGCGCACCGCGGGAAGCTCCTCGCGGTCGACATGGACGGGAACCTGCTGCCGTGGAACCCGGGCGCGAACGGCGTCGTCGGCGCGTGGGACGCGACGGTCCACCCGTCGGGCGCGAACATGACCGTCGGCGGGTCGTTCACGACCTTCGGCGGCGGCGCCATGGAGCAGAAGCGGATCGCGGTCTTCAACTGACGCAAGGCATGTGAAAGGGGCCCGATCCGCGGATCGGGCCCCTTTTCCTTCGCCCTCCCGCACGGTCGGCGCGGGCCGGGCAAGGGGGCGCGTCTCGTGGACCGCCCCCGGTCTGCGTGCCGCTCGTGGCGGACTAGCGGCGGTTCAGCCCGTAGGCGAGGCCGTCCGCGAGGGCGTTCCAGGACGCCTCGATCAGGTTGGGGGCGACGCCGACCGTGGTCCACTCCGCCTCGCCGTCGCTCATGGAGATGAGGACGCGGGTGACGGCGTCGGTGCCCTTCGAGCCGGCGAGGATGCGGACCTTGAAGTCCGAGAGCGTGAGCTCGGCCAGGCGCGGGTGGCGGGCGGCCAGCGCGGAGCGCAGCGCGGCGTCGAGGGCGTTGACCGGGCCGTTGCCCTGCGCGGTGGAGATGACGCGCTCGCCGTCGACGTGGACGCGGACGGTGGCCTCGGCGACGGTGGTGCCGTTCGGGTCGTGGTCGACGATGACGCGGTACGTGTCGAGGGCGAAGGGCCGGGGCAGGCCGCCCTCCACTTCATCGCGCACGAGCAGCTCGAAGGACGCGTCGGCGGCCTCGAAGGACCAGCCCTTGGATTCGAGTTCCTTGACGCGCTTGGTGATCCGGTCGAGGGCGGTCTTGTCGCCGGCGAGGTCGATGCCGAGTTCGCGGCCCTTGAGCTCGACGGAGGCGCGCCCGGCCATCTCGGTGACGAGGATGCGCATGTCGTTGCCGACGCGCTCGGGCTCGATGTGGTTGTACAGGGCCGGGTCGGCTTTGATCGCTGACGCGTGGATGCCCGCCTTGTGGGCGAACGCGGCGTGCCCGGTGTAGGGGGCGTGCTCGTCGGGGATCATGTTGGCGATCTCGGCGATGGCGTGGGAGACGCGGGTGAGCTTCTCCAGGCCGCCGTCGGGGAGGACCTTGCGGCCGAGCTTGGTCTCCAGGTTCGCGATGACGGTGAAGAGGTTCGCGTTGCCGGGGCGCTCGCCGTAGCCGTTGGCGGTGCCCTGCACGTGCATGGCCCCGGCTTCGACGGCGGCGACGGTGTTGGCGACGGCGCAGCCGGTGTCGTTCTGGGCGTGCATGCCGAGGCGGACGCGCTCGGGGGCGAGCCCGGCGCCGAGGAGGCGGGCGCGCAGGTCGGTGATCGCGGCGGTGATGTCGGAGGGGATGGACCCGCCGTTGGTGTCGCAGAGGACGACCGCTTCGGCGCCGGCGTCGAGGGCGGTCTTGACGACGAGGGTCGCGTAGACCGGGTCGTGGCGGTAGCCGTCGAAGAAGTGCTCGCAGTCGATGAAGACCTGGCGGTCGTGCTCGCGTCCGGTGCGGACGGAGTCGGTGATCATCGCGAGGTTCTCTTCGGGGGTGGTGCGCAGGGCCTGCTCGACGTGGCGCATGTCGGACTTGGCGACGAGGCACAGGACGGGCGCGCGGGAGTCGAGGAGGGCGCCGAAGCCGGGGTCCTCGGCCGCGGTGGAGGCGGCGCGGCGGGTCATGCCGAAGGCGACCAGCTTGGCGTGCTTGAAGTTCAGCTCGTCCGCGGCGCGGGCGAAGAATTCGGTGTCCGAGGGGATCGCGCCGGGCCAGCCGCCCTCGATGTAGTCGACGCCGAGCTCGTCGAGGAGCTCGGCCACCGCGAGCTTGTCGGCGACGGAGTAGCGCAGGCCCTCCATCTGGGCGCCGTCGCGGAGCGTGGTGTCGAAGACGTGGAAGTCCCCGGCGCCGGTATTGGTTGCGGAGTCTGCTTGCGTCACTTGGTGCTCCAAGTCCTGTATGCCGATGGGTCCTGTGCTGCGCGCTGGACCTGAACGTTCGTTTGCCCTGAACGAAAAAGACCCCCTGCGGGCGCAGGAGGTCTGGCGTTCGGCGATGGCATCTATTGCCCCGCGGAACGCCCGCAGCTAATCATGAGCTGAAAAGTCACGAGACGAAGTATGCCACCGGCGGGCAGGCCCGCCCAGCATTTCCCGCATCGTGGGAATCACTGTGTCGTTGTGGACGATGGGTCACCACTGGCCGCGCAGGGCCCGGCGGCGCTGCCACCACAGGACGAGGGCGGCGCCCCCGGCGAGGGCGACGGCGCCCGCGCCGATGGCGGCGCCGAGCCCGGCGCCGGTGGTCGGCAGCTGCGGCTGGGCGGCGGCCGGCGTGGTCGACGGGGCCTCGGAGGAGGAGACCTCCTCCGAAGGGGACGGGGAGGGCGTCTCGGGCGGGACGGCGGCGAACAGCCACTCCTGGAAGTGGCGGCTGGGGCTCGCGCCGTCCCCGAGCGCGACGGACACGACCTCGGCGCCCTCGACGGCGTCGGCGTCGTGGGCGAGGCCCAGGTAGTAGTCGTCGGTGGTGATGAACCGGAAGTCGGAGTTGGACGGCACGTCGTCGAAGATGACGGTCCAGGCGTCGGCGCCGGAGCATTCGGCGAGGAACACCGGGGCGGTCTCGCCGCCGCCGGAGGTGTCGGTGGACAGGCACTTGCCGTCGCCGTCGTGGACGATCTGGTACTCGCCGAGGTCCTGGAGGGCCTCGACGGGGCGGAGGGTCCACAGGTCGGCCTCCGCGGTGAGGCGGATGGCGCCGTCCTGCTGGGCGAGCGGGAGGTCCTCGTGGTCCTTGAGGTACATGCGGACCGGGCCCTCGGGGACCGGGTCGGCGGCCTGGGCGGGGGCGGCGGGCACGAGGGCGGCCGCTGCGAGCACGAAGGCGGGAAGAATAAGGGCTTTCACCCGGAAATTACACCAAATTAGGCTTTTTCACGTTCGCGGACTCAGGCGCGCTGCTCGCCGATCCGGCCGCGGATCTCGCTCGCCGCGTCCCCGGCGGCGCGCAGCCGGTCGGCCGCGTCGGTGAGGAGGTCGAGGGTCTCGTCCGCGCGGTGCGCGGTCAGCTCGTGCTGGAGGCCGATCGACCCGGCCAGGCACTCCCCCGCCGCGGTCACCATGTCCTCGTAAGCGGTCACCCCGGATTCGAGCCGCTCGACCATCCGGTCGAGGCCGTCCTGGAGGCCCGTGCGCTTCATCGACGGCGAGACCGCGAGCGCCTGCTCGACGTCCTTGACGCTCAGCGCGAGCTGGTACAGCTCCTGCCCGGCCCGGCTCGCACCGGCCAGGATCGCCACCGCTTCCTCGTTGCCCTGCAAGCGGTTCGCCATCTTCTCGGCCGCGATCGACGCCTGCTCCAGGCGCTCGTAGGGCCGCAGGGCGCGGCTGCGCTTGAACTGGTCCCTGATGCGGCCCCGGCGGATCGCCTCGGCGGCCTCGCCGAACAGGCCCTTCGCCTCGCTCGCGAGCCGCGCCGGGCCGTGCAGCTCCAGGGACGCGCGCTCCGACTCGGGCAGCGCCCGCGCCAGGCGCCGGTAGTCGAACCACCGGACCACCGCCATCGCGGTGGAGAACCCGGCCACGGTCACCCAGATCCCGTCCGGCGCACCGAGACCCGCATAAGGGATGAAAAAGGCACTGCCGGCGACGGCGCCGCCGGCAGTGGTGGTCCAGGACTTGGCGGAGGCCAGCCGGGACCGCAGGCGCTTGAACGCGCGCTTGCGGTCCTTGGCGTCCACCGGAAGTCCTTAGCTGTTGGTCTTGTCCGCTTCCGCGGTGCCGTCGTCGAGGGACGCGCGGATGTCGGCGAGGCGGGCGTTCGTGACCGACTCCTTGGACTCGATCTGCGCCTTCTCCTTGCCGCCCGAGAGCTGGTCGCCCTCAAGGGAGGCGCGGATCTGCTCCAGGCGGGAGGCCCCCGCCATGTCGCGGGTGGCGCGGTTCACTTCGAGGAGGCGGCCCTCGACCGAGTTCGAGGCGAGCTCGGCGCGGCCCATCGCGTTCGAGTACCGGCCCTCGATCTTGTCGCGGATCTCGTCGAAGTTCGGCGTGTTGCCCGGAGCGGCGGTCTGCGACATCTGCTCCAGGGACGAGGCGATCGTCTCCTGCATCTTCGCCTGCTCCAGCTGGCCGAGGAGCTTCGTGCGCTCCTGGAGCTTCTGCTGGAGGATCATCTGGTTGTTCTCGACGGCCTTCTTCGCCTGGTCGGCGGCGGTGAGCGCCTGGTCGTGCATCACCTTCATGTCCTCAAGGGACTGTTCAGTGGAGACCAGCTGCCCCGCGAGGATCTCGGCGGTCGACTCGAACTGCTGCGCCTTCCCCTCGTCGCCGTCCGCACGGGCCTTGTCCGCCAGCACCAGCGCCTGGCGCGCCTGCGCCTGGAGCCGCTCCACCTCGGACATCGAGCGGTTCAGCTTCATCTCCAGCTGCCGCTGGTTCCCGATCACCGAGGCGGCCTGCCCCACCAGTGCCTGGTGCTGCTTCTGCGCCTCCTCGATCGCCTGCTGGATCTGGATCTTGGGGTCGGCGTACTCGTCGATCTTCGCACCGAAGAGCGCCATCATGTATTTCCAGCCCTTGACGAACGGATTGGCCATTATCGGGGTCCTTCCGGTGCTCACGTGGCGAAGCTTGCGAGCCATAAGTTTTGCAACTGCAACGCCGACTTGCCTCTAGTGTCGGACATCGGCGCCAACCGTGCGGGACAGGGGTGACGCCTACATCGCAAAACTACATCATCGGGTACGACGTTCCGGTACGCAGTCAGGCGGCCGCGCGGACCACCGAATCGGACACCTCGCCACGGCGGTGGCGGGACCGGACCTGCGAGATGGCGCCCGCCGGACGGCGGCGCCGCGACTCCTCCGCGGCGGCCTGCTCGCGGGACGGCAGCAGCACCGGCACCTGCCTGGCCTGCGGGTTCTGCGGGGCCTCGTCGCCGCGCTCATGCGCCGCGACCTCACGGGACACCTCGGCGAGCACCTCCGACAGGCGCACCTGGAGCGCCCCGCACACCGACGCCAGCAGCTCGCTCGACGGCTCCTTGTGGCCGCGTTCGATCTCCGAGAGGTAGCCCAAGCTCACATTCGCCTGCTTCGACACGTCCCGCAGCGTCCGCTTCTGGGCGCGGCGGCGACGACGCAGGGTCTCTCCCAGCAGTTCCCTCAACAACACCATAGGGTTCTCCTCCACGCCGCGGTCGCTCATATGAGCCTAAACGGGTCCTGCAAGCCTAGCTCGACCGGTTCGGCTCGCTCTCCCTAGATTTGAATGCTTTCCAGAGGTAATCCATTCCCGTCAGGACCGTGAGGATCAGCGCCGCGTACATCAGCCACAGCCCCACCGCGTCCAGCGGCGACGGCCACGGGAACAGCATCCACGACACCGCCGTGATCTGCAGGACCGTCTTCAGCTTCCCGCCGCGGTCCGCCGCCACCACCGTCCGGTTGCGGATCGCCATGCGCCACAGCGTGATCCCCAGCTCCCGCGCCAGGATCACCACCGTCACCCACCACGGCAGCGCGTCGTAGTAGCTCAGCAGCACCAGCGCCGTCCCGATCAGCGCCTTGTCCGCGATCGGGTCCGCCAGCTTGCCGAAATCGGTCACCAGCCCGCGTGAGCGCGCCAGCCACCCGTCCACGAAGTCCGTCGCCGAGATGAACACGAACAGCAGGCAGGCCGCGACCCGCCACCCCGTGTGCTCCATCCCCGACAGGACCACGAACACCGCGAACACCGGGACCAGGAAGATCCGGGCCACGGTCACCACGTTCGCGATGTTCCACGGCGACACCGGGGGGTCGGCGGTCACCACGCCTCCTCGACGAGCTCCGCCACCAGGTCCACGCCGTGCGAGTCCACGACCTTCGCGGTCACGAAGTCCCCGGGCTCCAGGCCCTCGACCTCGCCGACCAGGGCCACCGTGCCGTCGACCTCCGGCGCCTGGTGGGCGCCGCGGCCGTCCACGCCGTCGTCCTCCACGGACTCGACGAGCACGGTCATCGTCTCCCCCACGCGGTCGGCGGCGCGCTGGCTCACCAGCTCGTCGACGAGCATCGCGACGCGGGTGTGGCGGTCCTGGACCTCGTCCTCGGGGACGTGGCCGTCGAGGGCCACGGCCTCGGTGCCGTCCTCGTCGGAGTACGCGAACACGCCCGTGGAGTCGAGGCGGGCCGCTTCGAGGAAGCCCATGAGCTCCTCCACGTCCTCCTCGGTCTCGCCAGGGAAGCCGACGATCACGTTGGTGCGGGCGCCCGCGAGCGGGGAGACCTCGCGGATCTGGTCGAGCAGCGCGAGGAAGTTCTCGGTGGAGCCGAAGCGGCGCATGCGGCGCAGGACCTTCGCCGAGGAGTGCTGGAACGACAGGTCGAAGTACGGGACGACCTTCTCGGTCCGGTGCATCGCCTCGATGAGGCTCGGGCGCAGCTCCGCGGGCTGGAGGTACGACAGGCGGATCCACTCGATGCCGTCGATCGCGGCCATGCCTTCGAGGAGGTGCTCCAGGGCCTGCGTGTCGGGGAGGTCCTTGCCGTAGGAGGTGGTGTTCTCCGAGACGAGGTTGAGCTCCTTGACGCCTTCGGAGGCGAGCCACGCGGCCTCGGCGAGGATCTCCTCGGGCGTGCGGGACACGAACGAGCCGCGGAACGTCGGGATCGCGCAGAACGTGCAGCGCCGGTCGCACCCGGAGGCGAGCTTCAGGTTGGCGACGGGGCCGTCGGTGAGGCGCTTGCGCACGACCGCGAGGTGCTGCGGGGCGCCCGCGTCGAGCGCGGCGCCGTCGGCCTGCGCGGCGCGCGAGTGGCCGGGGACGACCGCGGCGGCGGCCTGGCGGGCGGCCGGGGCGAGCGGCAGCAGCTTGCGGCGGTCGCCGGGCTGGTGCGACTCGATCTTGCGGCCCGAGAGGATGTCGTCGAGGCGCGCGGCCATGTCCGGGTAGTGGTCGAAGCCGAGGACGGCGTCGGCCTCCGGGAGGCTCTCGGCGAGCTCGCGCCCGTAGCGCTCGGCCATGCACCCGGTCGCGACGACCTTGGCGCCGGTGTTCGCGGCCTCCAGCAGGACGTCGATGGACTCCGTCTTGGCCTGCTCGATGAACCCGCAGGTGTTGACCATGACCACGTCGGCGTTCTCGCCGTCGTCGCTGATGCGCCAGCCCCCTGCGGACAGGCGCGCGGCCAGCTCCTCGGAGTCGGTCTCGTTGCGGGCGCAGCCGAGCGTCAGGAGCGCGACGCTCTTGGCGGCGCTTCCGGACTGGTCCCCGGCGGTCTGGTCGGCGGTCGAATGAGCTGATGACACCAAGAAAGCGTACCCAGGGGCGGCCGGTGAACGCCCGGGGCGGCGGGCAGCGTCACCGTGGCCCGCGGCGTAGAGTGGCCGACCCCACGTCCCGGGCCGTCCGGGGCCGGTCACGGACGGTATGCACCGATTGCGCCGCGGACGAATCCGGCCATTCGCGGCCCTCCTGCGCTGGGGCAACATCGGTTCACCGGACGTCGCACGCATACTTTAGGCTGGTTCCATGTCCCCCAAAGGCATCGCCCCAGCCGACAGGATCCCCGCAAGCAGCACCGCCCGCAGGGCCGCGTTCGCGGTGCTCGCGGCGGCGTCCGCGCTCACCGCCGCCGCGTGCGGCGCGGTGCCCACGGGCACGCTGAACACCCGCGCGGGCTACAGCCTCACCAGCGACGACGTGCCCGTCTCGATCTGCCCGAGTGAGGGCGAGACGCGCTTCGAGGGCGACGAGGGGCTGCTGCGCGGCGCGCACTTCGCGCTCCGCGTCGAGTGCGTGGCCTCGTTCGACGCCGTCCCCGAGGGCTTCCAGCTGGAGTACCTCGTGGGCGAGGCGCACCCGATCACGATGCCCCCGCCGCCCGGGTACGAGTTCACGCTCGTGCAGTTCGCGCCCGAGCCCGGCGTGGAGGCGCCGTACGCGGTGGACGACCTCACGGAGCTGACGGGGAAGCTGGTCATCGGCTCCGAGGAGTGGGAGTTCGCGGGCACCTCGCCCGTCCCCGGCGCCGCGTACCTCGCGGTGGTCGAGAAGGACGCCCCGGTGACCCTGGAGATGACCGACTCCGAGCGGACCCAGACCATGGACCTGCGGGCGCGCACCCGCGACGGGCTCGTCCAGGCCCTGTACAACGCGTCCACGGACTCGGTGACCACCGACGTCGTGGAGAACTCCGTCGACGGGTACACCTCGACCGGGTCGTACGAGTACTGGTTCGACGACTGGGTCTACTCCACGGAGTTCACCCTCACGCGTGAGGTGTACCAGCCCGGCGAGGGCTGGGTCGCCGAGAACGACGGCGCGGTCCTGGCCCTCCAGTTCGGGTGGCTCCAGTCCGGTTCGGGCCTGGAATGGGACATCGACCCGCAGGAGGCCCTTGCGGTCGCGGACGCGAACGGGGCCCTGACTGCGGCCTCGGTGGACTACACCGACGAGGAGTGGGGCGACGGGATCTGGCGCACGTACTTCCTGGAGTACGCCGTCCCGGCCGACAGCCTCGTGTTCACGCTGACGTTCCACCCCGAGGGCCCGGTCGAGTGGCCCGAGGAGGGCATCTCGATGCCGATCACCGGCGACAAGACCCACGAGCTGACCGCCAGCTTCGAGTAGCGGACAGGTCTGCTTCCGGTCACTCGCCCTGGATGGAGGCGATGACCGAGTCGAGCTCGTCGGGCTTGACGAGGACGTCGCGGGCCTTCGTCCCCTCCGAGGGACCGACCACGCCGCGGGTCTCCATGAGGTCCATGAGCCGCCCGGCCTTCGCGAAGCCCACGCGGAGCTTGCGCTGGAGCATCGACGTGGACCCGAACTGGGTGGTGACGACCTGCTCGATCGCCTGGATGAGCACTTCGAGGTCGTCGCCGATGTCCGGGTCGATCTCGCGGGTCGAACCGGGCGTCGCGGTGACCTCCTCGATGTACTGGGCGTCCATCTGCGCCTTCGCGTGCTCCACGACCGCCTCGATCTCCGCGTCGGAGACCCACGCGCCTTGGATGCGCTCGGGCTTGGACGCGCCCATCGGCAGGAACAGGCCGTCGCCGCGGCCCACGAGCTTCTCGGCGCCGGGCTGGTCGAGGATGACCCGCGAGTCCGCGAGCGAGGACGTCGAGAACGCGAGCCGCGAGGGCACGTTGGCCTTGATGAGGCCCGTGACGACGTCCACCGACGGCCGCTGCGTCGCGAGCACCAGGTGGATGCCGGCGGCGCGCGCGAGCTGCGTGATGCGCACGACCGAGTCCTCCACGTCCCGCGCGGCGACCATCATCAGGTCCGCCAGCTCGTCCACGATGACCAGCAGGTACGGGTGCGGCCGGAACTCGCGGCCCGACGCCGGGTGCTCCTTGATCTCCCCCGACCGGACCTTCCGGTTGAAGTCGTCCACGTGCCGCACGCCCGCCGAGGCGAGGTCCTCGTACCGCATGTCCATCTCCTTGACGACCCACTGGAGGGCGTCGGACGCCTTCTTCGGGTTCGTCACGATCGGGTGGACCAGGTGCGGGATGCCCTCGTAGTTGGAGAGCTCGACGCGCTTGGGGTCGATGAGCAGCAGGCGCACCTGCTCGGGCGTGGACCGCACCAGGATCGACGTCAGCAGCGTGTTGATGCACGAGGACTTGCCCGAGCCCGTGGCGCCCGCGATGAGCATGTGCGGGGTCTTCGTCAGGTTCGTGAGGACGTACCCGCCCTCGACGTCCTTGCCCAGGCCCACGATCATCGGGTGCGCGTCGGCCTGCGCGGTCGGCGAGCGCAGCACGTCGCCGAGCGCCACGTCGTCGCGGTCGGTGTTCGGGATCTCCACGCCGACCGCGCTCTTGCCGGGAATCGGGTTGATGATCCGGATCTCGGCGCTCTTGACGGCGTACGCGATGTTCTTCGAGAGCTGGATGATCCGCTCCACCTTCACCGCGGGGCCGAGCTCCACTTCGTACCGCGTGACGGTGGGGCCGCGCGTGAAGCCGGTGACGGCGGCGTCCACGTTGAACTGCGCGAACACCTCCTGGAGGGCCGCGATGACGACCTCGTTGGCCTTCGAGCGCTTCTTCGCGACCGGCCCGGTCGGGAGCATGTCGAGCGGCGGGAGGCGGTAGTCGCCGTCCATCGCGCCGTCCGAAAGGGTCGGCTGCTCGATCTTCTTCGGTGCGGGCGTGTGCTTCGGGGGCTCGCGCACCGGCTCGGGCTCCGCGATCGGGGCCGAACGGCGCGGCGGCGGGGGCTCCTCCTGGTTGAGCTCGGGGACCTCCTCGGGCGCGAGCCGCGGCAGGACCGTGGTGGGGCGGTGGACCCGGCGGGCCTCCTCCTCCTTGAGGCGCTTGGCCTCCCGGCTCTCGGCGCGGGTGAGGCGCGGCTCGGCCCCGTCCTCCTCCTCGCCGTCCTCATAGGTCTCCACCTTGCCGGTGGCGAGGCCCCACAGGTGCATGAGCTTCGTCGGCACCTGGTTCAGCGGCGTCGCGGTCACGACGAGGACCCCGAACAGCAGGAGCAGCACCAGCAGCGGGAACGCGACGTACGCCGAGACCGCGAGCGCGAGCCCGCCGCCGACGAGCCACCCGAGCTGGCCGCCCGCGACCATGCGCTCGCCCATGTCGGCGGGGAGGCCGGAGATGAGGTGGAGGAGGCCGAGGCTGGCGGCCCAGATGGCGGTCCAGCCGACCAGCGAGCGGCCGTGCGCGCCTTCGGGGGGTTCGAGGCGCATGACGCGGATGCCCCACAGCACCAGGAGGACCGGGAGCGCGCGGGTGGCGAGACCGAGGAGCCAGTCGAGGATGAACGCGAAGCGCTCGCCCACGGGCCCGGCGACGTCGAACCAGACGGCGCACGCGAGGACGATCGCGGTGGCGACGAGCAGCAGCCCGAGGCCGTCGCGGCGGTGCGCGGGGTCGATCTCGCGGGCCGTGGCGGCCTCCTTGCCGACGGAGCGGGCCATCCAGCCGGTCGTGCGCGCGGTGCCGACCCACAGGCCGCGGAGGCCCATCCCGAGGGCTTCGAGGGGGCCGGGGATCGCGTCGGCGCGGGTGCGCTTCTTGACGGCCTTCTTCGCGGTGCGCTTGGCGGCGCCCGCGGTGGTCTTCTTGACCGCGCGCTTCGCCGTCGTCTTCTTGGCGGCGGCCTTCTTGGCGCCGCCGGTCGAGGCGGCGGGCTTGCGGCGCGCCGCAGGCGCACCGGACCGGCGGGCGGTCCCGCCCTTGCCGCTCGTCCTGGCCATCATGGTGCATACGTTACCGCCCGCACGCCGGTCGGCGTTGACGCGAAGGGCTTCACGGGAGGGGCTAATGTGACGACATGTCAAAAACGATCCTGGTCACCGGCGCGGGGCGCGGCCTCGGCCGGACGCTGGCCGAGCGGTTGAGCGCGCGCGGCGACACCGTGATCGCGCACGCCCGCAGCGAGGCCGCGCTCGCGGGGGTGCCGCACGCGAAGGCCCTGGTGGCGGACCTCGCGGAGCCGGGGAGCCTGGCGGACGCCGTCGCCGCCGCCGGCATCGACCGGCTCGACGGCCTGGTCCACAATGCCGGTGTCCTCAATGTCAACGCGGTGGCGGACGAGACGCTCGAATGGTGGCAGCGGACGCTCGCGGTGAACGTGGTGGCGGTGGCGGAGCTGACGCGGCTGCTGCTGCCGGCGCTGCGGGCGGCGCGGGGGCACGTGGTGTTCCTGAACTCGGGCGCGGGCCTGAACGCGGCGCCGAAGCTGGCGTCGTACGCGGCGAGCAAGCACGCGCTCAAGGCGATCGCGGACGCGCTGCGCGCGGAGGAGCGCGGGAACGGGCTGCGGGTGACGAGCCTCTACCCGTCGCATTTCGACACGGACATGCAGCGGGGCCTGCGGGACCAGTACGACTCGGACTACGACCCGGCGCGGGCGATGAGCCCGGATTCGGTGGCGGCCCAGATCGCCGCGGTCCTCGACGCCCCTGCGGACATGGTCGTGAACGACCTCCGCTCGGAGCCCCCGAACCCGCTCCCGATCAGCCCGAAATCCTAGCAAATCCCACTTTAAGCCGATAAATCCCCCTTAAGGGACCCCTGGCGCAACAGTAGCGCGGGGGTACGACAGCGAGACGGGGCCGCTCCCTCCCGGGAGCGGCCCCGCCGCTTACATGAGACTCACTCAGACATCGGGGCGGAGCGCCCCGGTCGTTCTCTCATATGCCGAGGCCCTGCGGCCTCAAGTCCTTTCGCGCCGCGCCGAATGCACCGCCGTGGACCCACCGCCGAGGGGGACGCCTGACCGCGTCCCCTCGGACTCCGAGGCCGAACCTCGCGCGCCCTCAGACTTCGAGACTGCGCTGCCCCGTCCTCAGACTTCAAGGACGTGGGGAACGATCATAGGCCGTCGCCGGTACGTGTCGTTGACCCACTTCCCCACAGTGCGGCGCAGGATCTGCTGGAGCTGGTGCGGGTCGGTGATCCCGTCCTGCGCGGCGCGCTCCATGGCGTCGCCGATCAGCGGCAGGACCCCGTCGAACGCCTTCGGGTCCTCGGAGAACCCGCGCGCCGACACCGTCGGCCCGCCGACGACCTTGCCGTTCTCGGAGTCGATGACGACCGTGGCGGCGATGAAGCCGCCGTCGCCGAGGACGCGGCGCTCGTTGAGCACCGGCTCGCCGACGTCGCCGACCGAGAGGCCGTCCACGTAGATCAGGTTGTTCGGGATGTGCCCGACGAGGCGCGCGCGCCCGTCGACCAGGTCCACCACGTCGCCGTTCTCGATGACGATGACCTGGTCGGCCGGGACGCCCGACTCGATCGCGAGGCGCGCGTGCGCCTGGAGGTGCCGGGCCTCGCCGTGCACCGGGATCATGTTCGAGGGCTTCACGACGTTGAGCACGTACAGCAGCTCGCCCGCGGGGGCGTGGCCGGAGACGTGGACCTTCGCGACGTCCTTGTGGATCACCGTCGCGCCGGTGCGCGCCAGGCGGTTGATCACGCCGTACACGGCGGTCTCGTTGCCGGGCACCAGCGACGACGCGAGGATCACGGTGTCGTCGGGCTCCACGGTGATGTGCCGGTGGTCGCCGGAGGCCATGCGGCCCAGGGCGCTCATCGGCTCGCCCTGGGAGCCGGTGGACATGTACACGATCTCGTCGTTGGGCAGGCGCACCGCCTCGTCCATGCTCACCAGCAGCCCCTCGGGGACGTGCATGAGGCCGAGGTCGCGGGCGATCGCCATGTTGCGGACCATCGAGCGGCCCACGAACGCCACCTTGCGCCCGTGCGCGTGCGAGGCGTCGAGCACCTGCTGCACGCGGTGCACGTGGCTCGCGAAGGACGCGACGATGATGCGGCCCTTGACGTCCTCGAAGAGCTTGTCGAGGACGGCGCCGATCTGGCGCTCGGAGGTCACGAACCCGGGGATCTCCGCGTTCGTGGAGTCCGACAGGAGCAGGTCCACGCCCTGGTCGCCCAGGCGCGCGAACCCGGCGAGGTCGGTGATGCGCCCGTCGAGCGGCAGCTGGTCCATCTTGAAGTCGCCGGTGTGGAGCACCAGGCCGGCCTCGGTGCGCACCGCGACGGCGAGCGCGTCCGGGATGGAGTGGTTGACGGCGAGGAACTCGCACCCGAACGGGCCGAGCTGGAGCGTCTCGTTCTCGGCGACGACGATCCCGGCGGGCTTGATGCGCCGCTCGCGCAGCTTGGCCTCGACGAGCGCGACGGAGAAGCGGGAGCCGACGACGGGGATGTCGTTCTTGTGCTCCAGCAGGAACGGGATGGCCCCGATGTGGTCCTCGTGGCCGTGGGTGACGACGATGGCCTCGATGTCGTCGAGGCGGTCGAGGATCGGCGTGAAGTCCGGCAGGATCAGGTCGACGCCGGGCTGGTCGACGTCGGGGAAGAGCACCCCGCAGTCGACGATGAGCAGGCGGCCCTCGTATTCGAAGAGGGTCATGTTCCGGCCGATGGCGCCGAGGCCGCCGAGCGGGATGACCCGGAGGGCCCCGTCGGGGAGGGCGCCGGGTTCGCCGAGGTTCTTGGGTCGGGTCAGGCCCATCGGGCCTCCTTCAGGTCGGCGAGTCGGGCGGCGATGAGTGCGGAGAGGTCGGCGTCGGCGGGGAGCAGCGGCAGGCGCGGCTCCCCCGCGGGCAGGCCCGCGGTGGTGAGGCCGGACTTGACGGCGACGAGGCCGGGCCCGCTGAAGACCGCGTCGGTCAAGGGCAGGAGGGCGTCGTTGATCGCCTGCGCTTTGGCGGTGTCGCCGTCGTCGTAGGCGTCGAACATCGCGTTGATGTGGCGGCCGACGAGGTGGGCGGTCACGGAGACGACGCCGACCTGGCCGGTGGCGTACGCGGCGAGGTTGAGCTCGTCGACGCCGCAGTAGGCGGCGAGGCCGGTGCTGACGCGGACGCGCTGGGACTTGACGACGTCGCCGGTGGCGTCCTTGAACGCGATGATGTTCTCGTGCTTGGCGAGTCGCGCGAAGGTGTCCTCGGCGATGCCGAGCACGGAGCGCGGCGGGATGTCGTAGAGCATCACCGGGAGGGCGGCGGCGTCGGCGATGGCCTCGAAGTGGGCGGCGATCCCGGCCTGGGTGGGCTTGTTGTAGTACGGGGTGACGAGGAGGAGCCCGTGCGCGCCGGCCTTCTCGGCGGCCTGCGCGAGGCGCACCGAGTGGCGGGTGTCGTAGGTGGAGGCACCCGCGATGACGTGGGCGCGGTCGCCGACGGCTTCGAGGACGGTCTCGATGACCTGGGTCTTCTCCGCGTCGGTGGTGGTGGGCGACTCGCCGGTGGTGCCGTTGAGGACGAGGCCCTCGCAGCCCTGCTCGTCGACGAGGTGGCGCGCGAGGGCGGCCGTGCCGGGGACGTCGAGTTCCCCTGAGGGCGTGAACGGCGTGATCATCGCCGCGAGTGTTCGCCCGAAGGGGCGCGTTGCGTTGCGCATCTGCTTTCACCAATGCTGGTTGCGGCGGCGGGGGCGCTGCGCCCGCCGCTCGTTTCGTATAACTGTCTCAAGTTCATTGCGCCCGCGGCTCGGAACCGGACCCCGCGGCGACGCGGGGGCCGGAAGCTGCGGGCGGTGCGCCCTGCGGCTCTACCCCTCGGTGACGTAGGGGCTGGAGGCGACCTCGGTGCCGTCGTCGAGCTTCGAGATCTGGAAGTCGGCGAAGACGTTCGCGGCCTTGTCCTTGAGCTGCTTGAGGCACTCGACTGCCAGCGCCCGGATCTCGACGTCGGCGTGCTCGGAGGCGCGCATGGCGATGAAGTGCCGCCAGGCGCGGTAGTTGCCGGTCACGACGATGCGGGTCTCGGTGGCGTTGGGGAGGACCGATCGCGCCGCTTGGCGCGCCTGCTTTCGGCGGAGGGTGCCGTTCTTGACGTCGGCGAACTTCTTCTCCAGGCCTTCGAGGAGGTCGTCGTAGGCGCTCTGGGCGGCGTCGGCCGCGGCGAGGAAGCGGTCGTGGAGTTCGGGGTCGTTCGCGATCACTTCGGGCTCGACCATGTGCGCGTCGCGCTCGGGGACGTAGCGCTGCGAGAGCTGGGAGTACGAGAAGTGGCGGTGGCGGATCAGCTCGTGGGTGAGGGAGCGGGAGATGCCGCTGAGGTAGAAGCTGACGGTGCCGTGTTCGAGGACCGAGAGGTGTCCGACTTGGAGGATGTGGTCGAGGTAGCCGGCGTTGGTGGCGGTCTTGGGGTTGGGCTTGGTCCACGACTGGTAGCAGGCGCGGCCGGCGAACTCGGCGAGGGCCTGTCCGCCGTCGGCGTCGGTGTCCCAGGGGACGTCTGCGGGCGCCTCGAAGTGCGTCCAGGCGATGAGTCGGACGTCCATCGGTACGATTTCGGGCATCCCCGCTCCCCCTCGTTCGTGTTCGGTGGCTGTTAGTGCTGGTTCTCGACTCCCTGAGGGTACTCGGCGGGGGAGTGTGGTCCTGCACGCGCCCGGCCGCGGGTGCGTCCGGGTGTGCTCTGTGGGGCGGGCGGGGCGGGGTTGCGCGTCCCGGCTCCAGCGCGCCGCTTGACAGACGTCAGAAATGATGTCATCATGGTGTCATGGACTTGACGCCGTACATCGAATCGCTCCGCCGGAGCCTCACCGCCGCCGCCGCGCCGGGCGGGGAGGACGCCGCGCGGACCGCGGAACTGCTGTCAGAAGCGCTCGACGCGGGTGCGCGCCTGGCGCTCATGGAGGCCCTTTCTGAGGCCGCCGCCGAGATCACGGCCGGGTTGGACCAGGCCGGTTCCCCGGCGTCGGTCGATCTGCGGGTGCGCGGCAAGGAGGTCGACCTGCGCGTCAGCGGCGGCGAGACCGCCGAGGCCGCGCCGCCCCCGGCCCCGCCGGTGGACGACGACGTCGCCCGCATCACGCTGCGCCTGCCGGAGTCGCTCAAGGAGGACGTCGAGCGCGTCGCCTCCAAGGACGGCGCCTCGGTCAACGCCTGGCTGGTGCGCGCGATCAACAACGCGGTCCACGCCTCTCGCACGTCGGGGCAGCCCGCGGGCGCGAAGTACAGCCAGCGCATCACCGGCTACGCCCGGGCTTAGGAGCAGCAAGGATGAACGAGTACACCGAATTCACCCACGACGGGCCGGTCACGGCGGCGATCACCCTCGCCGACGGCTCGGTCACCGTCACCGCCCACGAGCTGAACACGGTCCTCGTCGAGGTGAAGCCCGCGCAGCGCCGCTCCGAGGGCGACTCCGACGCGGCCGACCTCGCGAGCGTGTCGTTCGAGAACGGGCACCTGCGCGTGGTGGCCCCCGAGAAGGCGCAGAACTGGTTCTTCCGCAAGGAGATCGGCGTGCACCTCTCGGTGCGGCTGCCGGTCCGGTCGGAGGTGTCGGTCAAGACGACGTCGGCGCCGATCAGCCTGCACGGCAAGCTGGGCGCGGTCTCGATCAACACGGTGGCCGGGTCGGCGACCGTGGAGAGCGCGACGAGCGTGAAGGCGAACACCGTGTCGGGTTCGATCAGCGTCATCGACGCGATCGAGGACTTCCGCGCGAACACCGCGTCGGGGCAGGTCAAGGCCGACCACGTCGGCGGGGACTTCTCGGCGAAGACGGTGGCGGGCTCGATCTCGGCCGAGCGGCTGGACTCGAACGCGAACGTGAACACCCTGTCGGGCGGGATCGAGCTGGGCGCGCTGCGCTCGGGCTCGGTCCGGGCGAACACGGTCTCGGGGCGCATCAGCCTCGGCGTGGTCCCGGGCACCGACATCTGGGTGGACCTGGACGCGAAGGCCGGTTCGGTGACGTCGGAGCTGGCGACGGGCGACACGTCCCCGGCGCCGTCGAGCGACGGGACGAGCCTTGAGGTGCGGGCGCGGTCGGTGTCGGGCGACATCTACCTGCACCGTGCGAGCGCGTTCGCTTAGGACTTCACTCAACACCCACTAGCGGGCCCGGTCGCGGAAGCGGCCGGGCCGCTTCGCGTTCAGACGTAGAAGAACGTGAAGGGCGGCCAGGGGAGGTTGCGGAGGACGAAGAACGCGCCCCAGGCGGAGAGGAAGACGGTGACGAGGCCGGGCGTGAGGTGGAACGTGGGGAGGCGCCAGGTGAGGCGGGGGAAGAGGCGCGGGACGGCCCAGGCGAGGTACATCCAGGCGATGAACGGGGCGGCGAAGACGGCCATCAGGTGGTGGCGGGCGGCTTCGGGCAGGTCGAGGGTGAGCACGTAGTAGAACGCGCGGGTGCCGCCGCAGCCGGGGCAGTCGAAGCCGGTGGCGAGTTTGAACAGGCACGTGGTGGGGCCGGTGTCGTCGGTGGGGTTCGTGGCGACGACGCCCGCGGCCGCGCCCGCGAAGCAGGTGAGGATGAGCAGGGGCGCGAACCAGGGGCGCCCGACGGCGCCGGTGACCCAGCGTTTGACGGGGTTGCCGCGCTTGCGCTGCGGCTGCTCGGGTTCGGGCCGCGACTCCAGGGTCGCCTCATCGACTGCGCACACGGGTCCTCCTCCCCCACAGACTAGCGGGCACGGCCAGAGCCGCAGGGGCCCGTTCGCGGCGCCCCACTCAAGGACCGTGACACGGGGGTATGACATTCCGGGGGTGCGGTGTGGGCGAAAGCACGGCTTCGTCCGTTTCGCGGGCTTAGGCTCCTTCCATGCTGGGAATTGCTCGCCGGGTGCTGACCGGTGCCGCCGCGGTGGGTCTGGTGGCCGTCGCCTCCGGGTGCGTCAGGCTCGACCTGGGGCTGGAGGTCCGGCCCGACGACACGGTGGGCGGGGAGTTCACGGCCGCGTGGAGCGACGAGTTCCTGGAGCAGGCGCAGGACGAGGGCCTGGGGCGGTCGGAGCTGGACGCGTTCCTGGACGCGCTCCTCGACGGCGTGCCGGGGACCGAGCGGGTGCCGTACGAGCAGGACGGGTTCACGGGGCAGACCGCGTCGTTCACCGACCGGCCGCTGTCGGACTTCGCGGAGTTCGGCGGCGACGAGTGGGGCTACCTGCGCATCGGGCACGACGGGCGCGAGTACGGGCTCGAAGGCTACTGGGACCTGCGGGCGGCCGGGTTCATCGACCCGGAGGCGTTCGAGGACGCCGAGATCCTCATCAGCGTCAACTTCCCGGCCACCGTGACCGAGCACAACGGCGAACTGGACGGGCGCACCGTCACGTGGCGGATGGTCCCGGGCCAGGACTACGACCTGCACGCGACGGCCGTGGAGAACAACGGCTGGGCGTTCCTCATCGCCGGGGTCGGCGCGGTCGTCGTCATCGGGGCGCTGCTGTGGCTGTGGCAGTGGTCCGCGCTGCGGCGCCACTCCACCGGCCGGATCAGCTGACGCCCCGGCCCCGTTAGTTCGCGCACAAACCGTAGTCGCTCCGTACACGGCCCGTATCCTGGTGAGTCCGTCCGCGTTGCGGAACGATAACGACCACGGGGAGGGCCGTTGACTCAGTACCGCTCGAAGAGCAAGGGCCGCAAGGACAAAGAGCCCGGCCTGGAACTGAGCATCGGACAGGTCCTGGCCGCCGCCGGCGCCACCGTCATCGGCGCGCTCCTTGCGAAAGTCCTCAACATCTGGGGCACCGTCGCGGGCACCGCGGTCCTCAGCATCTGCTCCTCGATCGGCGCGGTCCTCATCCTCCGGGCCATGCGCTCCACCGGCGAGCGCATCAAGTCGCAGATCGCGGCCATGGCCCCCACCGCCCGCGGCAAGGTCACCGCGGCGACCGTCGAGACCACCGTCGACGAAACGCCAGAAGGCGCCAGCGCGACCGCGAAGATCCCCGAGGCCGCGCAGCTCCACTCGACGCAGGACGAGACCGTCCCCATGGAGGTCCCCGACCTCGAACCCGAGGGCCACGTCACGGACGTGAACTCCCGCAAGAAGACCGTCCTCGCGATCGCGATCTCCAGCGTCCTCGTCTTCGGCCTCACCGTCGGCACCCTGCTCCTCCTCGGGGTCTTCACCGGCGACCCCGGACGGTTCATCCACGATGACAATCAGGCGACGGTCTCCGACGCCCCCGACGAGACCGCCGACCCCACCGAGACCACGACGGAGGACGCGGACGAGAGCGCCTCCGACGACCCCACGGACTCCGCGACCACCGATGCGCCGAGCGGCGACGCGACCCCGTCCGAGTCCTCCTCCCCCAGCGAGGAGACCACGACCCCCGGCGAGGACGCGACCACCGAGTCCGGTCAGGGCGGGTCCGAGCCGACCACGAGCGCCAGTCCGGAAGAGGAAGCGGTCTCCGAGAGTGCGAGCACGACAGAGTAAGACGACGCGAAAGGCGCCCGCCGATCCGGCGGGCGCCTTTTCGCTTGCAGTCCAGCAGGGTTCAGTCGAGGAGGTCGTCCAGGCCCACCGTCAGGCCCGGGCGCTTGACGACCTCGCGGATCGCCAGGAGCACGCCGGGCATGAACGACTCGCGGTCGAGCGAGTCGTGGGAGATGACGAACCGCTCACCGGGGCCGCCGAAGCGGACCTCCTGGCTCGCCACGTACCCGGCGGAGCGGACCGCGTGGACGCGGACGCCGTCCACGTCCGCGCCGCGGGCGCCCATCGGGTCGGTCTCGGTCGCGTCGGGCATCCCGTCGAGCCCGGCCTCGGCGCGCGCCGCGGCGATGAGCCGCGCCGTGTGCACGGCCGTGCCCGAAGGGGCGTCGACCTTGCGCGGGTGGTGCGCCTCGATGATCTCCGCGGAGTCGAAGTGCTTCGCGGCCTTGGCCGCGAACTGCATCATCAGGACCGCGCCGATCCCGAAGTTCGGGGCGATCACCGACCCCACCTCGGGGTCGGCGGCGAGGATGCCGCGGGCGGCGTCGAGGCGCTGCGCGTCGAACCCGGAGACGCCGACCACGGTGTGGATGCCGCGGTCGGTGCACCAGGCGAGGTTGTCCATGACGACGCCCGGGAGCGTGAAGTCAACGACGACGTCGCACCCGGCGACCTTGTCGAGGCTCTCGTCCCGGCCCACCGTCGCGGTCAGCTCCAGGTCGTCGGCGGCGTCGACCGCCTCGCACGCGGCCCGGCCCATGCGGCCGCGGGCGCCGAGCACCCCCACCTTGATCATCGGAAGTCCTTCTCGTCGAACGGCCCCACGGCCGCGATCGTCATCGGCTGCGACAGGATCTCCGCGGACACCGACCGGATCTGCTCCGACGTGACCGCCTCGATGTCCGCGAGCTCCCGCTCCAGCGACAGGTGCTCGCCGTACAGGAGCTCCGCGCGGCCCAGGGCGTTCATCCGCGAACCGGAGTCCTCCATCGACAGGACCATGCCGCCGCGGCTCATGCCCTTGCCGCGGAGCAGCTCGTCGTCGGTGACGCCGTCGGACGCCATCCGCTCCAGCTCCGCGAGCACCAGGTCGCGCACCTGGTGGACCTTGTCGGGGTTCGAGCCGGCGTAGACGCCGAACGAGCCCGTGTCCGCGAAGTACGACGTGAACGAGTACACGGTGTACGCCAGGCCGCGCTTCTCGCGCACGGACTGGAACAGCCGCGAGGACATGCCGCCGCCGAGGATGTTGTTCATGACCTCGAAGGCGTCCTTGCGGGGGTCGTGCCGCGAGAACAGGCGGCAGCCGACCACCAGGTGCGCCTGCTCGGTGTCGTGGCGCTCCACCAGGAGCGGCCGCGGCTCGGGCAGGACGGCCTCGTCGTGACGGCGCTGGCGCGGGACGGCCGTGCCGCCGAGCAGGGGCCGGAACGCCTCCTGCACGAGCTTCACGGTCTCGGCGTGGTCGACGCCGCCCGCGGCGCACACCGTCAGGTTCGGGGCCTGGTAGTGGTGCCGGTAGAAGTCGTTGATCTGCGCGCGCGTCAGGGCCCGCACGGTCTTCGGGTCGCCGGCGATGTCGCGCCCGAGCGCGCCGTCGCCGAACAGCGCCTGCGAGAACAGCTCGTGGACGACGTCCGCGGGCTCGTCGGCGGAGGCGGCGATCTCTTCGAGGATCACGTCCCGCTCGACCTCGACGTCGGCGGGCGTCACCAGCGACGCGCACATGGCGTCGCCGAGCACGTCCACCGCGATCGGCAGGTCGTCGTCGAGGACCCGCGCGTAGAAGCAGGTCAGCTCCCGCGCGGTGTACGCGTTGGATTCGCCGCCGACGGCCTCGATCGCCTCGGCGATCTCCGTGGCCGTGCGCTTCGCGGTCCCCTTGAACAGCAGGTGTTCGAGGAAGTGCGAGACGCCGGCGAGCTGGGGGGCCTCGTCGCGGGCCCCCACCCCGACCCACACGCCGACGGAGGCCGAGCGCATGGTCGGGACGGTTTCGGTGAGCACACGCAAACCGCCGGGCAGCACGGTCACACGGACCGTGCCGCCCAGCGGGTCGTCAATGAGCGTGCGAGTCTGGGGTCGACTCATCTACTCTTCCGAGCCTCCGGCGTCCTCGGTGCGGCGGGTGCGGCGACGGCGGCGCTCGCCGTCGCGGTCCCCGCCCTCGGAGCGCTCGCCCCGGTCGCGGCGCTCGCCGCCGCCGGAACGCTCGCCGCCGCGCTCACCGGAGCGCTCGCGGTCGCGGCGCGGGCCGCGGTCACCGCGGTCGCCCCGCTCGCCGCGGGACTCCTTGCGCTCGGCCGGGCGGCCCTTCTTGTAGCCCTCGGGCTCCTCGCCCTCCGGGTAGACCTTGTCGAGGTAGATCTTCCCGCGGTTGTCGATGTCGCCGATCTCGACCTCGATCTTGTCGCCGACGCCCAGGACGTCCTCGACCCGCTCGACGCGCTTGCCGTCGCCGACCTTCGAGATGTGCAGCAGGCCGTCGCGGCCCGGCACCAGCGAGATGAACGCGCCGAAGTCGGTGGTCTTGACGACCGTGCCCAGGAACCGGTCGCCCACGTTCGGGAGCGTCGGGTTCGCGATGGCGTTGATCGTCTCGACCGCGGCCTGCGCGGCCTCGCCGTTCTCCGCCGACACGTAGATCGTGCCATCGTCCTCGACGGTGATGTCCGCGCCCGTGTCGTCCTGGATCTGGTTGATCGTCTGGCCCTTCGGGCCGATGATCGCGCCGATCTTGTCGACCGGGATCTTCAGGGTCGTGATCCGCGGGGCGGACGCGGCCAGCTCGCCCGGCTCGCTGATCGCGTCGAGCATGACGTCGAGGATCGCGTGGCGGGCGTCGTTGGCCTGCTGGAGCGCCTGCGCCAGCACGTCCGACGGCAGGCCGTCGAGCTTCGTGTCCAGCTGGAGGGCCGTCACGAACTCGGCGGTCCCGGCGACCTTGAAGTCCATGTCGCCGTAAGCGTCCTCGGCGCCGAGGATGTCCGTGAGGGTCACGTACTTGGTGCCCTCCTCGGTCTCCTCGGAGATGAGGCCCATCGCGATGCCCGCGACCGGCGCCTTGATCGGCACGCCCGCGTTCATCAGCGACATCGTGGACGCGCAGACCGAGCCCATCGAGGTCGAGCCGTTCGACGCCAGCGCCTCGGAGACCTGGCGGATCGCGTACGGGAACTCCTCGCGGCTCGGCAGCACCGGCACGAGCGCCCGCTCGGCGAGCGCGCCGTGGCCGATCTCGCGGCGCTTGGGCGAGCCCACGCGGCCGGTCTCACCGGTCGAGTACGGCGGGAAGTTGTAGTTGTGCATGTAGCGCTTCTTGCTGACCGGCGACAGCGTGTCGATGGCCTGCTCCATGCGCAGCATGTTCAGCGTGGTGACGCCCATGATCTGGGTCTCGCCGCGCTCGAACAGGGCCGAGCCGTGGACGCGCGGCAGGATGCCGGCCTCCGCGCCCAGCGGGCGGATGTACGCGGGCAGGCGGCCGTCGATGCGGACGCCCTCGTTGATGACGCGCTTACGGACCAGCTTCTTGGTGAGCGAGCGCAGCGAAGCGGACAGCTCGCCCTCGCGGCCCTCGAAGTCGGCGCCGAGCTTCTCCAGCATGACGGACTTGACGCGGTCCAGCTCGTCTTGGCGGTCGGTCTTGTCGGCGATCTGGAGCGCCTGGTCGAGCTCCGCGGAGACCGCGGCCTCGACGGCGGCGTACGCGTCGTCCTGGTAGTCGAGGAAGCGCGGGTAGTCGGCGACGGGCTTCGCGGCGACCGCGGCCAGTTCGGCCTGGGCGCGGACCAGCTCGGCGATGACCGGCTTGACGGCTTCGAGGCCCTCGGCCACGACCTCCTCGGTCGGCTTGGTGCCGCCCGAGGCGATGAGGTTGAGGGTGTTGTCGGTGGCCTCGGCCTCGACCATCATGATCGCGACGTCGCCCGAGTCGAGGACCCGGCCGGTGACGACCATGTCGAACGTGGCCTTCTCGATCTGCTCCAGGGTCGGGAACGCGACCCAGGTGCCGTCGATGAGGACGACGCGGGTCGAGCCCAGCGGGCCCGAGAACGGCAGCCCGGCGAGCTGCGTCGACATGGAGGCGCCGTTCATGGCGACCACGTCGTACTCGTCCTTGGCGTCCACGGAGATGATCGTGCCGATGACCTGGACCTCGTTGCGCAGGCCCGACACGAAGGACGGGCGCAGGCCGCGGTCGATGAGGCGGCAGATGAGGATCGCGTTCTCGGACGGGCGGCCCTCGCGGCGGAAGAACGAGCCGGGGATGCGGCCCGCGGCGTACATCCGCTCCTCGATGTCGACGGTCAGCGGGAAGAAGTCGAAGTGGTCCTTCGGGTTCTTCGAGGCCGACGTGGTCGAGAGGACCACGGTGTCGTCCATCTGGACGATCGCGGAGCCTTGGGCGAGCTTCGCGAGGCGGCCGGTGCTGAAGTGGATCTTGCGGATGCCGTACTCGCCGTTGTCGATGACGGCGGTGGCGTGGTGATCCCCGAGGTTGAACGCCTCGGGTGTCCGGTCGTTATCGGACATAGAGTGTCGATCTCCTTGTGTAGTTCGGAACAGCGCGTCTCCCGCCACGCTTTCCGGTCTTCGATCGAAGCACTCGGATGTCCTGCCCCCTCGCGGGGTGATCCGGATGCCACTACCGAGGACCGGTGCGGTCTCAGGCGGGCCGCGCCGCGCCCCGTCCGGGGCGCTGCGGTGGAGCGTGTTGCTCTGCGCCCACCTTACGTTACCCGGCAGACGCGGCGGCAGCCGCGAAGCGAAAGTGAGGCGGGATAACGGCGGGTGCGGGTACGGCGAGAGGGAGCGTCCCGGATGCGGGGCGCTCCCTCTCGTCAAGCCGTGCTGATTAGGCGTTGTCGCGGATGCCGAGGCGCTCGATGAGGCCGCGGTAGCGCGCGATGTCTTCCTTCTTCAGGTACTTGAGGAGGCGGCGGCGCTTGCCGACCAGCAGCAGCAGACCACGACGCGAGTGGTGGTCGTGCTTGTGCGTCTGGACGTGAGCGGTCAGCTCCTTGATGCGGTGGGTCAGGATCGCCACCTGCACGTCGGTCGAGCCGGAGTCGCCCTCAGCGGTGGCGTACTCCTTGATGATCTCGGCCTTCTTGACAGCGTCGAGCGCCATGTGCGAACACCCTTCCATTTCGATTCAAGGCCAGTCCGCGGTGTCGTGCAGGCTGGTCGATTGCAACCCCGCCAGGTTAGCAGGGGCGTTAGCCCAGCTCCAAGGCCCGGCGGGTGTCTGCGACGTCCGTCTCGATCTGCTCGATGAGCGGTTCCGTGCCGGTGAACGCGACCTGCCCGCGCAGGCGGGCGGTGAAGTCGAGGCGCACGTGCTCACCGTAGAGGTCGCCGTCGAAGTCGAGGAGGTACGCCTCGACCGTGCGGGCCGAGCCCTCGAACGTCGGGTTCGTGCCGACGCTGATCGCGGCCGGGTGGCGCTGGGAGCCGCGGAAGAACCAGCCCGCGTAGACGCCGTCCGCGGGGACCGCCGTCCCCTCGGGGACGTCGAGGTTCGCGGTGGGGAACCCGAGCGCGGTGCCGCCGCGGCCCGCGCCGTGGACGACGGTGCCTTCGACCCCGAAGTCGCGGCCGAGGACTTCCGCGGCGGCGGCCACATCCCCTTCGGCGACGAGCTTGCGGACGCGCGTCGAGGAGTACACCTCGTCGTCAGCGGTCAACGTCTGCGGGAGCACCTCGAAGCCGTACTCGGCGCCGAGTTCGGTGAGCGTCTCGACGTTCCCGGCGGCCTTGTGGCCGAAGCGCCAGTTCTCCCCCACGACGACGGCCTTCGCGTGGAGGCCGCCGACGAGGACGTGGCGCACGAAGTACTCGGGGCTGAGCTGCGACAGCTCCTTCGTGAACGGCAGGACGCACACCGCGTCGACGCCGAGCGACCCGAGCAGTTCGATGCGGCGCTCCACGGACGCGAGCTGCGCCGGGACCGCGTGCGGCGCGACCACGGCCGTCGGGTGCGGGTCGAAGGTGACGACGACGCAGCGGGCCTCGCGCTCGGCGGCGGCCTTCGCGGCCGTGCGGACGAGCGCGGCGTGGCCGCGGTGCACGCCGTCGAACACGCCGATCGCGACGACGGATGCGGGCCAGCCCTCGGGAGTCGCGTCTATTCCGCGCCAGGTTTCCACGTGGACGATCCTCTCACTGCCGGAAGGCGACGGCCATCCGGACGCGACCGCAGTGAGGGTTCTCGCTCGGTGCCCGTCAGAGCATCATCGACGAGTCGGCGTTGCCGCCGGACGCGAAGATGAGGAGCATCAGGACGCCGACCGCGACCAGGAGGAGGATGCCCAGCATCAGCCAGGCGTTGCCGGCCAGTTCCGGCTGTCGGGGCTGGTCCTCCGCGAGGACCTGGGGTTCGGCGTGTTCGGGCTCCTGCTTCACCGACTCGGTGAGCGTCTGTCGGAACTCTTCTGGAAGTTCACTTGCCGCATACGAGCTCATGGGTCTCTCCTGACGACGAATTCCGGGTTGCCATTCAATTGTCGAGAGACCGTCGGCTATCCGACCGACGTTTCCCGGAATCCGCCTGACAACAACGCCATTTCGCCCTGGTGGAAATTACACGGCCGTGACCGCCCTACCTCGCCGAACGTCCTATAGCCGACAGAAGTCTCCCCGTGTCACGTAAGACGTGACATCTTCATGTCCAGTACGACCGACGGGAGTCCTGGCATGAACCGCAAGCTCCTCGCGCTGGCCGCGGCCGGCGCCTTCCTCATGGCCGCCGTCGTGCCCGCCCCGGCCCAGGCCGGGGTCACCGGGTGCGTGCGCACCGGCAGCTACACGGTGTGCCGCGCCAACCCGGGCGGCGACCGCAAGGACAGCACGATCATCGACGAGATCGTCAAGCAGATCAACGCGACCGGCAAGGGCGACACGGTGCGCGCCGCGGTCTACCAGTGGTCCCTCGACAAGCCCGTGACCCCGCTCGCCGAGGCGATGGTCGCGGCCGAGGGACGCGGCGTGGACGTGCGGGCCGTCGTCGGGCAGCTGAGCACCAAGCCCTCCGCGAACGACCCGCTCATCCGGAAGCTGAAGAACGCGGGCGTCCAGGTCAAGCAGTGCAAGGGCGGGTGCCTGCCGAACGCCGACGGGACCCGCAGCGGCCCCGACCACAACCGGTTCTTCCTCATCGACAAGGGCGGCCAGCCGACGGTGCTGGTGACGAGCCTCAGCTTCGTGCGCTCGCACACGACGCAGGCGAACAACATGCTCGGCGTCCACGGCGACCGGGAGCTGTTCGACTTCTACACGGGGTTCTGGAACCGCCTGTACTCCGGGAGCTGGGACGGGTGGACCGACAAGAACAAGGCGACCACCACCGACCTGGCGCGGGCGTGGGTGTTCCCGCGCGGCCCCGACCCCGTCGCCGAGCAGCTCGGGGAGATCACCAAGTGCGGGGACGGCGACCGGGTCCTGGTGGGGCACGCGAACTTCCAGTCGAACCGGCCCGCGGTCCGGGCCCAGCTCGACCGGATCCAGGGGCTCGGCTGCCAGGTGCGGGTCGTGGTCCTGGACGCCGCGACGAGCAGTCCCGGGTGGCTGGAGGACAAGCTCGGGGCGTCCAATGTGCGCGTCCACGACTCGATGCGCAGCAAGTTCATCGTCGCCGAGGCGTACTTCGGGGGCACGCACCGCGCGGTCGTGTGGACCGGGACGCACAACCTCCAGGGCAACGCGATGAAGCACGCCGACGACAACCTGCTGCGCGTCTCGAACCAGGAGGTCGCGGACCTGTACGCGGAGTTCTTCCAGGAGCTGTGGCGGGGGGCGGGATGACGGAGCGGGGAGGGGCCTCGGCCCCTCCCCGCTCCCAGATCCGTTCTAGCCCTTGACGGAGCCCGCGAGCAGCCCGCGCACGAAGAAGCGCTGGAGCAGCAGGAACACGACCAGGGGCACGATGATCGCGATGAACGCCGCGGCCGGGAGCCGCGTCCAGCCGAAGCCCCACGTGCCGGCCATGTCGCCGAGGACGGCGGTCAGCGGCCGGGTGGCCTCGCCGGGGGCGAACGTGCGGCCCACCAGGAAGTCGTTCCACACCCACAGGAACTGGAAGATCGCGATCGACGCGATCGCCGGGGTCACCAGCGGGAGCACGACCTTGCGGAAGATCTGCGAGTGGCTCGCGCCGTCGATGCGCGCGGCCTCCATGACGTCGGACGGCAGCTCCCGCATGAAGTTGTGCAGCAGGAACACCGCGAGCGGCAGGCCGAAGATCGAGTGGGCGATCCACACCTGGATGAGCGTGTTCACCCCTTCCAGGTCCCAGGCCGGGATGAGCGTCAGCCCGCCGATGTGGAGCCCGGAGCTGAAGATCGACAGCAGCGGGATCAGCGCCATCTGGAGCGGCACCACCTGGAGGGCGAAGATGCCCACGTACAGCACGTTGCGGCCGCGGAACTTGATCCACGACAGCGCGTACGCCGCCAGGGCCGCGAACGCGACCGGCACGACCACGCCCGGGATCGTGATGACGACGGTGTTGATCAGGTTGATGATCAGCCCGCCGCCCTGCGAGTCCGAGTACAGGACGTAGTTGTAGTTGTAGAGCGAGACCGAGCCCGGGTCGGCGAAGAAGTTCCACCACCCGGAGGTGCGGATGTCGTCGTCGGGGCGGAGCGAGGAGATGAACAGCCCCGCCGTCGGGATCGTCCACAGTGCGGCGATGAGGATCGCGACGACGCTGGCGACGCGGCTGGAGAGGATCCGCCGCAGCCGCTCGCCGCGGGTCTCGCCGATGCGGGCGGCGGACTGTGCGGCGGCCTGTTCGGCCGTGCGGGTGCTCATCGGGTCTCCATTTCCTGGCGGCGCATGTTCCGCACCTGGTAGATGACGACGGGGACGACGAGCAGGAACAGCAGGACGGCGAGGGTGGCGCCGCGGCCGCGCTCGAAGAGGCGGAACGCCTGCTCGACCATGTTGTGCGCGAGGACGTCGGTGCCGTGGTGGCCCTGGGTCATGGCGCGGACGATGTCGAACAGCTTCAGCGTGGCGATGAAGACCGTGACCGCCACGACGATGATCGCCGAGCGGATCGACGGGACCGTCACGTTC
The DNA here is from genome assembly GCF_040644205.1 of Glycomyces sp. NPDC047010. NCBI lineage: Bacteria > Bacillati > Actinomycetota > Actinomycetes > Glycomycetales > Glycomycetaceae > Glycomyces > Glycomyces sp. NPDC047010. Next base: position 124,497 of record NZ_JBEYVY010000010.1, on the reverse strand, counting down.
CAGAAGATCTCGCGCGGGTTCGCGCCGTCGATGCGGGCGGCCTCCACGATCTCCAGCGGGACGCCCTTGAGGGCGGCCGACAGGACCACGGTCGCGAAGCCGACCTCGATCCACACCAGGACGACCATGAGCAGCAGGTTGTTCCACGGCTGGGCGTTGAGCCAGTTGACCGGGTCGCCGCCGAGCCACACCATGATCTGGTTGAGCAGGCCGATCTGCTCGCCGCCGGCGCCGTTGTACTGGTAGACGAACTTCCAGATGATGGAGGCGCCCACGAAGGAGATGCCCATCGGGAGGAAGACGAGGGCCTTGTAGACCTTCTCGCCCGCGCGGCCGTCGATGAGGACGGCGTAGACGAGGCCGAGGGCGGTCGACACCAGCGGGACGATGACGATCCACATCGCGGTGTTGACGAGGATCTGGAGCGCGTCGGGGTCGGTGACGGCCCAGATGTAGTTGTCGAGTCCGACGAAGTTCTCGGTCTTGGAGTCGTAGAACGACATGACGACCGTGCGGATCGCCGGGTAGACGAGGCCGATGAGCAGGAAGAGCACGGCCGGGGCGAGGAAGACGAAGGCGACCGCGCGGTTGCGGTCGCGTCGCGAGGCGAGTTCGGCGAGGCCGTACAGGGCCAGCAGGACCGCCGCGAAGGCGACCAGGCCGAGACCGAGCAGGCCGAATCGGTCGAGATAAGCGGAGATGTTCACGTCGAGTGGCTCCAGTTGTGTCCGGGCAATGGGCCGAGCGGGGCCGGTGGACCCCGCTCGGCTTCTCGTTCACTTGCACGGGCCGGCTACGGCCAGGAGGCCTCGATGTCGTCGGCCATCTGCTGCGAGGTCTTGTCGCCGTCGACCCACTGGACGATGCCGGTCCAGAAGGAGGAGGCGCCGACGGCGCCGGGCATGAGGTCCGAGCCGTCGAAGCGGACGGTGACGGCCGGGTCGGTCAGGATCTCGGTCGCGAACACGTTGATCGGCGTGGTGGCGTTCGCCGGGTCCACGCCCTGGCGGGCGGTGCTCCACGGGCCGGTCTGGAGACGGGCGTTGTGGTACAGCTCGGAGGCCAGGAACTGGCGGAACGCCTCGGTGGCCTCGGAGTCGGAGAACGCGGCCACGAACTCGCCGCCGACGAGCATGGTGTTGTCGCCCTCGTTGGTCTCCGGGAAGCGGAACGCGAACACGTCCCCGTCCTCGGCGACGTTGGTGCCCGCGGGCCACATGGCGCCGTAGAAGGACGCCTGGCGCATGAACGCGCAGTCGCCGGTCTGGATCGGGAAGCCCGCCTCCTGGAACGCGGTGGCGCTGATGGTGTCGGTGCCGCCGTAGACGTAGTCCTCGTTCTGGAGGACGGTGCCGGCCTTGTCGATGGCCGCGACGATCCGCGGGTCGTTGAAGGGGATCTCGTGGCTGACCCACTGGTCGTACAGGTCGGTGCCCTCGCGGAGGACGATGTCCTCGATCCAGTCGGTGCCCGGCCAGCCGGTGGCCCCGCCGGACTCGAAGCCCGCGCACCACGGCGTGGTGCCGCTCGCGGCGATCGTGTCGGAGAGGGTGATCAGCTCGTCCCAGGTCTTCGGGACCTCGTAGCCGTTGTCGGCGAAGAAGGTCGGCGAGTACCAGATGAAGGACTTCGCGTTCGAGGAGTGCGGCGAGGCGTAGAGCGTGCCGTCGATGGTGCCGTAGTTGACCCAGTCCTCGGTCCAGCCCTCGGTGGTGAGCGCGGTGAGCTCCTCGGACGCCGGGACCAGCGTGTCGGTGAAGTTCGACATGAGGCCGGGCTGCGGGAACAGGGCCACGTCGGGGGCGTTGCCGCCGTCGACGCGGACGGCCATGTCGGACTCGAACTCGCCGGTGCCCTCGTACTCGACGGTGGCGCCGGTGCAGGACTGGAAGTACTCCCAGGCCTCGGTCATCTCGTCGGCCTCGGCGTCGCGGATGGACCCGAGGACGGTGACGGTCTCGCCCTCCAGGTCGCCGTACTGCTCGTAGTTGGCGCAGTCGGTGGCGTCGTCGGGGACGGCCCCTCGGTCGTTGTCCTCCTCCTCGGGTGCGCCGCACGCCGCCGCGGCGAGCGCGAGGACGCTGGCGGCAGCCGCTAGGCAGGAGATTCGTCGGGTCTTGCTCATCGGGGTTTCCCTCTCTTCGCAGGTTTCACGCGCCCGGCGGGCCGACTGCCTCCCTGCCCCCGGCCCTCGGTGAAACCGCTCTCATCGGTTCCACCCCAGGTAGGGGCTGCCTCACCCGCCGTGGGGGCGACGCTGGCAATGGTGCTCTGGGTAACAGTGAATGTCAAGTGTGCATTGCCGAATCGTTACCGGGCGCGATTGGATCGATATGTGTACCTACCCATTCGATGGGAGCGATTCCAATGGCGTATCATTCCGGAGCCCGGCAACTCGTTTCCATCCAGCGCCGCGCCGCGGAGGAACCCCCGGCTGCGCGGCGGAGAAAGGTGCCTTCCGATGACGCAGCTGACCTTCCCCGAAGGATTCCTGTGGGGGACCGCGACGGCCTCCTACCAGATCGAGGGGGCGGCGAACGAGGACGGCCGGGGCCCGTCCATCTGGGACACGTTCTCTGCCACGCCCGGGAAGACCTGGCGCGGGCAGTCCGGCGCCGTGGCCTGCGACCACTACCACCGGCTCGACGAGGACGTGGCGCTCATGGCCTCGCTCGGCGTCGACACCTACCGGTTCTCCATCGCGTGGCCGCGCATCCAGCCCGACGGCTCCGGCCCGGCCAACCCCGCCGGGCTCGACTTCTACGACCGCCTCGTCGACAAGCTCGTGGCGGCCGGGATCAAGCCCATGCCGACGCTCTACCACTGGGACCTCCCGCAGGGCCTGGAGGACCGCGGCGGCTGGCCCGAGCGCGCCACCGCCGAGCGGTTCGGCGAGTACGCCGCGATCGTGGGCGCCCGCCTCTCCGACCGCGTCCACACCTGGTGGACGCTGAACGAGCCGTGGTGCGCCGCGTACCTCGGCTACGGCAACGGCCACCACGCGCCGGGCCGCACCGAGCCCGCCGCCGCGCTCGCGGCCGTGCACCACCTCAACCTCGGCCACGGCCTCGCCGTGCAGGCGCTGCGCGCCGCCGGGGCCGACCGGGTGTCGATCGTGCTCAACCCGACGCAGGTCCGCGGCGAGGAGGAGGCCGTGCACACCGTGGACGGCATCGCCAACCGCGTGTTCTTCGACCCGATCCTGCGCGGCGAGTACCCGGCCGAGGTCATCGCGCGCACGCAGCACCACACCGACTGGTCGTTCGTGCAGGGCGGCGACCTCCAGGCGATCAACCAGCCGATCGACCTGCTCGGCGTCAACTACTACAGCCCGACCTGGGTGCGCGCCAAGGCGGGCGAGCCGGAGAGCCCGGTCGGCCCCGGCACCGTGGACGTGGAGACGTACACGCCGGAGGGCCTGGAGTCCACCGACATGGGCTGGGCGATCGACGCGACCGGCCTCACCGACCTGCTGGTGCGCCTGCACAAGGACTACGGCGTCGCCACGATGGTCACCGAGAACGGCGCGGCCTACCCGACCGGGCCCGGTGCGGACGGCGAGGTCGACGACGTCGAGCGCGTCGCGTACCTGCGCTCCCACATCGCGGCCGTCCACGACGCGATCGAGGCGGGGGCCGACGTGCGCGGCTACACCGCCTGGTCGCTCATGGACAACTTCGAGTGGGCCTTCGGGTACGACAAGCGGTTCGGCATCGTCCACGTCGACTACGCGACCCAGAAGCGCACGCCGAAGTCGAGCGCGAAGTTCTACTCGAAGGTCATCGCCGCCAACGGGCTCGACCGCTAGCGGCCGCGTTCCGAAGGCTCAGACGAGGGCGCCCCGGAGCGCGCGGACCGCGTGCTCCGGGTCGTCGGCGTGCATGACGGCGCCCATGACCGCGACGCCCGCCGCGCCCGCCTCCCGCGCGGCGAGGGCCCGGTCGGGGCCGTTGACCCCGCCGAGCGCGTACACCGGGACCGGGGTCGCCGCGCAGACCGAGGCCAGCGCCGCGGGCCCGATCGCGGGGCCGTAGCCGGGTTTGGAGTCGCTGGCCCACACCGGGGAGTACGTGCAGTAGTCCAGGTCCGGGTCGACGGGCTCCCCGGCGTGGACGGAGCGGCCGACGAGGACCGGGCGGGGTGCGGGGACGGGCCGGGCGGCGGAGAGGTGGGCCGCGGCGACGGGTGCGCCGGGGTCGGCGACGATGAGGACGCCGCCGTGTTCGGCGACGAGGATGCCCAGTCCGGCGGCGAGTTCGTGCCGCTCGTCCCAGGGGAGGTCCTTGTCGCGCAGGACGAGTGCGAAGGGTCCGCCGCGCAGCGCGAGCGCGACCTGGTCGGCCAGCGGGCGCGGGCACCCGTGCCGGTCGGTGACGACGATGAGCCGGTGCTGCATCCACTGAACTTACGCCCCGCACTGGAGTGCCCGGGGGACTCCCGTGGTGAACGGTCCCATTGATGTCCGACTCGCCGGTGCTGAACCGGTTTAACGCTTCTGTATCGGTCCACCCTCGAACTTGCGTAATTCACGACACAGGTGCGAAACTTCAGGGGATGAACATCGGCGACCAAATCAACGTGCTGCGCACCGAAGGGGAGCGGATCGCTGTCGCTGGTGGGGAACTCGCATTGAACGCGCTCGTGCCCACCTGCCCGGGCTGGATCGTCAAGGACCTCTTGACCCATATCGGGACCGTCCATCGCTGGGCGGCGGCGATCGTGGGCGGAGCCCTGCCCTACGATCCCCGCAAGCAGGACTTCCAGCGGATCGTGGGGCCCACGCCCCATGACGACCTGCTGGTCGACTGGGTCAGGGAGGGTCTCCTGCGGCTCGCCGCCGCGCTGGAGGCGGCTCCCGACGACCTTCAATGCTGGCAGGTGTTCCCCGCTCAGTCCTCACGGCGCTTCTGGGTCCGCAGACAGGCCCACGAGACGACCATCCACCGCGTCGACGCCGAACAGGCGCGAGGCGACGAGATATCACCGGTCGGCCCGGAATTCGCGGCCGACGGCATCGACGAGCTGCTGCTGGGGTTCCACGGCCGCCCGTCGAGCAGGGTGCGGGCACTGCGGCCTTCAGTGCTCCACATCCACGCCACCGATCTGCCGCCGGGACGCGGCGACTGGTACGTCCACCCCACCGACACGGGCCCGCTCGTGACGTTCAGCGAGGTCGAGTCCCCGCACTGCGTCATCGAGGGCCCGGTGGAGCTGCTGTACCTGGCGCTGTGGAACCGGCTGCCCTTCGACGACCTCGCCGTACACGGAGACCCGGCACTGCTCCACTTGTGGCGCAATTACTCCGCGGTCCGGTGGGTCGACCCTGTGGACGTCTGAGACCCTGACCCTCGGCGACTGGAGCGCTACAGGACGGGTCCGCAGGTGACCGGGGCGGTTCACGGCGTTTGTCCGCTGTGGGCGGCTCCGGGCGCGCTGCTGCGCGCCCGCGAGGGGGCGGGACCGTAAGCTCTCGGACGTGAACGACGATCCTGTGAAGCACGACGAGCCGGTGAAGCACAGTCACGGCCACGTCATCCCGAACGACGCCGTTCCCCGTGCGGCGCTGTGGATCCTGATCCCGGCGGCGATCGCGACGGTGGTCGGCATGCTCCTGCTGTGGCCGCAGGGGGTCGAGGACGCGGCGATCGACGAGTACGGCACGGAGGTCGACGGGCGGGTCATCGCCGTGACCGAGACCGAGTGCAGCGCCGAGGAGGCGGAGGTCGTCGACGCGTGCGGCGAGGTGGTCGTGACGATCACCAGCGGCGAGCTGTCGGGCGAGGAGGCGGTGGTGGACCTCCCGAGCGGGCCGGGCGCGCCGGTGGTGGCCGCGGGCGACGACGTCATCCTCATCTACACGCCGGAGTCGGTGTCGGGCCAGCAGTTCCACATCATCGACCACGACCGGGCCGGGGCGCTGTGGGCGCTGGTGATCGCGTTCGCGCTCGCGGTGGTGGCGTTCGGGCGGTGGAAGGGGCTGCGGTCGCTGGTGAGCCTGGGCCTGACGTTCGCGGTGGTACTGCTGTTCATGGTGCCCGCGGTGCTCGACGGGTCCTCCCCCGTGCTGGTGGCGATCGTCGGCGCGGCCGCGATCATGCTGGTGTCGCTGTACCTGGCGCACGGGTGGAACCGGACGACGACGGTGGCGGTGGTGGGGACGCTGGCGTCGCTGGTGCTGACGGTGCTGCTCGCGGAGGCGGCGGTGCAGCTGGCGGAGTTGAACGGGGTGCTCGACGAGAGCACGACGAACCTGGCGCTCCAGTACCCGATCGACATGTCGGGGCTGCTGCTGGCGGGCATCCTCATCGGCGCGCTCGGCGTCATCGACGACGTGACGGTCTCTCAGGCGGCGACGGTGGACGAGGTGGCGAAGGCGAACCCGAAGTGGGGGCCGGCGCGGCTGTACAAGTCGGGGATGCGGGTCGGGCGCGACCACCTGACGTCGGTGGTGAACACGCTGGTGCTCGCTTATGCGGGCGCGTCGCTGCCGCTGCTGGTGCTCATCGCGGCGGCGAACCGGCCGCTGGAGCAGGTGCTCACGAGCCAGACGATCGCCACGGAGATCGTCAGGTCGGTGGCGGGCACGCTGGGGCTGATCGCGGCGGTGCCGATCACGACGTGGCTGGCGGCGTACCTGGTGCGGTGGAAGCCGAAGTCGAAGGGCCCGAAGGAGCCCAGGGAGAAGGAGCCGAAGCGGCCCCGGCCGAAGCCGGAGGCGGCGGCCGACGGCTGGGAGGGCGACGAGTCGCCTTACCCGCCTTCGCATCTGCGCTGACGGCCCCCGCGGTCGGGTGTGTCGGAATCCGGGACCCCCCGGCTGCAAGGGTGCCCGGCGGGTGCGACATCCGGCGGTCAGAAGCGCTCGGCGGCGGTCATGAGTTTGCGGGCCGCCTGGTGGAGGGCCTGGAGGACCGTCATGACGGCGGGGCGGCCGATGGAGGCCGTGCGGTGGACGACGTAGACGTCGCGGCCGGGGAGCTCCTCGGCGATGGCGCGGACGGCGACGTCGCGGCGTTCGGCGGCGGCCATCCACGGGGCGACGGTGACGCCGAGGCCCTTGGCGACGAGGGTGAGGATCGTGTCGAGGCCCTCGAACTCCGAGACCGGCGCCGAGATGCCCTCGGCCCGCCAGAGCCGGTCGAGCGCCGTGCGCGACGGCTCGCCCTCCGGGGAGGCGATCCACGACTCCCCCGCGAGCTCGTGCGCCGACAGGACCTCCTTCGAGGCGAGCGGGTGCTTGGCGGGCAGGACCGCCACGAGCGGGTCCTTCACGAGGTGGTGGAAGGTCAAGGGCCCCACGGCGGCCGGGCGGCGCTGGCCCGACCAGTCGTCGATGAGGGCCAGGTCGATCTCCCCCGAGCGCACGCGCGCGAGCGACTCCGAGACCGTGTGCTGCTGGCGCAGGACCATCTGGAGCTCGGGGTGGCGGCGCAGGCGGCGCACGATCGGGCCCGCCAGCGCGACGGCGACCGTGGGGAACGCGGTGACGGTGACCCGGCCGCGGGGTTCGGCGGACTCGGCGGCGAGGTCGGTCTCGGCGGCGTCGATGGCCTCCAGGATGAGGGCGGTGTGCTCGACGAGGCGGCGGCCCGCGTCGGTGAGCTGCGCGGAGCGGGCGGTGCGTTCGAGGAGCGAGACGCCGGCCTCTTTCTCCAAGGCGGCCAACTGCTGTGAGACCGCGGAGGCGGTCTGGCCGGTGGCGACGGCAGTGGCGGATATCGATCCCTGGGCGGCGAACTCGTAGAGGAGGCGCAGGCGGCGAACATCGAGCATAAGACAATCTTATCCTCGGCGAAAGGTAGAAATACTTGCGATGATGCTCCTTGTGGAGGAGTCTGGGTCCCGTTCAGACAGTCTCCAACGAGGAGTCACCCGTGACCGTCTCCGCCACCCTCGCCGCCAACGAAGCCATCGCCGCCCGCCGCGCCGCCGGGCAGGAGGTGCTCGCGCTCGGGTTCGGGGAGGCGGGGATCCCCGTGCACCCCTTGCTGAGGCAGCGCCTCGCGCAGGCCGCCGGGCAGATCGCGTACGGCCCCGTCGCCGGGACCGACGCGGCCCGCGAGGCCGCCGCCGGGTACTGGACCCGCCGCGCGACCCCCACCGCCAAGGAGCAGGTGCTCCTCGGCCCCGGCTCCAAGCCGCTGCTGTTCGCGCTCCTCCACGCTGCCGGGGGCGACGTGGTCCTCCCCAAGCCCGCGTGGGTGTCGTACGGGGCGCAGGCCGAGATGCTCGGCCGCGAGCCGATCCGCGTCCCGGTCCCCGAGGGCGAGGGGGGCGTTCCCGACGCCGATGCACTGGACGCGGCCGTGCGCGCGGCCCGCGCCGCCGGGCGGGACCCGCGGATCGTCGTGGTCACCCTGCCGGACAACCCGACCGGGCGACTCGCCTCCGAGCAGTCGGTGAAGGCCCTGTGCGAGGCCGCGCGGGAGCTGGACCTCATCATCGCGGCGGACGAGATCTACCGCGACCTGGTGTTCGAGGCCGGGACGTTTCCGTCCCCGTCCGCTTGGGCACCTGAGCGGACCGTGACCACGACTTCCCTGTCGAAGAACTACGCGCTCGGCGGCTGGCGCATCGGCGCGGCCCGCTTCCCGGACTCGCCGCTGGGCGAGCGCCTGCGGGAGTCGGTGCGCGGCACGGCGTCCGAGCTGTGGTCCTCGACGCCGATGCCGATGCAGCACGCCGCCGCGTACGCGTGGTCGGACCCGCAGGAGCTGGTCGACCGGGTCGCGCTGGCGCGGCGCCTCCACGGGTCGGTGGCGAACGCGGTCGCGGAGGTGTTCGCGGGCGCCGGGTGCGAGGTGATGCCGCCGCAGGGCGGGTTCTACGTGTGGCCGGACTTCGGTCCGCTGCGCGCCTCGCTCGCGGCGGACTGGGGCGTGACGACGAGCGCGGACCTCGCGGAGGTGCTGCTGGAGCGGTTCGGCGTGGTGGTCCTGCCAGGCAGCGCGTTCGGGGACGACCCGGAGTCGCTGACGGTGCGCGTGGCGGTCCCGGGCCTGTACGGCGAGAACGACTCCGAGCGGCTCGCGGCGCTCGTCTCGGACGAGCCCGCTTCGATGCCGTGGATCGGCGACGCCTTGGAAGGGCTCGCCCAGAAGCTCCGGGCGCTCACCGCGCCCGAGTGAGACCCCGGGCGGCGCTGCCGAGGCCGATGCGGCAGCGCTGCCCGGTTCAATTCAGTTCACGTTGTCGGCGATGGCGACGACGCCCCAGACGACGATCGCGACGGCGATGATCGCGGCGACGAGGAACGCGATGCCGACGAACCTTTGGATCTCCAGTTCGCGGCCTTCGCGCACGGGCCTGCGCCAGCGCCCGTAGCGCCAGTGGTCGCGTCCCTGTTCGTAGTCGGTGGCGAAGTCCTCCAGGAGCGCCTGGAGGTCGGCGAGGGTCTCGGCGCGGCGCACGAGCTGGCGGCGGAGGCGGAACTCGGCGGTGTCGATCGCGCCGCGGCGCCGCGCCTGCGCGAGGCGGTAGAGGGCCATGCGGCGGTGGGCCCTGGTGGGGTGGATGGCGAAAGCGTCCATTGCGTCCATGACGTGTGCTCCCGTACGGCCGGTGTCCGGCGGGGTTCCCCGCCGGACCGGTCCGTACACCTCGGGACGCCTCCCGGATCGCATTGCGCGCCAGGGGCCTCGGCCCGCGGGCCGAGCGCGAGTCCTCAGTCGAGGAGGCCGAAGGCCGACCGAGCGCGAATGCTCAGTCGAGGAGCGCGCTCACTGCCCGGGCCAGGTCGGTGTCCTTCGCGGAGACCTTGCTGCCCGCCGAGTGGGTGGTGACCGAGACGGTGAGCCTGTCGTAGTTGATCGTCAGGTCCGCGTGGTGGTTGCGGCGCTCGGAGAGCAGGCCGACGCCGGTGGCGGCGGCGAGGGCCGCGAGGTGGCCGTCGAAGGTCCAGGTGCCCACGAGGTGGTCGGCCTCGTGGGTCCAGCCGGGCAGTTCGGAGAGGGCCAGTTCGATCTCGGCCCCGGTCAAGGGTTGGTCGCTCATACCCCGATTGTGACAGCCCGGGGCGGTCAGTTCTCCTCGATGAGCGTCACTCGGCCGGTGTCCAGGTCGTAGACGGCCCCGGCGATGAGGACGCCTTCGAGGTTCTCGCGGCGGCCGAGGTCGGCGACGGTGCGGCGGACCTGGAGGCGCAGGGCCTTCGGGGCCGCGTCCTCGCCGTCCGCGGTCTCCGAGAGCGCCTGGGACGCGGGCTGCCAGAGCTGCTCGACGAGGTAGTCGGTGCGCGGGTCGTGGGTGTCGTCCTCGACGGCGTGGAGGGCGGCGTTGATGGCGCCGCAGCGCTCGTGGCCGAGGACGACCACGAGGGAGACGCCGAGCTCGGCGGCCGCGAACTCCAGGGAGCCGACGGCGGCGCGGTCGGGCACGTGCCCGGCGGTGCGCACGACGAGGAGCTGCCCGAAGTCGCAGTCGAACACGGACTCGGCGGTGACCCGCGAGTCGATGCACGTGAAGACGGCGGCGGTGGGCTTCTGCCCGAGGGCGTGCTGGCGCGCGGACGTGATGTCGCGCTTGAAGCGGGGCTCTCCGGCGACGAATCGGCCGTTGCCCTCCAGGAGCGCGACGAGCGTCTTGGCGGCTTCGTGGTGCTCCATCAGCGAGGAGGCGGTCAGTTCAGGCACGCCCTGAATGGTGCCGCATGATCCGAGGCGGCGCAAGCGCGACGGGCGGGACGTCACGCACCTTTTACCGTCCGCACGTTACCGTTCCGAGATCTTGTGGTCATTTCCCAGGACTTGTCGCTCGCGGAACGGGACCATAGGATGAACGGGAACTACCGCGTTGCCGTTCACCTGCGGGTTCATTCCCTTTCCTGGAGGCCACCGTGCGCACCTACGGCGAAGGCTGCCCCGCGGCCCACGCACTCGACCTCGTCGGCGAGCGCTGGTCGCTCCTCATCGTCCGCGAGCTACTGCTCGGCCCCAAGCGCTTCACCGACCTCCGCTCGGGCCTGCACGGCGCCAGCGCGAACGTGCTGTCGCAGCGGCTGCGGGAGCTCGAAGCGGCCGGGGTCGTGGGGAAGCGGCGGCTGCCGCCGCCCGCGGCCTCCAAGGTCTACGAGCTGACCGAGTGGGGCCGGGAGCTGGAGGGCCCGATCGTGCTGCTGCTGCGGTGGGGCGCGCGGTCGGCGGCGATCCCGCTCGACGCGCCGATGGGCGCGGACGCGCTCATCCTGTCGATGCGGTCGCTGTTCATGCCGCAGGCGGCGCAGGGCTTCGACGCGGCGTTCGAGCTGTGGGTCGGGGACCGGCCGTTCATCGCGGAGATCATCGACGCGCAGCTGATCCTCGCCCCGGGTCGGCCCGAGCATCCGCACGCGGTCATCAGGACCGACGCAGAGACGCTCAAGCGCCTGACCCTGGGCGGGCGCAGCCTCGACGTGTCGATGCACGCCGGGCGCGTCACCGTCCAAGGGGACCAGGCTATGGCCGAGCGGTTCCTGGGAATGTTCCGCCTCCCGGAGCCGGCCGCGGCCTCGGCCTCGGCGGGCGCGGTGTGACCGTCCCGCCGCTCACCGGACGATCCTGAACTCGCCGGTGTCCGTCGCGCGGGCGCGGCGGTCGGTGATGAGCATGTGCCCGGGAGCGTGGGTGATCGCGAAGGGCAGCTTCGCCTTCACGACCGCTTCCTGGAGGGTCACGCCGCAGGCCCAGAACACGGGGACGTCGCCGTCGTGGAGGCGCACCGGGTCGCCGAAGTCGGGGCGGTCGAGGTCGCGGATGCCGATCATCGCGGGGCTGCCGACGTGGACGGGGGCGCCGTGGGCGAACGGGAGCTCCATGGTGATCTGGGCGGCGCGGGCGACGAGCTCGGTGGGGACCGGGCGCATCGAGACCACGACGGGGCCGCGGAAGCGCCTGGCGCCCAGGCACTTGCGGTCGGTGCGGTACATGGGGACGGCCGCGCCCTGCTCGTGGTGGCGCAGCGGGACGCCGGCGCGCTCCAGGAGCGGCTCGAACGTGAAGCTGCACCCCAGCAGGAACGTGACCAGGTCGCGGTCCCACAGGTCCGCGACGTCGGTGCGGCGGGCGACCATCTGGCCGCGGCTCCACACCTGGTAGGCGGGCAGGTCCCGGCGCAGGTCGGCGCCCTCGGCGAGGTCCGTGGTAAAGCGCCCGGCGCCCACCACGTCCAGGAGGGGGCAGGCCCTCGGGTTGCGCACCGCGAAGCGCCGCAGGGCGATCGCGTACCTGCGGGGCACGCTGACCAGGTTCGCCTGGACGTACCCGTGCGACCAGCCGCTGGTGTGGGCCACCAGCCCGTCCCTGAACCTGGCGCGGGCCTCGCGGGGGCTGGTCTGCGCTTCGGGACGTTGTCTCGTGAACATCGCTCCTCCTCGATCTGCTGCTCGATGTGTCGAGAATCCGATACAAGTAGGTCAACACGTTCACGAGTGCTTCACGAGCAGGATGCGGATGCAGGCCGCGCCGTGTGCGCTACCGCTTGTTCACTGAGCGGATGACCTTGCGAGCGTTCCCAAACGATCAAGAAATGCCCATAGACTAGAGCGAACCGCCAATTCCGGCCGGCCGCACCTCGACTCCCCGGGAGGTGGCGCCCTTGGACTTCGGCATCCTAGGCCCGCTGCAACTGGCATGGGACGGCCTGCCCGTGCCGCTGCCCGGCCGGACCCTGCCCAGGCTCTTCGCCGTGCTCCTCCTGGAGCCCGGCAGCGTGATCCCCCTGCACCGCCTGGTGGACGCGGTGTGGGACGACGACCCGCCCGCGACGGCGAAGCGGCAGATCCAGAACACCGTGGCGACCGCGCGCGGGCTGCTGCTGCGGGCCGGGACGAGCGAGCTGGAGACCGTCGGCGACGGCTACCGGCTGCGCGTCGGCCCCGAGAAGCTCGACTCGCTCAGGTTCCAGCGGGCGGCGCGGATCGCCCGCGAGCAGGTCGCCGCGTCCGAACCCGAAGCGGGCCTTGAGAGCCTGCGCGAGGCCCTGGACCTGTGGCGGGGCCCGGCCCTGGCGGGCCTGAACGGGCGGCTCATCGAGGCGGGCGCGCGGCGGTGGGACGAGGAGCGCGCCGCCGCCGAGGAGGCCCGCGCGGAACTGGAGCTGCAGCTCGCGACCGGCGCGCCGATCGTCGCGGACCTGCGGCGGGTCCTGGAGCGGCACCCGTACCGCCAGCACGCGGCCGAGCTGCTCATGACGGCCCTCTACCGGGAGGACCGGTCCGCCGAGGCGCTCGACGCGTACGACGCGATCCGGCGCCAGCTCGCCGACGAGCTCGGCATCGACCCGGGGCGGCGCCTCAAGGACCTGTACACGGCGATTCTCCGCGACGACGCGTCCCTCAGGGCCGCACCGAAGACCGCGTCCGCGCGGTCGCTCCCCGCGCCCGCGCAGCTCCCCGCGGACTCGATCCACTTCACCGGCCGCGCGGGCCAGCTCTCGGCCCTCGACGCGCTCACCGGGCCCGGCCCGCACGTCGCGGTCCTCTCGGGCATCGGCGGCTCCGGGAAGACCACGCTCGCCCTGCACTGGGCGCACCGGGTGCGCGAGCGGTTCCCCGACGGGCAGCTGTACGTGAACCTCCGCGGCTGGGACCGGACCGCGCCGCTCACCCCGCTGGACGTCCTCGCGGGGTTCCTGCGGGCCCTCGGCGTGCCCACCGAGGCCATCCCGTCCGACGCGGACGAGGCGTCGGCGCTGCTGCGCTCGCGCCTGGCCGACACGAAGACCCTCGTCATCCTCGACAACGCCCGCAACTCCCAGCAGGTGCTGCCGCTGCTCCCGGGCACCGACGGGTGCGTCGCGGTCGTCACCAGCCGGTCCCGCCTCCCCGACCTCGCGGCGCTGCGGGACGTGCGGCAGGTGACCGTCGGGACCCTCGGCACCGACGACGCCGTGCGGCTCCTGGAGAGCCTCATCGGCCCCGAGCGGGTCGCCGCCGAACCGGAAGCGGCCGAACGGATCGCGGAGCTGTGCGACGGGCTCCCCCTCGCCCTGCGGATCGTCGGCACCAACCTCGCCGCCCAGCACCTGACGCTCGCCGAGACCGCCGCTGCTCTTGCCGGGCGCGACCGGCTCGCGCACCTCGCCGTCGAAGGCGACCCCACGACCACCGTCGCCGCCGCGTTCGACCTGTCGTTCCAGGCCCTGGACCCCGAGGAGGAGCTGCTGTACCTCAACCTCGCGTTCCTGCCCGGCGCGGACTTCTCCAAGGGCCTGGCGATGTCCCTCGTGTCGTGGGACCCGACCGCCGCCGAGCGGCTCCTCGCGCGGCTCGTCACGGCCCACCGCATCGACGAGTACCGGCCCGGCCGCTACCGCTTCCACGACCTGGTCCGCGAGTACGCCCGCCGGAAGGCCGAGACCGTGTTCGACCCCGCTGCGCTGCAAGGGCTCCGGGAGCAGGTCGTGGAGTGGTACTGCCGCGGGTCGGCGCGGCTGCCGGTCGAGGAGTACCGGAACATCGTGGCGACGTTCCTCGAATGGAACGGGCACGCGAAGGTCTCGCGGCTCCTCGCGCGGCTCATCGCGTTCGCCGACGCCGGGTACCGCGAGGAGGGCCCCGACCGGCGCACCCTCACCGAGTCGCTGTACGAGCTGCCCGAGCTCGCGCACGTCGCCGAGCGCGGCATCGAGAGCGGCGTCAAGTCCGAGGACCCGATGGACGCGGTGCGCGCGTACGCGCTCGCCGACGCCGTCGCGTACGCCTCCGGGGAGCTGCACCAGTCGCTCGCGTACGCGCAGAAGACCCTCGAATACCTCAGCCGCACCCCGCACGGCGACCGGACGGGCAAGGCCCGCAACGACCTCGGCACCACCCTCACGCACCTGGGCCGGTACCGGGAGGCCGTGTCGCTCCTGCGCGAGGCCGTGGGCGCGGCCGAACGGTCCGGGAAGTGGTACGTCCACGTGGAGGTCCTCACCTCCCTGGGGACCGTGCTGCGGCGCATGGGCATCTTCGCCGAGGCCGAGACGCTCCTGCTCAAGGCCCGGGACCTCGACGCGGCCTCCCCCGAGGGCCCGACCACCGTGTACCCGCTGCTGTCGCTCTCGGAGCTGTACATCGACCAGGGGCGCGTCTCCGCCGCCGAGGAGCTGTGCCGCGAGATCGCCGAGCTGCTGCGCGACCACCCGTCGAAGTACTACCGGGCGCGCCTGTACTTCCGGCAGTCCGCGGTCCACCGCGCCGACGCGGACTTCGCGCGCGCCGAGGCCGCCGTCCTCCACGGCCTCGAACTCGTCGAGCAGGCCAACGGGTGGCGGCACGTCCTCGTGTACACGTACTGGCTCGCGGAGATGCACGTCGACTCCGGCCGCCTAGACCAGGCGCGAGAAGCGCTCGGCCGGGTCGAGCGCCTCAACCGGTTCCAGACCTCCGAGACCCTCGCGGTCAAGGCCCGCGTGCTGTGCAAGCTGCACACCGAGGACGGGAACCTGCGCATGGCCGTCAGGATGGGCCGCCAGGCGTGCGACGTGTTCGGGGCGATGCCCGACCCGCTGCGCCAGGCCCGGAGCCTGCGCGCGCTCGCCCGCGCGTACGAGGCGGCCGGGGCGCCGTACGAGGCCGCGCAGTGCGCCGCCGAGGCCCGGGACCTGTTCGAGGCGCTCGGCGTCGACCCCTCGCGCCAGGCGTGAGCGGGGTCCAGTCGGTCGACGGATGCGGTCCCAGTCGGCCCGTCCCTACTGTTGCGGCACACCCACCGACATGGAAGAGGCACGACATGCACGCGATCCGGCACCACGAATTCGGCGGCCCCGAAGTCCTCCGGTACGAGGAGGTCGCCGACCCCGAGCCCGGACCCGGCCAGGTCCGCATCGACAACCGGGCCGCGGGCGTCCACCTGCTCGACACGGGCTTCCGCTCCGGCGAGTCGGGCACGCCGTTCCCGCTGCCGGAACTGCCGACGATCCCCGGACGCGAGGCCGCCGGGATCGTCGACGCCGTCGGCGAGGGCGTCGACTCCTCGTGGCTCGGCAAGCGGGTCGTCACGCACCTCGGCCCCGCGTCCCAGGGATACGCCGAGAAGGCCGTGCGCGAAGTCGAGTCGGTCCACGAACTGCCCGAGGGCGTGGACTTCGGGGAGGCCGTCGCGATGATCGGGACCGGCCGGACCGCGCTGCTCATCCTCGCCGTCGGGCCCGTGAAGGAGGACGACGTGGTGATCGTCCCAGCCGCCGCGGGCGGACTCGGCACGCTCCTGGTGCAGGCCGCGAAGAACGCCGGCGCGTACGTGATCGGCCTCGCGGGCGGCGTCGACAAGGTCCGGCAGGTCGCCGCCAACGGCGCCGACGCCGCGATCGACTACCGGGCCGCCGACTGGACCGACGTCCTGGACCGGGCATTGGAGGGCCGCGAGGCGTCGCTGTTCTTCGACTCGATCGGCGGCGAGGTCGGGCGGGCCGTGTTCGAGCGGCTCGGGTTCGGCGCCCGCATGGTCGTGTTCGGGTGGTCCGCGGGGAAGGCCACCGAGGCGACGGTGGAGGAGATCGTCGGCCGCGGGCTCGCCGTCTCCGGCGCGCTCGGGCCGAAGCTCGTGCAGCGCATGGGCGGCATCCGGGCCCTCGAAGAGCAGTCGCTCGCCGAACTGGCCGCAGGGCGGCTGCGCCCGGCCGTGCACACGTTCAAGCTCGCCGAGGCCGCCGAAGCCCATCGCGCCCTGGAGAACCGGGGCACCACCGGCAAGGTCGTGCTGGTCCCCTGACCGACGCGAAAGGCCCCCGGCGGCGCCGGGGGCCTTCGTCGTGCGGTCTAGGAGGCGGTGACGAGCTCCGCGGGCTCGATGTCCGGGACCTGCGCCTCGGCGTGCGCGCGGGCCAGCGGGAACGACAGCACCAGGCCCGCGAGGGCCAGGCCGACACCGACGAGGATCGGCGCGGTCAGGCTCAGGCCGAGCGACAGCGCGAGGCCGCCGAGCCAGGCGCCGTTGGCGTTCGCGAGGTTGAAGGCCGCGTGGTGCAGCGAGGACGCCAGCGACGGGGCCGAGTGGGCGCCGTCGAGGAGCAGCCGCTGCATGATCGGGCCGACCAGCGACGAGGACGTCGCCATGAGCAGGACCCCGGTGATCGCCAGGGCCGGGTTGGACATGGAGAAGTACATCGCCAGGAGCACGGTCGCGATCGTGGCGAACGCCGCGAACAGGCCCTGGATCGGGGCGGCGTCGGCGATGCGGCCGCCCAGGATGTTGCCGAGCGTGAGGCCGACGCCGAAGACCGCGAGGGTGATCGCGATGGCGAGGGCGTTCATGCCGGTGACGTCTTCGAGGATCGGCGTCAGGTAGGTGTAGGCGGCGAACATGCCGCCGAAGCCGACCGCGCCGGTCACGAGCGGGAGCACGACGCGCTTGGAGCGGATCGCGCGGATCTCGTCGGACGCCTTGGTGGACACGATGACCCCGCGCGTGTCGGGGACGGTGGCCCAGATCGCGACCGCGGCGACGACGCCGAGCGCGGCGACGGCCGCGAAGATCCAGCGCCACGAGATCTGGCCGATGAGCAGGGCGCTCACGGGGACGCCGACGATCGTGGCCACGGTGAGACCCGACATGATCCCGGAGATCGCGCGGGCGCGGCGCTCGTAGGACACGAGGCTGGCGCCGACGACGGCGGCGGCCCCGAAGAACGCGCCGTGCGGCAGGCCCGCGACGAAGCGCGAGCCGAGCAGGAACCCGAAGTCGGGGGCGAGCGCGGTCGCGACGTTCGCGCCCGCGAAGGCCAGCATCAGGCCGATGAGCAGCGGCTTGCGGGGGACGCGGGTGGTGGCGACGGTGAGCAGGGGCGCGCCGAGGACGACGCCGACCGCGTACGCGGAGACGGCGAGCCCGGCCTGGGCGAGCGAGACGCCCTGGGAGGCGGCGACCTGGGGCAGGATGCCCATGATCGCGAACTCGGCGGTGCCGATGCCGAACGCGCCGATGGACATGGCGAAGAGAGGCATGCGCATGGTGTGCAGCTCCGGTGGGATGAGAAGGAGGGTGAGAACGCTGAGGCTGTCACCGGCTGCTTCCTTGCCGAACCGGTCGCTGTCATAACGGGGAGGAGGGCTCCTCCGCGTCCAAGCGTAATAACACTCGCCGCACGAGTAAAAGTCCCTGGAGTGAAATCCCGGCGTGATGTCCGTCGCCGCCGGGTTACCGAGATGAACCGGGGGTTGCGGGAGTGACCTCCGCCAATCTCAGGAACGCCTCGGCGGTGGCCGAACCCGGTTGCGGCACATACATCACCAGCCGCAGCCCCGTCCCGGGCACGTCCAGGACCTGGCAGTCGAACTCCAGCGGGCCCACCACGGGGTGGACGACGCGCTTGGTCTGGGCCCGGCGCGGGGCGACCCGGTGGTCGGCCCACAGCTCCCCGAACTCGGGGCTGGTGCGCAGTAGCTCGTCCACCAGGCCCTTGAGCTTGCGGTCCCCTGGATTCCGCGCGAGCGAGGCGCGCAGGTCCGAGACGCTGTCCCCCAGGAACCGGCGGATCGAGGGGTCCGCGAGGCGCGTGGCGACGTCGCCTTGGGAGAAGTTGGTGCGCAGGACGTTCCGCTGCTCGGGCGCGAGGGCCGACAGGTAGCCCATGAGGCGCTCGGCCATGTCGTTCCAGGCCAGCATGTCGTAGCAGGCGTCCATGACGTACGCGGGGAAGTCGTCGAGCCCGGCGAGGAGGTTCCGGATCGCCGCCGGGACCTCCTTGATCGCGGTGCGGCACTCCGACTCCGGCAGCTCGTCGACGAGGTGGAACAGGTGCGCCCGCTCGTCGTGGTCGAGCACCAGCGCCCGCGCCAGCGCCCCGAGCACCTGCCTTGAGGGCTTCGGTCCCCGCGCCTGCTCCAGCCGGATGTAGTACTCCACGGAGATACCGGCGAGCTGCGCGACCTCCTGGCGCCTGAGCCCGGGAGTCCTGCGCCGCGTCCCGCTCGGCAGCCCCACGCCCTCGGGCTTGATGGCGGCGCGGCGGGTGCGGAGGAAGTCGGCGAGCTGCTGGCGGTCCATGCGTCCATCCTCCCCCGGTTCGCGCCGCGCAGCCAGGTACCGGATGTACCACCATAAGCGGTGCTCTTTGCAGGTCGCGGGATCGGGCGCAGGCTCGTGGCATGGAACAGAGGACGGCGCTCGTCACGGGCGCGAACAAGGGAATCGGATACGAGATCGCCAAGGGCCTCGGCTCGAAGGGCGTCAAGGTGTGGGCGGCGGCCCGCTCGGAGGAAAGGGGCAAGGAAGCGGTTGAGAAACTCCGAGAAGAAGGAGTGGAGGTCGAATTCCTCCAACTCGACGTGACCGACGAGGCTTCAATCGCCGCAGCAGTGGCTCAGATGCAGTCGCTCGACATCCTGGTGAACAACGCCGGGATCGCCCTAGCCGATGGGGGCTGGAACACGAGCGAACTGACCGTGGCCACCACGCGGAAAGTCTTCGAGACCAACGTAATCGGCGTCGTGGCGGTGACGAACGCGTTCCTGCCGCTCCTCCGCAAATCAGAGGCCCCGCGCATCGTGAACGTCTCCAGCGAGGTCGGCTCCTTCGGCTTCATGACCGGCGACCACGAATTCGCGAAGATGCAGGGCGGCGCCTACGCCGCCTCCAAGTCCGCCCTCAACATGCTCACCGTCTCCTACGCCAAGGAGTTCAAGGACACCCCCATCAAGATCAACGCCATGACCCCGGGCTACACCAAAACAGACCTCAACCACAACCAAGGCTGGCGCGACCCCGCCCTCTCAGCAAAGGTAGCCATCGACCTCTCCCTCCTGGACGAAACCGGCCCCAATGGCGGCTTCTTCCAAGAAGGACTGGAGTACCACAAGGACACGACCGTCCCCTGGTAAACGGAGTCCGTTGGCGGACAAAGGAAGAGGAAATACGAAAGGCCCCGCAGAAGCGGGGCCTTCTGCGTAGGGCAGGCAGGACTTGAACCCGCGACCCAGGGATTATGAGTCCCCTGCTCTAACCAGCTGAGCTACTGCCCCGAGCGGGCAATATCCTCTCACACCCCGTGTCGGCGCGGTGGCCCCAGGGCAGCAAGGGGGGAGAAATCGGGGTGCGGCGGCGGGCCGGGGCGCGGGGAAGTGTTCGCTGGTGCCGAACGAGACCGAAACGACCGCGTGGCACGGGCGCCGAGTCGCAGGCGACGCGGCGGTAACATTCGCGCCACATTTGCAACGGTTCTATAACGACACGTGCTGTTGTCAGGCAGGTCTCTTTAAGATCCGACTCACTCCCGCCGTTCCGTGTTTCTCGAACGTTGCACACCCGGCGGGTTCCGACGCCCAAACCTCCCGAGGGGGCCCATTGAGACGAGCATTGTTGCTGCTGTCGGCTGCGCTGGCCGGCCTGTCGCTGTGTCTGGGGGTGAGCAGCAGCGCCGCCGCACAGGACGCGTTCGGCGTCCACGGCACACTCGACGACCAGACCGAGCAGCCCGTAGCAGGCGTGTCGATCACCGTGACCGACGCGGCGGGCGCGGAGATCGCCACCGTCACCACCGCCGAGGACGGCTCCTGGGCCGTCCCCCTGGACGCCGAGGGCGACTACATCGTCACCCTGGACGAGTCCACCCTGCCCGAGGGGCTCGTCGTCCGCAACTGCAAACCGCAGCTCGAAGTCAACGTCACCGGCGACCGCACCGCCCTGTTCCCGCTCGACACCCAGGTGGACGGCTGCACCCCGGGCGAGAGCCCCGGCGGTAGCGGCGAGACGCCCTCCGGCGACGCGAGCGGCGAGCCCGGCGAGGAGTCCTCCGAGAGCGAGGACGACGCCGCCGCGGACGACGCCGCCGCCGACGAAGTGGGCGAGATCGAAGGCGAGGGCGGGGCGACCCGCGCCATCAGCCTCCTGGTCTCCGGCCTGCACTTCGGCCTCATGATCGCCCTCGCGGCCGTCGGCCTCTCCATGGTCTTCGGCACGACGGGCCTCACCAACTTCGCCCACGGCGACCTGGTCACCTTCGGCGGCGTCATGGCGCTGCTGTTCAACGTCACGTTCGGCGTGCCCGTCTGGCTCGCGGCCATCGCCGCGGTCGTCCTGGGCGCCGCGTTCGGCTGGGCGCAGGACTGGGGCCTGTGGGCCCCCTTGCGCCGCAGAGGGACCGGCCTGGTCTCGATGATGATCATCTCGATCGGCGTGGCACTGCTCATCCGCAACGCGACGCTGTTCTTCGTCGGCGGCGAGCGCCAGCGCTACACCGAGTACGTGGGGCAGAAGCCCTGGGACTTCGGCTGGCTGGTGATCACCCCGAAGGAGGTCGTCACCGGCGGGATCGCGCTCGCGGTCTGCGTCGCGGTGGGCCTGGCCCTGGTGTTCACCAGGCTCGGCAAGGCGACGCGCGCGGTGGCGGACAACCCGTCGCTCGCGGCCTCCACCGGCATCGACGTGAACAAGGTCATCCGCCTGGTGTGGACGATCGGCGGCGCGCTCGCCGCGATGTCGGGCGTGTTCCTGTCGATCAGCGACGGCGTCAAGTTCGACATGGGCCAGCACCTGCTGCTGCTCGTGTTCGCGGCCGTGGTCCTCGGCGGGCTCGGCACCGCGTTCGGCGCGTTCGTCGGCGCGATGCTCATCGGCGTGTTCGTGCAGATGTCGACCCTCGTGATCGCGCCCGAGCTGAAGTACGTCGGCGCGCTGGTCGTCCTCATCATCATCATGCTCACCCGTCCCCAGGGCATCCTGGGCCGCCGCGAGCGAATCGGATAGGGGGGCCACGCGATGGATTGGCAATTCGTATTCAGCCAGGCGCTCACGCAGGCCATCGGCCCGACGATGCTCATTTACGCCCTCGGCGCGATCGGCCTGAACCTCCAGTTCGGATACACGGGCCTGCTCAACTTCGGCCAGGCGGCGTTCGCCGCCATGGGCGCGTACGGCCTGGCGCTCAGCGTGGTCGCGTGGGGCCTGCCGTTCTGGTGGGGCATCGTGGTCGGACTCCTCGCGGCGTGCGTCATGGCGCTGCTGCTCGGTATCCCGACACTGCGGCTGCGGGCGGACTACCTCGCGATCGTGACGATCGCGGCGGCCGAGATCGTGCGGCGCATCGCGCGCGCCACGGTCTGGGCGGACACCACCGGCGGCTCGGACGGCATGCGCGGCTTCTCGGAGCCGTTCTTCGAGATGATCCCGTGGGCCCGCGACACGACCTGGTCGTTCCTGTTCGTGTCGATGGACAACGGCCGCCTCGTGGTGGACTTCGGGATCTTCATGCTCCAGTACTCGTACCGGGACACGTGGGTCATGGTCGTGGGGTGGGCGCTGGTGGCGGTCATCCTGACGGTCATGGCGTTCCTGATCCACAGCCCGTGGGGCCGGGTCCTCAAGGGCATCCGCGAGGACGAGGAGGCCGTGCGCAGCCTCGGCAAGAACGTCTTCGCGTACAAGATGCAGGCGCTGGTCCTGGGCGGGATCATCGGCGCGGTCGCGGGCTTCGTGTTCGCACTGAGCCGCGCGAACGTCCAGCCGGACGGGTTCACCACGGACTTCACGTTCTACTTCTACGTGGTGCTCATCCTCGGCGGCGCGGCCCGGATCTTCGGGCCGGTGCTCGGCGCGGCGCTGTTCTGGTTCCTGTACAACATCCTCGCGCAGGGGCTCATCCAGGCGATCCAGGCCGAGGTGGTCCCGCCGAGCGTGATCGACTCGACGCAGGTGGGCCCGCTGGTGTTCTTCCTGCTCGGGCTGGGAATGGTCCTGCTGCTGATCTTCCGGCCGCAGGGGCTCATCGGCAACCGGAAGGAGCTGATGTTCGATGTCCGATAAGGAGAAGGCGGGGGTCGCCGCCGCGCGCGCGGCACTCGCCGGCGTCCCGGCCGAGCCGGGGGCGCCGAAGCAGGACGCGATCCTGGCGGCGACCGGGGTGCGGCGCGCGTTCGGCGGCCTCGTGGCCGTGGACGTCGAGCACATCGAGGTCCAGCGGGGCGCGATCACCGCGCTCATCGGCCCGAACGGGGCGGGGAAGACCACGTTCTTCAACCTGCTCACCGGGTTCGACCGGCCCTCGAAGGGCTCGTGGGAGTTCGACGGGCGCCGGGCCGACCGCATGCGGTCGTACCAGGTGGCCCGGTCGGGCATGGTCCGCACGTTCCAGCTCACGAAGGCGCTGTCGCGCATGACGGTGCTGGAGAACATGCTCATCGGCGCCGACAGGCAGCGCGGGGAGCGGCTGTGGGCGGCCCCGTTCCGGTTGCTGTGGCTGAAGGAGGAGGCGCAGAACGCCGCGCGGGCCCTGGACCTGCTGGAGCGGTTCAAGCTCGCCGACAAGCGCGACCACTACGCCGGGGAGCTCTCCGGCGGGCAGCGGAAGCTCTTGGAGATGGCGCGGGCGCTCATGCTGAAGCCGAAGATGATCATGCTGGACGAGCCGATGGCCGGGGTGAACCCGGCGCTGAAGCAGTCGCTGCTGGAGCACATCAAGGGCCTGCGCGAAGAGGGCATGACCGTGCTGTTCGTCGAGCACGACATGGACATGGTCCACGAGATCGCGGACTGGGTCGCCGTGATGGCGGCCGGGCAGCTGATCACCGAGGGGACGCCGGACCAGATCTCGGCGGACCAGCGGGTGATCGACGCGTACCTGGGCGCCCACCACGACGCGGCCCAGCATTAGGAGGCGGTATGAGCGACAACGAGACCGAGGGGATCGGCCCGACGGGCGCCCCGATCGACGAGACCGCCGATTCGTCCACCGAGGTGTGCAGCCGTGAAGGGCACCTGGCGGCCTCGGGGGACGCGCTGCTGCGCGCCGACGAGGTCACCGCGGGGTACATCCCGGGCGTGTCCATCCTGAACGGGACCGACCTGTACGCGAACGAGGGCGAGCTCGTCGGCATCATCGGCCCGAACGGGGCCGGGAAGTCGACGCTGCTGAAGGCCATGTTCGGGCTGGTGGGTATCTCGTCGGGGAAGGTCGTGCTGCGCGGGGAGGACATCACCAACCGCAAGGCGCACCAGCTGGTGCCGCTGGGCGTGGGGTTCGTGCCGCAGACGAACAACGTGTTCGCGGCGCTCACGGTCGAGGAGAACCTCGAAATGGGGGTGTTCCTGCGGCCCAAGGCGTTCAAGGAGCGGTTCGATTTCGTGACGGACCTGTTCCCGGTGCTCGGGGACCGGCGCGCGCAGCGGGCCGGGTCGCTCTCGGGCGGCGAGCGGCAGATGGTGGCGATGGGCCGGGCGCTCATGATGGAGCCGTCGGTGCTGCTGCTGGACGAGCCGTCGGCGGGCCTGTCCCCCGCGATGCAGGACGAGGTCTTCTTCAACACGAAGCAGATCAACCAGACCGGCGTCACGGTGGTCATGGTCGAGCAGAACGCGCGGCGGTGCCTCCAGATCTGCGACCGCGGCTACGTGCTGGACCAGGGCCGCAGCGCCTACACCGGCCCCGGTGACGGCCTGATCGACGACCCGAAGGTCGTGGAGCTGTACCTCGGCACGCTCGGCCGGGCCAGCTAGCAAGGCAGTGAGAAGCCCCCCGGGTCCTGTGGTCCCGGGGGGCTTTCGCTTGCGCGGCTTCGGTTAGCTCAGTTCGCCGAAGCTGTAGGTGAGGTTCTCGTAGGTGTTGTCGGGCAGGTACTGGTAGACGCCGATCGTCGCCGCGGTGACGTCGCCTTCAGGCGAGAACTCGATCGGGCCGGAGTAGCCGTCGTAGTCGATGTCGGCGGTGTTGTCCTCGGCGAGCAGCTCGGCGCACTCGGTGAAGCCGGTGCACTTGGTGCCGCCGCTGGAGACGTCGACCAGGTTGTCCTTGATGGTCTCGGAGTCGATGCTGTCGCCGGCGATCGCCGCGAGCGCGACGAGCGAGGTGGCGTCGTAGGACTCGGGGCCGTACGTGAAGTCGGTCAGCTCAGGGTCGACTTCGAGGAGGCGGTCGCGGATCTCGGCCGGGTCGGCGCCCGGGAAGGTGCCCTTGGCGCCCTCCATGAAGCCGGCCGGGAAGGTCTCGCTGTAGTCGGCCAGGTTGCCGTCCACGAGGTACCAGGGGACGTCCTGGGCGCTCAGGCCGCCCTCGGCGAGGGCCGGGCCGAGGTTGACGATCTCGTTGAAGGTGACGAGGACGATCGCGTCGGCGCCGGAGTCGGCGACGGCGCTGACCTCGGCGGAGAACTCGGTCGCGGTCGGGTCGTAGATCGTCTTGAGGACGACCTCGCCGCCGAACTCGGTGAAGTTCTCCTCGACGGAGGCCGCCAGGCCCTCGCCGTAGGCGTCCTGGAGGGCGAGGATCGCGATCTTCTCGTGGCCGTCCTGGATGATCGTGTCGGCGAGGACGCGGCCCTGGAGGATGTCGGAGGGCGCGGTGCGGAAGTAGTAGTCGCCGCGCTCGTAGTCCGTGAAGTCCGGGGACGTGTTCGCCGGGGACACCTGGACGATGCCCTCTTCGTACAGCTTGTCGATGAACTGGAAGGAGACGCCCGAGGACGCGGCGCCGATGACCGCGTGCACGCCCTGGTTGATGAGGGCGTCGGCGGACTGGCTGGCGATGTCGGTGGAGGTGTCGCCCGAGTCCTGGTCCAGGACGGTGACACAGCTGCCGAGCACGCCGCCGAACTCGTTGATCTCCTGCTGGGCAAGGTGGACGCCGGCGAATTCGGGCGGGCCGAGGAACGCGAGCGAACCGGTCTGCGGGAGGATCGTGCCGATCTTCAGCGCCTCGTCGCTCTCGGTGCATTCGCCGCCGGACGACGACGGGTCCTCGTCCTCGCCGCACGCGGCGAGCGAGAAGGCCGTGACACCGGCGGTGGCTACAGCGAGCAGTGCTCGGGGAAAGCGAGCCATGGTTTCTCCTATTGAGTGTTCGAGATGGATCCGCAGGTGGATATGGAGGTTGACGTGATCCGAGTTACAGCCTATGGCAGGCGGGGTGTCGTCGCCATACGCCGTGACCGGACCCGTTCCAGTTCGTGATGGCTCCGTGACCTTCCCGATCCGGTATTGCAATCGCTTTGCGGGGAAGGGAAGGCCGCGTTTCGCAACCGGGTCCCCCGAGCGGTTCCCCCGCGAGGGGGAGGCGGTTCGCCCGCGCGCGGGAGGGAACCGGGCCCGCCCGCGGCGAAGCTCAATGCATGACAACCAACACCGCCACCCAGCGCCGCACCGGACGCGCCGCCCTCGCGGCGTTCCTCTGGTCCCTCACCGTCATCCCCATCGGGCTCTGGCAGCTCCTCGACCCGGCCACCGGCCCGTTCTCGCACGAGCTGTACGAGCCGACGATCCGCCTCCCCGAGGCCGTCCCCGACTGGGCCGGGCCCGCCGCGCTCATCGCCGCCGGGGTCCTCGGGCTCCTCGCGTCCCGCGCCGCCCGCTGGGCCGTCCCGGCCCTGTTCGCCGTCGTCTTCGGCGTCCTCATGAGCACTTCCGCGCCGATGTCCTTCGCCGGGTACCTGTGCGCGCTGTTCATCCCGCTCCTCATCGCCGCGAGCCCGGTGCTCCTCGCCCGCGGCCCCGTCGCCAAGACCGTCGCGGGCCTGGTCGTCGCGGGCCTCCTCGTGGCCCTGGGGTTCAGCGGGGTTATCGACTACGCCGCGGCCGGGGACTTCCTGTCGATGCTCGGCGGCACCTTCGCCGACATCGCCGCCTACATGCTCGTGCAGGTGTGGATGACCGTCGGCGGCGGCATCTGGGCGGCCCTCGTCCTGCACCTGGTCCTCCACGGGCAGAGCGACAGGCCCGCCGCGGCCTGGCTCGCCCCCGAGCGCGCCGCCCGCTGGGGCCGCACCGCCGCGTGGATCGCGTTCGCCTGCTCGCTCCCCTACGGTCTGGTGCGCATGTCGTGGCTGACGCCGTGGGCGTGGGTCGGCGGCCCGCTCGACAGCTCCATGATCGACCCGGCCACCCGCGTGTGGGGCCTGTGCCTGGGCCTCGCGGCCCTCGGCGGCGGCGTCCTGTGCCTCGGCATGACCTACCGGTGGGGCACCCGCTGGCCGTTCTGGATGCCCGGCCTCAAGGGCCGCCCGGTCCCGCCGATGGTCGCGATCGTCCCCGCCTCGGTCATGGCAGCCATGTTCACGTTCATGTCGCTCCCCTTCGCGGCCTTGGCGATCCGCCAGGACGCCCCGGAGCTGATCTGGTCGTTCCCGTTCTACGTCTGGGGCCCGGCCCTGGGCGCGGCGACCCTCGCCTACGCGATCCGCCGCGGCGTCGTCCAGCCGAGCTAGAGACACGAGAAAGGGCCCCGGGGCGATCCCCGGGGCCCTTCGCCGTGCGTTCAGCCGTGCAGGCGCCTCGCGATCGACACCACGCGCTTGGTCTGGATCGCCACCGCCACCCGGTTCTTCTCCCCCACCGGGCCCATCAGCCCGATGTGGCTGGCGCCGTAGGGGTTCCCGATCTCCACGTCGAACTGGAGCGGGTCGGTGTAGCCGGGCGAGACGATGATCGCGCCCCAGTGGTAGAACGTGTTGTTCATCGCGAGGATCGTCGACTCCTGGCCGCCGTGGCTCGTCTGCGTCGACGTGAACGTCGACATCACCTTGTCGGCCAGCTTCCCCTGCTGCCACAGCGGACCGGTCGTGTCGATGAACTGCTTGATCTGCGCGGTCGGCAGCCCGTACCGCGTCGGCGTGCCCCACAGGACCGCGTCGGCCCAGTCGAGGTCGTCGAGCGTCGCCTCCTGCACGTCGGCGCTGGCCTCGAAGTGGTTGGCCCACGCCTCGTTCGAGGCGACGGCCTCGGGCGGGGCGAGCTCGCGCACCTTCCGCAGGCGCACCTCGGCCCCGGCGTCCTGGCCCTCCCTCGCGGCGGTGCGCGCCATCTCGTAGACGTTCCCGGTCTGCGAATAGTGGATGACGGCCAGCTTGACCATGGTGCCTCCCTGAGCGTGAGCATCGGTATTGACCCTGGCACAGTCGTTCCCATAGGGTTGCCCTCGCAACAGATTCCACACTTTCCTGCAAACTCTTTCAAAGGAAGCAATCACATGCTGGACATCCTGGTCGTCGGCGGCGTCGGCGTCGACACCATCGTGCGCGTCCCGGAGATCGCGATCGGCGAAGGCGACTCGCTCGGCGTGGAGCCGATCCTCGACTACGTGGCGCACACCGGGAACGGGGTCGCGCTCGGGTGCCTCCACCTCGGGCTCGCCACGCGGTTCATCGACTACATCGGCGAGGACGAGCAGGGCGCGCTCGTGCGCCGCCACTACGACGCGCACGGCCTGGACTTCCGGTACCTGATCTCCCCGAACGGCACCTCGCGCTCGGTGAACCTCGTCGACGCCGGGGGCCGCCGCTACTCCTTCTACGACTACCGCCACGCCCCCGAGCTGCGGATGCCCGCGTCGTTCTTCGGACCCCATGTGGCCGAGGCGAAGCACGTCCACGTCTCGATCCCCAACCACACCCGCGACGTGCTCGCCGCGATCCCCGAGGGCGTCACCGTCTCCACCGACCTGCACGGCTGGGACGGCGAGGCCGAGCACCAGAAGGACTTCGCGCGCCGCGCCGACCTCGTGACCCTCTCCGCGGCCCGCCTCGGCGGCGACCCGGAGAAGGCCATGCGCTGGATCATCGACAACGGCCGGGCCTCGGTCGTCATCGCGACCGACGGCGAGCACGGCGGGTACGTCCTCGAACGCGGCGGCGCCGTCGAGCGCTACCAGGCCATCGACCCGGTCGCCGAGCTCGGCGCAGTCTCCCCGGAGTGGGCCGAGTGGGCGCCGGTGGACTCCAACGGCGCCGGGGACGCGTTCGTGTCGGGCCTGCTGTGGGCCCGCGGCCGCGGCGAGGACCTCGCCGGGGCCCTTGCGGCGGGCCGGGTCGCGGGCGCGTACGCGTGCCGCTCGAAGGGCACGAGCACGGCGCTCATCACCGAGGCGCTGATGATCGAGAGCCTTGCGGCCCTGAAGTAATGCGAACGGCCGCCGACCCACGCGGGTCGGCGGCCGCACTGCTACTGCTGCTCGGGCCCGCGGTTGGCCGTCATGGCCTTCGCGCGGGCGATCACGTCGTCGAACGGGGACGGCTCGGCCGGGTTCGGGCGCACCGCGTCGCGGTGCTCGGGCTGGACCACCAGCATGAACAGGCACCCGACCGCGGCGGCCACGACGGGCGCGCCGAGGCCGATCTCGGCGACCGGCCAGTTCCCGGCGTGCGCGCCGGTCGCGATCATGAACGCCGCCCACACAGGGACCGCCCAGCCGCCCGCCAGGACCATGAGGTCGCGGCGGCGCCGCAGCTCGGGCCGGATGAGCCAGATCAGGAAGTCGAGCCACGCGCCCGACAGGAGCAGCACCCACACGTAGGCGCCGTTCTCGAAGCCGGTGAACGCCCCGGCCATGATGCACGGGTACGCGAACGCGACGGTGAAGAACCCGAGCGGCAGCCGGAACCGGCCGGTCGCGAACACCGCCAGCGCGAGCACCAGCACCGTCGTGAACACCATGCCCGCCACCGGGCCCGAGTCGAAGCCGAAGCGCCCTTCGAGGGCCACGCCGGTGGCGAACGGGGTGTCCGTGAACGGGACCAGGTAGTTGAGGAACAGCACGAGGGTCGCGATCGCGAAGCCGAGGGACAGCGCGGGCGCGGCGAGCCGCGCCTCGATGGGGATCGGCTCCGGTTCGACCGAGAGCACCTCGCGGCGCCACGCGGACAGCCACGGCGCCAGGGCGATGAGGCACCCGGCGACGGCGAGGCCGAGGTGGGAGGGGCTGAAGAAGATGTCGAGGTCGGCTTCGACGCCGAGCAGCTCGTGCCAGATCATGTCGGCGATCCCGGAGACCAGGAACAGCGGCACGCCGACGATCGCGGGGCCGTAGCCGTGGGGCACGGCGGCCATGCCGGTGCGGCCGTCGGCGCGGTGGGCCCGGACGAGCATCCAGGCGATCCATGCGGCGGTGGCGGCGAACCCGGTGTAGAACGCCAGGTGCCACCAGGTGAAGAAGGACTCCGCCCAGCCTTGGGCGTGGGCGTTGACGTCGAGGATCAGCCCGCCGATGAACCACGCCGAGAACGCGGCGGTGGTGAGGTCCTGCCACCAGGCGGCGAAGACACGGGGCTGCCGGGAGTCGGCCAAGAGGTGCATCTTGTACTCCAGCAATCGGTCAAGGGGTGTGAGGGCCATGAGGTCATCATGGCCCACCTCGACCAGCGGCGCAATCGCGGAATTGTCACGGTCTGCGCACTGTGCACACGGGTCAGACGAAGCGCACGAGGAACAGCTTCGGCCAGAGCTTCCCGGTGATGTAGAAGGTGCCCTCCTCTTCGGCGGCGGCGATGCCGTTGAGGACGTCGGCCCCGGCGGACTCGTCGCCGGTGAGGAGGCCCGCGGCGTCGACCGTGGCCTGGACGGCCCCGGAGTCGGGGTCGATCGCGACGATCTGGTCGGTCTGCCAGAGGTTCGCCCACACCGACCCGTTGCTGCATTCGAGCTCGTTGATCGAGTAGACCGGTGCGCCGTTCCGGTCCTGGACCTGGACGGTGCCGGTCTCCTCGAAGGTCGCGGGGTCGCGGAAGGTGAGGGTGTCGGAGCCGTCGCTCATGACGAGGCGCTCGCCGTCATAGCAGATGCCCCAGCCCTCGCCCTCGTACTCGACCGTTTCGAGGATGTCGAGGGTGACGGGGTCGCGCTTGTAGGCGTGGTGCTCCTGCCAGGTGATCTGCCAGACCGCGTCGTCGGTGAGGGTGAGGCCCTCGGCGAAGTCCTCGGCGGGGAGGTCCTGGGAGGCGAGGACCTCGCCGGTGGCGGGGTCGGTGATGCGGATGTCGGACTCGCCGTAGAGGCCCGCGGACTCGTAGAGGACGGTCCCGTATTCGGGGTGCTCGGCGAGTTCGAGCCCTTGCGTGAAGGACCCGGGGTCGTGGTCGTAGGTCTCCAGGATCTCGACCGACAGATTCATGTCGGCGTCCTGGTCGGGGAGCTCGAACCGGTCGCTCTCGTCGGCCGCGGCGTCGCCGGTCGAGCATCCGGCGAGTGCGAGGAGGCCCGCTGCCGTGAGGGCGAGGCCGTGCCGGGCCGCCCGCTTCTCATCGAACATTGAACTCGTCTCCAGGTGCTTCGGGGGTGATGCCTCGTACCGTATCGGTCATGGCAAACGAGGACAAGACTTCCGTGCGAAGCGTTTGCCGTGCAACGGGGAGTGCATCGGGGGCCGACCTCGTCCGCGGCACCGGAAGGGGTCGGCTCGCAGGCCGCTCTCAGCCCTTCGGGAGCCAGCGGGCGACGGTCGCCGCGACGGTGACGTCGATCCGCTCGGGGAGCGCGGCCACGGCCGCGTCGAGTTCGGCGGGGCCGTGGTGGCGGGCGCTCGGGCCCATGCCCACGAGCCGGCGCACGTCCTCGTGTCCGAGGCCAATCGAATAGGAGATCTCGTCGGCCCGCTCGGCCTCGAATGCCGAGCCGAGCTGGTCGGCGGTCCGCTGCGGTTTAGCGGGGTCGACGCTCAGCAAGTCCAAGGCGTCGACGAGTTCGCGGAGGTGGTCCAGCCGGGGGGTCAGGACCACTAGAGCGCCTCTTGGGTGGAGGACGCGTGCGAGCTCGTCGGCGTTGCGGGGGGCGAAGACGTTCAGCACCGCGGCGGCGGCGCCGTCGCGTACAGGGAGTCGATTCCACGCGTCGGCGAGCACCGCGGCGAGTCGCGCCTGAGTTCCGGCGGCTCGCCGCGGTTCGTCCGTGTCCGGCGCTTGTGCTTCGGGGACTTCGCGTTTGGCGCAGCGGCGCAGCGCGTACTTGGAGGTGTCGAGGCCGATGCCCTCGCGTCCGGGGGCGGCCGCGAGCGCGGCGGCGAGGTAGTGGCCGGTGCCGCAGCCCGGTTCGATCACGACGCCGGGGGCGTCGGTGAGCGAGGCTTCGGCGACGGCCTTCAGGAGCGGGTCGTAGAAGCCCGCGGAGAGGAACTCCTCGCGGGCGGCGACCTGGTCGGCGGTGTCGCCGGTGGTGGCGTTCGAGCCGGGCGCGAGCAGCGGCGCGTAGCCCTGCTTGGCGAGGTCGAAGGAGTGCCCGTCCGGGCAGGAGAGGCGCCGGTCGGCCTGGTCGAGGGCCTGGCCGCAGTTGGGGCAGGCGAGCGCGTCGAGCGCGGGCAGCGTCACGCGGCGGCCTCGGGGTCGATGAGGCGCAGGAACGCGCGGAATGATGCGGGCATGTCGACGCCTTCGGGTTCGTGGAGCCACTGGAACTGGAGACCGTCCATGATCGCGACGACCAGCGGCGCGGCCTCCTCCGGGGTGAGCCCGGAAGGGAGCCGGTCACCCCACTGCGCGCGCAGGGTGGAGGCCATCTCGCGGCGCACCCGCCGGTAGCGCTCGCGGAAGTAGGGCTCGGCGGGGTGGTCCTCGGTGACGGACTCGCCGAGCAGGGCCGAGAACGTGCGGATGATCGCGAGCCGGTGCGCGTTGGCCTCGACGACGCCGATGGTCTGGGCCACGGTCATGGGGTTGCTGTCGCCGGTGCGGTCGCCGCGGTCCCACTCGTCGCGCATGGTGAGTACCGCGACCAGAAGGTCCTCTTTGGACGGGAAGTAGTGGAGGAGGCCCTGCTGGGTGAGGCCCACCTTCTCCGCGACGGCGGCGAGGCTGGCGCCGCGGTAGCCGCGTTCGGCGATGACCTCCATGGCGGCGCGCACGATCTCCTCGCGGCGGGCCTGCCCGCGGGCGCCGTGGCGGACGCCGTGCGGTCTCGGCGGGTTCGGCATGGCTGGCCTCGATCTGGGGCTCGGTCTCGATGGCCCTCCAGCATAGATAATCACGATTCGGTAACATGCACTACCGGTCGCTCGGTAGAAGTGGCAGACTCCAAGGCGGACCCCTCCTTCCCCTCGACGCAGAGGAGCCCGAGCGATGGCGCTCGACTCGACCCAGGCCCCGCCTCCCGTCCCCCCTCCCCTGGCCCCCGATCCGACCCCGGCCCCGCCGAACGGGTTCGTGCTCCGCGCCGCCCTCTCCAACTGGAGCCTGTGGACCGCGCTCCTCACCCCCGGCGTCCTCACCCTCGCGATCCGCGTCCCCGAGCTCGTCGGGGACGACTACGAGGGCGCGTACTCCGTGGTCATCTCCACCGGCATCGTCGTCGGCATGCTCGGCAACCCGCTGTGGGGCCGCCTGTCGGACCGCACCCGGTCCCGGTTCGGGCGCCGCCGGCCCTGGATCGCGGGCGGGGCGCTCGCGGGCGTCGCCGGGACGAGCGTCGTGGCGTTCGCACCGGAGCTGTGGCTGCTGGTCGCGGGCTGGGTGCTCGCCCAGGCCGGGTTCAACGCGGCCCTCGCCGCGACCATGGCGACCGTCCCCGAGCGCATCCCCGCGGCCGACCAGGGCCGCGCCTCCGGCGCGTTCGGCGCCGCCATCACCGGCGGGTTCCTCACCGGCTCCGCGATCGCCGCGGCCACGCAGCACACCGCCGTCATGTTCCTGGTCCCGTGCGGCCTCGTCCTCGCCTTCACCGGGGCGTTCGCGCTGACGCTCCGCGACCCGGTGGTGGACGCGCCCCTGAAGCCGTTCTCGCTCAAGGAGTTCGCGGGCACCTTCGGCTTCGACCCGCGCCGCCACCCCCAGTTCGGGTGGGTGTGGCTGACGAAGTTCTGCTTCGTCTTCGGCGTCGCCGCGCCCTCGACCTACATGGTGTACTTCCTCGCCGCTCGGCTCGACCTCGCGCCCGTCGAGGCCGCCGCCCTGGTGGGACTGGTCTTCCTCGTGAACTTCTCCGTCCAGACCGGCGTCACGCTCGGGACCGGGTGGCTCTCCGACCGCCTCGGGCGCCGCCGCCCGTTCGCCGCGGCCGCGGCCCTGCTCGCCGCGACCGGCCTGCTCCTCATGGCGTTCGCCGACGGCCTCCCGCAGATCCTCGCCGGGCAGGCGTTCCTCACCGTCGCGGGCGGGCTGTTCGCCGCCATGGACGGCGTCCTCGTCTTCCAGACCCTCCCCGACCCGGGCGCGCCCGCCAAAGACCTCGGCGTCGCGAACCTCGCCAACGGCCTGCCGGGCGCGATCATCCCGCCCGTCGCCACCGGCCTGCTCGCCCTGGGCGACACCGACTACACGCTGCTCTTCGTCCTGTGCGCGGCCTTCTCCCTCGCGGCGGTCGCCGCGGTGGGCCGCGTGAAGAGCGTGCCGTGAGGCCCCGCGCCTCCGGCCCCCAGACGCCCCCACGAAGGAAACCGAGAGACCGAGAGAAAGGAAGGGCACGGAGATGAGCGACTGGACCGTCCCCGCCGACCGGCCCGACTACGACGAGGCCGTCGAGGCGGCGCTCGCGAAGCTGGACCTGGAGACCAAGGCCGACCTGCTGGCCGGCATCGACATGTGGCGCACCCTCGCCGCCCCCGACGCGGGCCTGCGGTCGATGACCGTCTCCGACGGCCCCATCGGCGTGCGCGGCCGCTTCTGGACCGCCGCCGACCCGTCACTGGCACTGCCCAGCCCCACCGCGCAGGCCGCGTCCTGGGACCCGGCCCTGGTGCGCCGCATCGGGAACCTCCTCGCCGCGGAGGCCCGCCGCAAGGACGTGGACGTGCTCCTGGCGCCCACGATCAACCTGCACCGCTCGCCCCTGGGCGGGCGCCACTTCGAGGCGTTCAGCGAGGACCCGTACCTGACCGGGCGCATCGCGGAGGCGTACGTCGCGGGCGTGCAGGAGCGCGGCGTCGGCACCACCATGAAGCACTACGTCGCCAACGACGCCGAGACCGACCGGTTCACCGTCGACAACGTCATCGGCGAGCGGGCCCTGCGCGAGCTGTACCTGCGGCCCTTCGAGATGGTCGCCGCCGCGGTCAACCCGTGGGGGGTCATGACCGCGTACAACACCGTCAACGGCACCACCATGACCGCGCACCGGGAGCTCATGGACGTCCTCCGAGAGGAGTTCGGCTTCGACGGCTTCAACGTCTCCGACTGGGGCGCCGCGCGCCACACCGTCGAGGACGTCGAGGCGGGCCTGGACCTCGCGATGCCGGGGCCGCTCACCGTGTTCGGCAAGGCCCTGGTCGACGCGGTCCGCGAGGGCCGCACGACCGAGGCGGCCGTGGACGCCAACGTCCGCCGCATCCTCAAGCTCGCCGCCCGCGTGGGCGCCCTCGACGGCGTCGACGCCGCGGTCACCGGCCGCCTGGAGGCGATCGAGGACCCCGACGCGCTGCTCCGCGAGATCGCCCGCCGCTCCTTCGTCCTCGCCAAGAACGACGTCCCCGCCGGCGACGAGACCAGGATCCTCCCGCTCAACAGCGACGTCGTCCACAGCCTCGCCCTCATCGGCCCCGCCGCAGACGAGGCCCGCATCCTCGGCGGCGGCTCCGCGACGGTGTTCCCGCCGCACGTGGTCTCCCCGCTCGACGGCCTGCGCGACAAGCTCGGCGACCGCGTCGTCTACGCCCAGGGCGTCGACCTGTTCGAGCAGATCCAGGCCGCGAACCGCGGCTTCACGCTCACCGCGCGGCCCGTGAGGAAGGACGGGACGCAGCTGCCCGCCGAGCCGCTCGCAAACGGCGACGTCAAGTGGATGGGGTACGTGCCCGGCGGCCTCACCGCCGACGAGTTCGGCCACGCGCTGGTCGAGGGCCGCTACACCGCGACCAAGACCGGCGAGCACGTCTTCGGCACCCGCGGCTTCGGCCACCACAAGCTCGTGATCGACGGCGAGACGGTGTTCGACGCCGATCACGACTTCGTCGGGGACGACCCCTTCGAAGCCTTCTTCGGCCCGGGGGTCGAACGGACCCGCCTCCACCTCGAAGAGGGCCAGGAGGTCTCGCTCCGCCACGAGTTCACGCCGTTCGACTTCCCGCCCGGCTTCCCGCCCTCGGTCCTGTTCGGGCTCATGCACACCGAGCCCCGGCCCGACGAGCAGACCCTCAT
This sequence comes from Glycomyces sp. NPDC047010, assembly GCF_040644205.1. NCBI lineage: Bacteria > Bacillati > Actinomycetota > Actinomycetes > Glycomycetales > Glycomycetaceae > Glycomyces > Glycomyces sp. NPDC047010. The sequence continues at coordinate 88,790 of NZ_JBEYVY010000010.1, read as the reverse complement.
CGAGGAGGCCGTCGCGGCGGCCCGCGCCGCCGAGATCGCCGTGGTCGTCGTCTCCACCACCGCCCTCACCGAGTCCGAGGGCTTCGACCGCGCCGACCTGCGCCTCCCCGGCCGCCAGGACGAACTCGTCGCCGCCGTCGCCGCCGCCAACCCCAACACGGTCGTCGTCGTCAACACCGGCTCCCCGGTCGAGATGCCCTGGGCCGACGACGTCGCGGGCATCCTCCTCACCTGGTTCCCCGGCCAGGAGGGCGGCAACGCCCTCGCCGAGGTCCTCCTCGGCGCCGAACCCGGCGGCCGCCTCACCACCACCTGGCCGAAGACCCTCGCCGACGCCCCCGTCACCCAGGTCGTCCCCGACGACGCCGGCAGGCTCCACTACGACGAGGGCGTCTTCATCGGCTACCGCGCCTGGCAGCGCCGGGGCACCGTCGAGCCGGCGTTCTGGTTCGGCCACGGACTCTCCTACGCGCAGTGGGAGTACGAGTCGATCGAGGCAGTCGACGGCGCGGTGAAGGTCAGGGTGAAGAACACGGGGGCCGTGACGGGCCGGGAGGTCGTCCAGGTCTACGTGTCCCCCGACGAGGCCGCAAGAGTGAAGGGCGGCATCGAGAAAGCCCGCCTCGCAGGCTTCGCGGCCGTTGAAGCCGCCCCCGGCGAACAGGTGGAAGTGGAAATCCCCCTGGAAGACCGCTCGTTCCAGTTCTGGAACGAGGAGAACCACGCCTGGGAAACCGTGCCGGGCACCTGGAAGGCGAAGGTGGGAAGCAACGTGGCGGACCTCCCGCTGGAGACCGTGCTGCCGTAGCGAAAGAGAAGGGCGGGACCTCCGGGTCCCGCCCTTCATCACGTCATCGCTAGAAACCCGGCGAGTCCTCGCGAAGGGCCCGCTCGCTTCGTGCAGGGGTGGTGACTCCGGCGGAGTCCCAGGGCTCGGCCTTCGGGGGCTCGTCGGCGCTGGTGGTGAAGTTCTCGATGATCTCGCCGAACTTCGTGTCCTTGATCTTGTCCTGCGCCGCGTTCACGGCCTTCCCCGCCTGGTTCCGCACCGACGAGGCGACCTGCTGCACCTTGTCGTTCCCGGTCACCCGGCGCGTGTAGTCGACGATCTGGTCGTACCGCTCCCGGCCCGCCTTCGCGCCCAGGATGTACCCGACCGCGAACCCGGCCACGAGATACCACTTCCGCATGTTTGCCTCCCCGGCCGACCCTCGGGCCGGACGCTGCCTCGTCATCCGTGCGTCCCCCGCACACAGCGGCCATTCTGCCGCATTCCGGGGTGCCCCGCCTGCCCAAGCACGAAACGCACCCCCGATTCCACCCACCCGAGGACCCACACCACACCGACCCCGGTGGCACCCGCTCCCTCCCCTCCTGTAGTCTCGTATCCGGTTCGCCACCACGGCAGAACCATTCCCCAATAGCTCAATTGGCAGAGCAGCCGACTGTTAATCGGCAGGTTCTTGGTTCGAGTCCAAGTTGGGGAGCCACTTCAGAATAGGCCGGTCCGCGGACCGGCCTATTCTGCTTCCCCGGGCCGGTTCGGGACGGGCCGGGAAATTCAGGTCGTGTCCGCTTGTGTCGATCTTTTGAATCGGGAGACGCGGGTTTGAATCCACAAACATGGTCGGAGAGCAGACCTTCCATGAGCGCGCCAAAGACCGGGACGACCGCTGCACCTAGCTGATCCACGATGTCGCCCTCGACGATCCGGACTGGACCGCGCGGTTCCTGTCCTGGCTCCGCACCGGCTCGAACCTGCGCTCGGCCTCGCTCGTCGGGGCGCTCGAGGCCGCGTACGCGCTCAACACCGTCGGACTCCCCGGCTGCCGCCAGATCGTCGACTCCGTGCTCCAACGCGCAGACGAGCCCGGCGAGGCACTCGCGTACTGGACCGCGACCTACAGGCGACGGATTCCCAAGCCAGTCAAGCGCGGCATCGCCGACGCCGCGGCGCGGCTGTACACCGAACAAGCGGCGCTCAAGTACGACACGGCGTCGGCGGGCTTCCGCTTCGGCGACGTGCTCAACTCGTGCACCCCGCCCCGCGACGACCGGCAGGGAGACCTCTTCGAGCACCTACTCGACCGCTGTTTCGGTCACGACGAGCAGGCCGACGGCTCCTGCGCGACGCGAGCAACAACTGGCGACTCCTCCTGGACACCGAGCGTATTGCAGCTGCCGGACTCACCTGGGTGGCCGCGAAGTCTTTCGCCGGGCCCCGCGCGAGTGCGGCACGCCTCTGGGAGGCCCTGATCCCGACCATGGGTTACATGGCGTGCCTTCGGAACTTGAGGAACTTCGACGAGGTGGGCGTCGCCGAGTGGGCGGCCGACCTGGTCATCGCGAAGCTCGCCGACCTCGAGGAGGTCACGAAGTCGCGGCAACTGCCGATGTGGTTCTTGTCGGCGTACCGGGCCGCGCCGTCGCTGCGGTGGGCGTACGCGTTGGAGCGGGCACTGGACGCGTACCTGGTCGGCGTCCCCGAGCGGCGCGGCAGGACCCTCGACCTGGTCGACACCTCCGGTTCGATGAACGCGGGCTTCTCCCGTGACGGCTCGCTCATGCGCTGGGATGCGGCGACCGTGTTCGGCCCGGCACTCGCGCGACGCTGCGAGCACGCGGACGTCGTGTCGTTTTCGAACAACTGGAACGGCCGCGACGCGTCCAAGGTATTCCAGCTCAAGCCGGGCGAGTCGCTGCTGCGCTCGATCGACCGATGGAAGTCCGACGAATTCTTCATCGGCGGCGGCACCGATACCGAGCAGGCCGTGCGGTGGCACTACCGGGACCACGACCGGCCTGACCGGCGAGCAGGCGCAGTTCCACGGTCGGCACGACGTGACCGCTGCGGTTCCCACGGACCGCATGGTCTTCACCTGGAACCTCGCGGGCTACAAGCGCGGCCACGCGCCCTCCAGCCTCGGGGGCCGGCACACTTTCGGAGGGCTGACCCGACGCCGGATTCGGCATGATCCCCTTGCCGGAGCGGGGTCGGAACGCAGACTGGCCGTTCTAATCGGTTGCGGCCCAATTTATTTGGCGGGTCGGCGGTGGTATTGCCAGAACCGAGGCTGCCTCGGCTCTGCAAGGAGGCGCCGTGAACTCCATAACCGAGACGATGACCCTGTGGCGGCCGTGCGGCCCCGCTGAACTCGCGCTGGTACGCGAATCCGGTTTCACCGCATGGCCGCCGCGTCTGCCCGACCAGCCGATCTTCTACCCGATCCTCAACGAGGAGCACGCGGTCAAGATCGCCCGCGACGGCGTCGGCTACGTGACCCGCTTCGACGTCGACAAGGAGTACGCTGAGCGCTACCCGGTCCAGCACGTCGGCGGCAGCACGATCCTCGAACTGTGGGTCCCCGCAGAGGAGTTGGCGGAATTCGACGGGCACATCGTCGGCCTGAACTCGTCCAGGTCGCCACCACGACCGGATCCGTGGATGACGCGTTCTCCTTGGCACGCAGTGCCGTAGAGCATCGCCTCGCCGCCCACGGGCTTCCCTCCAGTGACGCGCCTAGGCTAGAGCGCTTCTAAGTCAGAGGCATTCGGGCTTCGGCGGCGAGCCTAGCGGCTGCCAAGGCAATCAATCGACCTGATCCGCGCGGGTCAGACCGCGGTGGCCGAGACGCTGCGAAGCGATGCGACGACAGCGCTCGTCATCGGCCGACCGGTGTGGCTCTTGGCGATCGCCAAGAGCCACAAAACGGTCAGAGGTTCGGAAGTTCGATGGACGTCGTCAAACCGAGGAGTGCGATGGTTCTCGCGTCCAGGGCGCCGGAGTACACGCGGACATCGTCGATGGCTCCTGCGAAGTAAGAACCGTACTCGCCGTCAGAGAGCGACCTTCCGATATGGATTCCGCCCGTCGCAGTCCATGCTTCGACTGTGGTGTCCTCGATCGAGGCGCTCTCTACGCCGTTGACGTATAGCGCCCACTCACCGAGTGCCCCGTTGAAGACCACCGTGAGCGACTGCCCGGGGGTGTCGCCTTCCCAGGGGGCGAACCGGGATGCGGCGGCGACTTTCTCAGCGCCCTCGGCGTCGGCCGTGGCGAGGGCGAGCTCCCACAGCTTCGTGGTCGCGTTGAACCGGACTTCGACCAGGGACTGGTGCTGTCCCGAAATCGAGAGCACGGCCATGTCGTTCGCGACTGTCGTGGAGTCCAGTCGCGCCCGCACCGACAGTGAGAACGAGCCCGAGGTGTCGACGACGGGCGTCGTCACGGTCGCACAGTCGCCGTCGCCGTCGAAGAACAGGTCGCCGTCGCCAACCAGCGGGAACGGCGCGTCACCGACGGGGAAACCGTCCTCATCGAATTCGGGGCCAGTGTTGATCCGTGCGTCGCCGAGCAGCTGCGCGGCCTCGCCCCCGGTGTGCTCAGGGCTGAGGCCGTCGGATGCGGTGGTGAAGGTCCAGTAGCCTTCACGCCCGAAGGTCTTGTAGACGCCGAGGCCTGCGACCTCGCCGGGGGACACGACACGGTCGAAGACCTGGACTTCCGCGATGTCACCGTTCCACTGGTACGCCCATGCGTTCGCGGCACGCGCCCGTCCAATCTGGACGTCTCCTGCGGCGTTCCAGGTCGTCCCGCGGGTGGTGGACGCGGCTTCGACTCCGTTGACGTACAGCTTCATCGAACGACCGATGGAGTTGTACACGCCGGTGAGGTGAACCCATTCGTCCGCGGTGCCAGTCCGGACCGAACCGCCAGAGGCCTTCCATTCGCTGGTCGGGGAGAGTTTCGCGTCTGGGATCCAGAATGCCCACTCGCCCGAGGTCGCTGAGAGGGAGTCGTATCCGAGCACGAATCCGGATTCCTCCGCGCTCTTCACGCTGACGGCGGCCTGGTCGCGGGAGAGGTCGTCGACCCGGACCCAGGCGGACACGGCGAATCCCTCGTTGGTCCGGAGGAGGCCCGTGTCGGTGGTGTTGACGAATGCTCCCGCGCGGCCGTTGAAGGAGGCCGCCGTGGCGGCACCTGGGCCATCGACCCCGAGATCGACTCCGCCCCCCACCGTGCCGAGGTTGGCGCCGTTCGCGTCGGCGACCTGGAGCGATCCGGAGGGTTCGGCGAGCGTCCAGCTGCCGACCGGGTCCTTCGCGGTGACGCTGAAGATGTAGTCCGTCTCGACGGAGTATCCCGCGGTGTTGAGGGCGCGGACAGTGAGGACTTCGGAGCCGGGGTTCGTCGGCATGTACTTGAAGGAGACGGTCTCGCTGAGCGGGTCGAGTGTGATCTCCCGGTACAGGGATCCGGGGATCTCGAGCGTGTACTTCTTGATGTCGGGGTCCGCGGCGGTGATCGTGAAGGTGCCGATTTCGCCGACCATCGGAACATCAGCGTCGATGCCTTCGGGGAAATCGGTGCTGGTGATGGCAGGGGCGTTGGGGGTGTTTGCGAGCACGGGCGAGGCGATCCCGGCCGCTGTTAGGGCTCCCGCCAGCACGGCGAGAGCCATTCTTCGAATGAGGGGTTTCGAGGCTATGGACATCCTGTTGTCTTTCCACTTGGCGTCCATGGAGATCGTGGACGCGAGTTGAACAGGTTCAGTTTTTCCGAGCCTAGCTCATGTGGATCTTCGCTCGGAGCGCGGTCCGATAGGGGTACTTGCCGCCTCGGGCGAGAGGCGGTCGCTCTCCGAGGACTGCGCGAGGATGGGCTCATCGCAGACACAGAAAGGCCGGTCGTTTTCGACCGGCCTTTGCTTTTTCTCGCTTCTGGTCAGGGCTTGTCGGCGGGGGTGGACATGTCGAGGAGTTGGCGGTAGACCACGGCCGCGGTCCAGGCGAGGGCGAGGAGTGTGAGGCCGAAGCCGGCGATCGGGGCGCCGATGAACTACCCAGCAAGGTTGGACTCGTCCATGCTGGCCGGACGGGCTGGAAGCGCACGAACGGGCGAGCCGGGCCCCCCTTTCGCGGATCGCCGGGACCCCGAATACGGGCTGCGGTCCATATCGTGGGGACATGAGTAAATTCGACGATGAGATCGAGAAAGCGGTCAAGCGCGCGGGGAAGACTGCCGGGTGGATGTTCGCCATTGGCGTGGTGACCCTACTGCTGGGACTCTGGACGAGCTTCGGGACGTACGGGGTCGGGTTCGTGGTGGCGCTGCCCGGGGCGGGATTGATGTTCGCCTTGGGCGTGATCATCAACTTGCAGGGCATGCAACTCATGGAGACCTGGCGCCAGGGACGCCGGGACGTGGAGATCTCCGAGCGCTGAGAAGGCCGGGCGGGGAGATCGACCCGCCTTTCGTCTTCTTGTCATACGGCATTGCTAGCTTCCGAGAGGCAGTCGGGCACGAGTGGTTCGAGCGGGTTCATCTGCCCCTATTCTGCCGGTGTCCTGCATTGTTCCGAGGGCGTCCCCGCCGCCAGACTGATCAATGTGGCGGCGGCTCGTCTGGGTCGTCCCGCTCCGGGCGGTCGGCCGAGTCTCGAATCCTCCTGGGAAAGCGGATCGCACCACGATTGCAGCGGAAGGAACACCATGTCCCTCAACAGTGCCCGCAAAGGCAACATCCGAAGGGTCGCGGCGACGTTCGCCGGGCTCGCGCTGGCGGCGTCCTTCGCGGGAATCGCCGTCGCCGGCACCGCTTCGGCGGACCCCGGGGCCGACCGGGTCGAGACGTTCTCGTCCGTCACGGGCGAATACACGGCCCAGGTGCAGTGGTTCTACGAGTCCTTCTTCGCCCGCCGCGTCACCTGCGTGACGAAAGGCGAGATTTACGAGGACGAAGGCTATCTCTATCAGTGCCGGACGGCGGAACGCAACAACCGCGTCGTCTACGAACTGTGGCTCGGCATCGAGTGACGCCGCTCCCGCGCCGAGTCGTAGGCCCCGAGGCGGAAGCCTCGGGGCCCTCGGCCTGCCGCCGACGCGGTGGTACCGCCCAGGGCTCGAAGGGTGGGGTTTCGGATGGGAGACGGGGGTCAGTCTTGGCGGCGGCGGGTTCTCCAGGTTTTGGTGCCTCTGTAGAGCCAGGTGAGGGCGCCGAGCATGGCGGTGCCGAGGCCGGAGGTGAGGAGGCTTTGGCGGAAGGTGACGCCGTCGCCGAAGATCTGGTAGCGGAGGCCGGTTTCGGTGTTGCCGATGGTGAGGGCGACGACGGCGCCGAGGACGCCGAGGGTGGAGATGAGGGGCGCGCGGCTGACGAGGAAGTCGAAGGCCGTGAGGAGCCAGGTCGTCAAGCGCACGCCGTCGCGGTGGAACCCCTCGGGCGGCAGGGCGTTGCGCCAGGCCGCGAGGGCGACGATGATCTGGCCGGTGAGCCAGACGTGCCGCTGCGCGCCGTCGTCGTAGAGCTTCCAGGAGCCGCGGTCGGCGGCCGGGCCCGAGACGGTCTGGTCGCTGCCGATGAGGTAGTTGACGGCGCGGAGGCAGGCCGTGCGGGAGCGGTGGTCGCGCCGCTTCGCGAGGGCGAGCAGGGACCACGCGGTGCCGCTGTTGGCGCACTTGTTGGTGAGGCGCGCCGCCGCCCACTCGTCGAGGCTGTTGGGCCACCGGCCGCTGTCACGCTGCGCGTCCACGAGGTACTCGACCGCGAGCCGGTAGTCGTCCTCGGAGACCCGCGCGGCCTGGAACGCGACGAGGACCTGGGCGGTCGTCGCGGGGTTTGGCCGGGCCGAGCTGGTCACGCCCCAGCCGTGGCTGGAGTTGTCCTGGCAGCGCAGGAGGTAGGACACGATCTTCGCCCGGAGGTCCTCCTGGTGCCGCCAGAGCGCGAACGCCCAGAGGGTCAGCGCGGACGGCATGGTGCGCGGCAGGTCGCCGTGCGGGGCGGAGGAGACCGACCCGTCGTTCAGGTCGATGCAGGACTCCAGGTACGCGAGGGCCGACCTGACCTCGCGGCTCGGCTCGTCGGGGGTGATCTGGTGGAGCGCGATGAGCGTCCACGCGGTCGGCTCCGCGCCGGAGAACGCGAACTCGCCGCTGCGGAACGACCCGTCCCTGTTCTGCTGCGTCATGGCCCAGCGCTTCGCCGCGCCGAGGTCCACGTCGTCGAGGACGCCGACGTCGAACCATCCCGACCGCCGGAGCGCGGTGACCGCGCAGACCGCGTCCACGGTGCCGCCCCACAGGGACGGGTCCGATCCGCCCGCCGAGACCGGCCACGCCTGCATGCCGGGCATCCGGTGACGCCGGAGCCACATCGCCGCGAGCGTCAGGCTCCGGTTGAGTTCGGCCTCTGTGGGCCAACGCCTTCTGGGCATCGCGCACCTCCACGGAGAGGGCGGAAGCGGCACCGCAAATCGGGTGGATCAAGGCGCACTTCTGCCGTCGGGGTCGTTTGCTCAGTGCGCCATTGCAACTGAAACATGCGGACCTTCAATGATGGCAGAGGCGAATGCAATGCGCAGGTAAGGATCTACTTACTTCGATGCATAATGATCTTGAGACCGAGTTTCCGGGCATTGCCGAGATTCCTTGCGCGGCAATGGATTTCATCGCCACAGGCGGGTTGATCCGGTTATGGAATTTGTATTTATACAAGTAAATATGTAGGGTCGCCACAATGCCGGAAATGCCGATCCGCGGAGTCGGATACCTGACAGATATCGCGATCAGAGGCGGGAGAGGGCGTCTTCTACTGCTCGGTGGAACGTCGGGTAGGCGTAGATCATTTGGCGGAGGCGGGTGATCGGGGTGTGTTCGTGGACGGCGAGGGTGAGCATGGAGAGGACTTCGCCGCCCGTGGGGCCTGCGGAGGTGGCGCCGACGAGGATGCCGCGGTCGGTGTCGGCGACGAGTTTGATGAAGCCTTCGTTGCCGGTCTTGTGGATCCAGCCGCGGGAGGAGGACGGGATCTCGGACACGGAGGTCGCCACCTGGATGCCCTGGTCCCGGGCCTGCTTCTCGGTGAGGCCGACGGCGCCGACTTCGGGGTCGGTGAAGGTCACGCGCGGGACGGCGTGGTACTCGGCGCCGGGGTTGTCGTTGCCGAGGATGTGGTCGGTGGCGATCTTGGCCTGGTACATGGACATGTGGGTGAAGGCGCCCTTGCCGGCGATGTCGCCGATCGCGTAGACGCCTTCGGCGACCTGCATGTGGACGTCGGGAGACAGTGAACGGCCCGTCGCGTCGACCCCGACGGAGTCGAGTCCGAGGCCGCCGATGTTGGGCTTCCTGCCGGTGGCGACCAGGAGGCGGTCGGCCTCCACGGTCACGGTGCCCGCCTTGACGGCGAAGCGGCCGTCGTCGTGGGCGACGTGTTCGACGGCGGCGCCGGTGTGGAGGGCGATGCCCTCGGTGCGGAAGACGCCCGCGACGAGGTCGCCGGACTCGGGTTCTTCGAGGGCGAGGAGGCGGTCGGCGGCCTCGAAGACGGTGACCTGGGTGCCGAAGCGGGAGAACGCCTGGGCCATTTCGAGTCCGATGGCGCCGCCGCCGAGGACGATCAGCGAGTGGGGGGCCTCGGTGGCGGCGACGGCGTCGCGGTTGGTCCAGTAGGGGGTGTCGGCGAGGCCGGGGATCGGGGGGACGGCCGGTTCGGTGCCGGTGTTCAGAATGACCGCCTTGGCGACGGCGAAGTCCTGGTCGCCGACGCGCACGGCGCCGGGCCCGGTGATGACGGCCTCGCCGCGGACGAGGCGGCCGCCGGCGTCGGTGAAGCGGTCGGCGGCGACCTGGTCGTTCCAGTCGTCGGTGGCCTCGCCGCGGATGCGGGCGGCGACAGGGGCGAAGTCGGGGGTGACGTCGGCGGTGCCGGAGAGGGCGGGGACGCGGCGGGCCTCGGCGAGGGCGTCGGAGCCGCGGACCATCATCTTGGTGGGGATGCAGCCGTAGTAGGGGCATTCGCCGCCGACGAGGCGGCGCTCGACGCCGACCACGGTGAGTCCGGCGCGGGCCAGCGTCGCCGCGGCCGATTCGCCTCCGGGGCCCATGCCGACGACGACCACGTCCACTTGCTCCGCCATGTCCGGCTCCTCTCCGTTCGTTTGCGCCCCACCATACCGGCGCGGGCGGGCGGCGTACCCGAGTCGAACACTCTGTTTCGGAAAACGTAAGCGCGGAGGAAGCGTAGGGCTGGTGCAAATCGGGTAGTGTCGCGTGAGCGCCCGGACCCTAGGAGGAGCCCGATGATCGAGTTCCGCAACGTCACCAAGCGATTCCCCGACGGGACGGTCGCCGTCGACTCGTTCGACCTGGTGATCCCGTCGCGGAAGACCACGGTGTTCGTGGGCTCTTCGGGCTGCGGGAAGACGACGCTGCTGCGGATGATCAACCGGATGGTCGAGCCGACCTCCGGGACGGTCGAGATCGACGGCGAGAACGTCGCCGACAAGAAGGCCGTCGCGCTGCGGCGGAGCATCGGCTACGTCATGCAGAACAGCGGCCTCATGCCGCATTTCACCGTCGCCGAGAACATCGCCACCGTGCCGCGCCTGACCGGCGGGACGAGGCGGGCCGCGCGGGCCAGGGCCCTCGAACTCATGGACACGGTCGGGCTCGACGCCTCGATGGCCGACCGGTACCCGAGCCAGCTCTCGGGCGGGCAGCAGCAGCGCGTGGGCGTCGCCCGCGGGCTCGCCGCGGACCCGAACATCCTGCTCATGGACGAGCCGTTCGGCGCGGTCGACCCGATCGTGCGCGCGGAGCTCCAGACGGAGCTGATCCGGTTGCAGCAGGAGCTCGACAAGACCGTGGTGTTCGTGACGCACGACATCGACGAGGCGTTCCTCCTGGGCGACCAGGTCGCGATCCTCGCCGCGGGCGCGGAGCGCCTCCAGGTCGGCAGCCCCAGCGAGATCACCGAGAACCCCGCGGACGAGTTCGTGGCGGCGTTCATCGGCGCCGAGCGCGGCAAGCGGGCGCTGCGGGTGAAGCAGACCCCGCACGGCCCGGTGCTCGTGGACGCCGAGGGCCGCACGCAGGGCGTGCTCGTCGAAGGCGGGGCCTGAATGGACTGGGTGTCCGACAACCTCGACCTGATCGGCACCCTGACGCTCGACCACCTGCGGCAGAGCGTCATCGCCATCGTCGCCGGGTTCCTCCTGTCCCTGCCCCTGGGGTGGGTGGCGTGGCGGTACCGGCTCCTGCGCGGGTGGGTCATCACCGTGACCGGCCTGCTGTACACGATCCCGTCGCTGGCGCTGCTGATGATCCTGCCGGTCATCGCCGGTTATCCGGCGACGAGCGAGACGAACCTGGTGATCGCGCTGACTATCTACGCCATCGCGATCATGGTCCGGGCCGTCACCGACGGCCTCGACTCGGTCGACCCCGCGGTGCGCCGCGCGGCCACCGCCGTCGGGTACGGCGACGGGCGCCGGTTCTGGGCCGTGGACCTGCCGCTCGCCGGGCCCGTGATCCTCGCGGGCCTGCGGGTCACCGCGGTCAGCACGATCTCGCTGGCGACCGTGGGCATCCTCGTGGGCGTCACGAACCTCGGCTACCTGTTCACCAACGGCCTCCAGCGGCGCATCATCCCCGAGGTGCTGGCCGGGATCGTCGCGGTCGCGCTCATCGCGCTGCTCGTGGACCTCCTGCTCATGCTCGCCGGGCGCTCGCTGATGCCGTGGGCCCGGAGCAAGGCCCCGGCCAAGCGGAAGCCCGCCGCGGAGCCCGCAGTGGAGGCCGCCGCGTGAACCTCCTCTCCGAAGCCTTCGCGTGGCTCACCGACCCCGAGCAGTGGACCGGGCCGAACGCCCTGCAGCACCTGCTCCTCCAGCAGCTGTACTTCACCGCGATCGCCGTCGGCATCGCCGCGGTCATCGCCGTGCCGCTCGGCTGGGCCATCGGCCACACCGGGAAGGGACGCGAGGTCGCCGTGGCGTTCGCGGGCGCCGCGCGCGCCGTCCCGTCGTTCGGCCTGCTGGTGCTGCTCGTGCTCCTGTTCGGCGTGCTCCACAAGCCCGAAGCGGCCGTCGTGACGTTCGTGATCCTCGCGATCCCGCCGCTGCTCGCCGGCGCGTACGCGGGGTTCGAGGCCATCGACCGGCGCACCGTCGACGCCGCGCGCGCCGTCGGCATGACCGGGGCGCAGATCCTGTGGCGCGTGGAGGTCCCGCTCGGGCTGCCGCTGCTCGTCGGCGGGTTCCGCTCCGCGGTGCTGCAAGTGGTCGCCACCGTGACGATCGCGGCGTACGTCAACCTCGGCGGCCTGGGCCTGCCGATCATCACCGGCCTGAGCCTGCGCCGGTACGAGGTCGTGCTCGGCGGCGCCGTCCTCGTCGCCGTCCTCGCGCTCGTCCTCGACGCGCTCCTGGCCCTCGCCCAGCGGGCCGCCGTCCCCCACGGCGTGCTCGCCGCCCAGGGCCACGAACCCGTGCGGCGCACCGAATCCTGACCCGAAACCCACCACCCGAGCCAGACCCATCAGTGGAAGGAAGACCCATGTTCAAGATGCGGGGCATACGCACTGGACTCGCCGCCGCGGCGGTCCTCGGCACCGCGATCGCGATGACCGGCTGCTCCTCCGAGGACCCGCTCGGCGAGAACGAGTCGACCGGCGAGTCCGCGGACGGCGCCATCGTCATCGGATCACAGGCGTACTACTCCAACGAGATCGTCGCCGAGATCTACGCCCAGGCCCTCGAAGGCGCCGGGCAGGAGGTCGAGCGCCGCTTCAGCATCGGCCAGCGCGACGCCTACATCCCGGAGCTGGAGAGCGGCGCGATCACGCTGTTCCCCGAGTACACCGGGAACCTCCTCCAGTTCTTCGACGCCGAGACCGAGGCCCGCTCCCCCGAGGACGTCTACACCGCGCTCCAGGGCGCCCTGCCCGAGGGCCTCACGGTGCTGGACCAGTCGACCGCGAGCGACCAGGACTCGTACACCGTGACGAAGGCGTTCGCCGACGAGAACGGGCTCGCGTCGATCGCGGACCTCGCGGGCGTCTCCGACACGCTGACGCTCGGCGGCCCGCCGGAGCTCGCCGAGCGCCCGTACGGGCCGACCGGACTCGAAGAGGTCTACGGCGTGCAGGTCGAGTTCTCCGCGACCGGCGACACCACCGTCGAGGACCTGGTGGCCGGGACCGTGAACGTGGCGAACGTGTTCACCGCGGACCCGCGCATCCAGACCGACGACCTCGTGGTCCTGGAGGACCCGGAGTCGCTGTTCCTGGCGTCGAACGTGGTCCCGCTGGTGAGCGAGGACGTCGCCGACGAGGTGTCCGAGGTGATCAACGCGGTGAGCGCCGCGCTCACCCCGGAGGGCCTGGTCGGGCTGAACGTGCAGAGCACGGTCGACCAGATGTCGACCCCCGACATCGCGAAGCAGTGGCTCGCCGACAACGGGTTGAGCTAGGACGCAAGGGGAAAGGCCGGTCGCGATGCGACCGGCCTTTTCTCATGCGGTGAGCCGCGCGCGGGCCTCCATGAGGGCCTCGCCGAGGAGGTTCAGGCCGCGCCACGAGCGCGGGTCGGCGGCGCGGGGGTCGTCGCCGGCGAGGCCGATGCCCCAGATCCGGTCCTTGGGGCTCGCCTCGACGAGGACGCGGTTCCCGGTCGAGCGGAGGTAGTCGAGGAGTTCCGGGTTCTGACCGAACTTGAGCACGCTGCCGCGCACGACGATTCCGAAGCGCTCGGCCTCCCACACGTCCTGGGTGAAGCCGCGGACCTGGCGGCCGAGCTTCTGGGCCTGCGCCGGGTGGCCGGAGTCGAGGATCTTGTCGGCGGCCTCGGTGTCGCCGAACAGCCATGCCTTGTGGGCCATCATGTAGTGCTCGGCGGTGCCGTACCGGTGGCCGTCGTCGGTGAACACCGAAGGCCACCACTGACTCAGGCAGCCCCGGCCGGGGCTGCCGTCGCGCTCGGGTCTCTCGTTCCAGAAGCAGAGGTACTTGACGGACATCGGGCCAGCTTCGCACGGGCGCGGGCCGCGCGCAACGCGGTAAAGTTGAGGTCGGTGTCAAGATGAGGAGGGCGGCCGTGGGCGAGGCGCGGACGGTGCGGGCGGACGCCCGCCGCAACATCGAGAAGCTGCTGTGCGCCGCCGCCGAGGTCTTCGGGGAGCGCGGCCTGCACGCGCCGCTCGACGCGATCGCGCAGCGCGCGGGCGTGAGCACCGGGACGATCTACCACCGGTTCGGCAGCCGCGAGGGCCTCATCGACGCCGTGGTCCCCCAGTACGCGGAGGAGCGGCTCGACACCGCCGCGGGGCGGGCACTGGCGTGCGCGGACCCGTGGGAGGGGTTCGCGCAGTACGTGGAGCGGGTGTGCGAGCTCCAGGTGCAGAACCTGGCGTTGAACGACGTGATCTCGCGGAACCACCCGGGGACGCCGAAGCTCGCGGAGGTCTGCCACCGGTCGCAGGAGCAGGCGCGGCGGATCGCGGAGCGGGCGCAGGCCGACGGGTCGCTGCGGGCGGACTTCGCCGCGGAGGACCTGCTGTTCGTGTTCTGGTCCAACGCGATGCTGGTGCGGTTCACCAGCGGCGCGGCGCCTGACGCGTGGCGGCGGAGCCTGGCGTTCACGCTCGACGGGCTCAGGTCGGAGGGGGCGCGGCCGCTACCGACCGCGGCCCTGACGCCCGAGCAGGTCGAGCGGGTCATGGAGGGCCGCGGCCGGGCGGCTTAGCGGTTGTCCCAGGCGGTGTCGAGGGCCTGGAGGAACGCCTCGACGGGCTGGGCGCCGGAGACGCCGTACTTGCCGTCGATCACAAAGAACGGGACGCCGGTGACGCGCAGCTCGCGGGCCTGGCGGATGTCCGCGTCGACGGCGTCGTCGTAGTCGCCGTTCTTGAGCGCGGTCAGCGCCGCGGCGCGGTCCAGGCCGGTGTCGGCGGCGAGGTCGGCGAGCACGTCGTGGTCGGCGACGTTGAGGCCGTCGGTGAAGAACGCCTTGAACAGGCGGTGCACCAGGTCGGTCTGGCTGCCGTGCTCGGCGGCGAAGTGGGAGAGCCGGTGGGCGTCGCGGGTGTTGACCGCGAGGGCCCTGTCGAAGCGGTAGTCGAGGCCGAGGGCCTTGCCGCGCTCGGCGACCTGCGCGTTCATGGCCGCGGCCTGCTCGCGCGGGAAGCCCTTCTCCTTCTCCAGGATGTCGAGGACGTTCGCGGGCTTGTCGCTCGGCAGTTCCGGCATGAGCTGGAACGCGTGGTAGCGGGTGACGGTCTCGTGGGGGAAGCGTTCGAGGGCCTGGCCCAGGAGCGCGTCGCCCATGTAGCAGAAGGGGCACATGACGTCGGACCAGACGTCGATCGAGATGGGGGCGGCGCCGCGGCCGAAGACCTCGCCGGCCATCACTCGCACACTCCGTCCGCGCCGCACACGCCGTACGACTCGTCGGAGGTCACGAGCAGGAGCGGTGCCTTGAGCGCGGCCGGCCGCCGCGGCTCGGGCGCGTCGGTCTCGGGAGCCTCGGGCTCCTCCGTCGCCGTTGCGTTCTCATAAGTTGACGCCATAGTCAAAAACGGTACCGCAACTTGAGGCCGCCGCCAAGTTAGCCGGTCCCGGAACACTTGCTTGCCGGGCGGCTAGCGGGGGCAGTAGGGTCGGTTCACCTCGAACCGGAAGGATGCACGTGGGCGATCCGCAGCTCGCTGCGCTGGCGCAGCGGTACTTCGACTTTCATCTGGCCGACAACCCCATGTCGGCGAGCTTCTACGGGATTCCCGGCTACGACCACCTGCTGGGCGACCCGAGCCGGGACGGCGACGCGTCGCGCCTCGCCCACCACGCGGAGGTCCGCGAGGGCCTCGCCGCGATCGACGCGGCGTCCCTGGAGGGCCAGGACCGGATCACGCACTCGATGCTCGGGCGGCTCGTGGACGACCAGTCCGCGGTCATCGAAGCGCGCCTCGGCGAGGTCGCGCTCAGCAACACCATCAGCGGGCCGGTCACCTCCATGCTGTCCTCGCTGCCGCGCCAGAGCCTCGACACCGAGCAGCGCAGCCGCGACTACCTCGTCAGGCTCGGAAAGCTCGGCGACCACTTCGACACCGTGCTGGACCGGTACCGGCAGGCCGGGGCCGAAGGGCGGCACCAGACCCGGAGCGGCGTACTCGGGGTCATCGAGCAGGTGGGCGACTACCTTGCGACCGATATAGAACGGGACGTCCTCGCGGCGCCGGCGCCGTCCGGAGTGGACGCCGACCAGTGGCGGGCCGAGGCCCGGGCGCTCGTCGCGGAGCGGGTCCGGCCCGCGCTCGCGCGGTGGCGCGAGGCCCTGGAATCCGAGTTCCTGCCGGTCGCCCGCGGCGACGAGGCGGTCGGCGTGTGCAACGTGCCCGGGGGCCTGGAGGGGTACGCGGCGGCGTCGCGGCAGTTCACCACCACCGACCTCGACCCCGAAGCGGTGCACCGGATCGGGCTAGAAGAGGTCGAGCGGAACCGGGCCGAGTTCGCCGAGATCGGGGCCCGCGAGCTGGGCACCGGGGACGTCGCCGAGGTCGTGGACCGGCTGCGGAACGACGCCTCGCTGCGGTACGAGACGGCCGAGGAGATCGTGGCGGACGTGACCGGGGCGCTGCGCCGGGCCGAGGCCGCGCTCCCGGCGGCGTTCCTGGAGTACGACTTCGCGCCGTGCTCGGTCGAGGAGATCCCCGAGCACGCGGCCAAGGGCTCGACCCTCGCGTACTACACCGTCCCGGCCTCCGACGGGTCGCGGCCGGGCACGCACTGGGTGAACACCTATGCGCCGCAGACGAGGTCGCACTACGAGTACGAGGCGCTCGCGTTCCACGAGAGCGTCCCCGGGCACCATCTCCAGTTCGCGCTGGGCCAGACCCTCAAGGACCTGCCGCAGTTCCGGCAGTTCGGGTACGTGACGGCGTTCGGCGAGGGCTGGGGCCTGTACACCGAGCGGCTGTGCGACGAGATCGGGCTCTACAGCGGCGATCTGGCGCGGCTCGGGATGGTCTCGTTCGACGCGTGGCGGGCCTGCCGGCTCGTGGTGGACACCGGGATGCACGCGTTCGGATGGTCGCGGGAGCGGGCCGTGCAGTACATGCGCGACAACACCGCCCTGTCCGAAGTGAACATCGCCAACGAGGTCGACCGGTACATCGCCTGGCCCGGCCAGGCCCTCGCGTACATGATCGGCCGCAGGCACATCCAGAGCCTGCGCGCCAAGGCGCAGCAGGAGCTGGGGGCCGGGTTCGACCTGCGGCACTTCCACGACCGCATCCTGAGCAGCGGGTCGATCCCGCTGGAGACGATGACGGGCGTCGTGGACGCGTGGATCGCGGAGGCCCGGTAGGCCGGGTCCCCCGACCGCTGTCGGATCGCTGACAGACAGCGACCGGACGGTCCTAGATGATGTGAACGCGGCGGCGACTCCCCCCGGGCGCCGCCGCGACATTATTTCACCGCCGCCGGACGGGCGGCGGATCTACTGCGGCGCAGCATGTCCCGTCACTCCATAATGGAGGTAAGACGGCGTTGGCCGCAATTTCACGCAAAAGCCGATTAGCGGTCGTTCAGGCGGAGAACCGTGGAGAACATCACCATTCGGGATGAGCCCTTTCGCTCATCGTGAGCTTAGGTTAGCCTAACCTACACGCTCCCCGGGTTCCCATCCGCGTCGTTCCACTACGCCGCCCACCGCACCGTCCCTGCCATGAAAGGTGACCCTCCGTGCTGACAAGCGCCGACCTCCGTCCGGCTCCCGCGCCGCTCGACCGCACCCCTCCCCCGGCCCTCCTCGGCCGCGACACGGCGGCCGCCTACCGCGGCCTCGTCGCCGACGTCGCCGCCCGCCTGGCCGAGCGGTTCGCAACGGTCGAGAAGCCTTGGACCGGAGCCGCACCGGCGGACCTCGCGCCCGCCGTCGCGGCCGTCGACCTCGACCGGCCCCTGGAGTCCTTCGAGGCCGCGTTCGAGGAGGTCGGGGGCCTCTACCTCGACGACGCGGTCTGGTTCCACCACCCGCGCTACCTCGCGCACCTCAACTGCCCCGTCGCGCTCCCGGCCGTCGCCGCCGAGACCGTCCTCGCGGCCGTCAACACCTCCGTGGACACCTGGGACCAGAGCGCCGGGGGCACCCTCATCGAGCAGCGGCTCGTCGAGTGGACCGCGCGGCGCATCGGCTTCGGCGCCGGCGCCGACGGCGTGTTCACCTCCGGTGGGACGCAGTCGAACCTGCACGCGCTGCTCCTCGCCCGCGAGGAGGCCGTGGAGGCCGTGCTCCTCAAGCACCGCGTCGAGTCCGGGACCCCGCTGCGGGGCGTCGAGGTCCTGCCGCGCCTGCGGTTCTTCGCCTCCCCGCACTCGCACTTCTCGGTCGTCAAGGCCGCCAGACTCCTCGGGCTCGGCGAGGAAGCCGTGGTGACCGTGCCCGCCGACGACTGGTTCCGCATGAACCCCGCGGCCCTCGACGCCGCGATCGAGACCTGCCGCGAGCAGGGGAACGTCCCCGCCGCGGTCGTCGCCACCGCCGGGACCACCGACTTCGGGTCCGTCGACCCGCTCGGGCCCGTCGCCGAGATCGCAGCGGCCCACCGGGTCTGGCTCCACGTGGACGCCGCGTACGGGTGCGGACTGCTCGTCTCGCTGGAGCACCGCGCGCTCCTCGACGGCATCGCGCACGCCGATTCCGTGACCGTGGACTACCACAAGTCGTTCTTCCAGCCCGTCAGCTCGTCGGCACTCCTAGTCAAGGACCGGGCCGCACTGCGCCACGTCACGCACCACGCCGACTACCTCAACCCCGCCGAGGGCGCCCTGCCGAACCAGGTCGACAAGAGCCTCCAGACCACGCGCCGCTTCGACGCGCTGAAACTGTGGATGACGCTGCGCACCTTGGGACCCGACGCCCTCGGCGCCATGTTCGACCGCGTCTGCGCGCTCGCGGACGAGACCTGGGACTGGCTCGCCTCCGACCCGCGCTTCGAGGTCGCCGCGCCGCCCTCGCAGCTGTCCACTGTGCTGTTCCGGCTCGCGGGCGCCGACGACGACGGGCACCGCCTCGCCCGCGAGGCCCTCGCGGCCTCCGGTGAGGGCATGGTCGCCGCGACCCGCGTCGAGGGCCGCATCGCCCTCAAGCTCACGCTGCTCAACCCCGAGACGTCCCTTGAGGACGTCGTCCCGGTGCTGGAGGCGCTCGCGCGCCACGGCAAGACCGCGCAGGAGGAGGCCAAGTGACCGTCCGCGACTTCATCGGCATCGGCCTCGGGCCGTTCAACCTCGGCCTGGCCGCGCTCACCGGCCCGCTCGACCTCGACGGGCTGTTCCTGGAGCGCAAGCCCGACGTCGACTGGCACCCCGGGATGCTCATCGAGGGCACCACCATGCAGGTCCCGTTCATGGCGGACCTGGTGACGCTCGCCGACCCGACCTCGCAGTACTCGTTCCTGAACTACCTCAAGGAGACCGGGCGGATCTACCCGTTCTACATCCGCGAGTCGTTCTTCCAGCTGCGCGCCGAGTTCCAGGACTACCTGCGCTGGGCCGCACGGGGCATGGACAACCTGGAGTTCGAGCGGGAGGTCACCGACGTGGCCTGGGAGGACGGCGCCTACGCCGTCACCTCCGAGGGCCCGGGCGGGACGCGCACCGACCTCGCGAAGCGCCTGGTGCTCGGCACCGGGACGCCGCCGTGGGTGCCGCCCGCGTGCCGGGAGCTGGAGTCGGAGACCGTCTGCCACGCGTCGTCCTATCTGGAGAACCGCGAGAAGCTCAAGGGCTGCAAGTCGATCACCGTGGTGGGCTCGGGCCAGAGCGCCGCCGAGATCTACCGGGACCTCCTGGGCGGCATCGAGGAGGGCGGGTACGAGCTGAACTGGGTGACGCGCTCGCCCCGGTTCTTCCCGCTCGAATACACGAAGCTGACGCTGGAGATGACCAGCCCGGAGTACGTGGACTACTTCCACGGGCTGCCCGCGGCGAAGCGCGACGAGCTCAACCAGGCCCACAAGGGACTGTACAAGGGCATCAACGCGGAGCTCATCAACGACATCTTCGACGTGCTGTACGAGAAGAAGTTCACCATGGGCTCGGTGCCCACGCGCCTGTTCACCAATTGCACGGTGGAGAAGGCCGCGGGTTGCGGGAGCGTGAGACTCGGTGTGCGCCAGCACGAGCAGGACCGCAGCTTCGAACTGGTCACCGAGGGCCTGGTGCTCGCCACCGGCTACAGTTACCGCGTTCCGGCCTTCCTCGACCGCGTCCGGGACCGGCTCCGCTTCGACGCGACCGGCCGCCTGGAGCCCCGCCGCGACTACAGCGTCGACAGGGCGGGCGAGGGCGAGGTCTTCGTGCAGAACGCCGAACTCGCGACCCACGGCTTCACCGCCCCCGACCTCGGCATGGCCGCCCACCGCAACTCCTGGATCATCCGGTCGATGACCGGCCGGGAGGTCTACCCCATCGAGCAGCGAATCGGCTTCCAGGAGTTCGGAGCACCGACACCATGATCACCGCGACCGCCCCCAAGTCCTTCTACCACCTGCACCCGAGCCTCGGCGACTTCGGGCTGCGCCCGGTCGACCCGCCGACCGACTCCCCGCTGCTGCACGAATGGGTCACGCACCCGAAGGCCCGCTACTGGATGATGCAGGACGCCTCGGTGGCCGACGTGCTCGCCGAGCACGAGTCCATCCAGGACGACCCGCACCACTTCGCGTACATGGGGCTGTACCACTACCGGGCCCGGTTCCTCGTGGAGGTCTACGACCCGGCGCACTCGGAGCTGGCCGCGGTGTACGACCCGCAGCCGGGCGACATCGGCATGCACG
Source organism: Glycomyces sp. NPDC047010 (assembly GCF_040644205.1). NCBI lineage: Bacteria > Bacillati > Actinomycetota > Actinomycetes > Glycomycetales > Glycomycetaceae > Glycomyces > Glycomyces sp. NPDC047010. The sequence continues at coordinate 68,168 of NZ_JBEYVY010000010.1, read as the reverse complement.
TGCTCACGGCGCCGACGGACAAGCCGATCCCCGGTTTCACGCGCGGCGTCATGACCGCGGTGATGCACCTGCTGTTCGACGGCTTCCGCGCCGCCCGGGTCGTCGTCGAGCCCGACTCCGGCAACGGGGCCATCCACCGGCTCAACGAGTTCGCCGGATTCCGTCCCGAGAGGACGGTGGCGCTCAAGGGCAAGGAGGCCCTGCTGAGCTTCTGCACCCGGATGGACTTCGAGCGGTCCGAAGCCAAAGGAGTGAACGCGTGAGCGCGATCGACCACCTGACCCCGGCCCTGTGGACCCGTGCCACCCGGAACCTGCTGGCCAAGGCCGTGGGCGAGTTCGCCCACGAGCGGCTGCTCGTGCCCGTCAAGGACGGCGAGTCCTACGTGCTCAACGCGGGAGGGGAGCGGTACCGGTTCACCGCGCGGCGGTTCAAGCTCGACCACTGGGTCGTGGACCCGGACTCGCTGGAGCGCACGGATGCGGACGGGACGGTCCTCGAACCGGACGCGGCCGCGTTCTTCCTGGCGTTCAAGGGCGAGCTCGGCCTGAGCGACGCCGTGCTGCCGGTCTACCTCGAAGAGGTCGCCGCCACCGTCAACCGCGGGGCGTTCCAACTCGCGGAGGACCAGCCGACCGCCGCCGCGCTCGTCGGCGCGGGCTTCCAGGCGATCGAGGCGGCCATGACCGGCGGGCACCCGTGCTTCGTGGCCGGGTCGGGGCGGCTCGGGTTCACCTCCGAGGACTACCGGGCCTACGCGCCCGAGGCCGGTGCGGGCGTGCGGCTCATGTGGCTCGCCGCGAAGCGCGAGCACGCGATGTTCGCGGCCTCGCCGGAGCTGGACTTCCAGTGGCTCCTGGACACCCAGGTCGACGCCGACTCCCGCGAGTACTTCGCGTCGGTCCTCACCGACCGCGGACTGTCCTATGAGGACGTGTACCTGATCCCGGTCCACCCGTGGCAGTGGCGCAACAAGATCTCCGTGACGTTCGCGCCCGAGATCGCCGCCGGGCGGCTCATCCCCCTCGGCGAGGGGCACGACGAGTTCCAGGCGCAGCAGTCGATCCGCACGTTCTTCGACCGCACCGAGCCCGGCCGCGACTACGTCAAGACCGCCCTGTCGGTCCTGAACATGGGGTTCATGCGGGGCCTGTCGACCGAGTACATGGAGGTCACGCCCGCGATCTGCGACTGGGTGGCCGACCTCGTCCACGGCGACCCGACCCTGAAGCGCCACGGCGTCACGGTCCTGCGCGAACGCGCCGCCGTGGGCTACCGGCACCCCGCCTACACGGCCGGGGCGCCGAAGGGCTCGCCGTACCGGAAGATGCTCGCGGCCCTGTGGCGCGAGAGCCCGGTCCCCAAGCTGGCCAAGGGGGAGCGCGCCGCCACGATGGCCTCGCTGCTGCACGTGGACGGCGAGGGGAGGCCGTTCGCGTCGGCGCTCATCCGCCGCTCGGGCCTGCGCCCGGCCGACTGGCTGCGCGGGTACCTCGACGCGTACCTGGTGCCGCTCGTCCACTGCCTGTACCGGTACGGGCTGGTGTTCATGCCGCACGGCGAGAACATCATCCTGGTGCTCAAGGACGGCGCCGTGGAGCGGGTGTTCCTCAAGGACATCGGGGAGGAGTGCGCGGTCCTGGAGCCGACCACCGAGGTGCCCGAGGCGATCGGGCGCATCAAGGTCGAGGTCCCGGACGGGGTGCGGGCGCTGTCGATCCTCACCGACGTGGCCGACTGCTTCCTGCGGTTCCTCGCCGGAATCCTGCACGTGGACGGCGTGCTCAGCGAGGACGAGTTCTGGCGGGTCGCCGCCGAGGCGCTCAAGGACTATGAGAAAGCCCACCCCGAGCTGGCCGACGCGTTCAGCCGGTACCCGCTGTTCGAGGACGCGTTCCCGCTCTCGTGCCTGAACCGCTTGCAGCTCAAGAACAACCAGCAGATGGTGAACATCGAGAACCAGGAGGAGTCCCTGATCTACGCGGGCCGCCTCGATAACCCGCTCTCCGCCTGGCGCTGAAGGTGACCGGTCCGACCGGCGGGGCGGCCCCCGCCGGTCGGACGTGGACCGGACGAGACACGGCAGGTCAAAATGAACGGCATGCAACTCAACAGCCCTGTCCTCATCACCGGAGCGAGCCACGGCCTCGGCCAGGCCACGGCCGAGCTCCTGGCCTCCCAAGGCGTCCCGCTGGCATTGTGCGCGAGGAACGCCGCCCCGCTGCACGAGTTCGGGGCGAAGCTGCGCGCCGAGCACGACGTGCAGGTCGCCACCCGCGCGCTCGACGTCAACGACGCGGAGCTGCTGGTCGACTTCGTGCACGAGGCGGGCCGGCGCCTCGGGGACCTCGGCGGGGTCGTCGCGAACGTCGGCGGCGCCCGCGGCCGCAGCCTCACCGACACCGAGCCCGACGACTGGGCCTACACGCTCAACGTCAACGTCGTGAACGCCATGACCGTGCTCAAGGCGGCCCTGCCGCAGCTGCGGCGCCGCGGCGGCGCGGCCGTGCTGGTCTCCTCGATCTCCGGGTCCAAGCCCTCCCCCGGCCTCGCGTACGGCTCCACGAAGGCCGCGCTCAACCACGCCGCGACGATCCTCGGCCGCGAGCTGGGGCCGACGGGCGTGCGCGTCAACGCGGTCGCGCCCGGGTCGATGCTCATCCCCGACCGCAACTGGGACCGGCTGCGCGTGGCCGACCCCGGCCGCTACGAGGCGTTCCTCGACGAGTTCCCCGCGAAGGAGCTGGTGGACCCCAAGGACGTGGCCGAGGTCATCGCGTTCCTCTTGTCGGACAAGGCGAGAGCGGTGAACGGCGCCGTCGTGCCGGTCGACGGCGGCCAGAACGCGCCCAGCGCCTACGGCTACTAGACGGCCTCTTCGGCGGGCTTCGGCCCGGCGAAGCCGCCCATGAGGAACGGGACGACGCACAGCGCGACGACGGCGCAGAAGACGCACAGGATGCCGTAGCCCCAGTACTCGACGATCGGACCCGAGGCGATGCCCGCGCCCATGGCCGCCAGGCCCATGACGAGGTCCGAGAAGCCCTGCGTGGACGGGCGCTGCGCCGGGGTGACCGCGCCGGTGACGAGCGCGGCCGAGCCGACGGTCATCGCCGACCAGCCGAGGCCGAGCAGGACCAGCCCGATGCTGATGCGCACGTGGTCGTCCGCCGGGGCCGAGCCCGCGACGGCGCACGCCGCGACGAGGACCGCGGTGCCGCCCACCAGGACCGGGCGCGAGCCGTGGCGGTCCACGAGGCGCCCGACGACCGGCGCGAGCGCGTACATGCCGCCGATGTGCAGGCCGAGGATGACGCCGACGACGGTGAGGGCCTGGTCGGGGTCGGCCATGCCGTGCCGGATGTGCAGGGCCGTCATCGCCATGACGCCGACCATGACGAAGTGGCCGAGGGCAGCGGCGACGACGCCGGTGCGCACGGCCGGGTTGGCCTTCGCGGTGCGGTACCCGTCGGCGATGGAGCGGCGCGGGGCGTCGGCCTCGCCGCTGATCCTGCGGGCGGTGAGCAGCGGGTCGGGGCGCAGGAACACGCCGATGACGGCGGCCGTGACGACGCACAGGACACCGATCGCGGCCATCGAGCCGACGTACTCGGGGCCGCCGAACCAGTCGGCCCAGGCGCGCTCGGCGAGCCCGGCGACCGAGGGGCCGACGACGGAGCCGAGCGTGGTGGCCCACACGACGATCGCCAGGTGCGAGCCGCGGCGCGCCTCGGGTGCGAGATCGGCTGCGGCGTAGCGGGACTGGAGTCCGGCGAACGAGGCCGAGCCGAGCAGGAAGTAGCCGAGGACGGCCACGACGGCGTTGTCGAGGTGGATCGCCGTGATGATGACGATCGTGCCGAGGACGGCGCACGCGTAGCCGAAGGCGAGGCCGCCGCGGCGCCCGTAGCGCTCGGTGATGCGCACGGCGGGGACCACGACGAGCGCGGAGCCGCCGACGAAGAGGCTCTGGGCGAGGCCCGCGTACGTCGAGGAGTCCGTCATGTCCTCGATGAGGAGGGCGCCGACGGCGATGCCGATGCCCACGGCGAGGCCGCCGAGCACCTGCGTGGCGAAGAGGGTCCGCAGGACCCGCTTCTGGATCTGGGTCGTGTCCGGTGGTGCAGTCGCGGTCACGGGGTGTCCTTTCTGGAGTTGTGCGCGGGCCGCTGAGGTCGGCCCGGTCCCGGTCAGACCGGCGGTGCGGCCGGACCGGAGGCGTAGGCGATCGCGTCGGCGACCGCGGGGGCGGCGTCGGGTTCGAGGCGGGCCGTGCTCACCCGGATGCCCTGGGCGCCATGGAAGGAGAAGCCGCGGCCGGGGGCGACGGCGTACCCGGCGTCGCGCAGGGCGACGACCGCGGCCGTCTCGTCGGCGACGGGCACCCACAGGTTGAGGCCGGAGGTCCCCCACGTCGCGATCCCGCGGGCGGCGAGGGCCTCCCGCAGCGCCGTCTGGCGCTCGGTGTAGACCGCGCCCGCGCGGCGGACCTGGGCGTTCACCCCGTCGTCCGTGAGGGCCGCGATGACGAAGTGCTGGAGGATGCACGAGACCCAGCCGTGGCCGATCGCCATGCGGCCCTGGACGCGGGCCTTGGTCTCGGCGTCGGCGGCGACGAGCGCGGTGCGCAGGTCGGGGCCGTAGGGCTTGGACGCGGAGCGGACGAACATCCACTGCTCGGCGGCGTCGGCGACGAAGTGCAGCGGCGTCGGCGACAGCTCGGCCCAGTGGTCGTCCTCGATGACGAAGACGCCGGGATGGCGGCCGATGACGTCGCGGAGCTGCTGCGCTCGTTCGGCGGAGACCGTTGCGCCCGTGGGGTTCTGGCCCCGGGAGGTGAGGATGAACGCGCGGGCGCCGGAGGCGAGCGCCGCTTCGAGCTCGGCCGCGACCGGGCCCTCGCCGTCGATCGCGACGGGCGTGATCTGGTATCCGGCCGACAGGAGCAGGTCGCGGCCGTTGGCCCAGGTGGGCTCCTCCACGGCGACGGTGTCGCCGGGTTCGAGCCGGGCGGCGAGGCCCCGCTCGAAGGCGTCCAGGGCGCCGGAGGTGACGGTGAGGTCGCCGTGGACGCCGTCGGCCGCGAACCGCTCGCGGGCGAGGTCGAGCAGGTCGGGGCAGGGGCCGCCGTCCCGGTAGTTGCCGTGGGTGATCTCCACGATCGGCTTGAGGGCGCCGAGGTCGGGCAGGAGCGCGGGGTCGGGCTCGCCGGAGACGAGGTCGCGGACCCCGGCGGGGACGGTGAGCGTGCCGACGGGCGTGAACGCGGACCGCTGGCGCACGAAGGTGCCGGCGCGGCCGCCGGTCTCGACCACGCCGCGCTCGCGCAGCCGCCGGTAGGCGGAGGCGACGGTGCCGGGCGCGACGCCGAGGTCGGCGGCGAGTTTGCGGACGGGGGGCAGGGTGCGGCCCGGCGCGAGCTCGCCGGAGCGCACGCCGGCCTCGACGCTGGCGGCGATCTCGGTTGCCGCGGAACCGGTGATCTGATACTGTACCGACATAACTCAAGCATTGTATCAGTACATATTTTCAGATGGGAGCCCCCCTCGATGTCCACCCTCGAATGCCCCTCCGCCGGCCGGTTCGAGCAGACGGAGCGGACGACGCCGAAGCGCTCGCGCGAGCGGGTCACCTACGAGCGGGCCGAGTCCTACCGGGTCCTCGACGAGGCGCTCTTCTGCGACCTCGCGTTCGTCGGCCCCGACGGTGCGCCGCGCATCCTGCCGACGTTCCATGTGCGCGTTGGCGACACGCTCTACGTCCACGGCTCCACCGGCGGCAGCATGGGCCTCGGCGCGCGCGGGCCGTTCCCGGTCACGGTGAGCGCCACCGTGGTCGACGGGCTCGTCTTCTCGAAGTCCTGGTTCCACCACTCGATGAACTACCGCAGCGTCGTCGTGCACGCCGAGGCCCGGCTGGTCGAGGACGAGGACGAGCGATGGAACACGTTCAAGTCCCTCATCGACCGGTTCGCGGAGGGCCGCTCCGAGCGGTCGCGCGAGGCCAGCGAGAAGGAGAACGCGATGTCGGCCCTGCTCGCGATCCCGCTCGAAGAGGTCTCCATCAAGCAGCGCGCAGGCGGCCCCGTCGAGGAGCCCGAGGACGAGGACCTGCCCTTCGACAACGGCGTCGCCAATGTGCGGACCCTTGTGACCGGGCGGTTGTAGACTCCGATCCGCGCGGTGCCGGACGCGGCTCGGCCCCTTGGGCCGTATGGGCGCTCCGGGGGTGTGAGCGGGTCGTGGGAACTTCTTGCTCCGAGCGGTCCGGCACCGTCGCGTGGGACGAGAAAAGGGCGGGCCAGTTGGCCCGCCCTTCTTGCTTGCGGTGCTTACGTTCCGGAGCTCACGGCGCGGTCGGCCTCGGCCTCTTCCTCACGCTGCGTCTCGTCCTTGTCCAGGCGCCACACGGCGATCGAGCCGCCTCCGGCGACCGCGATGACGAAGAACGCGAACGTCCAGGTGTAGGGCCATTCGGGGGCCGCGTCGTCGGAGTTCTGGAGCAGCACGCCCTCTTCGCCCGCGGCCCACCAGATGGCCTGGCGGATCAGCTGGAGGAAGTCGCGGTCGCCCCAGGTCTTGCCCTCGCCGCCCGGAGAGGCGTAGAACGCGCGGTGCTCCTCGGAGCTCCAGGCGACCGGGTCGCCCGAGCCGAGCTGCGCGAGGATCGTCGAATCCGGTTGCACGGGTTCGGGATCGAAGAAGTACCAGCGCTCGTTCAGGGTGAGGTCCTCGTCGAGGCCGTCGGTGATCGGCGAGCCGGAGTTGAACGAGACGTCCTGCTCGGTGGCGGGCTCCTGCGGCGGCGCGAGCGCGGTGGCGCCGATGAGCTCGCCGTAGAAGTTCCAGTCCGGTTCGCTGAGCGCGGCCGAGTTCGTGGCGACGAACCCGCCCCCGCGCGTCATGAACGACTGGAGCGACGCCTCCTGCGCCTGGTCGAGGATGTCGACGCCCGTGTTGACGAACACGACCACGTCGACGTCGTCGCCGAGGTCCTCCAGGTCGGCGGGCTCCCCCTCGGTGAGGGTGAACCCCCACCGCCGCGCCTCCATCTGGAGCCGCTCCACGGCGTAGTCCGCCACGTCCTCGGCCTCGGCCCCGGTCGTCAGCACCAGCACCTGCGGCCCCGACGCGGCGAAGGCGGCCGAAGGGGCGAAGGCGGGCGCGCAGGCCAACACAACGACGATGCACAGTCGCAGGAGGGTTCTCACGTCAACTCCAAGATGCCGGTCCGGTTCGCCTCATAGCGAATCACGGCGGTCCGAGGGATCGGAAGGCAGCTCGGCCTCATTCCTCAGACTGCTCTCCAGACGGTAGACGATCTCGGCGTTGAGCGATCGCCGCGCGGTCTTGGCCTTGTCCGTCAGCCGCGTGTGCACGTCGGACGGCAACCGAAGGGTGAGGCGCGTTTCAGGTTCCATGATCGATGATCATAGTGGTAATCTGGTGTCATGACGACACCATCGTCGAAGCCGGAGACCGGATACGCCCGGTACACCTACAGGCTCCGGGTGTCGTCGACCGCGGAGACGGCTCTGCGCGAGGAGTGGGACCGTTGCCGGTGGGTCTGGAACCAGTGCGTCGCCGATTCCCGTGAAGCGCATCGGGTCGGGAACACCTGCGGACCCGCACAGCTGGACAGGCGCCTCACGGGTTGGCGCTCCGCGCAGCCCTGGCTCGGAAGCGGCGCATCGGTGCCGCAGCAGCAGACCGTCCGCGACTTCGCCGCGTCCCGGGCCAAGGCGATGAAGGACGTCAAGGAGCGGCTCCCGGTCCGGCTCCGAGCGGGCATGCCGCGGTTCAAGAAGCGGGATGTCGCCGCGCCCACGCTCAACTACACGTTGCGCGGCTTCCGGATCAAAGAGGGGCGGCTCAACCTGGCGGGCGGCATCTCGGTGCCCGTCGTGTGGTCGCGGCCGCTGCCTGCGGCGCCGTCGAGCGTGCGCGTCCATCTCGACCGCCTCGGCCACTGGTACGCGTCGTTCGTCGTCCCCTCCAGCACCGAGCCGCTGCCGGCCACCGGAGCGGCGATCGGCATCGACTGGGGCGTGACCGTCACCGCCACGACCACGTCCGACGACCACGATCTGCCGCATGCCGGGCACGGCAAACGGGCGTCCGAGAAACTCGCCCGCTACCAGCGCATGATGGCACGACGGCGTCGGCCGAGGGGGAAGGCGCAGACCCGCGGCTATCTCCGGGCCAGGGAGCAGGCGGCGAAGGCGTTCAAGAAGGTCGCCAGGCAGCGGTCCGACACCGCCCGAAAATGGGCGAAGCGCGTCGTGCGCGACCACGATCGGATCGCGGTGGAGGATTTCCGCCCGAAGTTCATGGCCCGATCCACTCTGGCCGGGAAGGCCGCGGACGGTGCGATCGGTGCCGCCAAGAGCGCGCTCATCGAGATGAGCCGCAAGCACGTCCGGGATCTGCGGCTGGTCCATCCGGCCCACACCACCACGGACTGCTCGCAGTGCGGAGCGAGAGCCAAGCACGCACTTCCACTCTCCCAACGGATCTACGCCTGCACCGCGTGCGGAGCCGTCTCACCGCGAGACAAGAACTCCGCACGCGTGGTGCTGGCCCGGGCAGGTCTCGACCCGGATGGTGTTGATCGCGTCAGACTCGTTCACCCGCAGGGTGATCGAGCAGCGTGAGCCTGAAATCCCCTCCCTCGCGGGAGGGGAGGATTCAAGCGCCCACCTTAGCGGGCTTCATTCAGTGGCGGGTCAGCCGCAATGGCTCCAGCCGCTCGTCCAGGTGGTCGAGCCGACCGAGCCTCCCCATTTGACGCAGGTGTTGGGGGCGGACTTCTTCACCGGCCCCGCGTAGTACGCGAAGCTGCCGGAGTCCTTCGATACCGTGCCCCCTTCGGCCTGGAGGGTGGCGGAGACCGCGGAGGCGGTGCCGACGCTGGTGTACTTCAGGGTCACGACGCAGTTGTAGCCGTTGGAGCTGTTGTACATCAGGAAGATCGCGCCGACCGAGCCGAGCGCGTGCTGGTTGATCTGGGAGTAGCCGGAGCCGCAGACCTCGCCCGGGGTGTACGGGTTGCCGCCGCCGGAGCAGCCGTTGGTCGAGGTGATGGCCTTCTTGGTGCCCTGGGGGACCGAGACGCCCTCGACGACCGGGCTGACGACCGTGCCGCTGGCGTTGCGCTGCTCGTAGTGGAGGTGCGGGGCGTTGGAGCCGCCGGTGGAGCCGACGGTGCCGATGATGGTGCCCTGCGAGACGGACATGGAGGAGCCGGGGGCCTTCACCTGGGTGGCGAGGTGGGCGTAGCGGGTCTGGGTGCCGTCGGAGTGGACGACCTTGACCCAGCGGCCGTAAGAGGTGTTGCCCTCGTTGTAGAAGTAGGCGGTGCCCGCGGCGGTGGCCCGGACGGTCTCGCCGTTGATGGCGTCGGAGCCGTACGTCTGCCAGTCGATGGACTTCGCGGGGTTGTGGGCCGGGGTGCCCAGCCAGTTGTTCGCGTAGAACGTCTTGTTGCAGTTGAACGGGCTCTTGTGGGAGACGGCCTGCGCCGTGAAGTCGTCGGCGTTCGAGACCAGGGTCGGCACAAAGGAGGCTGCGACCGCGGTGAGGAGCGCCGCGACGAGGAGTGCGATTCGTCGGTTTCGGTGTCTCATAAGGGGAACGTACCGAAGATTTCCTTCGTTGTGAAGATCACACATGAAGAAAACTTTCTTACAAATAGGTCAGCCGCGCCCCCGCGGACGGGGACGCGGCCTGCTGCTTGACCACTGCTACTTATACAGAGCCCGTGCAAGTCGGCGCTGCGCGATCCACATCCCGCCCACCGCGAGCGCCATCAGGTACCCGATGTGCACCAGCATCATCGGGCCGAGCTGGCCCAGGCTGATGCCGCGGACCAGCTCGATCCCGTGGTAGAGCGGCATGACGTAGACGACCGGCTGGGCGAACGCCGGGTACGCCTCGACCGGCGTGAACGTGCCGCCGAAGAGGAACATCGCGAACACGACCGCGTTCATCCAGTCGAAGTCGGTCCAGTCGCGGAAGAGCGTCGCGAGCGTCAGGCCGATCCCGGCGAACGCCAGCGCGATGAACACGCACGCGGGGATCGCCAGGAGGGCCCACCAGGAGTCGAGGAGTCCGAAGAGCCCCATGACGACCACGAACGCGCCGATGTAGGTGAAGCCGCGGATGAGGGCCCACCAGACCTCGCCGAGGGCGACGTCCCAGGGGCGCAGCGGGGTGTTGAGGATGCCGTCGTAGACCTTCATCCACTTGAACTTGGCGAACACGTTGATGGAGGTCTCGGCGAGGACGCCCATCATGGCGGCGTTCGCGAGGATCGCGGGTGCGACGTAGGCGGTGTAGGAGACGGTGGTGCCGTTGGGGAGCGTGATGTCCCCGACGAGGGCGCCGACGCCGAATCCGAAGGCGAACAGGAACAGCAGTGATTCGACGGCGCCGGAGAGGACGAGGATCCAGGCGCGGCGCATGGCGACCCAGTTGCGGTTGAGCAGGGCCCCGGAGTTGCGGAGGCCGGCGCGGGCGGCGCCGTAGGCGATGACGGACACGCGGGCTCCCTAGAAGTTGAGGCGTCGCTCGATGACGCGGCGGGCGGCGAACCACCCTGTCACGGCGAGCAGCGCGAGGTAGGCGATGTGGGCGTAGGGCGGGAGTGCGGGCGCGACGTCGGCGGTGGCGGCGCGGGCGAGTTCGGTGCCGTGCCACAGGGGCGAGACCCACACGAGCGGCTGGAGGAACGCCGGCATCTGGTCGGCGGGGAAGAACACCCCGGAGAACAGGGAGATCGGCATGACGGCGAACCGGAAGATCATGTTGAGGTTCGAGTCGTTCTTGAGGGTGGAGGCCCAGGCGTGCATCCAGGGGGCCATCGCGGCGGAGACGAGGGCGGCGGCGATGACGGCGAACGCGGCCCACCAGGAGGCGTAGACGCCGAAGAACGCGAGGACGACGGCGACGATGGTGCAGTTCGTGAAGGGGCGGAACAGGACCGCGTACGCGAGGTGGCCGTTGAGGATGTCGACGGGGCGCAGGGGGGTGGCGCGCTGGGCGAGGTAGCCGCCGCCCCAGTCGGCGTAGCCGCCGAAGACGGGGAAGACCATGTCGTTGCCGAGCATCATGACGGCGACGGAGCAGATGAGGCCGGGGGCGATGAACTGGGCGTATTCGAGGCCGCCGAGGGAGGACGGGTCGATGTAGGCGCCGACGCCGATGCCGATGGAGACCATGTAGAGGATCGGCAGGAGCACGGACGTGAAGATGGTGCCGTGCCAGACGTGCTTGAAGAGGGCGAGCTGGAGGGTGAAGGCGCGCCAGGCGCCTTCGAGGGCGGTGGGGGCCTCGCGGTCGGCGGTCGCCTCGGCGGTGGTGGCTGCGGTGGTGGTCACGCCTCGTCCTCCACGAGGGCGCGGCCGGTGAGGCGGAGGAAGACGTCTTCGAGGGTGGCGCGGCGGGCGAGGACCGAGGACGGGTGGATGTCGCGGGCTTCGAGGGCGGCGCTGGTGTCGTCGGCGTCGTCGGTGTAGACGAGGATCTTGTCGGGGAGGGGCTCGATCTGGGCGCCGACGCCGTCGAGGGTGTGGGCGAGGGCGGCGAGCTCGGCGGTGTGGGCGGTGCCGAAGCGCAGTTCGACGACCTCTTTGGTGACGTGGGTGTCGATGAGCTCGCGGGGGGAGCCGGAGGCGATGATGCGGCCTTCGTCCATGACGACGAGGCGGTCGCAGAGCTGCTCGGCCTCGTCCATGTAGTGGGTGGTGAGGAGGATGGAGACGCCGCGGTGCTTGAGCTGGAAGAGGCGCTCCCAGACGAGGTGGCGGGCCTGGGGGTCGAGGCCGGTGGTGGGCTCGTCGAGGATGACCAGTTCGGGGTCGTTGATGAGGGACCTGGCGATGGCGAGGCGGCGCTGCATGCCGCCGGAGAGGTCGGAGACCTGGTCCTTGGCGCGGGCGGTGAGCTGCACGAAGTCGAGGAGTTCGGCGGCCTTCTCGCGGGCGGCCTTCTTCCTGATGCCGAAGTACCCGGCGTAGACGACGAGGTTCTCGAAGACGGTGAGCATGTCGTCGAGGGTGTTGTCCTGGGGGACGACGCCGAGGCGGGCGCGGATGGCGGCGCCGTCGGTGTGCGGGTCGCGGCCGAAGACCTCCAGGGTGCCGCCGGTGGGTTGCGAGACGCAGCCGATCATCCGCATGGTGGTGGACTTCCCGGCCCCGTTGGCGCCGAGGAAGCCGAACGCCTCCCCGCGGCGGATGGCGAAGTCGACGCCGCGGACGGCCTCGTGCTCGCCGTAGCTCTTCCGCAGGTCGGCGGCGCTGACCAGGATCTCGTTGTCATCAGGCATGCCTTCGAGCCTAGATCCCTCATGTGACATCGTTCCACTCCTTACTCTTCGTGCGGTCCCTTACGCGATCCGGAGTCGGCCCTTACGCTGCGCTGACCGAAGCTGGGAGGGAGCTGGGAAAGGTAGGGCAAGCACTACCCCTATTGACGGGTCAGCGGTAGCGACTTGCGGGCGCCGAACCGGGAGGCTTAGAGGGTCGTGAACGACCCCGACAGAACGGAAGCTCCCATGACGATGACCCTGCCCGTGGCCGAGGCCCCGGCTCCCAAGCGGAGCGGTAGCGACTTCGCCGAACTCGGACGGCGTATCAACGAGGCAGGGTTGATGCAGCGTCGCCCGGCGTACTACGTGATCCGGTTCGCGGCGATGACCGCGGTCTACGTCGGCACATGGGTGGCCTTCGTCATGATCGGCGACACCTGGCTCCAGATGTTCACGGCGGCCTTCCTGGCGCTGGTGAGCACCCAGGTCGCGTTCATCGGCCACGACCTGGCGCACCGCCAGGTGATCCGCAGCCGCGCCACTTCCGAGCGCCTGGGCTGGTTCACCGGCAACCTCGCCAACGGCATGGGCTACGGCTGGTGGAACGACAAGCACAACCGCCACCACGCCAACCCCAACCACGAGGAGCTCGACCCCGACGTCGCCCCTGGCCTGTTCGTGTGGTCGAAGCGCCAGGCGGGCTTCGCGCAGGGCATCGCCACCTGGTTCGGCAAGTACCAGGCGCAGCTGTTCTTCCCGATCCTGCTCCTTGAGGGCCTCAACCTGAACTGGTCGGGCGTCAAGTCGGTCCTGAAGCCGGGCCTGAAGAACCGCGGCTGGGAGGCCCTGTTCCTCGGCCTCCACTGGGCCGCCTACCTGAGCGCCCTGTTCATCGTGCTCTCCCCCGGCAAGGCCGTCGTCTTCCTCCTGGTGCACAAGGCCGTGTGGGGCCTGTACATGGGCTCGGTCTTCGCGCCGAACCACAAGGGCATGCCGACGCTGGTCGGCGAGACCGAACTCGACTTCCTGCGCAAGCAGGTCCTGACCTCCCGCAACGTCAACGGCGGCTGGTTCACGAACTTCGCCCTCGGCGGCCTGAACTACCAGATCGAGCACCACCTCTTCCCGGCCATGCCGTCGGTGAACCTGAGCAAGGCGCAGCCGATCGTGGAGCAGTTCTGCAACGAGAAGGACATCCCCTACCACTCGACGGGCCTGATCGCGTCGTGGAAGGAAGTCCTCGCCGAGCTGCACGCCCACGGCGAGCCGCTGCGCAATCCGCAGCCCGCACCCGCGGCGTAGACCGAATCTTCTAGGCCGCTCCCGGCGACGGGGGCGGCCTTTCGGCTACTCGAAGGCGTTCGCGGCCTGGTCGCGCAGGGACCGCACGTGCTGTTCGAGGCCCATGAGCTGCCCGAACAGGGACATGTACTGGTCCTTGTCGGTGCTGGGGTTGATGCGCTGGAGGCGGCGCTTGAGGTCGGCGACCTCGGCTTCGACGACGGGCCGCTGGATGCGCGCGAGGATCGTGCGCACGTACAGCGCGTCGGGTTCGCCCGCGAGCCGCAGCTCCTCGACGGCGAGTTCGGAGACGAGGGCCCCGGCGGCGATCTCGGCGCACGCGGCCTGGACGGCGGCGACCCAGTTCGGGCCGGCCGTGGCGTGGGCGGCGCCCCCGGCGGCGGCGACGGCCTCGCGGACGGCCCGGTAGTTCGGGTCGGTGTAGGGCGCGGCGTCGACGGCGTCGAAGTAGGGCCCGGCGACCTGCGGCTGCTGCAACGCGACCTTGAGGACCTCGCGCTGGGCGCGCAGCTGCATCGAGTCGGCGCGGGACTCGCGGCGCGGCTGCGGCGGGGCCTCGGCGGGGGCCTGCCCGGCGGCGGCGCCCTGGACGGCGCGGCGCAGCTCGGCCTTCTCCTTGCCGAGGCGCCCGGCGTACACGCCGAGGTACTCCTCGACGAGGCCGCGGTCCTTGACGCGCGCGAGCAGCGGCGCGATGGCGCGGGTGGCGTGGAGGCGGCCCTCGGCGGTGTCGAGGTCGTGCTTGGCGATGGCGCGTTCGATCGCGAACTGCACGAGGGGCGTGTGCCGCTCGATGAGCTCGCGCACGGCCGTGTCGCCCGCGGACTGGCGCAGCTCGCACGGGTCCTGCCCGCCGGGGGTGACGGCGATGTACGTCTGGGAGACGAACCGCTGCTCCTCGTCGAAGGCTTTCAGGGCGGCCCGCTGGCCCGCCTCGTCGCCGTCGAACGTGAAGATGATCCGCCCGTCTGCGGACTCGGAGTCGAACAGGAACCGGCGCAGCACCCGGATGTGCTCGGCGCCGAACGCGGTGCCGCACGTGGCGACCGCCATCGGCACGCCCGCGAGGTGGCAGGCCATGACGTCGGTGTACCCCTCGACGATCACGACCCGGCCGGTCTTCGCGATGTCCTTGCGCGCCAGGTCGATCCCGTAGAGCACCTGCGACTTCTTGTACAGGGGCGTCTCGGGCGTGTTCAGGTACTTCGGGCCCTGGTCGTCGTCGAAGAGCTTGCGCGCCCCGAAGCCGATGACCGAGCCGGACGAGTCGCGGATCGGCCACACCAGGCGGCGGCGGAACCGGTCGATGAGGCTGCCGCTGCGCGAGGGCTTCGCCAGGCCCGCCTGGGTCAGCTCCTCCGCGGTGAAGCCCTTGGCGCGCAAGTGCTTCGCGAGCGCGTCCCATCCGTCGGGCGCGTACCCGCAGCCGAAGGTGGCCGCCGCGTCCCGGTCGAAGCCGCGCGCGGACAGGAACTGCCGGGCCGTCATCGCCTCGGGGGCCAGGAGCTTCCCGGTGTAGAACTCGGCGGCCGCGGTGTGCGCGTCGAGGAGCCGCTGCTTCATGCCGGGCGCGCCCGAGGGGCCGCGCTGCACGCGCCCGTCGATGTCCTCGTACGTGAGCTTCAGCCCGGCCTTGCCCGCGAGCCGCTCCACGGCCTCCACGAACGTGAGCCCGTCGAGCTCGGTGAGGAACGTGATCGCGTCGCCGCCCACACCGCAGCCGAAGCAGTGGTACACGCCCCGCGCGGGGGTGACGTTGAAGCTCGGCGAGCGCTCGTCATGGAAGGGGCACAGCCCCTTGAGGTTGCCGCCGCCGGCGTTGCGCAGGGTGACGCGCTCGCCGATGACCTCGGCGATGTCCACCCGCTCGCGCACGAGCTGGATGTCGGCGTCCCGGATTCGCCCCGCCACTGTTCACCTCTTTCGCTGCCTTCACCATTCTGCCCGGTGGGTCCGACACCGCGGCGGCGGATGCGGCGGTTGTGAGGCGACCGGACGACACGCCCGCGGCGAAGGTCACGTCCCCTTCGGGCATCCCCGAACCGCTTGGCGCCGAAGAACATCCAGGTGGGGGCCCCGCTGTACCATGTTCCTCGTCAACATCTTTCCCGACCACGCCTCACGGTTGCGCGTCCCGATCAGCTAGAGTCGCCTATCATGCCGGACCCATCGCCCGAGCAGCCGCCCTCCTGGCCTCCCACCAGCGAACCCGCGGCCACACCCACGAATCCGCCCCGAATCACCGCGCGCGGGGTGGGTCACCTGCCTTCCGCAGCGCCGGATGAAGAGGCGTCCGATCCCCGTCAGCCCGCGGGCCCGAACCTGTTCGGCGAACCCGCGGCCCGCGACGACCTCGATCCCGAGGCCCGGCGGAACGAGTGGTCGGCCGACCTCGGCGGCGAGCCGCCGCGCGTCGGCGAGGTCCGTGGAACGCTCTTCGAGACCCCGGGCGCGCCCGCGAGCGCGCCCCCGCAGCAGCAGGGCGACTGGGGTGAGTCCGCCGACTGGCCGCCCCGCTCGAACCAGGACTGGATCTCCCAGCAGGGCCACACCCCCCGCGGCCTCTCCGGCGGCGGCGCGGCATGGCCCCCGCCGGGCGTCCCCGGCCAGGCCGGACCCGCCGACCCGGGCGCCGCCCCCGCGTCCGGGCCGGGCTTCAACGCCCCCGAGCCGCAGCAGCAGGGCGGGAGCCTGGAATTCCCCGAGCTGCGCGCCGACCCGTACGAGGCCGACGTGTACGGCCAGACCCAGTACCGCGGCGACTCCGGCGGGCAGGACCTCTACCAGTCCGACCCGTACCAGGCCGACCGGCTCGCGGCCGAGGCCCAGGCCGCCCGCGAGGCGTACCAGGCCGAGCAGCAGCAGTACCAGGCCGACCCGTTCCCGGCCGCCCCCCAGGGCGCGTACCCGGAGCAGCCGCAGTACCAGGAGCAGTACCAGGAGCAGGGCGCCTTCGGGCAGACCCCGCAGGACGCCTACCAGCAGGACCTGGCCCCGGCGCCGGCCCCGAACGCGTTCCAGGAGCAGCCCCAGGGCGCGTTCCAGGAGCAGGCGTTCGGCGGCGGGCAGCAGCAGTACGGGGAGCAGCCGCCCGCGGCGTTCCCCGAACCGCCGCAGAGCTCTTACGGCGCCGAGCGGTTCCCCGCCGACGCCCCGCAGCCCTTCGGCGAGCAGGCCGCGGTCACCGAGACCGTGCCCGCCGAAGCGGTCCCCGCGCAGCGCCGCAGCGAAGAGACCGCCGCCGAGCCGGAGCCCTCGCAGGCTCCGCCGGTGCGCGCCGCGCCGCCGACGCACCGCGGCGTCCGCTACGCCATCTACGGCATCGGCGGGCTCATCACGCTCGGCCTCATCATCGGCATCGTCCTCATGCTGGGCGCGGCCCCGCCGAGCGAGCCGTCCAACCCCGGCGACGAGTCCAGCGACGGCGGCGCCAGCGAGAGCCCCGGCGCCGACGAGGCCCTGAGCGCCGAGCAGTACGCGCAGCTCGCCGGAGCCGCGGGCACCGCCGAGTGGTTCGCCTGGCGCTACGGCGAGGCCGGCGCCCCCTCGGGCGCCGAGGAAGTGGCCGCGACCGGCGGCGACGCCCTCGCCACCGCGCCGCTCCTGGGCGACGCGGACCGCAGCGTCCAGGGCCAGCTCGGGTACCTCACCGACGAGTCCGGGCTCAGCGGCATCGACCACGTCACCGCCGTCGAGTCCACCGACGACCTCATCGGCCTCACGCCCCGCGCGGGCGGCCGGTTCTCCGAGGACGGCGCGCCCGAACTCGAACTCCAGGAGGGCTCGACCGCCGAGTGCATCGCCGGTCTCGGCGTGGACCTCGGCCGCCCGGTCGCGCTCGCGCGGCCGGAGCAGAGCGACGAGGTCAGCGCGCACTCGGTGATCGCGTTCTCGTCCGGGGTCATCGCGACCGCGGGCATCTCGGGGGCGCAGGGCGGCACGTGCCTGCTCCTGCCCGACGGGCAGGTCCCCACCGACGTCGCGCTCACCGACGGGAACGAGCTGGCGCTCGTGACCACCTGGAACCCGGCGTCGCAGACCGGCGCGCTCGTGGTGATCGCCATGGGCGACAAGAGCGGCTCGTACTCGTCGAGCTGGTCGGAGTCCTACCCCGGCCTGCCGAACCCCGGGCACTTCGCCACGGCGCAGGTCCTCGGGACCGTCGCGCTGCCGTTCACGGCGCCGACCTCGGTCGACGCGTGGTCGGACTCGGCCGGCTCGCTCGCGCTGGAGCGCGGGACCGTGGAGGACGGGGCGCAGCGCGACACGGTCGCGGGCTCCGGGTACGCGGTCGTCGGCGACCTGAGCGCGAGCCAGGTCGCGGTCGTGGACCTGACCTCGACGCTGCAAGGAATCGCCGCGCAGTACTACGACGGCACGGCGCTCGCGTTCGACGCCGTCGCCGGTGAGGCGCTGCCGTTCGACGGCGGCGTGGCCGACGTCGCGGCCGCGGAGGCCGGTCCGGCCGTCGCGACGAGCGACGGGACGGTCCACGAACTGGACCGGGAGCTCGCGGAGACCGCGGCCACGGAGGTCGGGGCGAACCCGACGTGCCTGGTCGTGGGCGCGCAGAGCGGCCAGTTCATCGCGACGAGCCGCGGCACCGGGACGATCAGCTGGGTCGCGGGCGGCGAGGTCGCCAAGCAGCTCGCGGACTCGCGGCTGACCGACCCGCTGTGCGCTTCGGAGACGCCCGCGCTCGACGTGAAGAACTACGCCGGGACCGCCGCGGTGGTCCTGGTCTCGGACTTCGAGGGCCAGAAGCTCCACGCCTACCTCGACGGCCAGGCCACGATCCCCGGCGGCGCGGCCGTCGGCGGCGACGGCTTCAGCTACGCGGGGGCCTACGAGGTCGCCGGAAAGCCCTGGGCCGCCTCGGTCACGGTCGACCTTGAGTAGCACCGATGAAGAGCTGAAGGCAGTAGACCGTCCCTAGCCCCCACCCTCCCAGAGGGGACCGTGGGTGCCAGCTTTGCTCGCGGGTCCGACAAGAATCGGGCCCGCGAGCGTTCTTGTCCCCCGAAAGAGGTCGCCTGCCCCAGGGGCGCCGCTCCGCGGCGGCGGTCACGCCGCCGGGTTTTGGCACTCGGCGCCGACGCTGGGATAATCGACCGGTGACGAATCAGCTCTCGCTCGCGGGCAAGCCCGTGTCCCCGCCCGTGGTCCTGGCGCCGATGGCCGGGATCACGAACCTGCCGTTCCGGAAGCTCTGCCGCGAGCAGGGCGCGGGGATCTACGTGTGCGAGATGATCACGACGGTGGCGCTCACCGAGCGGAACCCGAAGACCATGCGGCTCATCGAGTTCGACCCGGACGAGGAGACGCGCAGCCTCCAGCTGTACGGCGTGGACCCCGAGGGGGTGCGCAAGGCCGTGCGGATGGTCGTGGAGGAGGACCTCGCCGACCACGTGGACCTGAACTTCGGCTGCCCGGTCCCGAAGGTGACCCGGCGCGGCGGCGGTTCCGCGCTGCCGTGGAAGCGGCGCCTGTTCAAGGAGATCGTGACCGCGGCCGTGGACACCGCGGCCGAGCGGGGGATCCCCGTCACCGTGAAGATGCGCAAGGGCATCGACGACGACCACCTCACCTACCGGGAGGCGGGCCTGATCGCGCAGGACGCGGGGGTCGCGTGGGTGGCGCTGCACGGGCGCACTGCGGCCGAGCGGTACTCCGGGACCGCCGACTGGGACGCCATCGCCGACCTCAAGGGACTGCTGGACGTGCCGGTGCTCGGCAACGGCGACGTCTGGGAGGCCGACGACGCGGTCCGCATGGCCGCCCAGACGGGCTGCGACGGCGTCGTGGTCGGCCGGGGCTGCCTGGGTCGGCCCTGGCTCTTCGGGGACCTTGAGGCGGCGTTCAGCGGGCGGGAAACGCGCCTCATGCCGTCCCTCGGGGAGGTCGCGAAGGTCATGCTGCGGCACGCGCAGCTCCTCGTGGAGTGGATCGCGGGCGCCGAGTCCTACGAGGCGCGGCGGAACATCAATGCAGAGGAGCACGGCTGCCGCGAGTTCCGCAAGCACGTCGCCTGGTACCTCAAGGGGTTCCCGGTCGGCGGCGAGCTGCGCCGCGAGCTGGCGATGGTCTCCAGTCTCAACGAGCTGGAGGACCTGCTCGGGAAGCTCGACGCGGACGCGCCGTTCCCCGAGTCCACGATCGGCAAGCCGCGCGGGCGCACCAACTCCCCCGGCAAGGTCTCGCTGCCCGACGGGTGGCTCGACGACCGCGACGACCGGACGGTCCCCGTGGGGGCCGAGATCGACTCCTCCGGCGGCTGAGCCGCCTATACCTGCGGACACGACAGCAGGGGCCTCCCGGTGCCGGGGAGGCCCCTGCTGCGGTCGCTGCCGCTACTTGCCCTTCTGGCCGTAGCGCTTGTAGAACTTGGCGACGCGGCCCTCGTCGTCCATGACGCGGCTCTTGCCGGTCCAGAACGGGTGCGAGGCCGAGGAGATCTGGACGTCGATCACCGGGTAGGTCCGGCCGTCCTCCCACTCCACGGTCTCGGCCGAGGTGGCCGTGGACCGCGTGAGGAAGGCGAAGTCGGCGCCGCGGTCGCGGAAGACCACGTAGTCGTAGTTCGGGTGTATGCCTTGCTTCATTCCTGAATCCCTTCCTTGCCATCGAGACAACCCTCGAACGGGTCTGCGTATTCCCGCCATGCGTCCGGACCGGCGGCGGCCTCCTCGTCGGTGAGGAGGCACGCGTCGAGGACGGCGGCCAGCTCGTCGGCCGCGAAGTGCAGGCCGACGAACGCGAGCTGGACCTCCCGGTCGCCGTAGTCGGCGTCCCAGTGCAGGTCGGCGTTGACGCGGCGCTCGGGGCTGGACTCGTCCCACTCCGCGTCGGGGGTGGCGGCGAGCCAGCGGCCGAGGCCGCCCATGGCGACCCCGCCGCCGCTCGACTCCCAGGCCGCGATCGCGTCGGGCTGGGACGCGAGCCACAGGTGGCCGCGGCCGCGGAGCGTCGAGCCGGCGATCTGCGGGAGGGCCTCGTGGAAGCGGCCGGGGTGGAACGGGCGCCGGGCCCTGTAGAGGACGGCGACGACGCCGCAGTCCGGTTCGGGCTCATGACATCCGACGGCGTAGCCCTCCAGGCCGCGGCCGTAGGGCTCGGGCCCGTCGGGGTCGAAGCGGCCGCTGCGGCGCAGGCGCGCCGACAGCGCCTCCGAGTGCGCCGCGCGCAGTGCCGCGGCCTCGGGGCCGGGGGCCGCGGGCTCGTCGTGGTCGGCGACGAGGTGGCGGGCCCAGGGGTTGAGCCGCTGGAGGAGGACCGCGAGGCGGGTGTGCTCGAAGTCGGCACCGGTGCCGGGGGCCCAGAGGAGGACGGTGTCGGCGTACTCGATCTGGCGGGCGGCCGTGTCGGCGACGGAGCGGGCGTCGTCGGCGGCGGCGTGGAGGCCGCGGTCGGCGAGGTCCTGGTCGGAGTCGAGGGTGTCGAGGAGGGTCGCGGGGTCGCAGACGGCGACCACGGAGTCGATGCGGACCGCGTCGGTGACGGGCCTGCCGTCGATCTCGCACCAGGCGCACGCGGCGGTGACGGTGTCGGGCTCCATGGACGGCGGCAGGACCAGCGCGATGTCCGAGCCGGGCCGCTCGCGGGCGAGCCGCACGAGCGCCGGGAGGAGGTCGTCGCGGACGGTGCAGGACAGGCAGCCGTGGGCCAGGACCGTGCGCTCGTCCTCGATCGTGCCGCGGCCGTCGCGCACGGTGCGGCGGACGGCCCCGTCGGCGGCGAGCGCGGTGAGGTCGTAGCCGACGACGAGGAGGGTCGGGTCGGTGCGGGCGAGCAGGTCGGCGGCGGCACGGACGGCGCCGGGGGCGAAGCCGGTGAGGAGCGTCAGGGCCGGGCGCAGGTCGGCGCGGGTGCCGGCGGGTCCGGGTTGAGCGAGCTGGGACATGGGACCTCCGATCTAACTGAAAACGATTGTCATTATAGTGGTGATGATCGAGAGGAGGGCACCGTGTCCAGAACTTGCGACGTGACCGGGGCCGGGCCGGGCTTCGGCAACAACGTGCCGTGGTCCAAGCACAAGACCCGGCGCCGCTGGGACGTGAACCTGCAGACCAAGCGGTACTACCTGCCCAGCGAGGGGCGGCAGGTGCGGCTGCACCTGTCCGCCAAGGGGATCAAGATCGTCGACCGCGACGGCATCGAGGCCGTCGTACATCGCATCAGGAATCAAGGAAGGAAGGTCTGAGATGGCGAAGAAGAGCGCGATCGCGCGGCAGCGGCGGCGCGAGGTCCTGGTGGACCGGTACCGGGAGCGGCGGGCGGAGCTGAAGCGCCTGGTCGCGGCCCCGGGGACGGCGCCGGAGGAGCGGGCGGCGGCGGTGCGGGCGCTCCAGCGGCTGCCGCGGGACTCCTCGCCGGTGCGGCTGCGGAGCCGCGACGCCGTGGACGGGCGGCCGCGTGGCGTATACCGCAGGTTCCAACTGTCGCGTGTCCGACTCAGGGCGATGACGCACCGCGGAGAATTGCCCGGAATACGGAAATCGTCCTGGTAGGAGCCTCACCTGAACGGTTGATAAGGCGACCCTGACCTGCACCCCCGGCGATCCATTGGCATGAAACCGTTATGTGCCCGTCGCCGGGGGGCGCTAATCTGGGCGGTGCGAGTGCGCTGTGAGACTGCTCTCAAGCCCGGAACCATGCGAGCCGTTTCTGCGTTTGACTCGGATAGAGACTAAGGAGCGATGAACGCAATGGTCCAGCAATTGGAGACCGCCCCGGCCGAGGCGCCCGAACCCGTCGAACTCTCGCACGAGGTCGAGGCCACCGTGCCGGCGAGCCCCGCGTCCCTCTGGGCGTCGGAGAGCCGCGGCCACTACTCCATCACCCACACCGACCGCGCCGCCGCGCCCGCGTGGGTCGACTGCGACTGCGTCATCCACAGCGACTGACGTCCCGGGACGACTGAGCTGCGCGGCCTCCGGGCCGCACGGTCGCTGCGCCGCGCCTCAGTCCACTTCCACGAGGGAACTGCACCGTTCGAGCGTCGTGCCGTCGGGCCGGTGGATGGCCGCGCCCCCCGCGAAGTCCAGGTCCGCGTAGAGGCCGTCGGCCCAGACCGGGCAGCTCGCCACCGCGTCGCGGGGCGTCCCGTCCTCGGTGACCACGACCGGGATGCGCGCCTCGCCGGGCACGGTCGTCACCAGGATGAAGCCCTGGAGCAGCTCGTACCCCCACCACTGCGCCCGGACCTCCGGGTAGGCGGTGATCTCCCAGACCGCGCCGGGCGCGGGCGCGACGGTGCGGGACGCGTCGTCGGGGAACGCGAACGGGCAGTCCACCGGGTCGGGGTCGATCGCGCAGCGGTCGAGGTGCGCGCGCAGCGCCTCCTCGATGAGCGCCTCCCCCTCCGGCGAGACCGTGGGCCACGGGATCGGCAGCCACTCGTCCGCGTACTCGGCGCCGAGCGGGATGAACCGGTTCCCGAGCGTCAGCAGGACCCCCTCGGTCTCCAGCTCCATCGTGGACGGCAGCTCGGGGTAGAACTCGTAGATCCCCGGCAGCAGCACGATGTTCGTGATCCCCATGGCCTCGTCCACGGGGACGGTGACGCCGTTGACGTCGAGGTGGTCGAAGGCCGGGTACGCCTCGGAGCCGCTGAGCGCGTTCTCGATGCGGACCTCGCCGTCCTCGATGCCCACGAAGTACCGGAACCCGACCCGGGTCCCGTCGAACGCCTCGATCTCGGCGTACACCTGCGACACGTACCGGCCCTCGCGGGCGCTCGGCGCGCTCGCGACCTGCCCGACCTCCACGATGCTCCAGCGGGTGTCGAGCGCCTCGTCCACGAGGAAGTCGCCGGTGGCGTGCGGCTGGTCGGTGAAGGCCAGGGCCCCTTCGATGTCGCCCGCCTGCGCGGCCTCCAGGAACCCGGTGACGACGCTCTCCGCGTCGTGCTCGCCGAACGGGGCCCACTTGGCGACGGCGACCGCGCCCGCGGCGAGGAGCAGCAGGACCGCGGCGAACGCCATGGCGGCGTTGGGGAAGCGGAAGCGGCGCTTGGGGGGCTCCGCGGGGAGCGGGGCCGGGGCGGCCTCGTCGGGGGGCGCGTCGACCGCGCCGAGGTCGATCGAGTGCTCGTCGCCCCAGCGGTCGGGTGACGCCGCTCCGGACACTCTGGCTCCTCGACTGCTACCGTGGTCCACAAAGTGTAGCGTTCTCACACGGGACCCCCGATGCCCTCGACCAGCTGGATCAGCGCCCCCGCAAGGCGACTGCGGCGGTTCGCGGCGCGTGTCGTCCACCGGACCGCGCCCATGCCGCACCTGCCGTTCGCGGTGGCGCTCGCGGCCTGCGCGGCGGCCCTGGCGGTGTCCCTCGAATGGCAGCCGCTCCCCGACGACGGCGTCGCCGACGTCTCCGAACTGGGCACCTCCCCCGCGCTCGCCCCCGACTTCACCTCGGGGCCGCAGGTCGAGTTCGAGATCCTGGAGTACGGGTTCAGCCCCGTCGTCGACGAGCTGGGGACGCCGCGGGTGATCCTCGGCGCGGTCCTGCGCAACCCGTACGACACGGCGATGCTCACGCCCGGCTCGCTGGACGTGTGGGCCGTCGCCGCCGACGGCACCGAGGACGACCTGGAGAGCTTCTACCCCAACCCGATCCCCGCCGACACCACCGTGCAGCTCGGGTTCGTGCTCTCGGCGGCCCTGTTCGACCTGCCCGTGGAGAGCCTGCGCCTGACCTCCCGCGAGCCCTCGTTCCTCGCCCCCGAACCCGCCGACCTCACCCCCGAGCAGCAGGACTGGGTGTACGTCGCGCCCCTCCCGGAGCTGTCGGTGCTCGCGGTGGACCCGCTGCTCAGCCCCGACGGCTACCGCGTCCACTACTCCGTGGAGAGCGCCGTCGAGCAGGAGATCCGGGTGTCGATCATGTTCCGCGACGAGGAAGGCGTGCTCATCGGCGGCCTCCCCGCCGGGCAGGACCCGTTCTCGTTCGACCTCGGCTCCGCGGGCTGGCGCACCGTCGCCGCGGGCGAGTCGGTGCAGGAGCTGGACCTGCACGCCTCCTGGATACCCGAAGGGGCCGACCTCGACAGGATCGAGATCGGCCCCCGGACGATGGGCGGCGGTTAGAGCCGTTCGAGGAGGTAGCGCTCGACCTGGTCGAGGGCCACGCGCTCCTGCTTCATCGAGTCGCGGTCGCGGATCGTCACGGCCTGGTCCTCCAGGGTGTCGAAGTCCACGGTGATGCAGTACGGCGTGCCGATCTCGTCGGCGCGGCGGTAGCGGCGGCCGATCGCACCGGCGTCGTCGAAGTCGACGTTCCAGTGGCGGCGCAGGCGCGCGGCCAGGTCCTTCGCCTTCGGCGACAGGTCCTCGTTGCGGCTCAGCGGCAGCACCGCGGCCTTGACGGGGGCCAGGCGCGGGTCGAAGCGGAGCACCGTGCGCTTGTCGACGCCGCCCTTGGTGTTCGGGGCCTCGTCGACGTCGTACGCCTCCAGCAGGAACGCCAGCACCGAGCGGGTCAGGCCCGCCGCGGGCTCGATGACGTACGGCGTCCACCGCTCGCCCTTGGCCTGGTCGAAGTACGACAGGTCGGCGCCCGAGTGCTTCGAGTGCGTCGACAGGTCGAAGTCGGTGCGGTTCGCGATGCCTTCGAGCTCGCCGAACTCGCTGCCCGCGAAGTTGAAGCGGTACTCGATGTCGACGGTGCGCTTCGAGTAGTGCGACAGCTTGTCCTGCGGGTGCTCGAAGCGGCGCAGGTTCGCCTCGGACAGGCCGAGCCCGGTGTACCAGTTCCAGCGCTCGTTCAGCCAGTACTCGTGCCACTCCTCGTCCGTGCCCGGCTCGACGAAGAACTCCATCTCCATCTGCTCGAACTCGCGGGTGCGGAAGATGAAGTTGCCCGGCGTGATCTCGTTGCGGAAGCTCTTGCCGGTCTGCGCGATGCCGAACGGCGGCTTGCGGCGCGAGGCCGTCATCACGTTCGTGAAGTTCACGAAGATGCCCTGCGCGGTCTCCGGGCGCAGGTAGTGCGTGTTCTCGGAGTCCTCGACGGCGCCCAGGAACGTCTTCATCATGCCGTTGAACATGCGCGGCTCGGTGAAGGAGCCGCGGGCCCCGCAGTGCGGGCACGCGAGGTCGGCGAGGCCGCCCTCGGGCTCGGCGCCGTCGTGCTTCTCCTGGTACGCCTCGACGAGGTGGTCGGCGCGGAAGCGCTTGTGGCAGGACTGGCACTCGGTGAGCGGGTCGGTGAACTCCTCCAGGTGGCCGCTGGCGACCCACACCTGGGGGTTGAGGACCACGGCGGAGTCGAGGCCGACGACGTCGTCGCGCTCCCGGACCATCGCGTTCCACCACTCGCGGCGGATGTTCTCCTTCAGCTCCACACCGAGCGGGCCGTAGTCCCAAGCAGAGCGGGTGCCTCCGTAGATCTCCGAACTGGGGAAGACGAAGCCGCGGCGTTTGGACAGGCTGATGAGCGCTTCGGTGCGGTCCTGGGACACGATGATTCCTCTCGATCCGGCTGGCGGTCGGTGAGACTGCGGATAGGTTCCGCGAACAGACTGTTCGCTTTTCGGCGGATGTTCAACCCAGTTTCGACCAGGTGCTGAACGTTCGGACACACCAAGTGTGCGCCCATGCCGCCAGTGCGCAAGCGTACCTCGCGCGGGCGGCCCCGCCGCCGTCAGGCCCGCCGCGTCACGCGACCGCGCCGCCGCGTCAAGCCCCCGCCGCGCCCCCGCGCAGATCCGCGAGGTGCTGCACGAAGCCCTCCCGGGCCTCCGCGTGTTCCGGCGACGCGAGCCAGCCCAGGGCCTCCTCGCCCGTCTCCACCGCGCCCGCCGCGTCCCCCAGCTCCGACAGCAGCCACATCGTCTGGTGCGCCGTCAGCGACGCCCGCTCCAGCAGCAGCGGGCCGTCCCGGAACACCGCGAGCGCCCGCCGCTGGAGGTCGAGCACCGGCTCGGCCTCGTCGCGGCGCAGCCCCGGGTCCCCGGCCTGCGACTCCAGGAACTGGAACGTCAGCTGCGCGTGCTGCCGGTAGGTCTCCCCCAGCTCGAAGCGGGCCGCCTCGCGGACCTCATCGGGCAGGTCCCGGTCGGCGCGCTGCGCGATCAGGCCCGCGGCGATGTGCGCCATCGACTGGAGGCCCTCGCCGAACGCGGCGTCCCCGGAGATCGTGCGCAGCAGCCACACCCGGGCGCGGCTCACCCGCGCCCACGACGTGAGGTCGCCGATCTCCTCGGCGGCCTCGGCGGCGCGCGTGTACACCTCCAGGGCGTGGTCGTGCTCGCCGAGCTTCTCCAGCAGCTCCCCGGTGAGGAACAGCGTGTCCGCGTAGAGGGGGGCGCGGCCGAGCTCGGGGCGGGTCTCCATGAGCGCGAGCGCGGCGAGGCCGTGCTCGACGCCGCGGCGGGTGTCGTCCTGCTTGTCGTACGCCTCGGCGAGGTTGAAGCGGATGTTGCAGGCCCGCCACGCCTCCGCGTCGGGGAGGTCGTCGAGGGCCGCTTCGAGGATCGGGACGGCCTCGGCGCGCCGGTCCAGCTCCACGAGCGCGGTGCCCATGAGGTGGCGGGCGACGGCCCCGGGGACGGCCATGCCGACCGCGTCGCAGTGCACGGACGCGGCGAGGGCGTGCTCGTAGGTGCCCGCGTGGTCGCCGCGGCGCATGCAGAACTCGGCGGCCTGGAGGTGGAGTTTCGCGGCGATGGTGCGGCTCGGCTCGTCGCCGAGGGCGGTGAGGCCGTCGCGGGTGACGGCGTACGCCTGCTCGAAGTCGCCGGCGAGGCCGATCTGGTCGGCGAGGTCGGCGCTGGCGCGGGCCACGGCCCATCCGGCGTCGGCGGCGCGGGCGACGTCGCGTTCGGCGGTGAGCAGCCAGGTCTTCGCGTCGGTGTCGTCGGTGAGGCGGGCGCGCAGGTCGAGGAGGTCGCAGCGGCGGATGAGCGCGTAGCGGCGGTCGGGCAGGTCGGCGAGTTCGGCGTCGAGGGCCTCGGCGCGGGCGTCGAGGTCGGGGGCGGGGTCGCCGGTGAGGTACTCGGCGCGCATGGCGAGGACCTGGCTGGTGTGCAGGCTGCGGTCGTCGATGCGGTGCTCGCCGCGCAGCCGCTGTGCCGTGGCGGCGACCTGCGCGGCCCCGGCCTTCACCTCGGCGGGGGCGGCCTCGGCGCGGTGGATGAGCAGGAACGCCTCGGCGACGAGCGCGCGGCCGGGCTGGCCGGCGGTGCCGAAGAGGGCCACGGCGCGGCGCAGCCCCGCCTCCACGGCCTCGGGGTCGTCGGCGCGCGCGGACTCGGCGTGGGCGATCTCGGCGCGGTGCTCGGCGATCAGCTCGATGCCCAGCCGGTCGGCGATGGCGCCGACCTTCAGCCAGGCCTTCCACGTGTCCGGGGAGCACGCGTCGTACGCGGCGTACGCGGCGTCGATGGCCGCGTCGAGCGCGGGGCCCTCGACGGGCTCGTCCGCGGGCAGCTCCACGCGGGCCTCGACGGCGCGGGGCTCCTTGAGACCCAGGTGGACCGGCTCGTCGTAGGGCGTGGACTCCACGACGCACGCGGACATGCGGGAGTGGTGGTCGCTGCCGTTGCGGGCGTCGAAGCGGGCGCAGATCGCGGTCCGCTCGGCCTCGGCCCAGTCGTGCAGCCCGGCGGCGGTCCACTCGCGCCCGCCCGGGCCGGGCACGGCCGCGTCGGCGAACCCGAGGGCCGCGAGGCGGCGGCACGTGAGCACGGCGACCTCCAGGAGCCGCTGGCGCTCGCGGACCCCGAGGTCGAGGTCGAAGAAGCGGGCGTGGTCGGCGAGGATCTCCACGGCCCGGTGCTCGTTCCCGGTGAGCGCGCAGAACTCGATGTGCAGCGCGATCATGGGGACCATGTCCTCCTTGCCGCGGCACATCTGGTAGCCGCGCAGGTGGTTCGCGCGGGCCTCGCCGGGGCGGCCCAGCTCCACGAGCGGCAGCAGCGACAGTGCCAGCCCGTAGTGCGGCTCGTGGGCGCACGAGTGCTCGCCCGCGAGGACCGGTTCGAGCATCTCCATGGCCGCGTCCGCGGAGTCCTCCTCGGCGTAGAACACGATCGTGGCGAGGGTCGTGAACTGGCAGGCGGTGCAGTCGGACATGTCGTCCTCCTCGGCCTCGCCGAGGGCCTCGATCGCGCGCGCGACCCGGTCGTAGTCGCCGGTGTGGAACGCCAGCTGCATCTCGTAGGCCGCGGGCGCGTGCATCGAGTACCCGGCCTCGGCGTAGCGGCGGCGCATCTCCTGAAGCCAGTGCTCGATCGATTCGAGCGGCACGTCCGGCTGCTCGATCATCGAGTCGACGATCCACTTGAACGTCCAGTACAGGGAGCGCGTCAGGTACGCGTCGAAGTGCTCGGGCCGGGTGTCGAAGGAGCGCAGGAGCCGCGCGAACGGCACGAGCAGGCGCGTGGAGTCGCGGGAGAACTCGTAGGCGTCGACCAGGCCGTTGAGCGCGTAGTTGACCAGCTCTGGGTCGCCGACCGCGTCCGCGGCCTCGACGGCCCGCTCCAGTGCCGCGACCTTCGCCTCGCCGGCCTCCTCGAAGCGGGCCTCGTTGAGCAGACGCCAGATCGCGTCGGGGTCGGGAGTGGCCATCGCGGGTCCTCGGTCTTTCTCGGCGGGGGTTCGTCTAATCCTTTGTAACGTGTTCCAGCAGGTTCATGAAGGAGCGGTTGAGGAGCGCGGTATCGGCGCTGCGCAGCGGCCGGTGGCTCATGAGCAGGGCCTGCCCGTACAGCGACTCGACGGCGGTCCCGGCCAGGTCCGCGTCGGCGATGCCGCTGACGCGCCGCACGGTGGGGTTGCGGTGGTTGAGGACCAGCTGCGCGCGCGGCGCGTGCTGCTTGATGGAGGCGAGGATGCCGCCCCACAGGTCGTCGGCCTGCGCCTCCGCCTCGGCGCGCTGGCGTTCGCGGCGGGCCTCGCGGTCGTCGAGGAGCAGCGCAGGCACCGAGACGGGGTTGAACTCGCGCACGACCACGTCGACGTCCACGGCGTCGAGGCGGGCGCGGGCGGCGGCCAGGAACGACTGGAGGGCCAGCTCCTCGCGGGCGGGGACGGGGTCGAGGCTCGCGGAGATGACGCCAGGCTGGAGGTTCTCGATCTTCACGTCGGGGTCGAGGCGCGGCAGGGCCTGCACGAGTTCGGCGTCGTAGGTGTAGCCGCCGTTGACGACGCCGATGCCCTGGGCGGCGGCGATCTGGGCGACCTGGCGGAACTCGTCGACCGTGGAGGCGAGGTAGACCGGCTGGTAGGCGCGGGCGAACTCGGGGAGGCTGGTGCGCCCGGCGGTGGTCTCGAACCGCAGCCACGGGAGCATCGCGGCGAGCAGCTCCTCGTCGTGGCGGGCGAGGGCCTTGACGCCGAGCTCGTGGACGGCGAGGAACGCCTCCAGGCGGCTCGGGTCCTCGGCGGCGAGGCGGGAGATCCACTCGCGGATCTGCGCGCCGATCGCGTCGCGGGCCACGGCCAGGGCCTCGTCGTCGTAGAGGGACTCGCGGGACGCGGTGGGGCGCAGGGAGTCCGTGTCCACGACGCAGCGGACGAAGAACGCCCACTCGGGGACCAGGTTGTCGGCGGTCTCGGTGAGCAGCATCCGCTTGAGGTGCACGCGGTGCGCGGGCCGGGCGGAGGGGGACGCGGCGTGCGGGAGCACGAAGGCGACGCCCTTGAGCCCGGAGAGCGGCACGTCGAGGTCGATGACGTCGAGGGGCGGGAAGCCCATGACGTTCTCGCAGTAGCGGTTCAGGGCGACGCGCCGCGCGGTCGCGTTGGGGTGCTGCCGCTCCCACAGCGGCGGCGTGTCGGTGATCCGCTCGGGGGCGCCGCCGCCGGACACGGTGACGTCCACCGGCAGCAGGGAGCCGTACTCGCGGGCGAGCTGGACGACGCGGTGCGGCTGGAGCCAGTCCTCGCCGGGGCGGCCGGTCAGCTCGACCGTGGTGCCCGGCTCGGGGTGCTCGGCGTCGGGGACCTCGGTGACGGTGTAGGAGCCGTCGTCGCGCGCGGACCAGCGGACCACGGGCGCGTCGGGGTCCTTCGCGGACTTGGAGGTCACGGTGATGACCGACGCCACGGTGAAGCACGCGAGGAGGCCGATCCCGAACTGCCCCAGGAAGTCCCGGCGCGCGCCCTCGATCTCCTCGTCCCGCTTGGACGAACCGCCGATCGTGGCGAGGAGCTTGTGGACCTCCGCGACCGTAAGCCCCACACCGGGATCGGTGATGAGCAGCCGCGCACCCTCGGCGGTGATCCGCACCGGGGCGCCCTCGGCGGCGAAGCCGGGGTCGATCTGGCGGCGCGCGGTGACGGCGTCGACCGCGTTCTGGAGGAGCTCGCGCACGTACACCTTCGGCGAGGAGTACAGGTGGTGCGAGAGCAGGTCCACCAGTCCGCGCAGGTCCACTTGGAACGTATGGGAAGTGGGCGTTGTCTCAGACACGGCGCGTCCTGCTCTGATCGGAGGTCGTTCAGCGTCAGTCAGACTAGCAAACCGCCGCATCCCCGGGACGCGTGAAAACCCCGCTCCGAGCGGCCACCCCCGCTGGTCCGCTTCCGGTAAGGTGGCCGCTACCGAACCGCCCGGCCGCGTCGCAGACGACCGTGCCGTCCACGACCGCGAGGAACCCGCCCCGATGACCTTCCCGCCCCCGCCGCCCGACCGGATGCACCTCCAGCACCAGCCGGCGTCCCCGCCCCCGCAGCAGCAGGCGGGCCCCGGCGGCGCCTACGGCCCGATGCAGCAGCGCCCCGACCAGCCGATCCCCGGGCAGGCCCCGCCGCCCGCGATGACCATGGCGAAGCCCGGGACGATCACCGGCATCCAGGTGATCCTGTGGATCTTCACGGCCCTCGCGGGCATCGGCGACATCGGCTCGGCGATCGGCCTGGTCAACTACTTCAACCCGTTCAGCCTCATCGGGCTCGCGTTCGCCGTGTACTCGACGGTCCAGGCGCTCACTTCCGGCATCCACATCACCCGCGGCAAGCGGTGGGCGTGGATCTGGTCGCTGGTCTCCGCGATCCTGGGCCTCGCCATCAGCGCGGTCGCGATCGTCTTCGGGATCGTCTTCATCGAGACCGGCTGGGTCTCGCTCCTCGTCGGCATCGTCCTCGGCGGCCTTTACGCGACGCTCCTGGGCCTCCTGTGTTCCAAGTCCGCGCGGCAGTGGATCCTCATGCACCGCATCCAGAGAGGCGAGGTGCAGCTCCCGGGCGCCCCCGGCGGGTTCGCCCAGGGCGCGGCCCCCGAGCGCCCCGCGACGCGGCCCGGTACGGCGACGTTCGCGGCAGTCCTCGCGGGCCTGGTCCTCGCCGTGGCCGCCTGGACCGCGTTCGGCTCGATCCGGTCGCTCATCGCGCTCAACAACGGCGGCTTCGGCATCGAGTACGTGGCCTCGTCGTACGGCACCGGGATGATCCTCATCCTCGCGGTGGCAGGGGTCCTCACCGTGGTCTTCGCGTTCATCACGCTGCTCGGCGTCCTGCGCGGCTCGTTCGGCGCGCGCGTGTTCACGACCGTGTGGACCTCGGTCCTGGTCCTGCCGTGGGGGCTCATCGGCGTCGCGCAGACGATGGACTACGTCAGGTACAGCCGGTACGCGCTGCCACCGGACAAGACGCCGTGGCTGATCGGCGTGGGCCGCCAGGACCTGACCGCGCTGCTCGTCATCGTCCTGTTCATCGCGGTGCTCACGCCCAGTGTGCGGGCCTGGACGCCGGGGAAGGGCGGGACGGCGCTGATCGTGGTGGTGCCGCAGGCGCAGTACGGGATGCCGCCGCAGGGCCAGTACGGGCCGCCGCAGCAGTACCCGGGACCCCAGCAGGGGCCGGGAGGCCAACCGCCGCAGCCGTATTCACCGCAGCCGCCGTACAGCGGCTAGTCCTCGACGGTGTACCAGCCGCAGACGCTCGTGCCGATCGTCTGCGCGGTCTGCTCGACGGGGACGACGAGCGCGATCTGCGAGCCGTCCGCGAGGCGGACCCGCACGTCGAGTTCGTTGTAGCCAAGCGGCTGGACCTCGGCGGAGGCCGCGTCCCAGGACTGCCATTCGGCGATGTAGTCGTCGGCGGGGCGCTCGCGCATGTCGGGGCAGAGCATCGCGTACGCGCCGTCCCAGTCCTCGTCGGCGAGCTCGGCGACGAAGTCCCCGGCCGTGGCCTCGATCTGGTCGGTGACGGAGTTCGTGAAGGTCGCGAACGCCATGAACAGGGCGATGACGACCGCGGTCACGAGGATCGTGCCGCCGCCGATGCCCAGGACCAGCTTGAGCGCGAAGCGCCCGCCGTTGCGCTCGGTGGGCGGGGCCGCGAACGGCACCGGGACGCCCGTGGGGGGCGGCGGGGGCGCGGAGGAGACCACGGGCGGCGTGGGCTCGACGGCCGCGGTGGTCGGCGGGAGCGCGAGCGTGTCGGCGGTCCCCAGGTCGGTCCCGGTGTCGGCGCCGCTGTTCAGTGCGACCTGCACCTCTGCGGGCTCGGGGACGGACGGCTCGGGCTCGAACGGGATCGGGGCGGCCCCGGGCTCGGGGGCGACCTGCGCGGGCGCGGCCGGTTCGGCGACGGCCTCGACGGAGGTGTGCGGCTCGATCTCGATCGGCCCGGTGTCGTGCGTGGCGGGCGCCTCCGGCTCGGGCGCGGGCTCGCGGTCGGGGACCGGTTCGAGCGGCGGCTCGACGTGCTCGACGAGCTCGGGCTCGGGGGCGGTGTTCTGGACCCGCTCGGGGGCGGTTTCCTGCACCGGTTCGGGCCCGGGCGCGGCGTCCCGTACTTCCTCGGGGTTCTGGACCTGCTCAGGGGCCGGGTCTGCGGGGACTGCTCCAGGGTCGTGCGGCGCGGCCCCGTCGGGGCGCGCGGCGTCGCGGTCGCTCATCGGGCGGCCTCCCGGCGGGCCGCCTCGGGGTCGGCCTCGCGGTCCGAGTCGGTGCGGTAGGGCGTCCCGCCCGGCGCGCATTCGGCGAGGACCTCGAAGCCGGACGCCTCGGGCAGCGCCCGGGACAGGAGCGGCGTGGACATCTTGACCTGGAAGTTCGAGAGGGAGCGGCGGTAGGAGCCGACGTCGTCCCACTCGGTCCACAGCATCCAGACCGGGTCCGCGGCGTCGAAGTCGTCGAGGGCGCGGCCGAGCCCGCCGCGCACGTAGCCGCCGCAGGAGGCGAGCGCCGCGAGGGCGTCCTCGGCGTCGCGCGAGAAGCTCTCCGTCTCGCCTTCGGTTACGGCGAAACGATATACAACCAGCACGGTGCCTACCCTACTGTCCGGCCGCGGTACGCGAGCAGTCGGCGCAGAGGCCGTGGAGTTCGAGCGTGTGCCCGACGTCGGTGAACCCGTGCTCGGCCGCGACCTTGTTGGCCCAGCGCTCCACGGTCGGCCCGGCGACCTCCGCGGTCTTGCCGCACGAGCGGCAGACCAGGTGGTGGTGGTGCTCCTCGGCGGCGCACAGCCGGTACAGGTGGTCGCCGCCGGGCAGGCGCATGACGTCCACGATGTCGGCCTCGGCGAACGCCTGGAGGGTGCGGTAGACCGTGGTCAGGCCGATCTTGGACCCGGCGTCGCGGAGGATCGCGTGGAGGTCCTGGGCGCTGCGGAAGGCGTCGTCGTGTTCGAGCAGGTCGAGGATCGCGGTCCGCTGCTTCGTGGACCTGGCCATGTTCTCGGCCGGGGGCTTGGTGGCCACTAGTGCTCCTCCCTGGCGTGGTTGACGGCGTCGGTGACGATGTGCGCGATGTGGTCGTCGATGAGCGAGTACGAGATCTCCCGGCCCGACCGGGTGCCGCGCACGATGCCCGCGCCGCGCAGGACCCGCAGGTGCTGCGAGACGAGCGGCTGCGTGACGCCGAGCGTCTCGACGATCTGGTGCACGTACTTCGGGCCCGCGGCCAGCTCCATGACGATCGCGATCCGCAGCGGCGCGGCCAGCGCGCGCAGCAGCTCCCCCGCCGACTCGTAGTCGGCGGGCGTGGATTCTTCGGCTAGCTCGGTCTCGGTCCGCACTCCGCAAAAATATCGCGTCGCCGGGCCCGGTGAGGTCCCAGGTGCCGCGGCGGTCATGCTTTCGCGGGCAGTTCGACTTCGAGCGGCTCGCCTTCCGGGGGCAGATGGCGGCGCCGGGTCTGGCGGACGCGGCGGGTGAGGGCCGCGATGACGGCGGTGGCGAGGAACACGGCGACCCCGATGAGCACGATGGTCGCGCCCGGCGGCACGTCCTGGGCGGCGGAGGTGAGGACGCCCGCGCCGGAGATGAGGAACCCGGCGGCCATGGACGCAAACATGGTGGTCTTGAAGGAGCGCGTGAACTGCTGGACGGTGACCACGGGGATGACGAGGAGCGCGCTCACGAGGAGGATGCCGACCGCGCGCATGGACACGGACACGGTCACCGCCGTGGTGATGAGCAGGAGCAGGTTGAGGGCGGCGACGGGGAGCCCCGAGACGCGGGCGTACTGCTCGTCGGCGCAGATCGCGGTGAGCCAGGGCCGCAGCACGAGCATGAGGACGGCGACGGCGGCGCCGCCGATGACGATGGTCCAGACCTCGGACCACCCGGCGGTGAGGAGCGAGCCGAACAGGTACTGCTGGAGGTTCGCGATGCCCTTGTCTGAGGCGATGCCGGTGAGGTAGACGCCGCCGGCGAGGCCGCCGTAGAAGAGCATGGCGAGGGCGACGTCCCCGGAGGTCTTGGACTTGGCGCGGAGCAGTTCCATGACGACGGCGGCGGCGACGGTGACCGCGAGGGTCGTCCACACGGGGGCGGCGCCGGTGAGGAAGCCGACGGCGACGCCGGTGAGGGCGACGTGGCCGAGGCCGTCGCCGATGAGCGCGAGGCGCTTCTGGACGAGGAACACGCCGACGGTGGGGGCGCAGAGGCCGACGACGAGCGCGCTGAGGAGGGCGCGCTGCATGAACTCGTACTGGAAGTACTCGAAGATCACTTGCCGCCCCAGAGGTCGTCGGTGCCGTTGTGGCCGTTGGCGTGCGGATGGGCGTGGTCGTGCGCGGGGTCGGCGTGCTCGCCGACGGGCCGCGGGGGCGCGCCGTCGTGGACGACCTTCCCGTCGGCGAGGACGACGGCGCGGTCGAGGCGGTCGGTGAGCGGGCCGAGTTCGTGGGTGACGAGGAGGACGGCGCATCCGGCGTCGATCCGGTCGGCGACGACGGCGGCGAGCGCGGTCTGCGTCTCGGCGTCGACGCCCACGGTGGGCTCGTCCATGATGAGCAGTTCGGGGTCGGTGGCGAGGGCGCGGGCGATGAGGACGCGCTGCTGCTGGCCGCCGGAGAGCGTGTCGACGGAGCAGTGGGCGTGGTCGGCGAGGCCGACTTCGGCGAGGCTGCGGGCGACGGCGTCGCGGTCGGCGCGGCGTGCGGGCATGCCGAGCGTCCGGTGGGCGAGGCGTCCTTGGGAGACGACTTCGGCGGCGGTGGAGGGGACGCCGGAGGCGGCGCCGGTGCGCTGGGGGACGTAGCCGATGCGCTTCCATTCGCGGAAGCGCTTCTGCGGGGTGCCGAACAGCTCGATGGTCCCGCCGGCGAGGGGGACGAGTCCGGCGACGGCCTTGATGAGCGTGGACTTCCCGGAGCCGTTGGCGCCCATGAGGGCGACGGCCTCTCCGGGGGCGACGGCGAGGTCGGCGCCGCGCACGACGGCGCGGCCGCCGTAGGAGACGGTCGCGCCGCGGACGGTGAGGACGGGCATCTGGGTAATGCTGCCTTACGCCGCGCCCAGGGCGGTCTGCAACGCGGCCAGGTTCTCCCGCATCACAGTGAAGTAGTCGTCCCCGGCGTCGGCCTGGTCGTCGGTGAGCCCTTCGAGGGGGTTGAGGACGGCGGTGGTGGCGCCGGACTCGGCGGCGAGGGTGTCGGCGATGTCGGGGGACACGAGGGTCTCGAAGAAGATGGTGGTGACGGCGTTCTCCTCGACGTAGTGGGCGACGTCGGCCATGCGCTGGGAGTCGGGCTCCTGGTCGGGGCTGAGGCCGGAGATGGCGACCTGGGTGAGGCCGTAGCGGTCGGCGAGGTAGCCGAACGCGGCGTGGGAGGTGACGATGGCGTCGCCGGTGCGGGCGGCGAGGCCGTCGGTGAACTCGGCGTCGAGGTCGGCGAGGTCGGCGGTGAACTTGTCGGCGGCGGTGGTGTAGTCGGCGGCGTTGGCCTCGTCGATCCCGGCGAGGCCGTCGGCGATGGCGGTGCCGATCTGGGCGTAGCGGGTGGGGTCGAGCCAGACGTGGGGGTCGGTGCCTTCGAGCTCGTCGTGCTCGTGGTCCTCGCCCTCCTCTTCGGCGTGGTCCTCTTCGGCGTGGTCGTGGTCGTCCTCGGCGAGGGCCTGGGTGGCGTCGTAGCCGATGGTGTCGACGGCGGTGGACACGTCGAGGGCCTTGTCGGAGGCGTACTCCTCGATGGCGGCGTCGAGTTCGGGGATGAAGCCCTTGAGGTAGACGATGTAGTCGGCCTCTTCGATGGCGGCGATGTCGGAGGGGGCGAGTTCGAGGTCGTGGGGCTCCTGGCCGGCGGGGGTGAGGTTGGTGACCGAGACGTCGTCGCCGCCGACCTGCTCGGTGGCGTAGGCGAGGGGGTAGAACGCGGCGACGACGCTGGTGGTGCCGTCGTCGGAGCCGCCTTCCCCGCCGCACGCGGCGAGGGTGCCGGCGGCGGCGAGGCCGGCGATGGGGAGGATGAGCAAGCTGGATCGGCGCATGTTTGAACCCTGCTCCGTCATGACAATCATTGTCAACATCTAATATGAGCGGCGCGCCGCGGCCGGTCGGCCGCGAGCTGCGGGAATGCCTCACGTTCAGGGTCGCACGCCCGCGGCCGCATGACCCGGATCACGCGAAAGAGTGACGCGCTACTGGTACTCGTTGTCGGGGGCGGGGATGCCGGTGACCGACTCGACCTCGATGTACGGAACGAGCTCGCCGTTGATCTCGTCGCGGCCCTGCCGCGGGGTGTACTCCCCCACGACCTCGACCCACTGGTCCGGCTCCAGGCCGGCGGGGACGTCGCCGTCGAAGCCGATCTTCACGGGCCGGGCGTCGGCGGCGCAGCAGGAGACGACCATGCGCGCGAGCTGCGGCTCGTCGCCCTCGTAGAGGATGAAGCCGCGCAGCTGGATGCGGTGGCCCTCCAGGGTCTGACCGTCGTCGAAGATCGCGCGGGCCGCGTAGTCGAGGAGCGTGAGCGGCACGGGGTCCACGTCGTCGGGCAGCTCCGGGTAGCTCGACCGCGACTCCTCGGCGCCGACCACGGTGCCCGTCCGCTCCGCCTCGTACGACCCGAGCGCGTCGGGGGCCACCAGCAGCATCCCGACCACCGGCGCGAGCAGCAGCCACGCCACCTTCGGCTCGCCGTGCCCGTGGCCGTCGTCCGCCTCCCCGCGGTCCCGCCACGCCTGCACGCCCGTGATCGCGGCGACCGCGACGAGGAGGATCCCCGCGGGCACGATGAGCCAGAACGCGTACGGCTTCACGTAGTCGAGGTAGTCCCCGGTCCAGGCCAGCCGCAGCATCCCGCCCCCGACCAGGAGCAGGACCACCGCCTGCGCGTCGCGTCTCACAGCCAGACCACTCCCATCAGTGCGGCGGCGGCGAGCGCCGCGAGGAACGCCGCCGGGGCGAAGCGGGCCGCGAAGCGGCGGCCGAACGTCCCGGCCTGCATGGCCGCGAGCTTCACGTCGATGAACGGGCCCACCACCATGAACGCGAGCTTCGCGGTGGGCGAGAACTGGGTCAGGGACGCGGCCACGAACGCGTCCGACTCCGAGCAGATCGACACGAGCACCGCGAGGACCGCCAGCGCCAGGACGCCGAGGACGGGGCTGTCGGCGATGGGCGCGAGCCACGTCTCGGGGACGAGGGTGTTCAGGCTGGCGGCGATGGCCGCGCCGATGACGAGGTAGCCGCCGGCGTGGAGGAAGTCGTGGCGGATCGCGGCCCAGTACGCGGCCCACTTGCCGTCGTCGTGGTGCCGGTGCTCGGGGAGGCGCAGCCACTCGGTCTTCCCCAGCTTCGCCCACAGCCACCCGATGCCGATCGCGGCGACCAGCGAGGCGCACACGCGGGCAGCGACCATCTCGGGGTCGCCGGGGAAGGCCACGAACGTGGAGACGACGACGATCGGGTTGATCGCCGGGGAGGCGAGCATGAACGTGAACGCGGCCGCGGGGGCGACGCCGCGGCGCACGAGCGCCCCGGCGACGGGCACGGAGGCGCATTCGCACGCGGGGAGGACGGCCCCGGCGACGCCCGCGACGGGGACGGCGAGCGCGGTGCGCTTGGGGACGACCCGGTGGAAGAACCCGGCGGGCACGAAGGCGCTGATGGCCGCGGAGAGGGCGACGCCGAGGACGAGGAACGGGAACGCCTGGACGCACACGGCGACGAACCTCGCGGCCCACGCCTGGGCGGCGGGGGCGGCGAAGAGGTCGGTGAGGCCGGGCCTGGCGGTGAGGCCGAAGACGAGGAGCAGCCCGAGGGCCTCGATGGAGGTGAGCCCGCGGCGGGCGCGCGGGGCGCGCTCGGCGGCGGGGGCGTCGGTGTCGGCGAGGTCGGCGCTCACGGCCCCATTGTGCGGCATGGGGTGCGCCGAACGCGTCACCGGCCCGCTCACCTCCGCAGTCGACGGGTGTACCGGCTTACTACTCTTGTGCGGTGCGCGTTCCCACCCTAGGTACCGACCCCAGTCGTATCCCCGCCGCCTGCCGGGCGCTGCTGGCGAGCCCCCGGTTCCAGATGGTGTCGATGGTGGTCATCCTCGTCAACGCGGCGGTGCTGGGGGCGATGACGTTCCCGCACTCGGCGGCCACGGCGGAGTTCCTGCACTGGGTGGACTACGTGTGCCTGGGGTTCTTCACGTTCGAGGTGCTGGCGGGGCTGGTGTCGTTCGGGCGGCGGCCGCTGCGGTTCTTCAAGGACGGGTGGAACGTCTTCGACTTCGTGATCGTCGTGGCGTCGTTCATGCCGGGCCTGCGCGAGAACGTGACGATCCTGCGGATGCTGCGGCTGGCGCGGATCGTGCGGATCTTCCGGTCCCTGCCGTCGCTGCGGATCATCCTGGTCGCGGCCGGGAAGGCGCTGCCGAAGTCGGCGGGCGTGTTCGCGCTGACGGGCGTCGTCATGTACCTGTGGGCGATGGTCGGCTGGATCGCGTTCTCCAGCTCCGACCCCGAGCACTTCGGCACCGTCGGGAAGACGCTGCTCAACCTGTTCCAGCTGGTGGCGTTCGACGACATGGGCAACGTCATGCGCAACAGCATGGAGCACAACATGTGGACGCTGCCGTACTACCTGGTGTTCATCCTGTTCGGCGCGTTCGTGCTGGTGAACCTGCTGCTCGGCGTGGTGCTCGCGTCGATGGAGGAGGCGCAGCGCCTCGACGACCTCGACAACCAGGTCTCGGCGGACACCGCGCTCATCCTGGAGCGGATCGACCGGCTCCAGACCACCGTCGACAAGCTCCAGGCCGACCAGGAGCGCGGCCGGGGCTTCACGCCGTTCAGCTAGCGGCGACCGGGTTCGGCACGGCGCCGCCGAAGCGACGGTCGCGGCGGGCGTAGATCTCGCACGCGCGCCACAGGTCGCGGCGGTCGAAGTCGGGCCACAGGACGTCCATGTAGACGAGCTCGGCGTACGCCGACTGCCAGGGCAGGAAGTTCGAGGTGCGCTGCTCCCCGGAGGGGCGCAGGAACAGGTCGACGTCGGGCAGGTCCGGGTTGTAGAGGTACCGGGCGAAGGTCTTCTCGGTGACGCGCTCGGGGTTGAGGCGCCCGGCCTTGACGTCGCGGGCGAGGGCCGCGGCGGCGTCGGCGATCTCGGCGCGGCCGCCGTAGTTCACGCAGAACTGGAGCGTGATCTTGTCGTTCCCCTTCGACATCTCCTCGGCCACTTCGAGTTCCTTGATGACGCTCTTCCACAGCTTGGGGCGGCGCCCGGCCCAGCGGATGCGCACCCCCATGGCGTTGAGCTCGTCGCGGCGGCGGTGGATGACGTCCCGGTTGAAGCCCATGAGCCACCGCACCTCGTCGGGGCTGCGCCGCCAGTTCTCGGTCGAGAACGCGTACGCCGAGAGGGTGCCGACGCCCATCTCGATCGCACCCTCGATGGTGTCGAACAGCGACGCCTCGCCCATCGTGTGGCCCTCGGTGCGCTTGAGCCCGCGCTCCTTGGCCCAGCGGCCGTTGCCGTCCATCACGAGCGCCACGTGCTTGGGCACCAGGTCGCGCGGCAGCTCGGGCGGCACGGCGCCCGACGGGTGCGGCTTCGGCGGCTCGTAGGTGCGGCTCACAGGACCTCCAGGTCGACGGGGACCCCGCGGGTGCGGCGGCGCCCGGCGGGGGCCTCGATCGTAGTCCGGGCCCGTTCAGAGGCCGCCGCGGCCGTGGGGGACGTACTTGAGGGTGCGCAGGTGCCGTTCGGAGTGCCACTGGAAGTGGGCGGCGATGAGGCCCGCGGCCTCGCTGCGCTGGCGGGGGTCGGCGGCGACGGCGTTCCCCCAGTCGCCGGACTCCAAGGCGCGCATGAGCTCCAGGGACGAGGGCGCGGGGACGGAGGCGCCGCCGGGGCGGCAGTCGCCGCAGACGGCGCCGCCCGCGGCGACGGCGAATGCGCGGTGGCGGCCGTCGGCGCCGCACACGGCGCACTGGTCGAGCGAGGGCGCCCAGCCCGCGGACTTCATGCCGCGCAGCAGGTACGAGTCCATGACGAGCACCGGCGGCAGCTCGGTCTCGGCGAGCGCCCGGAACGCGCCGAGGGTCAGCTGGAACACGTCGAGGTCGGGCTGGTGGTCCTCGGGGACGAGCCGCTCGGCGGCCTCGGCGATGACGCACGCGGCGGTGTACGCGGCCCAGTCGGAGCTGATGGCGCCGCCCGACAGGTGCAGGCCCACGGCCTGGGTGACGGTGTGGAGTTCGGCGCGGCCCTCGATGAGCTGGAGGTCCACGTGGCTGAACGGGGCGAGCCGGGCCCCGAACTTCGAGGACGTGCGGCGCAGGCCCTTCGCCATGGCCCGGTAGCGGCCGCGGGTGCGGCCCAG
This sequence comes from Glycomyces sp. NPDC047010, assembly GCF_040644205.1. Taxonomy (NCBI): domain Bacteria; kingdom Bacillati; phylum Actinomycetota; class Actinomycetes; order Glycomycetales; family Glycomycetaceae; genus Glycomyces; species Glycomyces sp. NPDC047010. The sequence goes on along the minus strand of NZ_JBEYVY010000010.1, from coordinate 26,562 downwards.
GAGCGACACGATCGCGTCGGCCTCGCCGAGTTTGAAGGTGCGCAGGACCACCGCGTCGTCGCGGAACAGCTTCCGAGTGCTCACCCCCACGCCGCAAGCCTAGCGGGGGGCACCGACACCGCAAATGCGGTTGAGGCGCCCGCCGCGCGGGGATACGCTCCGGCGCGTGAAGATCCTCTCGGTGAACGTGGGCCGCCCGCGGGAGAACCCGTGGAAGGGCCTGACGGCCACCTACATCGACAAGCGGCCCGTGGACGGCCCGGTCCCGGTGACCTCGCCGGGGCCGAAGGGCGACGGCTCGGTGGGCCTCGCGGGCGACCGCGTCGGCGACGTGCAGAACCACGGCGGGACCGACCAGGCCGTGTACGTGTTCGGGAGCGAGGACTACGCGCACTTCGGGGCGCTCACGGGCCGGGAGTTCGGGCCGGGCGCGTTCGGGGAGAACCTGACGACCGGCGGCTACGACGTGAACGCGGCGCTCATCGGCGAGCGGTGGGCCGGGCCCGGCGGGCTGGTGCTCCAGGTGACCGGGGCGCGCATCCCGTGCGGCACGTTCCGCGGCTGGATCGACGAGCGCGGCTGGCTGAAGACGTTCACGCGCGAGGCCCGGCCGGGCCCGTACATGCGGGTGGTCGAGCCGGGCCACGTCGAGGCCGGTGCCGAGCTCGAAGTGGTGCACCGGCCCGACCACGGGGTGACGGCCGCGATGTTCTTCCGCGCCGCCATGGGCGAGCGGGACCTCGTCGAGGAGGTCGCGTCGGTCCCGGACCTCGCGCCCGCCGACGCCGCCTGGCTGCGGACCCGCTAGGCCGCGACGGCCTCGGCGGGCCTGCGGAAGTAGGCGTTCGCGCTGGGGCTGAACATGACGATCGTCGCGGTCAGCACGGCCGCGACGTGCAGCATCCGGGCGACGAAGATGCCCATCATGAGCTCGCCGTCGCCGCCGAACGCTTCGAGGAACGGGGCGCCGTCCATGAGCTGCTGCGCGGGCTCGACCACGAGCGAGGCGAGGCCGATCACGGACAGGAGCCCGGCGAGCGCCCAGCGGGCCCAGCGGCGGCCGGTCGCGAAGACGACGATGAGCGCCATGACGGCGAGGTAGATCAGGCCGCGGACGGCGACGGCGGTCCAGATCCCCGAGTCGAGCCCGGTGTCCTGGGCGGTCTGGCTGACGACGAAGACGGCTTCGATGACGCCGGCGACCACTGCGGTCGTCCACAGCAGGGCGGCGTTCGTGACGGACTGGGGTTTCTCCATGCCCTCAACGGTAGGAGGAAAGCCCACCGGTCGCGATCCGGTGGGCGGGCCGGTCGGGGGTGGGGTGGGCCCTACCTCATCTCGGCGAGTCGCTTGCGGCCCAACTGGTCCGCGGCGCGGATGGGCTCGGGGAGCCGGTAGCGGGGCGCGAGTTCGAGGATGAGGTCGCGGGCCGAGGCGAGGGTGCGGCGGTGGCCCACGGACACGAACACGGGCTTGACGCCGTCGCGGGTGCGCAGCGCGCATCCGACGGTCTCCTCCCCCGCGGCGATCGGCGACCAGTCGCCGCGGGCCGGGCCGGGGTCGGCGACGGGCAGGTGCGGCGGGTTCTTCGCGACGCCGATCGCGGGCGCGTCGAGCACGACGCCGAGGTGGCACGCGAGGCCGAAGCGGCGGGGGTGGGTGAGCCCGTAGCCGTCGCACACGTACAGGTCGGGGGCGACGGTGAGCGCCTCGATCGCCTTGAGCAGCAGCGGGAGTTCACGGAACGCGAGGAGCCCGGGCACGTACGGGAAGTCGGAGGTGCCGTGGACGACGGCCTCGTCGAGGACGGCGAGGTCCCCGCGGCGCAGGACGACCGCGGTGGCGACCGCGGTGTCCGAGGCGGTGTCGTAGGCGATGTCAAGGCCCGCAACGGTGTCGATGGGTCTGTCGTCATCGGCGACGACCACGCACCCCGCGAGCTCGGTCTGCATGGCGACCGCCTCGGCCTCGTCCCGAGGCATGCGCACGTGTGCTGCTATTTCCATCCCTAACCCCCACCCACCCGGGGACCGTAGGGGCGAGCCTCCCCCGGGGGTACGACAAGATCCGGTGCTCCCGGCGATCTTGTCACCCGAAACAGTGACACCACCCCCCGGGTCGGGCCGGGGCCCGCGAAGCGGGCGCGGCCGGGGCAAACGCGAGGATTGCGCGGATTCGCTGTCGCCCCCGCTTTCAAGCGTGCCCGGGGGGACCGACAGCGGGGGCGGAGCGGGCCGCGATGCGGCGGTCAGGCTTCGCCGCCCACGTCGAAGTCGAGGTCGAACGGGAAGTCGGCGTCCGAGAAGTCGTCAGGGGCGGTCGGGTCGGACGCGTCCGCCGGGTCCGAGGCGGCGGTCTCGAAGCTGCCGTCGCCTTCAGCCTCGTAGAAGTACTCGTCGGCGCCGTCGGCGCCGAAGAGGTCCGCGGCGCCCGTGTCGGCGCCGGGCGCGGACTCCAGGTCCGCGAAGAAGTCCTCGCCGAAGCCGCCGTCCTCGGCCGCGGCGTCCCAATCGTCGGTCATGGCGCCCTCCCCGGGTCTCTTCCCAGCATATTGAGCCCGCGCGCGCCCCGCCGCAAGACCGCCGCGATGCCATCCTGAATCGCCGGGCGCCCCGCCCGCTGCTGTGAGCGGATGCGCCGTGGGCGAACGCCCTTGCCCGCCGGCCGGTCGGCCGCCATGCTCAAGGGCATGAGCACGCAACCGAAGCGGATCCTCGTCCTCGGCGGGACCGTCTACCTGTCGCACAAGATCGCCGCGCTCGCACTCGAACGCGGCCACAACGTCACCGTCGCCTCCCGCGGCGCCAGCGGCGAGCCGCCGAAGGGCGCCGAGTTCGTCGCCGTCGACCGCAGCGTCGAAGGCGGCGTGGAAGCCCTGCGCGGCAGGGAGTTCGACGCGGTCTTCGACGTCGCGCGCATCCCCGCGCACGTCCCGCCCGTCCTCGACGCCCTCGCCGACGGCGCCGGGCACTGGTCGTTCATCTCCTCGATCTCCGCCTACGCCGAGCACGCCACGGTCACCGACGAGGTGTACGAGCCGGCCCCGGACGACTCCACCGACCCGTCCGTGGAGGTCTACGGCGCCAGCAAGGTCGCCATCGAGAACATGGTGCGCGAGCGCCTCGGCGACCGCGCGCTCGTCACCCGCCCCGGCCTCATCGTCGGCGCCGGGGACCCGGTCGACCGGCTCGGCTACTGGCCGCTGCGCTTCACCGAGGGCGGCGAGATCCTCGCCCCCGGCCCGCGCGAGCGCCCCGTCCAGTGGATCGACGTGGAGGACTACGCGAACTGGCTCCTCGACGCCGCCGACGCGGGCCTCACCGGCACGTACGACGCGATCGGCGACCACATCGGCATGGAGGCGTTCTTCGACGGCATCGCCGACGCCCTCATCGAGCAGGGCGTCCTCAAGGAGCGCCCGAACCTCACGTGGGTGACGCAGGAGTTCATCCTCGAACAGGAGGTGACCGCCTGGGCCGGACACGAGTCGCTCGGCTTCTGGGCGCCCTCCCCCGACTACGACGGGCACGGCAGCCGCCCCTCGGCCGGAGCGGTCGCGGCCGGGCTGCGGCTCTCGCCGCTCGCGACCACGATGGAGCGGTGGTGGAACGCCAACGCGGCCGCACCCAGCCTGCGCGCGGGCTTGAGCCGCAAGCGGGAGGGCGAACTGCTCGCGGCCTGGCACGGGACGGAGCCCGACACCGAGGCCCTGGAGCGGTACGACCGCGAGCGCACGTTCCAGGTCCCGCCGCCCACCGCGCCCCCGGGTTAGCCTCCACGGCAACGGAACACGGAACGGCCCCGCCGAATGGCGGGGCCGTTCTCGGTATGTCTCTCGTTGCGCCGCTAGGCGGTCGGCGGCCCGGGCGGCTGCTGGCCGTACGGCGGCTGGCCAGGCTGCTGGCCGTAGGGGGGCTGCTGGTACGGGCCCGCGCCCAGGTCCTCCTTGCGGAAGAACTCGTTCGAGGCCGGGATCGCGAGCAAGATGACCACGAGCAGCGAGCCGACGATGAACATGAGGATCGTGACCCAGTCGAGGGTGTTCACCCACACCGGCGTCGCGTTCTCCACCGCCGTCGTCATCTCGTCCTGGTACTCGGTGCCGTTGACGTTGTAAGTGGTCTCGCCGATCTTCCCGATGAGACCGAACAGGCCGCAGCACAGCAGCGCGATGCCCGACAGGATCCACGACAGGATGCGCCCGGCCCGGTTGCCCTTGGAGTTCAGGATGCCGAGGATCACGTAGAACACCGCGAACAGCAGGTACACGCCCGCGACGGCCGCGAACGTGACGGTCATGATCGTGGAGATGTCGTCGGCCGTGATGCCCGCGTCGGAGAGCGACGGGTCGTTGAGGACCTCGTCGCTGACGACATCCTTGACCGACGACATGACCGAGAACATCGCGATGCCGGTGATGACGAGGAGCGCCGCCGTCAGGTACTGGACCCACACCACGGCCGTGACCGACCCCGGCCTGGTCTTCGGTCCCTGCGGCAGCGGCTGCTGCGGGTACTGGGGCGCTGGCGGGTACGCCATGGCGTCCTCCGATTCAGATTGCAGGCGGTTACTCGGGCTCCCTCATCGTACAAAGGGAAGCCCCTCGTCGCACACCCCTCACACTTCGAGGTTCAAGCGGTACCCGCGCTTGATCACGGTCTCCACACAGGACCGCAGGCGCACGGCGTCGCGCAGCCGCGTCACCGCCATCTCCACGGCGTGGCCGTCCGCGCCGCGCGGCAGGTGCCCGAGCAGCTCCGCTCTGGAGAGGACCTTCCCGTTCGCGGACGCCAGCGCCCGGATCACGGCCATCGGCGCGGGCGGGAGCTGGAACGGCTGGTCGTCGAGGAGGACCATGTGGCCGCGCAGCTCGATGCGGTGCCCGGTGGCGAGCTGGAGGCGCCGGGAGCGCTTGGGGAGCGCGGAGGCGACGGTGCGCACGAGCGAGCCGAGGCGGGCGCGCTGCGGCTGGACCGTGTCGACCCCCAAGCGGGACAAGGGGGATGCGGTGACGGGTCCGACGGCGACGGGGAGGACGCCGTTGTCCTCGGCGGGGGCGCGGAACGCCTCCAGCATGTCGGCGGCCTGGTCGCCCGCGATGCGCAGGAGCGCGTTCGCGGCGGGCGCGGAGGTGAACGTGACGGCGTCGATGCGGCGCGCGCAGATGGCGTCCACGAGGCGCTGGACCGGGGTGATGTCGGTGGGGAGGGTCCAGCGGTAGACGGGGACGGGGACGGCGGCGCCGCCGCCGGCGCGGACGGTGCGGATGAAGTCCTCGGCGGGGTCGCCGTGGAGCTGGATGGCGACCCGCTGGCCGTTGACGCCGCGTGCGCGGAGGTACTCCACGACTTCGTCGCCGGTCTCGGAGGGCGCGGTCCACTCCTCGGTGAGCCCGGCGGCGCGCACGGCGCCGAGGGCCTTGGGGCCGCGGCAGAGGATGCGGGCGCGGGCGAGGACGTCGAGCAGGTCCTCGCCCATGCCCCATCCCTCTGCGGCCTCCAGCCAGCCGCGGAAGCCGATGCCGGTGGTGGCGACGACGAGGTCGGGGGCCTCGCGGATGAGTTCGACGGTGGCCGCGCGGAGGGCCTCGTCGTCGGGGAGCGGGACGATCCGCAGCGTCGGGGCGACGATCGTGCGGGCGCCGCGGCGCTCCAGCAGGGTCGCGAGCTCGTCGGCGCGGCGCTGCGCGGTGACGGCCACGGTGTAGCCGGTCAGGGGTGCGAGCGTCGTCTCGGCCTCGCGGACGGGGGCTCCGGCGGCGGCCATCAGGCGGCGACTTCCGCTTCGGAGCGGGCGCCCACGCGGATCTCGCCGTCGCGGACTTCCACGGCGTAGACCTCCAGGGCGACGTCGGCGTCGTCGAGGCAGGCGCCGGTGGTGAGGGAGAACGCCTGCTTGAGGAGGGGACTGACGACGACGGGTTCGCCGCCGCGGTCGCCCACGAGCCCGCGGGAGAGGACGTTCGCGCCGGTGAACGGGTCGCGGTTGGCGACAGCGTGGAGGCTGTCGTCGAGGAGGCGGAACAGGGCGACCTGGGCGCCGTCCGCGAGGAGCGCGGCGACGCCGCGCCCGGGGACGAGCCGGTCGAATGCGCAGATGGGTTCCACGTGGATCACTTCCCTTGGGACGAGCGGATGACGGGCGTGCCGAGCAGGACGGGCCGGGAGCGCTCGGTGCTCCCGGCGGGGAACTTCTGGCCGCGGACCTCCTCGAACTCGATGGAGGGGTCGGGGGTCTCGGGGGCGTTGACGAAGGACACGAACCGCTGGAGCTTCTCGGGGTCGTCGATGACGCCCTTCCACTCGTCGGCGTAGTGCTCGACGTGCTTGACCATCATGGCGTCGAGGTCGGCGCAGATCCCGAGCCGGTCGTCCACGACGACGCCGCGGAGGTAGTCGAGGCCGCCGTCGAGGGCCTCGACCCATTTGGAGGTGCGCTGGAGGCGGTCGGCGGTGGAGATGTAGAACATGAGGAACCGGTCGATGGTGCGGACCAGGGTCTCGGAGTCCACGTCGGACAGGAGGAGGTCGGCGTGGCGGGGCGTGAAGCCGCCGTTGCCGCCGACGTACAGGTTCCAGCCGTGCTCGGTGGCGATGACCCCGAAGTCCTTGGAGCGGGCCTCGGCGCATTCGCGGGCGCACCCGGAGACCGCGGACTTGAGCTTGTGGGGGCTGCGCAGGCCGCGGTAGCGCAGTTCGAGGTCGATGGCCATCTTCACGGAGTCCTGGACGCCGTAGCGGCACCAGTCGGTGCCGACGCAGGACTTGACGGTCCGCAGGGCCTTCCCGTAGGCGTGGCCGGACTCGAACCCGGCGTCCACGAGCTTGCGCCAGATCTTCGGGAGGTCCTCGACGCGGGCGCCGAACATGTCGATGCGCTGGCCGCCGGTGATCTTGGTGTAGAGGTCGAACTCCTTGGCGACCTCGCCGATGACGATGAGCTTGTCGGGGGTGATCTCGCCGCCGGGGATGCGCGGGACGACGGAGTAGGTGCCGTTGCGCTGCATGTTGGCGAGGAAGTGGTCGTTGGTGTCCTGGAGGGCGGCCTGCTCGCCGTCGAGGATGTGGCCGTTGGAGAGCGACGCGAGGATGGAGGCGACGGCGGGCTTGCAGAGGTCGCAGCCGGAGCCGGCGCCGTGGCGGGCGATGAGCTCGGAGAACGTGGTGATGCCGGTGACCTTGACGATGTCGAAGAGTTCGGCGCGGGACTGCGTGAAGTGCTCGCACACGGCCTTGGAGACCTCGACGCCGCCTTCGGCGAGGAGCTGCTTGAGCATGGGGATGCAGGAGCCGCAGGAGGTGCCGGCCTTGGTGCAGGACTTGAGTTCGGCGACGTCGTGGCAGCCTTCGTGGATGGCGCCCATGATCTCGCCCTTGGTGACGGCGTTGCAGGAGCAGACCTGCGCGCCGTCGGGGAGGGTGCCTTCGACCTCGCCGCCGCCGAGGAGGTCGGCGAGCTTCCCGGGGACCTTCCCGCCGACGCTGGCGCGCAGCAGCGGGTACGGCTCGGCGTCGCCGACGAGCATGCCGCCGAGGAGGGTCTGGGCGTCGTCGGAGAGGACGAGTTTCGCGTAGGTGCCGTTCGCGGGGTCGAGGTAGGTGGTGGCGAGGGGCCCGTCGAAGGCGCCGAACTGGGCGACGTCGACGCCGAGGAGCTTCAGCTTGGTGGACATGTCGGCGCCGGGGAACGTGGCCTCGCCGCCGGCGAGCCGGTCGGCGACGGTCTCGGCCATCGCGTACCCGGGGGCGACGAGTCCATAGCAGACGCCTTCCATGGCGGCCACTTCTCCGATGGCGTACACGTCGGGGTCGGAAGTGGCGCAAGAGGAGTCGGTGACGATGCCGCCGCGCTCGCCGACCTCGACGCCGCAGTCGCGGGCGAGCTGGTCGCGGGGGCGCACGCCCGCGGCGAAGATGATGAGGTCGGTGTCGTAGGCGACGCCGTCGCGGTTGGTGTCCATGCGCAGGCGCCCGTCGACCGCGGAGATCTTCGTGCCTCCGGTGCCGCAGTCGACGCCGATGCCGAGCTTCTCGATGTGCTGCTTGAGGACCCCGCCTCCGGCCTCGTCGAGCTGGCGGGCCATGAGCCAGGGCGCGAACTCCACGATCTGCACGTCGAGGCCGAGGAGCTTCAGGGCGTTCGCCGCTTCGAGGCCGAGGAGGCCGCCGCCGATGACGGTGCCGTGGCGGCGCCCCTCAGCGTGGGCCTTGATCCCTTCGAGGTCCTCGATGGTGCGGTACACGAACACGCCGGGCAGGTCCGCGCCCTCGACGGGCGGGACGAACGCGTACGAGCCGGTCGCGAACACGAGTTTGTCGTACGGGTACTCTCCGGTCGCCGAGCGGACCACTTTGGACTCGCGGTCGACTTCCGTCGCGGCCTCGCCGAGGCGCACCTCCACGCCGTCGAGGTCCGAGGCGAGCGAGAGCTCCTCGGCGCTGACGCCGTCGAAGAACGCCGACAGGCGGACCCGGTCGTAGGCGGGGCGGGGCTCCTCGCACAGGACCGTGACGTCCCATGACGGGTCGCGCTGGGCGACCGCCTCCAGGAACCGGCGGCCGACCATGCCGTCGCCGATGACAACGAGTTTGCTCATGCTGACACCTCATCGAGTTGTTCCGCGGCCTGGCCGAGGCCGGCGACGGTGCCGGCCAGCCACTTGCAGAGTCCGGCGACGTCCTCGGTGCAGGTACCGCACCCGGTGGACGCCTGCGTCGCGTCGGACAGGGCCTGGGGCGTGCGCGCGCCGTTGAAGAACGCGGTGCGCAGCTCCCCCTTCGTGACGTTGTTGCAGCGGCAGACCACGACCTCGTCGGGCATGGACGCCGGGGTCTCGGGGGCCACCGACACGGATTCGCCGGGGCGGCCCATGAGAAGGGTGCGGCGGTCGTGCGGCACCGGGTCGCCGGTGTCGAACAACTGGACCACCTGGCCCACCATCGGGTTGTCGCCGAGCATGACCGCGCCCGCGAGGCGGCCCTCGGCGTCGATGACCAGCCGCGCGTACGTGCCGCGCCGCGGGTCGGCGAAGGAGACGACCTCGTCGCCGTCCACGTCGCCCATCGCGGCCAGGTCGATCCCGGCCGCCTTCAGGCGGGTGACGAGGCGCGAGCCCTCGTAGGCGGCGTCGGGGTTGACGCCGGAGAGGAGGTCGGTGACGACGTCGGCCTGCTCCCACGCGGGCCCGACGAGCCCGTACGTGCCGCCGCGGTGCTCGGCGCAGTCGCCGACCGCGAACACGTCGGGGCTGGAGGTGCGGCACTGGTCGTCGATGACGACCCCGCGGCCGGTCTCCAGTCCCATCGCCTGCGCCAGTCCGATGTTCGGGCGGATGCCGCAGGAGACGACCATGAGCTGGCCGGTGACGGTGCGCCCGTCGGCGAGGACGAGCGTGAGCCCGTCGTCGCCGTGGACGATCTTCACGGTGCGCGCGTCGGTCACGGAGTCGACCCCGAGTTCGGCGTACGCGTCCGCGAGGACCCGCGCGCCGAGGGAGTCGAGCTGGCGGTCCATGAGGTGGCCGCCGGAGTGGACGACGGTGACGTCCATGCCGCGCCCGGCGAGGCCCCGCGCGGCCTCCAGGCCGAGGAGGCCGCCGCCGAGGACGACCGCGCTGGCGCGGTTCGCGGCCTCGTCGAGGATCGCGCGGGCGTCCTCGATGGTGCGCAGGACGTAAGCGCCGGTGGGAAGGGGATCGAGGCCGGGGACCGGGGGGACGAACGCCTCGGCGCCCGTGGCGAGCACGAGCTTGTCGAAGGGCGTCCCGTTGACGGTCTTCGCCTCCAGGTCGACGGTCTCGACGGCCTCCCCGAGGCGCAGCTCGACGTGGTCGGGCGGCACGGGCAGGGCGATCTCGGCCTCGGTCTGCTTGCCCGCGATCATGCTGGAGAGCAGGATGCGGTTGTACGCGGCGTCCGGCTCGGCGCCGAAGACGGTGACGTCGACGCCGCGGCGGCCGAGCTCGCGGGCGATGCGGGCCCCGGCCATGCCGTAGCCGACGATGGCGACCTTCACGCGCTGGACCTCCAGGTGCTGGGCTGACTGCGGACTCGGCCCGGGGGCGGGAAGCGCCCCCTGCGGCCGGGCCGTCGGAGCGACGGCGCTGTCAGCCCCCGACTGGCGTCCAGGTTCGCCCGGGGCTGTTTCGCGATCGGGCGGGCAATGTTTCGCGCGTGCTAAGTAGTGCGCACGCTTCGGCGCCTCGGCCTGGACGGTTCGTGCACGTCACCCGACGGGGTGTAGCGACGGCCTCACCGTTGCACCTACAGTGAAATCTGCCTTGCAGGACAGGTTTCACCCAAAGGGACACGTATGACAGAAAATCACCCGTTCGTGTTGCCGACGTTCTATCTCCCCTACCCCGCCCGGCTGAATCCGCACGTCGAGGGCGCCCGCGCCCACGCGCGGACCTGGGCGAAGGAGATGGGGATGCTCGACGCCCCCGCCGAAGGGGGCGGGGTGATCTGGGACGAGGCCGAGCTCGACCGCCACGACTACGGGCTGCTGTGCGCGTACACGCACCCCGACTGCGGCGCGCCCGCGCTCGACCTGGTCACCGACTGGTACGTGTGGGTGTTCTTCTTCGACGACCACTTCCTCGACGCGTTCAAGCGCACCCGCGACAAGGCCGGGGCGAAGGCGTACCTCGACCGCATCCCCCTGTTCATGCCCCTGGACCTGGGGCCGAGCCCCGAGCCGGAGAACCCGGTCGAGCTGGGGCTCAGGGACCTGTGGGACCGGACCGCGCCGTCGATGTCCATGGGCTGGCGCGAGCGCTTCCTCGTGTCCACGGTGAACCTGCTGTTCGAGTCCCTGTGGGAGCTCGACAACATCACGTCGGACCGCGTCGCCAACCCGATCGAGTACATCGAGATGCGCCGCAAGGTCGGCGGCGCCCCGTGGTCGGCCGGGATCGTCGAGTACGCCGTGGGCGCGGAGGTCCCCGACCAGGTCGCGGGCTCGCGGCCGCTGAAGGTCCTGCGCGACACGTTCTCCGACGCCGTGCACCTGCGCAACGACCTGTTCTCGTACGAGCGGGAGGTCACCAGCGAGGGCGAGAACGCGAACGCGGTCCTCGTCTTCGAGCGGTTCCTGGGCCTGGACACGCAGCCCGCGGCCGAGCTCGTCAACGACGTGCTCACCTCGCGGCTCCACCAGTTCGAGAACACCGCGCTCACCGAGATCCCGGTGCTGTGCGCCACCGAGGGGGTCACGCCGCCCGAGCAGCTCGCGATCGCCCTGTACGCCAAGGGGCTCCAGGACTGGCAGGCCGGGGGCCACGAGTGGCACATGCGCTCCAGCCGGTACATGAACGACGCCGCCGACCGGGTCCTCAGCGGGCCCAACGGGATCGGCACGTCCCAGGCGCGCATCGCCGCGTCCGGGCTGAAGCAGCACGCGCGGTCCCCGTTCAAGAAGGTCGGGCCGACGGCGCTGCCCGCGTTCCACCAGCCGTTCGCCTTGCGGCTCAACCCGAACCTCGACGCGTCCCGCGAGCACGCCGTGGAGTGGGCCGCGGCCATGGGGTTCCTCGCGCCGGACCCGGCCCTGCCGGGCTCGGGCCTGTGGAACCGGCGCCAGTTCCTCGGCTTCGACTTCGCGCTGTGCTCGGCCGGGATCGACCCCGAAGGCACCGCGGAGGAGCTCGACGCCTCCTCCGACTGGCTCTCGTGGGGCACCTACGGCGACGACTACTACCCGGCTGCGTTCGGGCGCGGCCGCGACCTCAGCGCCGCCGTCGCGCAGCACCGGCGGCTCCTGGAGTTCATGCCCGTCGACCTCGGCGCAGTGCCCGTGGCGGTGAACCCGCTGGAGCTGGGCCTGGACGACCTGTGGCGGCGCACCGCGCCCGCGTTCGACGAGCGCGGCCGCGGCGAGTTCCGTGCGGCCGTGGAGAAGATGCTCGAAGGCTGGCTGTGGGAGCTGCACTCCGAGGGCCAGAACCGCGTGCCCGACCCGGTCGACTACGTGGAGATGCGCCGCGACTCGTTCGGCTCGGACCTGACGATGTCCCTCGCGCGATTGCGCGCCGGACGCGAAGTGCCCGACGAGGTGTGGCGGTCGCGGCCGCTCCAGTGGATGGAGGCGTGCGCGATGGACGCGGTGTGCCTGCTCAACGACGTGTGCTCGTACCACAAGGAGGTCGAGTACGAAGGGCAGCTGGCGAACGGCGTCGTCGTCATCGAGGAGTACCTCGGGGTCGGCCGCGACGAGGCCGTGCGCATCGCCGCGGCCCTCGCGGACGCGCGCATCGAGCAGTTCCAGATGGTCGAGGCGAACGACCTGCCCGGCCTGGCAGAGGAGCACGGGCTCGACGCCGCCGCGCAGACCGCGCTCGCGTCCTACGTGGAGGACCTGAAGAACTGGATCGCCGCGATCCACAAGTGGCACCTGGACGGCACCGACCGGTACGACGAGGCGGCCCTGCGGCGCCTCGGCGACGCCTCCCCCGGTTCCACTGCGGCCCACGGGGTCGGGCGGTTCCTGGAGGCGGGCGGGCCCGACGGGCCCCCGGTCCCGGCGCGGTACCGGGTCCCGGGGCCTCCGTCGTGGCGCGACTACCTGCCCGCGCGGCCCGAGAACGCGGCCCCGGCGCCCATCGCGGCGACGAACGCGAGCATCGCGGCCGCCATGCGCTTCTTAAGGACCTCGGAGCCGTCGTCCTCCTCTTCGGGGACCGGCGCCGCCGCTTCCTCGACCGCCAGCCCGCCGGGCAGCGGCCCGGGGTCCGGCGGCGGCGCCTCGGACTCGGACTCGGGCGCGGCGCTCCCAGGGGGCTCCTCACTGGACGGCACCGGCTGAGCCGGGGCCTCGGACTCGGACTCGGAAGGGGACGGCGATGGCTCGGGCGACTCGGGCGCCGGAGGCGCGGGCGGCGCGGCCGAAGGCGTCGGGCTCGGCGGCGGTTCGGCGGGGCTCGACGGCTCGGGTTCCTCCGTCTCGCAGTGCGGGTGCGGGGGATGCGGCGGGTGCGGGGGATGCGGTCCGGCGAAGGTCGGATACGGCGGGTACTCGGGATAGGTCCAGCACGGGTACCCGGGGAACGTCGGATAGCCCGGGTACGTCGGGTGGTCCGCGTGCCCGGCCTCGTCCGCTTCCGAAGGCGTCCAACCGTAGTCGAGGGCCAGCGCGACCCCGGAGAAGCCCATGAGCGCGACGGCCGCGATGACCAAGGCCACTAGGCGCCGCACGTATCCCACCGCAATCTTCTGCGTTGTTCATCACTGTTCATGCCTTTTATTTTGCTTTACGAAGTTTGGTGAGGTCAATGCCCATCTGGCTCCAGGGACTCCTGTTCACCCTCATGGTGGTCGCGGCCGCCTGCGTGGTCATCGCACTGCTCCAGCGGTTCGCGCCTCCCACGAACCGCGCGCACAACAACGAGCTCGGGACGACGATCTTCGAGCTGCTCACCGTGCTCTACGCGATCGTCCTCGCGTTCGTCCTCATCACCGCGTGGGAGAACAAGGAGGAGGCGGGGCAGGTGACGTACCAGGAGGCGAACGAGCTGGTCGACGTGTACTGGTCGGCGGCGGCGCTCGACCCGGAGCAGCGGGACCAGGTGCGGGAGGCCGTGCGGGCCTACACGGACGAGGTCATCGAGGAGGAGTGGCCGGCGATGCGCGACCAGGAGCCGGTGTCGGCGGACGGGCTGATGCTGCTCGACGCGATGCGGGCGCCGGTCGCGGGAGCGCAGACCGACGACGACGTGGTGCAGGCGCGGCTGACGGACGCTGAGGACGGGGTCCTGGCGATCACCGAGTTCCGCACCGACCGGCTGCTCCAGGCGCAGCGGGGCCTGAGCGCGGCGATGTGGACGGTGCTGGTGCCGGGCGCGATCCTGGTGTTCGCGGTGATGCTGACGCTGGGGACGCCGACGCGGAAGTACCAGTACGTGCTGGTGGGGCTGATCTCGGGGATGGTCGCGCTCATGCTGTTCGCGACGTACCAGCTGGAGTACCCGTTCAGCCGCAGTGGGGCCAGTGATCCGGTGGCGTACCAGACGGCCGTGGAGCGCTTCGACTACATCGATGCGAACTATGCTCCCGATGAACTCTTTTGAGTGATTTATTGGGATTTACCACCCGGTAGTAAATAAGATGCTATTCGAGCCTTAACCGCCTCGAAGCGAGACCTCGTAGCAAGAAGGACGTGTTCACATGACCGACGCAGTCGTCAGCAACCCGGCAGTCCCCCAGCAGACCTCCAACGGACAGCACGCCCAGACCAGCCTCAGCACCGCCGCCGCCCGCAACCTCGCCACCACCACCAAGTCCGTCCCCCAGATGCAGGAGATCACCTCCCGGTGGCTCCTGCGGGTGCTCCCGTGGGTGCAGACCCAGGGCGGCGCCTACCGCGTCAACCGGCGCCTGACGCACGTCGTCGGCGACGGCCGCGTCGAGTTCACCTCCGAAGGGGACGCCGTGCGGGTGATCCCCACCGAGCTCGGCGAGATCGCGCAGCTGCGCGGCATCGACGACGAGGAGGTCCTCGCGGCCCTGGCCGACCGGTTCGAGCAGCGCGAGATCCGCGCCGGCGAGCACCTCGCGCAGCAGGGCGCACCGGTCGACGGCCTGCACCTGGTCGCGCACGGGCGCGTCGAGCAGTTCGGCGAGGGCAAGTTCGGCGACCGGTTCTCCCTCGGGGTCCTGGTCGACGGCGACCACTTCGGCGAGGAGCTGCTCACCGAGTCCGGGCCGGTGTGGGGCCACGACGTCATCGCGGCCACGCCGGCCACGGTCCTGACGCTGCCGACGGCCGCGGTCGCCGAGCTGGTGGAGCGCATCCCGGCGCTGGCGGCGCACCTGGAGCGGTACCGGGCGGGCCGGTCCGCGAAGCAGAACAAGCACGGCGAGTCGGCGATCGACATCGCCGCGGGCCACACCGGGGAGCCGGACCTGCCGACGACGTTCGTGGACTACGAGCTGGCGCCGCGGGAGTACGAGCTGGCGGTGGCCCAGACGGTCCTGCGCGTCCACACGCGCGTCGCGGACCTGTACAACCAGCCGATGAACCAGATGGAGCAGCAGCTCCGGCTCACCGTCCAGGCCCTGCGCGAGCAGCAGGAGGACCAGATGGTGAACAACCGCGAGTTCGGGCTCCTGCACAACGCGGCGCTGAGCCAGCGCATCCCGACCCGCTCGGGCCCGCCGACCCCCGACGACCTGGACGAGCTGATCTCGCGGCGCCGGGACACGCGGGTGATCCTGGCGCACCCGAAGGCCATCGCGGCCATCGGGCGCGAGTGCAGCAAGCGGGGCCTGTACCCGACGCCCGCGGAGTACGACGGGCACCACATGCCGGCGTGGCGGGGCGTCCCGATCCTGCCGTGCAACAAGATCCCGATCACCGCGGCGGGCACGACCTCGATCATGGCGATGCGCCTGGGCGAGGACGAGCAGGGCGTGGTGGGCCTGCACCAGACGGGACTGCCGGACGAGTACGAGCCGGGGCTCTCGGTGCGGTTCATGGGGATCGACGAGAAGGCCGTCATGTCGTACCTGGTGAGCGCCTACTTCTCGGCGGCCGTGCTGGTGCCCGACGCGCTCGGCATCCTCGAACACGTCGAGATCGGACGCTAGTGAGCCCCGGGCGGCCGCGGAGCGCACCGCCGCGGCCGCCCGGGCCCGTACCCCCGAGATTGGGAGGCCCCCGCATGACCGTCCTGACCGACCAGTACACCGCCGAGCGCGAGGCCATCGACGCGGGCCTGCGGGCCGCCGCGAGCAGGCTGCCCGCACCGGCCGCGCGGATCGCGGCCTACCACTTCGGATGGACCGACGAGGCCGGGAACCCGGTCGAGGCGAACTCCGGGAAGGCCCTGCGCCCGCTCCTGACGCTCCTGGCGGCGAAGACCGTCTCGGGCGACTGGCGGGCCGCCGTCCCGGCCGCCGTCGCGGTCGAGATGGTCCACAACTTCTCCCTCATCCACGACGACATCATCGACCGCGACGGCCTGCGGCGGCACCGCCCGACCGCGTGGAAGGTCTTCGGGGTCAACGACGCGATCCTGGTCGGCGACGCGCTGCACGCGCTCGCGTTCGAGGTGATCGCGGAGGCGGGCGGCGACCGGGCCCCGGCGGGCGCGGGGCTGCTCGCGCAGACCGTGCGGGCGCTCATCGAGGGGCAGCTGGCGGACACGCGGTTCGAGGGCCGCGAGCACGTGGAGCTGGCCGAGTGCGTGGCGATGAGCGAGGCGAAGACCGCGTCGCTCATGGGCTGCGCGACGGCCCTCGGCGCCCTGTTCGGCGGCGGCACCCCCGAGCAGGTGGAGGCGCTGCGGGACTTCGGGTCCCGGCTCGGGCTGGCGTTCCAGCACGTGGACGACCTGCTGGGGATCTGGGGCGACCCGGCGGTCACCGGCAAGGCCGTCTACTCGGACCTGCGCAACCGCAAGAAGTCCCTGCCGGTGACGGCCGCGCTCGGTTCGGGGCACCCCGACGCGCCCGAGCTGGCGGCCCTGTACCGGGCCGGGGTGCCCTTGGACGAGGACGGGCTGCGGCGCGCGGCGGCGCTCGTGGAGTCGTGCGGGGGCCGCTCGGCCAGCCAGCGCGCGGCCGAGTCGCTGACGGCGGCGGCCGCGCGCGGGCTGGCGGACCGGCGGCTGCACGGCGGGGCGGTCGCGGAGCTGACGAGCCTGGCCGCGAGCACCGTCGGCAGGGCGTGGTGACCGCGGTCCGAAAAGTCCTGCTGCCGTCGCCGCGGTCGTTCTGCGCGGGCGTGGAGCGGGCGATCGAGATCGTGGAGCGGCTGCTGGAGCGGCACGGCCCGCCGGTGTACGTGCGCAACCAGATCGTCCACAACGCGCAGGTCGTGGCGGGCCTGGAGGCGCGCGGGGCGGTGTTCGTGTCCGAACTGGACGAGGTCCCCGCGGGTGCGCTGGTGGTGTTCTCGGCGCACGGGGTGGCCCCGGCGGTGGAGGCCGAGGCGGCGCGGCGGGGCCTGGACGCGGTGGACGCGACGTGCCCGCTGGTCGCGAAGGTCCACGCGGAGGCGAAGCGGGCCGCGGACGCGGGCGACACGGTGGTCCTCATCGGGCACGAGGGCCACGAGGAGGTGGTCGGCACGATGGGGGTGGCGCCGGACCGGACGGTCCTGGTGGAGAACGCCACCGACGTGGCGGCGCTGCGCGTCGCGGACGAGCGGCGGGTCACCTACCTGAGTCAGACGACCCTCGCGGTGACGGAGGTCGACCAGATCGCGGCGGCCCTGCGGGACCGGTTCCCGCACATCAGGGGCCAGGGGGCCGAGGACATCTGCTACGCGACGAGCAACCGCCAGGCCGCGGTCGCGGCGGTCGTCGGGGAGGCGGACCTGGTGCTCGTGGTCGGGTCGGCGAACTCGTCGAACTCGAACCGGCTCGTGGAGCTGGCGCGGGCCGCCGGGGTGGCCGCGCACCTGGTCGAGACGGCCGCGATGGTCGATCCGGCGTGGCTCGACGGTGCGGCGGCGGTGGCGGTGACCGCGGGCGCCTCGGCGCCGCCGCGGCTCGTGGACGAGGTGGTGGCGATGATCGCGGCCCTCGGCCCGGTCGAGGTCACCGAGCGGCCCGTTGCGGAGGAGACGCAGGAGTTCCTCCTCCCCCAGCGGCTCCGGGGGGCGTGAGGTCGGCCCGGCCGCGCGCGGTGCGCGGCCGGGCCTCCTGGTTTCCCTTGCGGGTCTTACGGGTTGTGGCTCTACTGCATCTCGAACGCCAGCTCCGGCCACTCAGCGGTGGGCCCGTCGAGGACGGGTGCGTCCTCGCAGCCCAGCTCCTGGTCGGCGAAGGCCGTCACGACCGCGCGGGTGAGTTCGAGGGCGCGGTCGCCGTCCATCTCCTGGAGCGGGACGCCGAGGTCCTTCGCGAACGGCGCGAGGTCGGTGAAGGACGAGTGGGTGGTCTGCTCGGCGCGGATCCACCGCTTCCAGTCGCCCATCTGCGCCCACGCGTTGCCCCAGGACTCGTCCACGCCGGGGACGGCGTTGGAGGCGTTGCCCAGGAGCAGGAACGGGACGTCCACGGGGGCGTCCTCGTCGTCGTGCATGGACCCGTCGAGGTTGAACCCGGCGGCGAACCGGTCGTCGGTCTGGACGGCGGCGTGCGCGGCCGAGCCGCCCATGGAGTGCCCGCCGACGACGACCCGGCCGGCGTCGAGGTGGCGGCGCCACTCGGAGCCGCGGGCGGTCAGCTCGTCGAGGACAAACGACAGGTCGGCGGCGCGGTTGGCGGTGACGGTGGGGCCGTCGGGGTTCGCCTCGCAGGCGAGGCACGGGTTCGTGGTCCCGTCCGCGAGGGTGATGGGGGCCTCGTAGTTGTGGCCGACGGCCGCGACGGCGTAGCCCTGGCTGGCGAGCTCCTCGGCGAGGCCGGTGAGCGTGGCGCGCGGGAAGCTCCAGCCCGGCGAGAGCATCACCAGGGGGAGGCGCCCGCGGACCGGTTCGGCCCCGGCGACGGCGTTGGTGGCGACCTCGGCGAAGTACCCGTCGGGGCCGGGGTTCCCGACCTGGCCCATGAACAGGGCCGACTCCTCGGGGGTCAGGTACGGTGCGGCCGTGCCGGTCTCGTCCGTGGGGTACCACATGGTGACCATGAGGGTCCGGTCCTCGCCGGGGACCCACGGGTCGGCGCGGTCCTCGTCGGTGAGTTGCAGGACCGTGGAGCCGACGGCGCTCGGCCCGGTGGGCGCGGCGAGCGTGAACGACGGGTCGGCGGGCTGGGCGACCGCGGGGACGGCCCCGAGGCCGACCGCGGCCGCGGCGGCGGCCGCGACGAGGACGGTCCGTCTCGTGCTGCGTTGCAAAGGAGGTCCAATCGGTGGGAGGTCCGCGGCCCGGTATCGGGCCGCCCCACCACCGTATGGACGCGGGGGCCTTCCCCGCCTGGGTCTTTCGACCGGTCCGGGTCGGTCGTTCGACCGGTCTTCAGCGCGGGCCGGGCGCGGGCGCGATCTTGACGGCGCAGACCTTGAACTCGGGCATGCGGGAGATCGGGTCGAGCACGTCCGAGACGGCGGCGTTCGCGTTGGCGGCGCCGGGGAAGTGGAACGGGCTGAACACGGTGTCGGGCCGGATGTCGGCGCTGAGCCGGGCCGGGGCGGTGTAGGAGCCGCGCCGGGAGGTGACGCGCACCAGGTCGCCGTCGCCGATGCCGTGGCGCACGGCGGTGTCGGGGTGGATCTGGAGGAACTGCTCGCCGTCGAGGGAGCCGATGCGGCGGGTCTGGGCGCCGGACTGGTACTGCGTGAGGATGCGGCCGGTGGTCAGGTACAGCGGGTACACGGAGTCGCGGCGCTCGGCGGGGTGGCGGTGGTCGACGGCCGTGAACCGGGCCCGGCCGTCGGGGGTGGGGAACGCCAGGTCGGCGAACATTCGCGGCGTGCCGTCGTGGTCGGGCGCGGGGACCGGCCACTGGAACGACTGGGTCTCCATGCGCCCGTAGGTGATCCCCGAGTAGTCGGCCTTGCCGCCCGCGGAGGCGCGGCCGAGTTCGGCGAAGATCTCCTCCGGGTCGGTCGAGTACGTGCCGGGCGCGTCGAGGCGCGCGGCGAGCTCGCGCATGATCCACAGGTCGGAGCGGACCTCCCCGGGGGCGGGGCGCAGGGACCGGCGGCGGATGACGCGGCCTTCGAGGTTCGTCATGGTGCCGTCCTCCTCGGCCCACTGCGTCACGGGCAGCACGACCTCGGCGAGGCGCGCGGTCTCGGACATGACGAAGTCGAGGGAGACGAGGCAGTCGAGGTCCTTGAGCCGGTCGGCGACCCGCGCGGCCCGCGGCGCCGACACGACCGGGTTGGAGCCCAGCACGAACAGCATCCGCACCTCCTCGCCGCACTTGCGCAGCAGCTCCACGGCCGAGACGCCGGGCCCGGGGATCGTCTCGGGGTCGACGCCCCACACGCCCGCGACGTGCTCGCGCGCAGCGGGATCGGTGATCATCCGGTACCCGGGCAGCTGGTCGGCCTTCTGCCCGTGCTCGCGCCCGCCCTGCCCGTTCCCCTGCCCGGTGAGGCACCCGTACCCCGAGGACGGTCGCCCCGGCAGGCCCAGGGCCAGCGCCAGGTTGATCCACGCGGTGACCGTGTCGACGCCCTTCGCGTGCTGCTCGGAGCCGCGCGCGGTGAGGATCGCGGTCCGCTTGCCCGCGATGAGGCGGGCGGCGGCGTACAGGTCGGGGACGGAGACGCCGGTGATCCGCTCGACGAACGCGGGCCAGTACCCGGCGGCGGTCTGGCGGACCTCGTCGAAGCCGGACGTGTGGTCGGCGATGTAGGCGCGGTCGAGGAAGCCCTGCTCGATCGCGATGTGCAGCAGGCCGTTCGCGAGCGCGAGGTCGGTGCCGGGGGCGGTCTGGAGGTGGAGCTGCGCGGCCTCGGCGGTGGCGGTGCGCCGCGGGTCCACGACGATCAGCTCGGCGTTCTGGAGGAACCGCATGAACGGCGGCATGGTCTCGGCGGGGTTCGCGCCGACGAGGACCACGACCTCGGCGTCCTTGAGGTCCTCGGCGGGGAAGGGGAGGCCGCGGTCGATGCCGAACGCGCGGTTGAGGGCCGCGGCGGCCGAGGACATGCAGAACCGGCCGTTGTAGTCGATGTGCCTGGTGCCCAGGGCGAGTCGGGTCCACTTGCCGAGCTGGTAGACCTTCTCGTTGGTGAGCCCGCCGCCGCCGAAGACGCCGACGGCGTCCTTCCCGTGCGCGGCCTGCACGGCCTTGACGCGGTCGGCGACGTGGTCGAGGGCCTCGTCCCAGGACACGGGCCTCCCGTGCAGGAGCGGGGCGGTGATCCGGTCGGGGTGGTCGAGCAGCTCGGGGGAGGTCCACCCCTTCTTGCACATGCCGCCGCCGCGCGGCGCGGCCGTGACCGTCCCGTCCGCGTCCTCTTCGAGCCGCATGCCGCACTGGAGCGCGCAGTACGGGCAGTGCGTGTCGGCGCTGCGGAGGACGGGGAGGCGCGTGCGGGAAGAGTCCTGCATGGCGGAGCCATTCTGGTTTGGGGAAGCGAGCGAAGCGAGCGGCTGGGCGGGGCGACGGGCGCGGGACATTCGGCGAGTGTGCCCAGGGGTCGTTACGCGGCCGCACTGGTGATGTTTCAGGAATGCTAAGTGGCCCGCAATCGCCGGGAGGCGGCGATTGCGGGCCGTGCCGTGCAGGGTCAGACCTTGGCGTACGCGAGGCTCGGGGCCTTCGCGACGAGCACGGTGCGCTGGTAGCACCACCAGTTGAGGACCAGGAAGAACGCGTACGCGCCGACGAACGCCCACATCGCGGGGACCACCGACCCGGTCGTCTCGTTCGCGATCCGGAAGCCCTGGTTGATGAGGAACCCGCCGAACGCGCCGATCGCGGAGATCCACCCGAGGGCCGCGGCGGTGATCTTCTTGGCCTGCAGCACGTCCGCTTCGCTCGCGGTGCCGCCCGCCGCGGCGGCGGCCTCGGCCTGGAAGATCGCCGGGATCGACCGGTACGTGGAGCCGTTCGCCACCCCGGAGCAGACGAACAGGACCATGAACGAGGCGAAGAACAGCGCGAACGAGCCCGCGTTGATGCCCCAGATCGCGCCCATCGCGCCCACGGCCATGAGCGCGAACGCGCCGGAGGTGATCGGGGCGCCCGCGAGCCGGTCGGCGAACCAGCCGCCGACCGGGCGCACCAGGGAGCCGACGAGCGGGCCGAGCGCAGCGATCCACAGGGCGTTGAACTCCGGGAACGCGAGCTTGATGACCAGCGGGAACGCGAACGAGTAGCCGATGAACGACCCGAACGTGCCGATGTACAGGACCGACATGACCCACGTGTGGCGCTTCGCCAGCGCCGGGACCTGCTCGCGCAGCGGCGTGCGCGACACCGACAGGTTGTCCATCGCCCGCCACGCCATGACCGCGGCGAACACGGCCAGGAGCAGCCACAGCAACGGCACGTTGTGCAGGTAGAACGCCTGCCCGGTGTCGGTGGTCCCCTGCGAGGTGCCGAGGACCGCCGCGCCGATGACCAGGGGCCCGAAGAACTGCACGGCCGCGACGCCGATGTTCCCGCCCGCGGCGTTGACGCCGAGCGCGGAGCCGCGGTGGCGCTCCGGGTAGAAGTACGAGATGTTCGCCATCGACGACGCGAAGTTCCCGCCGCCGAACCCGGCCGTGACGCCCGCGACGACGAACAGCCAGTAGGGCGTGCCCGGCGTCATCACGCAGTACGCGAGGAGCCCGGTCGGGATCACCAGGAGCGCCGCGGAGACGATCGTCCAGTTCCGGCCGCCGAACAGGGCCACGGCCGCGGTGTAGGGGATGCGCAGGAACGCGCCGACGAGGTTCGGGACCGCGGTGAGCCAGAACAGCTGGCTGACGGTGAACTCGTACCCCGAGGCCGCCAGGTACGGGGTGATGATGCTGAACATCGTCCACACCGAGAAGCCGAGGTGCTCGGCCAGCACGGACCAGATCAGGTTGCGCCGGGCCGTCCTGCGGCCGGTCGACTGCCAGAAGCCCTCGTCGTCGGG
Organism: Glycomyces sp. NPDC047010; assembly: GCF_040644205.1. Classification (NCBI taxonomy): domain Bacteria; kingdom Bacillati; phylum Actinomycetota; class Actinomycetes; order Glycomycetales; family Glycomycetaceae; genus Glycomyces; species Glycomyces sp. NPDC047010. The sequence goes on along the minus strand of NZ_JBEYVY010000010.1, from coordinate 4,093 downwards.
GCGCCAGTCCGAGATCCAGCCTCTGCGGGGGGCGGCCGTGCCGGCCGGGGGCGTCAGTGTCGAAGTCATGGCCACAGCCTCTGCGGGCGGCGTTGCCTGGACGTGCGCCCGCCGTGCCGGGCCCGTGAAGTTCACCTCACGGTCCTGTTACGGACGGTGTGAACGCCGGGCCGAGAACCCCGTCACACCGGCCCATGGCCTAGGTTGGCGCATATGGACGCCGCCATCGAGGTCGCCGACCTCCGCAAGACCTACCGCGGCCGCCGGACCGGCGAGGTCCGCGCGGTCGACGGCGTGAGCTTCCGCGTCGAACGCGGCGAGTTCTTCGGCATCCTCGGCCCCAACGGGGCCGGGAAGACCACCACCCTGGAGATCGTCGAGGGCCTGCGCAAGCCCGACTCCGGCGACGTGCGCCTCCTCGGCCGCTCGCCGTGGCCCCACTCCCCCGAGCTGACCCGCCGCCTCGGCGTGCAGCTCCAGGCGTCCTCGTTCTTCGAGTTCCTCACCGTCGCCGAGCAGATCGGCACCTTCGCCGAGCTGTACGGCGCCTCGAAGGCCCGCGCCGCCGAGATGCTCGACCTGGTCGGCCTCGCCGAGCACGTGAACATGCGGTGCGAGAAGCTCTCCGGCGGCCAGCAGCAGCGCCTCTCCATCGCGTGCGCGCTCGTCGGCGACCCCGAGCTGGTGTTCCTCGACGAGCCGACCGCCGCGCTCGACCCGCAGGCCCGCCGCAACCTCTGGGACCTCATGCGCGCCATCAACGACGAGGGCCGCACCGTGGTCCTCACCACGCACTACATGGAGGAGGCCGAGGCGCTCTGCGACCGGGTCGCCATCATGGACGCCGGGCGCATCAAGGCCGTCGACTCCCCCGCCGAGTTCGTCCGCAAACTCGACGCGCCCACCCGGATCACCGTCGCCGCAGGGCAGCTCGACGACGCCCGCATCGCCGAGCTTGCGATCGACGGGACGGTCACCGCCGCCGACGGCGCGGTCGTGTTCGAGACCCGCGACCCGCGCAAGCTCTTGACCGCGCTGGCCTCCGACGGGGCCCTGGAGGGCCTCGCGGTGCGCACGGCGAACCTCGAAGACGTGTTCCTGCACGTCACCGGACGGGAGTGGCGCGGATGAGCGCGGTGACCGAGGAGCGCACCGGGCGCGAGGCCCCCGCGGGCACGCGGGGGAAGGCGTTCTGGAGCCTGTTCAAGGCCTTGGGCCGCGGGTGGATCCGCGACCGCAGCCAGATCTTCTTCACGATCCTCCTGCCGCTCATGTTCATGGTACTGCTCGCGAGCGTCTTCGGCTCCGGCGACACCGCGGCCTCCCGGATCGTCGCCGTCGGCGACGTCGCGCTCCTGGAGGGCGCCGATCCGGACGAGTTCGACGTCTCCGAGGCGGCGGACCTGGACGCGGCCCTGGAGATGCTCCGCGAGGGCGACGCGGACGCCGCGGTCGTCCAGGACGGCGCGACGGTGCGGATCTACCCGTCGGCCACGAGCTCCACGTCCGGTGCGATCGCCGAGGGGCGGCTCTCCGCGCTCGTCGACGACGTGAACGTCGAGGTCCTCTCCGCTGCGGCCCCGGACGAGCCGGTGCTCGCCACGGACGTCGAGGAGGCGGACGGCGGTGCGCTCCAGCCGATCCAGTACCTCGCGCCGGGCATCCTCGCGTGGGGCGTCGCCATCTCGGGCGTGTTCGGCGCGGCCGGCACGATCGTGGACTGGAAGCGCGACAAGCTCATGCGGCGCCTGCGCCTGACCCCCGCCTCGGTGGGGACGTTCCTGGGCGCGAAGGTCTCCGTGAACCTCGTGGTCGCGGTCGCGCAGACCGCGGTGTTCCTCGCCGTCGCCGCGCTCGGGTTCGGGTTGCAGTTGTCGGCGTGGACGTGGTTCGCGGCGCCGCTGGTCCTGCTCGGCACGTTCGCGTTCCTCGCGATCGGCGTGGTCATCGGCGGCATCGCCCAGACCAGCCCGGCCGCGGCGGGCCTGTCGAACCTGGTGACGATGCCGATGGCGTTCGTCTCCGGCGCGTTCTACCCGCTCGCGCTGTCGCCGCAGTGGGTCCAGTGGCTCTCCTACGCCTCGCCGATGCGCTACCTCAACGAGGCGCTCCAGTCGGTCGTCGTCTACGGCGAGCCGCCGACCGCGGTCCTCCCCCAGATCGGCTTCCTCGCGGCCTTCGCCGCCCTGGTCGCCCTCGTCTCCTGGAAGACCTTCAAATTCGACGAGCTGTGAGCACCGCGTCGTAGACGTCCCTGCGGGTGACGCCGAAGCGGCCCGCGACCTCCTTCATGGCGGCCTTGCGGTCGGTCCCGGCCTCTTCCAGGGCGGCGACGGCCGCGGCCATGGCCTCGGGGGTGGCCTCGCTCGCGTCGGGGCCGGTCCAGCCAGAGACGACGAGGGTGATCTCCCCGCGGGGCGGGTCGGCCTCCGCGCCTTCGGCGAGTTCGCCGAGGGTGCCGCGGCGGACCTCCTCGTGGGTCTTGGTGAGCTCCCGGCACAGGGCCGCGGGCCGGTCGGCGCCGAGCGCCTCGGCCATCGCCCGCAGGGTGTCGGCGACGCGGCGCGGCGACTCGAAGAACACCATCGTGCGCTTCTCCTCGGCGAGCTCGCCGAAGAGGCGGCGCCGCTCGCCGTCCTTGCGGGGCGCGAAGCCCTCGAAGCAGAACCGGTCGCACGGCATCCCCGAGAGCGCCAGCGCGGTCGTCACGGCGCTGGCGCCGGGCGCGCAGGTCACGGGTACGCCGGCGTCGATCGCGGCCCGGACGAGGCGGAAGCCGGGGTCGGAGACCGAGGGCATGCCGCCGTCGGTGATGACGGCGACCCTCGCGCCTTCGCGCAGGCGTTCGAGGAGGGTGTCGGTTCGCCCCGCCTCGTTCGCCTCGAAATACGAGGTGATCTGCGCCCCTGGGACCACATCCAGCTCACTGAGCAGACGCCGCAGCCGCCGGGTATCCTCTGCGGCGATGACGTCGGCCCGGGCCAGCTCGGTCCGCAGACGTGATGAGGCGTCCTCTGGATTTCCCAGGGGCGCACCGAGAAGCACCAGAACGCCCGAAGCATGTGTCGACACCGGGACAGTATCCCCCACCAACGGCGGCGGGGGCCTGCGCCGGTGAACGCGCCGCGACGGGCCGCACATGCAGGATGCCGCGTCATGCTGTCGGGTACCGGACATTGCCCTTACGCGTGAGCGAACGGTAACGGATACTCGTAGTGACAACACAGGCGACATAACGCTAACCGCCCTCGGCGACGCTTGCTAGCCGTAAATTTGTCTAGCCCTCTGAACCAAATGGAGGCCGCCTTGTCCGTGATCCTCAGAGTTGGAGCGGGTCTCGCCGCTCTCATCATCGGCTACTACGTTCTGAGTTTCGTAGCGGACCATTGGGCATGGTTCGCTTCGGTGGCGATCCTGTTGGGGGGCACGGCGATAGCGGGATGGGTCCTGTTCCGCAGCCGCGGCCACGAGCACCGCGACCGCACGCTCACCGCCGAGCGCCACGAACTCATGCGCAACGTCGACCGGATGAACATGCCCTCGTTCGACGCGATGGTCGGCCAGCTCCTCGTGGGCCTGGACGCCAAGCGCGTCAAGAAGTTCGGCCACCGCAAGAACGACCTCGGCTGCAACTTCGTGGTCACCTTCAACAACGGCAAGCGCATCATCGTGCGGGCCAAGAAGGACGACAAGCAGCTGCGCCGCCGCAACGGCAACCGCCATGTGCAGATCCTCGGCGGGGAGATCAAGGCCCGCTGGGACTGCGACGCGGGCGTCATCATCACGAACGCGAACCTGCACTGGATGCACCACGCGGCCCGCAACGAAGCGGTCGCGCGCCAGCTGGGGGTCCTCATCGTGGACCGCGACCGCCTCGCGGAGTGGATCGACACCGGCCAGCCGCCGGCCGAGCTGCGCCCCGTGCGGGCCGCGATCCAGGCCGGGACCGGCGCCGCGCAATGACACGGCCGCGGGGGGGCGGCGGCGCCCCCGGCGCCGGCCCCGCCCCGGCGCCCGCCGGGGGGAGGAGGGGGGGGCCGGCGGGGGGCGTGGGCGCGCCGGGCCCCCGCGCCCGTCGGGGAGGGCGTGCGAG
>NZ_JBEYVY010000009.1:0-286051 GCF_040644205.1 Glycomyces sp. NPDC047010 | reverse complement strand
GGCATGGGGTCCCCCGGGGGTGGGGGGGGGGGGGGGGGGGGGGGCGGCCGCGGGGGGCCGGCCCCCCCGCCCGGTCCGCTATTCGTCGAGCGCTTCCTGGACCTTCGTCTGGGCCTCGGCGAGCAGGGCGTCGATGTCGCCGCCCGCGACCGCCTGCTGGGTCAGCTCGTCGACCGCGCTGAGCACGTCGGTGGTGTTGACGACGCCCGGCAGGAGCGGCTGTCCGGTGCCCGCGATCTCGGTGAGCGAGGCGACGACCGGGTTCTCGGCGACGGCCTCGGCGGGGATGTCGGTGCGCAGCGGCGGCCAGCCGGAGCCCAGCGACCAGGCGACCGAGTTCTCGTCGTTCAGGAAGAAGGAGAAGAACTCCTCCGCGGCTTCCTGCTCGGCGCTGGAGGTGTCGACGGTGACGGCCATGGAGACGCCGATCGCGGACGCGGCCTGGGCCTGGGGCCCGGCCGGGAGCGCGGCGATGCCGTAGTCGATGTTGTTCTCGGTGGCGATGGAGGCCATCCAGGGGCCGCCCACGGTCATCGCGGCCTTGCCGCCGCTGAACAGCTCGTCGGCGCCGACGCCGTCGATGCCGGTGGGCGAGATCTGGTCGGCGACGATCGCGTTGCTCCAGAACTCCAGGGTCTCGGCGTTCTCGGGCGAGTCGACGACGGCCTTGCCGTCCTCGGCGATGCCGCCGCCGTTGCCGTAGAACAGGGAGGGCCACAGGCCGTTCGCGACCGTGGCGTGGTCGGGCAGGACCACCCCGTACTGCTCGGGCGTGCCGTCGGAGTTCTCGTCCACGGTGAGCTGCTTCGAGGTGGCGACCCACTCGTCCCACGTCTGCGGGAACTCGGTGACGCCGGCGGCGTCGAAGAGCGCCTGGTTGTAGTAGACGGCGAGCGGCACGAAGCCGGTGGGCACGCCGTACTTGGTCCCGTCGACGGTCTCCATGTCGACCGCGCCGGGGTTGAGGTTCGCGGTGTTGCTGGACTCGTCGGCGTAGAAGTCGTCGAGTTCGGCGAACGCGCCCTTGTCGGCGTAGACGGGGAGGCGCTCGGCGGGCATGGCGACGATGTCGGGGCCCTCGCCGGCGGACAGGGCCGTCAGGAGGGTGTCGTCGATGCTGGCCCAGGTCTTGAGTTCGGTCTTGATCTCGACGTCGTCGTGGGCGGCGTTGAAGTCGTCCACGATGCCCTGGAGGACGTCGCCGTCGGCCTCGGTGTAGCCGTGCCAGAAGGTCAGCTCGACGGGCCCGCCGTCGTCGCCCCCGCCGGAGCAGGCCGCCGTGGCGGTGATGGCGAGCGCCGCGCCGACGGCCCCCGCGAGGATTCGCTTGCGTGTCATTTCGGAGTTCCCTCTCAAAGCGAGACTGCGCTGTCTGCGCGTGGTCCAACGCCGGAGACCTTCGTTCTACAACGTTGTAACTTCAGGATCGTAGGAACATCCTCCTCCGGATGTCAACGCCGCGCGGCCGATGGGCGCGATTCTTTCCCGTTTCGTGATCATGGCGGCCACCTGCGAATACACCAGATCAGGCTAAACCCGGGCGGCGCTTCTACAACGTTGTAAACCGGATTCGGGGGCCGGATCAGGCGGACTCGCGCGCCACGACCGCGAATTCGGCGGCGCGCGTCTGCGGCGCGGCGTCGGCGCCGTCGGCGCTGATGCGGGCGAGCAGCGTGGCGACCGCGGTGCGGGCGATCCACTCGCGGCCGGGGTCGACGGTGGTGAGCGAGGGGATCGCGTAAGCGGCCTCGTCCAGGTCGTCGAAGCCGAGGACCGCCACGTCCTGCGGGATGCGAAGGCCCGCCTCCTGGAGCACGCGCATCGCGCCGAGGGCCAGGGTGTCGTTGAAGCCGAAGACCGCGTCGAACTCGACGCCGCGGTCGAGCAGGTCGTGCATGGCGTGCGCGCCGTCCGCCCGGTGCCACAGGGTCGCGCGGGCCACGAGCCGCTCGTCGTACTCGATCCCCTTGGCGGCCAGCGCCTCGCGGTAGCCGCGCAGGCGCAGCCGGGCCGAGCCCATGACCTCGGCCTCGTTCTCGCCGATGACGGCGATCCGGCGGCGCCCGGAGTCGATCAGGTGCTCGGTGGCGGCGCGGGCGGCCGCCACGTTCTGCATGGTCACGTGGTCGCAGGGCCACTCGAAGGTGCGCTCGCCGAGCATGACGACGGGCAGCGGGCCGGCCAGCGCGGCGGCGTCCTCGGCGCCGAGCCCGAGCGGGGAGAGGATGAGGCCGTCGGTGCGGTTGAGGCGGGGGCTCTGGAGGAGCGCCAGCTCGCGGTCGCGGTCGCCGCCGGTCTGCTCCACGAGCGTCACCAGGCCCGCTTCTTCTGCGGCGGCGATGACGAAGCTGGCGAGCTCGGCGAAGTAGCTCAGGTTGAGCTCGGGGACGGCCAGCGCGATCGTGTCGGTGCGGCCCGAGCGCAGACTGCGGGCGCTGAGGTTGGGCTGGTAGCCGAGCTCGGCGATCGCGCGCTCGACCTTCTCGCGGGTCGCGGGCCGGATGTGGGGGTAGCCGTTGACGACGTTCGAGACCGTCTTGAACGACACGCCCGCGAGTTCCGCGACGTCGCGCAGGGTCACCGCCATGGCACCTCCTCAGTCGGTGGCGATTCTACAACGATGCAAACGGGTGGTCGGAAAAGCGGAGGAGGACGGCGGTGGCGTCGTCGTGGCGCTTCGTGTTCGGGCTCTGGTCGCGGGCCTCGCAGTCGCGCACGAGGTCGAGGAGGGCGCCGGCGCCCTCGCGGGCGGCGAGGCCCATGAGGTCCGGCCAGGCGTACCCGTAGCGCTCGGTGAGGCGGGTCAGGCCGTCGGTGCAGAGCAGGAGGTCGCCGATCCCCTCGGCGGTGCCGGTGCGGGCTTCGGCGGCGGCCCCGGGATCGGCGGCGGCGACCCAGAAGCCGCCGTCGCGGTTGCGGAAGCGGGCGACGTGGTCGACGGGCCAGCGCCGGACCCCGGCGAGGTCGACGGCGGGGGCGCTCGGGACGGAGGCGAGCCGGTCGTCGGTCTCGGTGCGGCACTTGCCGTCCCGGTCGGTCCAGGTGATCGCGCAGTCGCCGAGGACGAGCCATTCGAGCGCGTCGGGGCCCGAGCGGACGAGGGCGGCGGTGGCGCCGGGGGTGACGGGGTTGGCGAGGTCGCAGGTGGGGGCGTGCCGGGCGTTCACCGCGTCGATGGCGGCGGCGAGGACGTCGGCGAGCGGGCGGGCGGGGCCCGCCATCTGGACGGCGACGGCCTCGGCGAGCGCGGCGGTGTACCAGGGGACGTCGTGGACGCAGCCGTCGTCGGGGTAGCGGGTGATGCCGTCCAGCACGAGCGCCCAGGTGTCGGCGACGAGGAGCAGGTCCTCGTTCGGCGCCGCCGAACCCGGGCGCGACTCGGCTCCGGCCACGATCATGGCCGCCAGCCTATCGGGCCGTCCGCCACACCGAGACGAGAGCCGCGAGCCCGGCGAGGACCGGCAGGAGGCCGAGGAGGCCGTAGCCGAGCGGCACGATCTGGTCGTAGTTCTCGCCGCCCGTGCCGAGGAGCGTCAGCGAGGTCACAAGCCCGAGTGTGAAGAGGACGGTCGCGGTGACCCGCGGGGCGCCGCGGCGGGCCCGCAGGAGCGCGATGAGCCAGCCGACCGCGCCGAGGACGCCCAGGCCCACGAGGGACCAGGTGATGGCGTTCCGGTCGAGCGCGACGTCCCCGGCGCTCCAGTCGGGGTAGGCCGTCCGGACGTGGGCGGTGATCGTGTCGAGGGTGGCGAGGTCGAGCAGGGGCAGGGCGGCGAGGGCGAGCTGGAGCGCGAGGCCGATCCAGAGCGCTTGGCGCACTTGGCCCATGCGCGGGTCGGCAGTGCGGATTGCGGTGGTGTTCGCGGTGGTCATGGTTCCTCCCGGAGGCTCGATTCTTACAATGTAAGTTTTCTGCGGGCAATGCTAGACTTACAACGTAAGAATCGTCAACGCGATGGGGGCCACATGGGCGCGAAGCGGACTCGGGGGCAGCGCGCGGGCCTGAGCCGCGAGCGGGTGCTGGAGGCCGCGCTCGGCCTGGTCGAGCGGGACGGCCTGGGCGCCTTGACGATGCGCAGGCTCGCCGCGGAACTGGGCATCGAGGCGATGTCGGTCTACCACTACGTGCCGAACAAGGACGCCCTGCTCGACGGGCTCGTGGAGCGGGTCGTGGAGCGCGCCGTCGAGGCCCTGCCCGCGGGCGCGACCTGGCAGGAGACGCTGCGGGAGTACGCGATGGCGTTGCGGCGCACGCTGCTCGCGCACCCCGAGGTGGTGCCGCTCCTGGCGGTCCGCCCGGCACTGACGGCGCGGACGATGGCGACGGTCGAGGCGACCTTGGACACGTTGCGGGAGGCGGGCTTCTCCCCCGCCCGGGGCCTGCGGATGATCCACGCGATCACGGGCCTGGCGATCGGCGAGGCCGCCGTCAACGCGGGCGCGGGTTCAGACCCGCTGGGGCCGAACGCGGTCGACGCCGGGTCGTTCCCGCTGCTCGCCGCGGCCGTGCAGGAGGGCGCCGCGGACTTGAACGGGCGCTTCGACTTCGCACTGTCGGCGCTCCTCAGCGGCTTCGCGGGCGCCGCGGAGGGGTGAACAGACAGCGCTCTCCCGTGAATCCGCGATGACGTTCCCGTAACCGGGTCGTGTGCGAATGATCGCCCTCGTTGACTTCAGGGCCCGCCGGTCCCATACTTCCGAAAAGACTGCATAATATTGGCCTGCCAACCTTTCCGGTCCCGCCCGCGCCCGGAGCACGGCGCGACGGGCCCGGACTGAGAGAACGCTCTCCGCCCCGGCCCCGTCCGGGTGGCAATCGATCAGTATGGTGGACAACTGTAATCAAATACTCGGTATTCATGCCCTTTCGGACCTGCACAGATCGGTGGCCCCATGGCTGAGAGAACCCTCGATACTGAAGCGCTCCAGGAGTACAAGGACTTGATCCAGGAGCAGCTCGACCACCTCGACGACATCATCCCGCGGCTCAAGAAGGGCCAGGTCCTCGGCCGGCTCCCCGCCTTCGGCCAGCTCGACGCCTCGGCGACCGCCCGCACCAACTACGAGACCTTCCACTCCACCACTTGGGAGAACCTCCAGAACCTGCGCGTCTCCCTGAGCGGCATGATGGAGACCCTCCAGGACTCCGTGGACCTGTCGGACGAGAGCGACGACGCCGTCGTGGCCGACATGAACAACTACGAGAACGAGCTCTAGCGTGCCGTCGCGACGGACGCGCGGCGCGGCCGCCGCCATCGCCGCCCTCGCCCTCGCCGGGTGCTCAGCCACCGGCACGGGCGACACCACAGAAGCAGAGCAGCCGAGCGGGTCGTACGCCGTCATGGGCGACTGGCTCGGATGCGAGGTCTTCGGCGACTTCGCCGACCTCCAGGCGCAACTGGGCGTCACCGCCGTCGACGGCGAACTCCAGAGCGACGCCATCGGGGAGGGCGTCGACGCCGAGGCCGCCGGGTGCGCCGGCCTGTTCGACCTCGCCACGTTCGAGGACGTCCAGGGCACGTTCGAGTACTCCTCGACCGGCGACGCCGCCATCCGCGGCGGACTCGCCCCCTGGAACGACGAGGCCGAGGCCACGGCGAACTTCGCCGACCGGGTCGCCCAGCGCCGCGAGAACCTCGCCGGGATCACCTACACCGGCGAGACCGAGGGCGAGCTCGCCGGGGAGTGGGACGAGAGCCTCGCCATCACCGCCGAGACCGAGAACCGGACCTACCTGGACGTGTACGGGCGCAAGGGCGACTGGGTCGTCTACCTGTCCGTGGACTACCTGCACGACCCGGGCGCGGGCGCCTACGAGTCGGCGCCCGAGTTCTACCCGGACTCCAGCGCCGAGGCGATGGCCGTGTACCCCTTCACCACCGAATCGCTCGTCGCCTGGGTCACCGGCGAGCACCTCACCCAGATACAGACCGAGATCCTCCAGCGAGCCGAGAGCGAGGCGGGCCGATGACCGGAGCAGCCGACATCGAGAAGGAAGACTACGGGGACATCGAGGAGGGCCAGTCGGGCTCGCAGTTCACCACTGCGCAGAACAGCCTGCTGGTCAAGCCCTCCTGCGAGACCGGCGACTGCACGTGCAAAGTGGAGGAGCCCGCCGAGGCGGCCTGGGTCAAGCTGATGTCGGCGGTGCCGCAGGCGTCCCAGATCAACAACCTCCGCGCGGCCCGCGAGGGGACCATGATGCTCCCCGAGGGCCAGACGATCCAGAGCATGGTGAAGTCCCTCCGGCCCCAGCCCGAGGCCGACTACGCGCTCGACACCATCCGCGACGCCTGGAAGGACTTCTTCGAGGACTTCCGCACCGTCGGCCCCAAGCTGGAGCAGGGCCTCACCACCCTGTCCTCGGGCTGGAAGGGCGAGGACTTCGACGCGTTCGAGGAGCAGGTCGAGACCGTCCTCAAGAACTGCAAGACCATCGGGAACGACATCGGCGGCGAGGACGGCGCCGACGGCGTCGTCAAGGTGCTCGACACCAAGCAGTCGGAAATCTTCGACCAGCAGGGCGGCACCGCGTGCGTCTACCCCGCGCCGAAGTTCTACATGGAGGGCACCAGCTGCGGCTCCCACCGCATCCACATCCGCCCCCCGTTCTTCCGCAACTGCGAGATCCGCGCGAACGACGAGACCAAGGCGGCCCTGGAGCTGGCCGGGTTCGACCCGCAGATCGTGGACGAGGTCAGCGAAGGCCGCCAGCAGACGTACGACATGTGGAACGAGTACGTCACCTCCAACCCCGACTACGAGGAGGGCGGGCTCAAGGGCCAGGCCCTCGCCGAGTCCAAAGCGGACGAGTACTCGTCGCAGCGGCTCGACTCGCTGGGCACCCAGGGCGCCAGCCAGCTCGACGAGGAGGCCGCGCGCGTCAACGAGGAGGTGACCGAGCGGCACAGCAACGTCGAGGCCCAGGTCACCGAGATCGAACCGGACTCCAAGGCCGGTGAGCCGACCACGTTCAACGAGGGCCCGGACACCGACTTCCCCGGCCCCGAGGGCCTGGACGACGGCGGCGGCCCGGGCGGGATGCCCGACGTCGACACCTCCGGCCTCAACGGCCAGACCGGCCCGACCGACCTCACCAAGCTCACCGACACGCCCGGCGGGCCCGGGAGCGGCAACGGGCTCAACGGGAACGGCCTGGACGCGAACGGCAACCCGATCAACGGCTCCGGGAACCCGCCCGGCGGCTACAACGGCAGCACCAGCGACCTCCAGGGCATCAACGACGACAACCCGTTCGACTCCAGCCAGGACCCCGACAACCTCGGGAGCTACGGCGGCACGGGCGCCCCTCCCGGCGGCATCAGCGGCGGCAGCGGCCTCGACGGCACGGGCGGCAACGGGTCCTACAGCCCGCCGCCCGGCATCGACCCCGACGACGTCACCGGCGGTCTCGCCGGGGGCGGCAGCGGCGGCATCGGCTCCCCGCCCGGGGGCATCGGGAGCACCGGCGGCCTCACCGGCGGCAACCCCGGCGGCGGCCTGGGCGGCGGGTACGGCGGCGGCGGGAGCAACCTGGTGCCCACCAGCCTGCGCCCGCCCACGGGCAAGCCCGGCGGCAGCAACCTGAACCGGCCCGGGACGACGGGCACCACCAAGCCGGGCAAGATCCCCGGCTACACCTCGATCCGCAACTCCGGCCCCGGCGCGAACAAGCCCGGCGGCGGGCTCGGCGGCACCAAGCCGGGCTCCCTCGGCGGCGGCTCGGGCCTCAAGGGCGGCGGCGGCCTCGGCGGCTCCTCCGGCGGCTCGGGCCTGCGCGGCGGCGGTGTCGGCGGCACGGGCGCGGGCGGCTCCGGTCTGCGGGGCGGCATGGGCGCCGGCGCCGCGGGCGCGGCCGGTGCGGCCGGCGGCAAGGGCGCCGGTGCGGCGGGCGCCCACGGCGGCATGATGGGCGGCGGCGGCCCCAGCGGCCGCGGGCCCGGCGACGACCAGGACCACGAGATGAAGTACTGGCTCGCCGAGGAAGAGGACACGTGGGGCGGCGGCCCGGAGGACGAGGACGACGACCCCTTCGCGTAGCACCCGCGCATTAGCAGGCCGGGTCCCGGAACCGCCACCGTGCAGGCGGCCCCGGGACCCGGTCTTTATTTCTGCCCATCGCTCCCATGGGGACCGACGGGAGCGACGTATTGACAAGCGTAATTTGCCGGGATTAGAATCACCACTTAGGTATAGCGCTAAACCTATCTCTCCCAGCCACTTCATACCTCCAAACTCCCTAAGAGATCGACGCTTGTCGATCCACTGAGTGGTGCCCGGAAAGCGCCCGAAATGGATCGGGAACGCGCCTCCCCCGAACAAGGAGTCATCATGAAACTCACGCGCCTCGCCATCGCGGCGGCGACTGCGGTCGTCGCCGTGACGGCAGCGCTCGTCCCCGCCGCGGCCGTGCAGGCCGCCGGCGGCGACAACCTGGCGGCGGGAAGGACGATGACCGCCAGCAGCCAGACGCAGGGCTACACGGCCGCCAACGCCGCCGACGGCAACCAGGGCACCTACTGGGAGAGCGCCAACGGCGCCTTCCCGCAGTGGATCCAGGTGGACCTGGGCTCCGCCGCCGACGTGACCGAGGTGGTCCTCGACCTGCCCTCGCTCCCGTCATGGCAGACCCGGACCCAGACGATCGAAGTGCGCGGCAGCGCCGACGGGTCGGGCTTCACCACCCTCGCCGCCGCGCAGGGGTACACGTTCGATCCCGGCAGCGGCAACACGGTGAGCATCGACCTCGACGCCGCCGACGTGCGGTACGTCAGGCTCGTGGTCACCGCCAACACCGGCTGGCCCGCCGCGCAGATCAGCGAGTTCGAGGTGTACGGCCAGTCCGGCGCCCCCTCGCAGACCGGCGAACTGGCGGTCCACAAGCCGATCACCGCCTCCTCCACAGTGCACACCTTCGCGGCGGCCAACGCCAACGACGGGGACGTGACCACGTACTGGGAGGGCGCGAACGGGGTCTACCCGAGCACGCTCACCGTCTCGCTCGGGATCAACGCCGAGCTCGACCGCGTCGTGGTGAAGCTCAACCCCGATCCGGTGTGGGGTGCGAGGACGCAGACGTTCTCGGTGCTCGCACGCGACGCCGCGGGCGGTGACTTCACACAGGTCAAGGCGTCGGCGGCGTACGCGTTCGATCCGGCCTCGGGCAACACGGTCAGCGTCCCCGTCTCGGGCACGTACGGCGAGATCCGGTTGCAGTTCACCGGGAACACGGGCGCCCCGAACGGGCAGGTCGCCGAGTTCCAGGTGTTCGGCGAGGCCGCGCCCGCCGCGGACCTGGCCGTCACCTCCATGTCGTGGAGCCCGGCCGCGCCGAGCGAGACCGACGCGGTGACCCTCTCGGCCCGCGTCGAGAACACCGGCGAGGTGTCCTCCCCCGCGAGCGCCGTGGACCTGACCGTGGACGGCGAGGTCGTCGGCAGTGCGGCGGTCGCGAGCCTCGCGGCGGGTGCGGGCCAGACGGTGAGCATTCCGATCGGCTCGCTGACCGCGGGCGACCACGAGGTGGGCGCCGCGGCGGACCCGAACGGGACCGTGGTGGAGAGCGACGAGGCGAACAACGAGTACACGCACGCGAACCCGTTGGCGGTCAGCGCCATCGCGACGTCGGACCTGGTGGCCTCCGCGGTCACGTGGACGCCGAGCAGTCCGTCCGCGGGCGACACCGTCGACTTCGGCGTGGTGATCCAGAACCAGGGCAGCCTGGCTTCGGCGAGCGGCGCGCACGGCGTCACGCTGAAGCTCATTAACAGCGACACGGGCGCGGTCGTGCGGACCTTCACGGGCTCGCACGGCGGCGTCATCGCGGCGGGCGCGAGCACCGGGTCGATCGACCTGGGCTCGTGGACCGCGGTGGACGGCCAGTACACCGTCGAGGTCGTGGTGGCCGTGGACGGCAACGAGCATGAAGTGAAGCAGGGCAATAACACCACGAGCCGGACTCTGTCCGTCGGGCGCGGCGCGGACATGCCGTACACACTGGACGAGGCCGAGCACGCGACCCCGGGCGGGGGCGCGCAGATCCTCAGCCCCAACCGGAAGATCGGCGACCTCGCGGGCGAGGCGAGCGGCCGCCAGGCCGTGGTCCTCGACGGGACCGGCGAGTACGTCCAGTTCACCACCACCACGGACACGAACACGCTGGTGACGCGGTTCGCGATCCCCGACGCCGCGGGCGGCGGGGGCATCGACTCGACGCTGAACCTGTACGTGAACGGCCAGTTTGTGCAGCCGGTCGAACTGACCTCCAAGTACGCGTGGCTGTACGGGGCCGAGGCGAGCCCGAACAACTCGCCGAGCTCCGGTCCGGCCAGGCACATCTACGACGAGGCCAACGTGCTGCTCGACGACCTCATCCCGGCCGGGTCCACGATCCGGTTGCAGAAGGACGCGGCGAACACCGCGGCCTACTACGCGATCGACTTCATCAGCCTCGAAGAGGTGGCGCCGCAGGGGAACCCGGACCCGGCCCGGTACGTCGAGCCCTCCGGTTTCACGCACCAGGCCGTCCAGAACGCGCTCGACCAGGTGCGCATGGACACCACCGGGAGCCTCGACGGCGTGTACCTGCCCGCGGGCGACTACGCGACCGCGCAGAAGTTCCAGGTGTACGGCAAGGCCGTCGAAGTGATCGGCGCCGGGCCCTGGTACACGCGCTTCTACGCTCCGGAGAACCAGGAGAACACCGATGTGGGCTTCCGCGCCGAGGCCACCGCGAACGGCTCCGTGTTCTCCGGGTTCGCGTACTTCGGGAACTACACCAGCCGCATCGACGGGCCGGGCAAGGTCTTCGACTGGCAGAACGTCTCCGACATGACGATCGACGACACGTGGACCGAGCACCAGGTGTGCATGTTCTGGGGCTCCAACATGGACGGCATCCAGATCACGGACTCCAGGACGCGCAACCTGTTCGCGGACGCGATCAACATGACGAACGGCAGCACCGACAACCTGGTGCAGAACGTCGAGTCCCGGGCCTCGGGCGACGACAGCTTCGCGCTGTTCGCCGCCACGGACTCCGGCGGCGGCCTCCAGTCGGGGAACGTCTACGAGAACCTGACCTCGATCCTGACGTGGCGGGCCGCGGGCCTCGCGGTCTACGGCGGGACCGGGAACACCTTCCGCGACATCCACATCGCCGACACGCTCGTGTACTCGGGGATCACGATCAGCTCGCTGGACTTCGGGTACCCGATGGACGGGTTCGGAGCGAGCCCGACCACGGACTTCGAGAACATCTCGGTGGTCCGCGCGGGCGGCCACTTCTGGGGGCAGCAGACGTTCCCGGGGATCTGGGTGTTCTCGGCGTCCAAGGTGTTCCAGGGCATCCGGGTGAGCGATGTGGACATCGTGGACCCGACGTACTCGGGGATCATGTTCCAGACCAAGTACACCGGCAGCCAGCCGGAGTTCCCGGTCGCGGACACGGTCTTCACCGACGTCTCGGTCACGGGCGCGCAGCTCAGCGGGGACGAGTTCCAGTCCAAGTCCGGCATCGGCATCTGGGTCAACGAGATGCCCGAGCCCGGCCAGGGCCCGGCGGTCGGCGAGGCGGTCTTCAACGGCCTCGAACTGAGCGGGAACCACGAGGACATCAGGAACAACACGACGACGTTCGAGCTGATCATCAACTAGGGGAATGAAAAAGGGCCCCGCCGGGGCGACTCGGCGGGGCCCTTCAGCGTGTCGCTAGGCGCGCGGGCGCTCCACGACCGCGTTGCCGAACGGGGCGAGTTCCAGGGTCTCGCCGCCGGCCTGCACCGTGACCGCCTCCGGGGTGAAGTTGAGCACGAACACGTAGTCCGTGGTCCCGTCGGTGCGGACCTGCGCGGTGACGCCCGCGGGGAGGTCCGCGTCGAGGGCGCGCTCCACACCGGACTCGGCGATGAGGCCGCCGTAGAAGTCCGCAAGGAAGTCGTCCCCGGTGCGGGCGGCGATGAAGTACGCCTTGCCCTCGCCGCGGCGGTTCACCGTCAGGGCCGGGCGGCCCGCGTAGAAGTCGGAGCCGTACGCGCCCAACGTCTCGGCGGTCTCGGCGTGGACCAGCTCGCACAGCTCCACGGCCTCGTAGGACTGGCCGCTCCACTCGATCGCGTTGCGGTCCTCGGGGTACAGGGCGTCGATCTCCTCGGCCCACACGCCGAGCGTCTCGCGGAGCGGGCCGGGGAAGCCGCCGAGGAACGTGCGGTCGTGCTCGTCCACGTAGCCCGTCGCGTACGTGGCGACGAACGTGCCGCCGCGCTGCACGAACGCGTCGATCGCCTCGGGCACGCCCGGGCGCAGCATGTACAGCATCGGGGCGACGAGGACCTTGTAGCGGTCGAGGTATCCGGGCGCGGCGATGAGCGAGGAGTCGATGACGTCGGTGGGGACGCCGCGCTCCCAGAACGCCCGGTAGTGGTCGATCACGGTGCGCTCGTAGGCGGTCCGCTCCTGGAGCATCCCCTTCTGGTCCTCCAGGGCCCAGCGCAGGTGCCAGTCGTAGACCACCGCGACGTCGGCGGGCGTGTCGGTGCCGACCACGCCGTCGAGCGCCGCGAGGCGGGCGCCGACCTCGGCCACGTCCTGGAAGACGCGGGTCTTCTCGGTGCCCTCGTGGTCCACGACGGCGCCGTGGAACTTCTCGGAGCCGCCGCGGCCCTTGCGGAACTGGAAGTACTGCACGGTGTCCGAGCCGTGCGCGACGGCCTGGAGCGACTGGAGCAGGTGGACGCCGGGGCGGTGGAGCTTGGCGACGGGGCGCCAGTTCGTGGCCGACGGCGAGGACTCCATGAGCATGAACGGCTTGCCCTTGAGGCCGCGCGTCAGGTCGTGGAGGAAGGAGGCGCGGGCGCCCTTGGCGGCGTCCTTGTCGGTGCCGGTCCACTCGGGGTAGGAGTCCCAGGAGACGACGTCGAGGACCTGCGCGAGGCGGTAGTAGTCGATGCCCGGGTAGGTGCCCATGAGGTTCGTCGTGCGCGGCACGTCGGGGGTGATGGCCTTCAGCGGGGCGGTCTCGTGGAGGTAGAAGTCCACGAACTGCTCGGTGGTGAACCGCATCCACTCCAGGTTGAGGCCGTGGATGTCCTGCTCGCCGCGCCCGTGCTCGGACGGGGACTCGATGTGCGACCACTGGGTGTAGGTCTTGGCCCAGAAGCCGGTCCACCACGCCTGGTTCAGCTCGTCCAGGGACTCGAAGCGGCCCTGGAGGTAGGTGCGGAAGCGCTCCTGGCACAGGTCGCAGTGGCACTCGCCGCCGTACTCGTTGGAGAGGTGCCACACGCCGAGCGCCGGGTGGTCCTTGTACCGCTCGGCGAGGGCGGTGTTGATCGCGGTGGTCTTCTCGCGGTAGACCGGCGAGGTGAGGCAGTGGTTGTGGCGGCCGCCGTGGAGGTTCTTGCTGCGGTCCCTGTTGACGCGCAGCACCTCGGGGTACTCGTGGCTCATCCAGCCGGGGCGGGCGCCGGTGGGGGTGGCGAGCACGGCGGTGATGTCGTTCTCGGCCATGAGGTCGAGGATCTCGTCGAGCCAGCCGAACTCGTAGCGGCCCTCCTCGGGCTCCAGCGCGGCCCAGGAGAAGATGCCGACGGAGAGGGTGTTGATCCCGGCGAGGCGGGCCAGCCGCATGTCCTCCTTCCAGGTGGTCTCCTTGGTGGGGAGCCACTGATCGGGGTTGTAGTCGCCGCCATGCAGGAGGTGGGGGACGCTCGCGACGATGGGCGCGTGGCGGACGATCGGTCGATTCACGGGTGGGTGCTCCTTGAGCCTGGTCTCTGCTTTACCGGTACAACCTTGCCTGTACAAGCTAGGTCGCGAGCGGCCGGGTGTCAACGCTTTCCCAGGGTCCGGACCGGGCCGGCGTCCCGCGATCGGGACGCCGGCCGGGCGGGTCAGGCGAGGCCGGGGACCGGGGCGTCCGTGAATTCGCCGGGGCGGGCGCCGCGGCGGTTCGGGGGCTCGGTCTCGGCGGCGTCGAGGTGGGCGCGGGCGAGGGTGCGGCCCTCGTCGTCGGCGAGCCAGACGAGGAGGCGGCCGGGGCCCGCGTGGGCCGGGACGGTGAGCCGGACGGCGGTAGAGAGGCGGAACGGCTCGGCCTTGACCGGGTCGGTGGCCGCCTGGGCCTGCGGGACCGCGGTGCCGACGGGGGTCCCGGCGGGGACCCACGCGGCCTGGACCGTGCCGGAGGCGGCGTCGGGGCCGTGGTGCGAGACGTGCACGTCGAGCGCGAACGGCGCGGCGGGCGGCTCGATGTCGGCGCCCGCGGCGAGCGGCAGCAGGTCGAGGACCAGCACGGTGTCGGCGTTGACGTCGGCGGGGACGGCACCGCCCCAGTCCTTGGGCCGCCGGTCGGCGTCGAGGAGGCCCGCGGCCTCGTGCTCGACGTCGGCGAACTCGGTGTACACGTACCCGGCGAACCGGTCGTGGCGGCGCAGCTCCTGGGTCTCCCAGCGCAGGTGCCAGGCCCGTTCAAGGCTGGTGAAGCCCTCGCCGTACTCGCTGTTGACGATCGGCACGCCCGCGCGGGGGAACGAGGAGTCGGCGTACAGGGACTTGTCCACGATGAAGTCGGGGCCGAGGCGGACCGGGAAGTCCTCCTGCTCGCCGGAGGCGAGGCGCGCGACGGCGTCCTTCCACCCGGCGATGCTCGGCTCGTAGTAGTGCCAGTCGAGGAGGTCGGTGCGCACGTGGGACCAGCCGGAGTTCTCCACGATCGGGCGGGTCGCGTCGAGCTCGCGGAGGCGCTCGTAGGCGTGGACGGCGGCCTCGGCACGGGCGGGGCTGCCGGGGATGTCCCAGTCGAGGCCCCACTCCTCGTTGTACAGGCCCCAGATGACGATCGACGGGTGGTTGCCGTCGCGCTCGACCATGGCGGGCAGCTGGGCCTCGAACGCGGCGGCGGCCTCCGGCGAGAAGCGGCTCGGGCAGGCGGGCTCGGCCCACACGAGCATCCCGGTGCGGTCGGCCTCGTGGAGCCACAGGGGCTCCTCGAACTTGAGGTGCTTGCGCACGAGGTTGTAGCCGAGGCCGCGGGCGAGTTCGATGTCGTGCAGGAGCGCGGCGGCGTCGGGGGCGGTGAGGCCGGTGTCGGGCCAGTAGCCCTGGTCGAGGACGCCGCGCATGTAGATCCGCTCGCCGTTGAGGTGCAGTTCCTCGCCGCGGGTCTCGAAGTGGCGCAGGCCGGTGGTGGCGGTGACGTGGTCGGCCGCGTCCCCTTCACCCGTGCGGACCTCGACGCGGTACAGGTGCGGGTCGGCGGGGCTCCAGAGGCGGGGCTCGCGGATCTCGATGCGGCCCTTGGCGACGCCGTCGGCGTCGGCGGTCAGGTGGACCGTCTCGCCGTCGGCGCTGGCGGTAACCGCGGCTCCGGCGGGGGCGTCGCCCGCGAGGACGGCGGTGACGTCGATGCCGGTGAGGCTGTCGCCGCGCAGGACCACGGAGGCGGCGTTGGTGCGGCCGCGGGCTTCGAGCCACACGGTCTGCCAGATGCCGGAGGTGGGCGTGAACGAGACGCCGTCGTAGTCGTCGCGCGGGAGGGACCGCTGCTTACCGTGGGCGATGGCGCGCTTGTCCGCGGGCGCCTCGACGTCCACTTCGAGGAGGGCCGGGACGCCGGGAGCGAGGGCGTCGGTGACGTCGAACTCGAAGGACTCGTAGCCGCCGGTGTGCTCCCCGACCACCGTGCCGTCCAGGCGCACGACCGCGCGGTGGTGGACGGCCCCGAAGCTGAGCACGACCCGCGACCCGGCCCACTCGGCGGGGGCGGTGACGGTGCGGCGGTAGGTCCCGCGTTCGAGCCAGGTCCGCCGCACCCCCGAGGCACGGCTCTCCCACGCGAACGGGACCGTGATCGGGCCTTCGTAGCCGTCGGCGGCGAAGTCCCAGGCGCCGTTGAGGTTCTGCCAGCGCGCGGAGCGGTCCCGGTCGGGGCGGGGGTACTCCGGGCGCGGCGTCTCGGGTGGGAGGGTCATGCGTCAGCCTTTCACGCTGCCGGCGAGGATGCCGTTGATGAAGTGCCGCTGGAGCAGGATGAACAGCACCAGCAGCGGGACGAGTGCGACGGAACTCGCCGCGAGCAGTTCGCCTGTGACCGTGGCGTAGTCGGCGCCGATGCGGTTGCCGGTGATGTTCTGCGCGAGGGTGGAGAGCACGACCTGGAGGGTCGCCATGCGCTCGGAGCTCGCGGCCACCACGGGCCAGACGAAGTCGTTGTAGATGTTCATGACGGTGAGGACCGCGAGTCCGGCGAGGCCGGGGCGGATGACGGGGACGACGACGCGCCAGAAGATGGCGAACTCGCCGCAGCCGTCGACGCGGGCGGCGTCCAGGAGCTCGTCGGGGACGGCGCTGATGACCTGCCGCATCCAGAAGATCGCGAAGGCGTCGACCGCGCCGGGGAGGATGAGCGCCTGGTAGGTGTTCACCCAGCCGAGCTCCTTCATCTCCAGCAGCAGCGGGATGATGAGGACGATCGTGGGGAGCATGAGCGTGATGAGGACGGCGCCGAAGACGAGGTTCTTGCCGATCCACTGGTACTTCGCGAACGCGAAGGCCGCGAGCGGGGCGAGGAGCATCGTGGCCGCGCCCTTGAAGAGCAGCACGACGGCGGTGTTGACGAAGCCCTGCCCGATGGGGACGTCCTGGAACATCGCGGTGTAGTTGTCGAAGTTGAACGTGGAGAAGTCGAAGGTCAGCGGGGACCTGACGATGTCGTCGGCGGGTTTGAACGCGGACAGGAGCGCCCAGCCCACGGGGAACAGGAACGCGATGCCGAGGAGCGTCAGGAGCAGGTGCGAGCCGACGTGGGGCCGGGTGCGTTCTGGGTTGGCGGCCATCGTCAGTCCTTCGCTCGCAGCAGGCGGACGAACAGGAGCGACAGCGCCATGACGAGGACGACCAGGAGGAACGAGTTCGCCGCGCCGGTGCCGAGGTCCGCCCGGGTGATGTGGTTGTAGAGGTAGTAGCCCGCGGTGGTGGTGGAGTTGTACGGCCCGCCCTGGGTGACCACGAACGG
Source organism: Glycomyces sp. NPDC047010 (assembly GCF_040644205.1). Lineage (NCBI taxonomy): Bacteria > Bacillati > Actinomycetota > Actinomycetes > Glycomycetales > Glycomycetaceae > Glycomyces > Glycomyces sp. NPDC047010. The sequence goes on along the minus strand of NZ_JBEYVY010000009.1, from coordinate 269,040 downwards.
CTCGGCGAACATCTGGAACACCGCGAGGGTCTGGAGGACCACGGCGAACCCGATGGTGCGCCGCAGGAGCGGCACGGTGATGCTCCACAGCTGGCGGGCCTTCGAGGCGCCGTCGAGGTCGGCGGCCTCGTAGATCGAGGCGTTGATCGACTGGAGGCCCGAGAGCAGGATGATGACGATGAACCCGGTGGTCTTCCACAGGAACAGGAGCGCGAGGGTCGGCTTGGCCCACGCGCTGGTGGTGAGCCAGCCGGTGTCGGGGAGTCCGAAGAGGCCGAGGAACGCGTTGACGGCGCCGTAGCGCTGGTCGAACAGGACCACCCAGATCTGGGCGACGGCCACGAGCGGGGTCACGAACGGGACGATGAAGGCGACCCGGTAGAGGCCGCGGAGCCGCAGCTTCGCGTTGTTGAGCAGGACGGCCACGAGGACGCCGAGGGCCATCTGGACGGGGACGATGAGCAGCCACAGGACCGCGGAGTTCCCGAGGGAGGACCAGAACGCGGGGTTGGTGAGCAGGTACGTGTAGTTGTCCCAGCCGACCCAGGTGGCGGCGCCGGTGCCGCGCCAGTCGGTGAAGGACAGGCGGGCGGTGAAGAACAGCGGGTAGACGCTGAACGCGGCGAAGACCGCGACGAACGGCAGGACGAAGAGGTACGGCGCGAGGCGGCGCCGCAGGCGCGGGCCGCGCCCGGCGCGAGGGGCGCGCCGGGTCGCGGGTGCGGTGGCCGTGCCACTGGGGATCGCCGTCACTGGCGGTCGACCAGGTTCGTCTGGATGTCCTCGCTGGCCTGCGCGAGGACCTCTTGGGGCGTCATGTCGCCGTCGAGCATCCGCTGCACGTCGTTGCCGAGGTAGTCGACGGCGCCGGTCCACCAGGCGGGCGTGGGCGTGCCGCCGGGGATCTGGGCCCCGGCCTCGGTGGCGACGGTCCACAGGTCCTGGCCGCCGAGGGCGGTGATCCCGCTGTAGAGGGGCTTGGCGGGGTCGGCGGCGGGCGTGTAGCTGGGGATGGAGGTGGCGAGGCCCTCGGGGTAGACGTCGCCGGGGCCCCACACGGCGGTGTAGCCGGCCTCGTCGAACATGAGGAACTCGTAGAACAGCCAGGCGAGGTCGGCGTTCTTCCCGTCCTTGGGGAGGACGAAGGAGGAGCCGCCCATGGCGCCGGAGCGGGCGCCGCCCGCGTCCCAGGCGGGGAGCTGGGTGGCGCGCCAGTCCCCCGCGGTCTCGGTGAGGACCTGCTGCGGCGCGAAGGAGAACCAGATGGCCCAGGGGTAGAACACCTGGTTGCCGTTGTCGAGTTCGGCGATGTCGGTGGGCGTCAGGTACTCGGCGCGGGTGCCGAGGCCCTCCTGCCGCACGGTGTCGAGGAACGTGAGGATGCGCTCGAACTCGGGGGTGTCGAGGCGCAGGTTCCCGTCGGCGTCGGCGATGGAGGTGCCGAGCTGGCTCGCGTACATCTCCAACTGGAGCTGGCCGAGGAACGCGGACTGCTCCAGGTGGATCGGGGCGGAGCCGGGGACGGCGGCCTGGTAGTCGCGGGCGGCCTGGAGCAGGTCGTCGTAGGTCGCGATGGCGTCGACGTCGATCCCGGCGGCTTCGAGGGCGGTCGCGTTGTAGAACAGCAGGCCCGGGTCGAGGTCGAAGGGGACGCCGTAGACGCCGCCTCCGACGGTGTTGACGTCGAGCTTCTGCGGGGCGATATCGGCGGCGTAAGGGGCGAGCACGTCGCCGAGGTCCCACAGGTAGTCGGTGAAGCCGCCGACCTTGGCGTCGTCGAGGAAGACGCCGTCGGGCACGTCGGCGCCGGTGATGAGGGTGTTCTGGAGTTTCGCGTCGATGTCGACGGCGACGTGGTTGACCTTGATGTCGGGGTACTTGGCGTTGAAGTCGGCGATGACGCCCTCGAAGACCTCGAAGAGGTCGCCGGAGCGGTCCCAGATGGTGATCTCGCCTTCGGTGCGGTCGGGGGCCTTGAGGAGGTGTGACGCGCCGGCGTCCTCGTCGGAGGCGATGTCGGGTCCGCAGGCGGCGAGGGCGGGGGCCGCGGCGGCGAGCCCGGCGGACGCGAGCAGGGCGCGTCGCCGGAGGAGATGGCGTTGCATGGAACACTCCCTTGTGTGATTTTCCAACGTGTGCAAAACCTAGCACCCCTTTGCCGACGTTGCAAACGGTAGGATGGGCCGTATGCCGGCAACACTTCGCGACGTCGCCGAACTGGCGCAGGTCTCCGTCCGCACCGTGTCCAATGTCGTGAGCGGATACGCCCACGTCAGCGAGCGCATGCGCCAGCGCGTGCTCGCCGCGATAGAGGAGCTCGACTACCGCGCGAACCCCGTCGCGCGCACCCTCCGCACCGGCCGCACGGGGATGCTCGCGCTCGTGGTGCCCGAGATCGACGTACCGTACTTCAGCGAACTGGCCCGGGACGTGATCGACGCGGCCGCGGAGTTCGGGTACCGCGTGATGATCGACCAGACCGGCCACGACCACGAGCGCGAGCGGCGCCTCCTCATGGGCGACGACCGCACGATGCTGTTCGACGGCATCCTCTTCAGCCCGCTCGTGACGAAGTCGGAGCTGCTCGACATGCACCGCTCCGAGCACATGCCCCTGGTGCTGCTCGGCGAGCACGAGTTCGACGGTCGCTTCGACCACGTGGCGATCGACAACGTGCAGGCCGCGCGCGACGCCGTGGCGCACCTGGTCGCGGCCGGGCGGACCCGGATCGCCGCGATCGGGGCGCAGCCGCTGGAGGAGTACTCGACGCCGCTGCTGCGCACCGCCGGATACGAAGCGGCCCTTGAGGAGGCGGGCCTGGAGGCGCGGCCGGGGTACGCGACCCCGGCGCCGCACTACAGCCGCACCGACGGGTACGAGGCGGCGACGGCGCTCATGGCGCTGGACCCGCGGCCCGACGCGATCTTCTGCTTCTCCGACCTCCTCGCGGTGGGCGCGATGCGCGCGGTCTTCGACGCGGGGCTGAGCGTCCCCGAGGACGTGGCCGTCGTGGGGATCGACGACATCGAGGAAGGCCGGTTCGCACGGCCCTCGCTGAGCACGGTCTCCCTGGACACGCCGTTCATCGCGCGGGAGGCGGTGCGGCGCATCGTGGCCCGCATCGACGACCCGTCCGTTGCGGCCGAGGAGGTCGTGGCGCCGCACCGGCTCGTGGTGCGGGAGTCCACGGGTTCGTAAGCGGCACACAGGTGGCGCGGCAGCGCCCGATTTGCCCTCTTGCAACGTAGGCAAATTGCTGGCATGGTGTTTGCAACGTCTGCAAAGATGCGGGCGCACCCACTCCACAGGAGGCAACCCATGACGGTGACTAGACGGCTGGCCGCTCGGGCGCGCCGCTGGGCCGTGCTGCTGGCGGCCGCGGTCCTCGCGGCCGCCGGCGCGCAGGCCCTCGTCGCGACCCCGGCCCAGGCCGCGTATCCGGGCACGGTGCTCTACTCCCCCAACCTGACCACGTACCCGAGCGGCACCGCGGGCTACCCGCGCGCCATCGGCCTCGAACACGACGGCTCCGCCAACGAGACGATGCTCGCGACGTTCGCCAAGGGCGGCCACAACGCCCCCACGAACCTCCCGATCTACCGCTCCACCAACGGCGGCACGAGCTGGACCCAGATCAGCACCATCAACTCGAACACCCCCGGCTGGGACCTGGAGGCGCCCACCCTGTTCGAGGTCCCGCGGAACATCACCGGGCTCAACGCGGGCGACCTGCTCGCCGCGGGCACCGCGTGGGACGTCGGCGACTACACCTCGCAGAAGGTGGAGGTCTTCAAGAGCACCAACGGCGGCACGAGCTGGACGTTCCTCTCGAACTGCACCACCACCTCGGGCGAGCCGAACACGTGGGGCCACGGCATCTGGGAGCCCACGTTCCTGGTGGCGGACAACAACACCCTCGCGTGCTTCATCTCCGACGAGCGGCCTTCCAGCGGCGCCACCAACAACCAGAAGATCGGCCACTACACGTCCACCAACGGGGGTGCGACCTGGAGCTCCGGCATCCAGGACGACGTCGTGTTCCCGGCCGACAACCTGCTGCGCCCGGGCATGCAGACCTTCGCCGAACTGCCCGACGGGCGCTTCGTCATGAGCTACGAGATGTGCCGCGACGCCACGAACGCCGACCACGCGTGCGAGGTCTACATCAAGTACTCCGACGACGGCCTGAACTGGGGCGCGGCGGGCGACCGCGGCACCCTCGTGCAGACCTCCGACGACCGCGAGCTGCTGCACACCCCGTACGTGTCGTGGACGCCCGCGGGCGGACCGAACGGGACGCTGCTCATCTCCGGCCAGCGCGTCGTCGCGGGCCCCACGGGCAACAAGACCGTGCTCGCCGAGTCCGGGACGGTGCTGTTCGCCAACCGGAACCTCGGCGCGGGCGACTGGTTCGAGGCGACGACCCCGGTGACGGTGGACCCGACCGGCGGGTACGCCTCCGGCGTGCCGTCGTGCCCGGGGTACTCGACCCCGGCGATCCCGCGCGAGGACGGCACGAGCTACCTGTACCTCGCGGCGACCTGGCTGGGCCAGAACAACCAGTGCGAGGTGCGGTTCGGGATCGGCACGGTCCCGGGCGCGACGGGCGCGGTCGTGAACCCGCAGACGGGCAAGTGCCTCGACGTGGACACGAACACGGCGGTGAACGGGAACCGGGCGCAGATCTACGCGTGCGGGATCGCCTCGGGCCAGGACTGGTCGCGGTACTCGGACGGGTCGATCCGCTCGTTCGGCAAGTGCCTCGACGTGGACGCGCAGGGCACGGCCAACGGCACGAAGGTGCAGGTGTGGGAGTGCAACGGCTCGGGCGCGCAGGTGTGGACGCCGCAGGCGAACGGGTCGCTGCTGAACCCGCAGTCGGGCCGGTGCCTGGACATCTCGGCGGGCGGCACCGCCGACGGGACCAAGCTCCAGATCTACGACTGCAACGGGCTCTGGACGCAGGTGTGGACGCTGCCCGCGTAAGGGGCGCATGAGTACAGGGGCCGGGGCCGCGGACGCGCGGTCCCGGCCCCCTTTGTAGGGTCGGCCGCATGGACGTGTTCGAGGAGCGGCGGGGCCTGCTGAAGGCGGTCGCCTACCGCGTCCTCGGCACGGTCACCGACGCCGAGGACATCGTGCAGGAGGCGTGGCTGCGCTGGAACGGCGTGGACGCGGCGGCCGTGGACGACCCGGAGGCGTACCTCGTCACCGTCACGACGCGGCTGGCGATCGACCGGCTCCGCAGCGCCAAGGCCAAGCGCGAGTCCTATGTGGGGCCGTGGCTGCCCGAGCCGGCGCCCGCGGAGGGCGACGCCTCGGACCGGTTGGCGCTCGGCGACACCGTGTCGTCGGCGATGCTGCTGGTCCTGGAGGCGCTCTCGCCGCTGGAGCGGGCCGTGTTCGTGCTGCGGGAGGCGTTCGGGTACTCGCACGCCGAGATCGCGCGCATCGTGGACCGCAGCGAGGCGTCGGTGCGGCAGACCGCGATGCGGGCCCGCGAGCACGTGGAGTCCAAGCGCCGCAGGTACGACACCGACGAGGCGACCCGGCGGCGCGCGACCGCGTCGTTCATGGAGGCGTGCGCGGGCGGGGACCTCGCGGCGCTCCTGGGCGCGCTCGCACCCGACGTGGTGCTCGTGTGCGACGGCGGCGGCCTGGCCCCGGCGCCGCGGCGGGCGCTCACCGGCATGGAGCTGGTGGCGAACGCGCTCATCTCGTTCACGCGGCGGATGCCCGAGGACCCGAGCATCGCGTTCGAGGAGGTCAACGGCGGCCCGGCGGTCGTGGTGCGCTCCGGCGGCGTCGCGGCGGCGGTCGTCATGCTGTACCTGGTGGACGGCGCGATCGAGGAGATCCACCTCGTCAGCAACCCCGAGAAGCTCGGCGCACTGTGAAGTAGGTCACTGCACCTCACGTCCGGGCCGCGGCGCCCGTCCTTGGGGCATGAACGACATCCTCATCATCGGCGCCGGGTACACCGGCATGATGGCGGCCGTCGGCGTCGCCCGCCGCACCAAGGCCGCCCGCGTCACCATCCTCAACCCGGTCGAGCGCTTCAACGAGCGCCTGCGCCAGCACCAGGCCGCCGCGGGCCGCGAGCTCGCCGACTTCCGCATCCCCGTCCTGGTCGAGCCCGCGGGCGTCCGGTTCGTCAAGGGCCGGGCCGCCGCGATCGACACCGACGGCCGCCGGGTCGTCCTGGACGACGGCCGGGAACTCCCCTACGACACGCTCGTCTACGCGCTCGGGTCGAGCACGCCCGCCGTCCCGAACGCCTTCACCATCGACGACCCGAAGCTCGCACTCGCGCTGCGCGACAACTCGACCGGCACGTTCACCGTCGCCGGGGCCGGCCTCACCGGCATCGAGGCGGCCACCGAGGCGGCCGAGGCCCACCCGGACCTGCACGTGCGGCTCCTCAGCCGTGGCGAGCCCGGCGCGATGATGGGCGCCAAGGCCCGCGCGCACCTCGCGGCCGCGCTCGACCGCCTCGGCATCGAGGTCCGCACCGGCGTCACCGTGGCCCGGGTCCACCCGGACGCGGTGGAACTCGAAGGCGGCGAACTGCTCCCCAGCGACGTCACGCTGTGGACCACCGGCGTCCGCACCGCCCCGCTCGCGGCGGAGGCCGGGATCGAGACCGACGCGCACGGCCGCGTCGTGGTCGACGCGACCCTCCGCTCCGTCTCGCACCCGGAGGTCTACGCGATCGGCGACGCCGCCGCGATCCGCCAGGCGTACGGGGTCATCCACGGCACCTGCCAGAGCGGCATCCCCTCGGGCGCCCACACCGCCGAATCCATCGTCCGCCAGCTGAAGGGCAAGGAGCCCAAGCCGTTCCGCTTCGGCTACATCCACCAGCCGGTCTCCCTCGGACGCAAGGACGCCGTCGTCCAGTTCACCCACCCCGACGACACCCCGAGCCGCTGGTACCTCAAGGGCCGCGCGGCCGTGGCCTACAAGGAGGCCGTGAGCAGCAGCCCCGTCAAGTTCTACCGCTCCTCGACGGCGATCCCGGCCGCCATGACGGGCCGCACCGGGGGCCGGAAGAACCGCATTTGACGGCACCAGGTCGGGCCGCGCTATGATTGGTCGAACGTCCAAGACGATCGACCAAGGAGAGACATCATGGCGGGCCCGACCAACGCCGAGCGCGGCACGGCCGCGCGCACGAAGCTCCTCGCCGCGGCCGGGGAGCTCATCGGCGAGATCGGCTGGAACGCCGTGAGCACCCGCGTCCTCGCCGAACGGGCGGACATGCGGCCCGGCCTCGTCCACTACCACTTCGAGTCGCTCCAGGCCCTCTTGCGCCAGGCCGCCCTGGAGGCCATGGAAGGGATGCTCGCGGGCACCGCCGAACTCCTTACGGCGACCGACGACCCGGCCGACGCCGTCGACGCGATGCTCGCCGAGCTCGACCGCTACACCGGGGCCGACCCGGCCTCGCTCCTGTTCATCGAGGCGTACCTCGCCGCCACCCGCGACCCCGTCCTGCACGAGCGGATGCAGGCGCTCGTACACCGGTTCCGCGGCGGCGTCGCCGCCGCGCTCGCCCGCACGGGCCACCCGGCGCCCGAAGCCGCCGCCGTCCTCGTCATGGCCGTCTTCGACGGCTTCCTCCTCCACAAGGGCCTCGACCCGGCGCTCTCGGCCGCGTCCATCGCGCCGCTGCTGCGCCGGGTCACCGACACACCTGGAGCACCCGCATGAAAGCGCTGATCTGCGGCGCCGGCATCGCCGGACTCGCCCTCGCCAACCGCCTCCACCACCACGGCTGGGAGGTCCTCCTCGTCGACAACGCGCCCGGCCCCCGCAGCCAGGGCTACATGATCGACTTCTTCGGCCCCGGCTTCGAGGCCGTCACCGCCATGGGCCTCGAACCGGCACTGCGCCGCGCCGCCAGCCCCGTGGACGAGTTCCAGTACATCGACGGACACGGCCGCACCACCGTCAGCGTCGACTACCGCCTGTTCGCCCGGGCCCTCGGCGGCCGGATCGCCAGCGTCATGCGGCCCGCCCTCGAACGGATGCTCCGCGAATCCCTGCCCGCCGGACTCGACATCCGGTACGGCACCACGGTCGACGCGATCGACGACGACAAGGCGCTCCTCTCCGACGGCACCGCCGTGGACGCCGACCTCGTCGTCGGCGCCGACGGCGTCCACTCCCGCGTCCGCTCCCTCGCCTTCGGAGCCGAAGCGGAGTACCTGCGCGACCTCGGGATGCACACCAGCGCCTACGTGTTCACCGACCCGCGGATGCACGAGGAGGTCCGGGGCAGGTTCGTCCTCACCGAGACCCTCAGCCGCCAGATGGGCTTCTACGGCCTCGGCGACGACCGCGTCGCGGTCTTCACCGTCCACCGCACCGGCGACCCGCTGCCCGCCGACCCGCGGGAGGCCGTCCGCCGCGCGTACGCGGGCATGGGCGACCTCGCCGACCGGGCCCTGGCGCAGTGCCCCGAGCCCCGCGAGGTCTACTACGACCAGGTCGCCCAGATCGACCTGCCGCAATGGACCAGCGGCCGGACCGTCCTCATCGGCGACGCCGCCCACACCGTCTCCCTCATCGCCGGGCAAGGGGCCTCGCTCGGCGTCGCGGGCGCGTACCTCCTCGCCGAACGACTCCAGCGGTCGGCGACGCCCGCGGAGGGCGTCGCCGACTACGAGCGGCGGTGGCGGCCGGTCGCGACCGGCGTGCAGGAGTCGGCGCGCGACCGCATCACCGAGTGGTTCCTCCCCACCTCGCAGGCGCGACTCGTCATGCGCCGCTGGGGGTTCAAGGCCCTGAACGTCCCCGGGCTCGACCGCGCCCTGGCCGGACGGGTCTTCCCGAAGTCGCACCGGACCGTGGTCGAACTGAGCGTCTGACTCAGCGCGCGCCGGTCTGCGTCAGGTGCATCCTCGCGTAGCGGCCCGAGGCGTCGAGGAGTTCCGCGTGGGAGCCCTGCTCGGCGATGCGGCCGCGGTCGAGGACCACGATGACGTCGGCCTGGCGGATCGTCGAGAGGCGGTGGGCCACAACCAGGGTGGTGCGGCCGCGCATGAGGCGGCCCAGGGCCTCCTTGACGAGTTCCTCCGCTTCCGGGTCGAGCGCGGAGGTGGCCTCGTCCAGAAGCAGGATGCGCGGGTCGCGCACGAGGGCGCGGGCGATGGCGAGGCGCTGGCGCTGGCCGCCGGAGAGGCGGGCGCCGCGCTCGCCCACGACCGTGTCGAGGCCCTCGGGGAGGTCGCGCACGAACTCCCAGGCGTTGGCGTCCTTGAGGGCCGCGGTGATCCGGACCTCGTCGGCGTCCATGCCGTACCCGACGTTCTCGCGGATCGTGCCCTCGAACAGGACCGACTCCTGCGGCACCACCGAGGTGAAGCGCCGCGCCGTGCGCAGGTCGAGCTCCTGCATGTCGGTGCCGTCCAGGAGGATGCGGCCCGACGTGGGCCGCACGAACCCGAGGACCAGGTTGAGCAGCGTGGACTTGCCCGAGCCGGAGGAGCCGACGAACGCGACCGTGGTGCCCGCCGCGATGTCGAGCGAGACGTCCTGCACCGCTTCGGAGTCGGCGCCCTCGTAGCGGTGCGAGACGCGGTCGAGGACGAGGCGGCCCTCCACGGCGGGGACGGCGCGCTTGCCCTCGTTCTGCTCGATGTCGGGGTCCTGGAGGACCTCGGCGATCGAGCGCACCGACTCCATGCCGCGCGCGCCGATCGGGATGAGCATGAGCAGGTTCGTGAGGCCCTGCGTCAACAGTGCGAAGTACGTGGACAGGAGCACGACCTCGCCGGGCGTGATCGGCAGGAACCCGGTGATCGCGAAGACCGCGGCGAGGCCGAGGCAGCCGACGCCGAGGATCTGCATGGTCACCCAGGAGATCGAGGCGACGTGGCCGTTGAGCATGTCGAGGTGGAGGCCGGCGCGGCGCACGCCGTCGGCGCCGGAGGCGACGCGCGAGACCGCGGTCTGCTCCAGGCCGTGCGCGCGGGTGACGGGGATGAGCGAGGCCATCTCGCCGACGCGCGCGGCGAAGCCCTCCATCTCGCGGCGGAACCGCTCGTTGCGGGCGCGCGAGCGGCGCTTCAGGGCCGCGCGCAGGCCGATCGCGATGGGGACGGTGAGCGCGTAGATCGGCAGGAACTGCGGCACTGCGATGGCGGTCATGGTGATCGCCCCCGCGAGGACCATTATGGACGACAGCAGCGGGTGGGTCATCTGCTGGAGCATCTGCTCGACGTTCTCGACGTCGCGCACGACCTTGTTCTGGACGATCGAGGCGCTCGTGCGCGTGTAGTAGCCGATCGAGAGGCTCTGGAGGCGCGCGGCGAGCCCGTTGCGCAGGTCGGCGCCGGTGTCGCGCACGACGGTCATGAAGTTGCGGGTGTACACGATGTGGTTGGGGTAGTTCTGGACGAGGAGGGCCACGGCGACGGCGAGCCAGCCGAGGACCGCGCCGACCGAACCGCCGGAGGAGACCAGGTCGATGATCGCGGCGGTCACGACCGGGAGGAACCACAGCGGGACCTCCTTGACCGCGAACGCGGCGAACGCCGCGGTCAGCCGCCAGGGGCGGCGGGCGAGGAGGCGGATGACGGAGCGGGCGGGATGGGAGCAGTCGAGCAATACTGCGCCTTGAGCAAGCGCTTTCTTATGCATGGCTCCGATCGTACGGACCTGCCGGGCGACAGGCAATCCCGTAAGCGGGCCGATGCGGAGCGGGGCGGGGCCCGAGCCCCGCCCCGCCTGCGGGTTCCCGTCAGGCGCCCTCGATGTCGATGACGACCTTCACTTCGCCCGACCCGGCGTGGAAGGCGTCCTGGTAGTCCGCGAACGGCACCCGCTTGGTGATGAGGCGCCGGAGCCAGTCGCGGTCGGACTCGGCGAGGACCTCCGCGGCCCGCGCGCAGTGGCCGAGGTTCGCGTTGACCGAGCCCACGACCACGTCGTTCTCCAGGACGATGTCCCGGTTGAGGCTCCCCGCGTCGACGTTCATGCGCCGCCCCGCGGGCGAGACGCCCGTCAGGCAGGTGACGCCGAAGTTCCCCGTGGCGGCCATCGCGTCGAACACGAGCGCCTCGGCGCCGGTGGCCTCCACGACGATGTCGGGGACGACCGCCTCGATCGCCTTCGGGAAGCCCTCGTAGTGGTAGGTCGCGCCCAGCGCCTCCACGAGCTCCGGCTTCGCGCCGTCGGGGGCGCGGTCGAGCACGTGGACGTCGAGCCCGCGCTGCGCCCCGATCATCGCGGCCAGCAGCCCGATCGGCCCGGCGCCGGTGACGAGCACCGACTGCGGGTCGAACCACGAGCGCCCGCCGACCTTGTCGATCTGCTCCCACGCCTTGACGAGCACGCTCATCGGCTCCAGGAGCACCCCGACGTCGGCGAGCGACGGGTCCAGCTTCACGGCGTAGTCGGCCTCCACGGTCCACACCTCGCTGGCGTAGCCGTGGATCTCCTTGATGCCCCGCTCGGTGTAGTTCCCGTTGCGGCAGTTGTCGAACAGGCCGCGCGCGCACGCGCCGCACGGCTCGGGGTCGGGGCGGCGGACCACGCCGACCACGAGGTCCCCGGGTGCGAAGCCGCTGCCCGCGGGGGCCTCGCGGACCCGCCCGAGGGACTCGTGCCCGATGACGAGCCGGTCGGCCCCCGGCGGGGCCCAGCCGTACTCGCCGTCGGCCAGCTCCCGGTCGGTGCCGCACACGCCGAGCGCGACGGCGTCGACGAGCAGCTCCCCTTCGCCGGGCACCGGCTCGTCCATCTCCCCCAGCTCCAGCGACCCCTTGACGCCGGGCTCCACCGTCAACGCGCGCATGCCGCCCACCTCCCCTTCCACCTGCGAAACCACCTCAGTATGGGGTCTCGCGCAGGATCTATCCGGCTTCTCGGGGAAGTGGGCCGCGGGCCCGCCGGGGATCAGCCCTTGACGGCCCCCGCGAGGGCGCCTTGGACGAAGTACCGCTGGAACAGCAGGTACACGAGGAGCACGGGGACGGCGGACATGAAGATGAAGGCGTTCATCGCGCCGTAGTCGGTGCCGTGCTGGGTCGAGAAGCTCTGGACGGCCAGGGGGATCGTCCAGTTGCCCTGGGTGCGCAGCAGGGTGGTCGCCATGGCGTACTCGTTCCAGGTCGCCACGAAGTCGAGGACGAACAGGGCGGCCAGCGCGGGCTTCGCGAGCGGGAGGATCACCTGCCGGAAGACGCGGAAGGTGGAGGCGCCGTCGATGCGGGCGGCCTCTTCGAGCTCGTCGGGGACGCCGCGGAAGAAGCCGTACATGACGAAGATCTGGTACGGGATGCCGAACGCGAGGTAGGGCAGGATCAGGCCCAGCCGGGAGTCGAGCAGGCCGAGGCCGAGCATGGTGCCGAAGAGGGGCCCGAGTCCGATCTGGACGGGGACCATGGAGCCGACCGCGATGACGGCGAGGAGCACGCGGGCGCCGCGGAAGCGGATGCGGGCCAGGGCGAACGCGGCGGCGGTGGCGACGAGGAGGCCGAGCGGGACCTTGACCGCGGCGATGAGGAGGCTGTTCCCGGCGGTGGTCCAGAAGTCGCCGGTGTCGATCGCGCGCGGGTAGTTGGCCCACTCCCAGGTCTCGGGCAGGGCCCACATCGGGGAGGCGTTCAGGTCCGGGAGGCTCTTCACCGAGGTGGCGAACATGAGGTAGAGCGGGAGGAACCACAGGAGCGCGGTGACCGCGAGGGCGGCCCAGAGGCCGATGCCGACGTAGTCGCGGGGCGGGCGCGCGGCGGGGGCGGTCATCGGTCCTCCTTCATGGACCACGCCATGTAGGGGATGACGAGGGCCAGGGTGACGATCAGGAGCACGGTGGCGACGGCGCCGCCCATGCCGAACTCGTGGTTGGTGAACGACTGGGTGTAGGACCACAGGGCGAGGACCTGCGTGGACTGGGCGGGGCCGCCGCCGGTCATGCCGACGACGAGGTCGAAGACTTTGAGGGCGTTGATGATGGCGAGCACGACGACCACGACGGTGGTGGGGCGCAGGCACGGGAGGGTGACGTTGCGGAACCGCTGCCAGGTGTTGGCCCCGTCGATGCGGGCGGCCTCCATGAGCTCGGCGGGCACGGTCTGGAGTCCGGCGAGGAACAGGACCATGCTGAAGCCGACGCCCTGCCAGACGCTGGCGGCGAAGATCGAGCCGAGCGCGAACTCGGGGTCGCCGAGCCAGGACTGGGCCCAGGAGCCGAGGCCGACGGCGTCGAGGGCCTGGTTGACGAAGCCGAGCGTGGGGTTGTAGATCCACCGCCACATGGCGGCGACGGTGATGGACGCGAAGACCGCGGGGATGTAGAAGACGGCGCGCATGAGGTTGCGTCCGGCGATGCGGCGGTTGAGGCCGAGGGCCAGGAGGAGCCCGATGGCGGTGGGCACGAGGAGGGACAGGCCGACCCAGATGACGGAGTTGCGCAGGGCGGTCCAAAAGACGGCGTCCTGTGTGAACAGCCGGACGTAGTTGTCGAGGCCGACCCAGGCGGGCTGCTCGGTGCGGAACCCGGACCACTCGAAGAAGGAGAGCCTGACGGCGTCGGCCATGGGGTAGGCGAGGAACCAGCCGTAGAGGACGAGCGCGGGGACCAGGTACGGCAGGGCGGTGGCGAGGCGGCGGTGCGCGGGGGCGGTGCGGCGCCGGGCGGGGCGCGCGGGGGCGGTGGCCATTGGCAGCTCCTTCGTGGAGGCCCGGGCCCCGGCCCGCACTCGGCGGGCCGGGGCGGGGGTCTCAGCCTTGGGCGTCGCGGAAGGTCTGGAACTCGGCGCCCGCGTCGGCCGGGTCGATGTCGCCGGTGAGCACGGAGTTCTGGATGCGCCAGTACTCGGTGGTGGCGGCGGTGGAGAAGTTCTGGTCGTTGTTGACGTACATGCCGTCGGTGGCGGCGAAGAGGTCGGACCAGGCGGCGTTCAAGGGGTTCGTGTCGTCGACGGGGACGTTCCGGTTGACGGGCATGACGCCCCAGTTGGCGCCCGCGATGGCGAGTCCCGCTTCGGAGGTGATGAAGTCGAGGAACTCGGCGGCCTTGTCGGCGCGCGGGGACATGGCGTTGATGTAGAAGCCCTCGCCGAAGCCGTACATGCGGCCGGTGCCGGTGGGGAACAGGAAGACGCCGACGTCCTCGGGGTCCATGCCGTTGGCGGTGGCCTGCGCGGCGTACCAGGTGCCTTCGAGGGACATGGCGGCCTCGCCGGTGAAGAACAGCTGGGCGGCGTCGTCGGCGCTGATGCCCATGTAGCCGTCGTTGAAGTAGGCGTCGCCCCAGGTCTTGAACTCGGTGAAGGCGGCGGTGACGCAGGGTTCGGCACCCCAGTCGCCGTCGCCGGTGTTCAGCTCGTCGGCGACGGCCGCGCCGCACTCGGTCTCCACGAGGGAGTCGAGGAGGCGCATAGCGTCCCAGTTGACGGTGCCGCCGAACTCGATCGGGGTGATCCCCTGCGCGGCGAGGGCGGCCGCGGCGGCGGTCAGCTCGTCGTAGGTGGTGGGCAGGGCGGTGATCCCGGCCTGCTCGAAGAGGGCCTTGTTGTAGTAGACCGCCTCGCCCTGGACGGTCCAGGGGACGCCGTGGAAGCCGCCGTACTGGGTGACGTTGGAGAGCGCGGCGGGCAGGAACCGGTCCTCCCAGCCGTACTGGCCGTAGTACTCGGTGAGGTCGAGGCTCATCCCGGCGTCCACGAGTTCGCCGCCGAGGCCGGGTCCCTCCCAGTACCAGTAGAGGTCGGGCCCGGAGTCGGTGCCGGCGACCTGGCGCATGGCCTCCTTGTGCTGGTCGACGGCGCGCTGTTCGAGTTCGACGGTGACGCCGGGGTTGGCGTCCTCGAACGCGTCGATGAGGGCGTTCATGGCGTCCGCCTGGTTGGACTCCTGCGTGGACATCCAGAGGGTGAGCGTGTTCGGGTCGTCCTCGGCGCCGCCGGAGCAGCCGGTGGCGACGAGGGCGGTTGCCGCGGCGAGGGCCGCGAGGGATCGAGTGTGCTGCATCGTTGCATCCGTTCTCGACTGGTGGTCGGGGGTGGAGGGGTTCAGTCGCTCGCGCCGGACCAGCGGCTGAACTCGCGGAGTTTCAGGTGGAAGTCCTCGAACATGAGGCGGGTGTCGACCCAGGTGTAGACGCGCAGCGGGCGCGCGCCCGGGACGGCGAGGTAGGTGCCGTCGTCCTGGAGGGACGGCGTGGGGATCGTGGTGTGGCGGCTGGAGGAGGGCGCGGCCTCGAAGAGGGACCGCAGGGCGGTGAGCAGGACCAGGGGCGAGTCGCCGAGCGCGTAGGACTCGCCGGGGGCGGTGCCGCGGTGCTCGGTGACGCCCCGGACCACGGTGGCGAGCTCGTCGTAGAGGTAGCGGCCGAGGGGCCCCGCGGCGGCGACGCGGAGGCGCAGTTCGGCGTCGGAGACGAGGCACTGGCGGTAGACGTCGCGCGGGACCTGCCAGACGTCCAGGTCGGAGTCGTTGAAGACGACCTGCCCGGCGGTGACGTCGATGAGCAGGTTGTACTCGATCGGCATCGCGTTCGGCGGCGGGTCGGCGAGGCCCTCGTGTTCGAGGCCGCCGATCCAGACCACGGTGAGCCGCTCGGCGATCCGGGGTTCGGTGAGGTACGCGGAGGCGAGGTCGGTGAGGCCGCCTCCGGCGAGGTAGAACAGCGGGGTGTCGGTGTCCTCGCGCATGGCCTCGGCGACGATCGCGTCGACGGCGGCCGAGGGCCGCGGGGTGGCGCGGTCGGCGAGGGCCTCATTGGAGCCCTGGTGGATGACCTCGGTGGAGTCGAGTCCCATGCGGGCGAAGACGTCGCGGGCGACGAGCACGGCGTTGGCGGCGGTGCGGCCGCTCGTGTCGAACACGTCGCCGTCGCGCAGGCGGGAGCCGACGACGGCGCGGATCTCGGTGTTGGGCGAGAGGATCTGGTGGACCAGGTGGTACAGGTCGTCGGGGTCGCCCGCGAAGTCGTTGTCCACGATGACCCGGGCGCGCGGTCCGGGGGCGGGCTGGATCGCCTGCCAGGGAACGGAACCGAGCCTCCAGTGCCGCACGTCGTACTCGCGTCCCGCGGCGTCGGGGATCAGGGTCACGGTCGACCTCCTCGTCGGTGTGCTGAGGTCAAGCCCACAACCGGTTGACCAATTGGGTGAACCATAACCCACGAGATAGGTGAACGTAAACCTATACGATGGGACCAATCCCGAACCGCTCATCACGATTGCGCAACAGAGGCAGGTCGAACACGCCCGATGACGAGGCAACCAGGGGCGGCGCGCCGCCCGAGCATGGCCGACGTGGCACGGAAGGTCGGCGTGTCCACGCAGACCGTCTCCCGCTACTTCACCGGCGTCGGCTACGTCGGCGCCGAGACGCGGGCGCTCATCGCCGCCGCGATCGAGGAGCTGGGCTACCGGCCCAACCAGTCCGCGCGGAACCTGCGCGCGCGGCGGTCGAACGCGGTGGGCGTGCTCACCATGGGGCCCTTGAACTACGGCAGCTCAGGCGTGCTGACAGGGCTCAGCGAGGCGGCCCGGAAGGTCGGGTACACGCTCCTGATCGCGCAGCTGGACCTGGACTTCGAAGCGGACGGCTGGCGCGGCGAGGTGCGGCGGGCCCTGGAGCACTTCCTGTCAATCCCCGCAGACGGCATCCTGGTGTCCACCCCCGTGCAGGGCACCGACCAGATCGTGGCCGAACTCGACGCCGGGATACCGGTCCTGACGGTCTCCGAGCGGCCGCACTCACCGGAGGCGTCGGCCACCACGCACTCGTTCGAGGCGGCCAGGACCGCGACCGAGCACTTGATCGCGCTGGGGCACAAGAAGATCCTGCACGCCGCGGGACCGGCGAACCGGAACGAGGCGTTCGAGCGCGAGCGCGGGTATCGGGCCGCGGTGGACGAGGCGGGCCTGCCCGCGCTCGTGGCCGCGGGCGCGCCCGACTGGACCGCGGTCTCGGGGTTCCTCGCGGCGAGCGCCGCGGACCCGCGCGAGTTCACGGCCGTGTTCGCCGCCAACGACGAGATCGCCCTCGGGTTCATGAACGCCATGACCGCGCGGGGACTCCATGCGCCCGAGGACTACTCGATCGTCGGCGTGGACGACATGCCCTCGGCCGCCTACTTCCCGCCCCCGCTGACGACCATGCGCCTGGACTTCCGCGCCGTCGGCGCTGACGCGTTCCGGATGCTCCACGAGCGGATCACCGGCGCCGGGGCGGTCGCGCAGGACGCCATGGAACCCGAACTGATCGTGCGGGACTCGACCGCCGCGCCCTAGTCGATGACGGCCCAGCCGAGCGGGCCGAGGATCAGCCGGAACTCCTCGTCCCCCGCGGCGACGGTGAAGGAGCGCGGGCGGCGGTCCAGGTTCGCGGCCGCGATCCGGACGCGGCCCCCGGCGCGGGAGCCCAAGGCCCACAGGTGCTCGTCCGGGCGCTCGGCCCACAGCAGCTCCCCCGCCGACATCTCGTCCAGTGTCTCCAGGACGGCCGCCACCGGGTGGTCGTCGCCCGCGGCCGAGCGGATGCCGCGCGGGCCCCACTCCTCGAACCACGAGAGGCCCGCGACGCCGGGCACGGCGAGGGCCGCGGCCGCGGCGATCGTCCACGCCGCCAGCGGGTCGTCGCGCTGGCGCGGGTCGGCGGCGCCGGTGAACTCGGCCCCGTAGCCGTCGGCGAGGTCTACCCGGGTCGACATGAGCGGCGCGTCAGCGGTGACGTTGTTGAACCGGGGCCGCAGCGTGACCGGCCCGACGAGGACCATCCGGCCGCCGCTCTCGGCGACCGCCTGGCGGGCGGCCAAGCGCTGCATGGCGACCGATTCGAGGAGCTGCTCGGTGCTGGTGTCGTGGAACAGGGGCGTGGTGGCGAACGCGATCACCTCGGCGGCGTCGGGGATCGCCGCGAGGTTCCGGTTCAGCTCGGTGAAGTGCGCCCGCGAGCCGCCGACGAGCGGCGGGTGCAGCCCGGCGCGGGCGAGGGCCGCTTGGAGGGTGTCGAGGGCGGGCGCGTCCGTGACGTGGGTGTCGGGGTCGAACGCGCCGATGCGCGCGATCGGCAGGGGCGCGAGGAACTCCGCGAAGGCGGTGAGGTTCGCGCCGGACCTGGGGACGACGGCGCGCACGTCCAGCGGGAGCCCCGCGACCGCGGCGCGGTCGAGGGCGGCGGGCCAGTTCGGGGCGCGGAGGTCGACCTCCACGAGGACGGTGCCGCCGAGCGGGGCCACGTCGGGGGCGGGGTCGGTCTCGGAGGAGGGCGCGGTCGCGGCGCCGAGCGAGATCTCCGGGAACAGGCCGCCGGGGACGAGCTCGACGCGCGGCGCGTCCGGGACCGGCGCGGCCGGGCGGTGGGCCTCGGCGGTGACGGTGATCGACTGGCGCACACGGCTTCCCGCGGCGAGCTCGTACGGGAACGGGAGCGCGAGGGGCCGGGAGTAGGTCTTGTAGGAGGCGTCGGTCCAGTTGCGCTGGTCCTCCATCTCGAACACGTCGCCGCCGAACGCGAGGTCCACGGCGAGGCCGTCGTGCTCCCACGCGAGGGCGGCGATGTCGAGGACGGGCTGATGCGGGCTGATCGCGGCCGGGAACCACGTGTCCTCTTCGGACCCGTCGGAGTGCCTGGCGCGCAGGGCGGTCCCGGCCAGGCGCGGCGGGTGGAGCGCGACGAGCCCGGTGCGGTTGGTCAGGAACGGTGCGGACGCTTGCAGGTCGAGGTCGACGACGAGGGCCCTGTCCTGGACTCGGGCGGTGAGGGTCCCGGCGAGCGGGCCCCAGCGCAGGCCGAGGCGCAGCTCCTCGGCGTCGTCCAGGAGCGAGACGTCCCAGGCGGGGGTGTTCCAGTCGCGGTCGCGGGCAATGGCCCGGACGCTGCGGAGCACCGTGCGGCCCTCGAACGCGATGCCGGCGAGTTCGGCGCCGCGATGCTCGATCGACCAGGGGCCGGCGCCCCAGGTCGCGGACTCGGTCCTCCAGGTCGCCATGTCAGATCCCCGTCATGCCGCCGTCGACGGCGAACAGGCTGCCGGTGGCGAACGCGCCCTCGTCGCTGGCGAGGAACACCATGATCCCCTCCACGTCGGCGGGCGTGCCGGGGCGGCCGAGGGGGATGCGGCCGACGATCGCCGCGCGGGACTCGGGGTCGTCGGCGATGGTCGCGGTCAGGCCGGTCTCGGTGTAGGCGGGGACCACGGTGTTGACGCGGATGCCGTTGGCGGCGTAGGCGGCCGCGGTGGTGCGGGTGAGGCCGTGGATGCCGGCCTTGGAGGTGCTGTACGCGGCGAACTCGTTGCCTTCACCGCTGAGCCCGGTCGGGCTGCCGGTGAGGATGATCGAGCCGCCGCCGTATTTCAGCATCGACCTGACGGCGTGCTTGACAGTGAGGAACGTGCCCGTCAGGTTGACGTCGATCGTGCGGCGCCACACGGCCACGTCGAGCTCGGCGACCTGCGCGTCCTGGCCGAACAGCTGCACCGCGGCGTTGGCGACCACCGTGTCGGGAGCCCAGCCGCTCGCGGCGAGGTCTGCGAACGCGGCCGAGACGGCGGCCTCGTCGGCGATGTCCACGGTGACCGCGCGGGCCCGGTCGCCGATGCGCGTCGCCGCCTTCTCGGCGGCTTCGGCGTCGCGGTCGGCGATCACCACGCGGGCGCCTTCGGCCGCGAACCGGGCCGCGACGGCGTACCCGATCCCGTTGGCCGCTCCGGTGATGAGGGCGGTCTTCCCGTCGAGCCTGCTCATGCGCGTTCCTCTCAGCAGCTTCGGGCCGACAGCGGGGGCGTGTACGGCACCACGCTCCACCATACTGACCAACCGGTTGACCGGTTGCGGGGGATCGTAGGCTACAGACCCAGGACCTCGTCCAGGAGCGCGCCGCGGGCGTCCATGTCGGCGAGCGGCAGCGGCTCGGCGAGGTCGGGCGCCAGGTCGGCGACCGCCTCGCGGGCCGCGTCGGTGAAGTGGACGGTCCCGTCCGGGTCGATGCGCTCGACGCCGTCGGCGCGGGCCATCCGCTCGTTGAACGCCACTGCATCCTCAAGGGACGTGCCCGGCGGCAGGTCGAGTTCGACGGCTCCGCTGCTGATCTTGACGGGGTACCCGCCGGGCAGGCCGCCCGGGGAGGGCACCGACCAGCGCAGCACCTTCGAGTCCGGCAGCAGCGCCTCGATCACCGGGAGCGCGACGGCGGCGGTGAGGAAGTTCCAGCGCAGGCCCGCGTCGATCGCGGGCGCCCGGTACGCGAGGGCGTCCTCGCGGCGGCCGTCCTCCCCGAGGTACACGCGGCACCGGTCGTCGGGGCCGGGGTCCTCGGAGGTCATGACGCCGGTGAGCTGCGAGTGGTGGGCGACCACGCGGACCAGCGGCGGCACGCCCCCGCCCGCCTCGGCGCGGAGCGCGGCGCTCGCCCGGCGCTGCATCATCCCGGCGTTCCCGAGGCCCAGCGCGGGCGCGAAGCCGACGCGCTCCAGGACCGGGCCGGTCACGTCGGGGATCGACAGGTTCGCGACCGGCGCGGTCAGGCCGACCTGCTTGGCCGCGCGCATCACGTTGAGCACCACGGGAACCTGGTACGGCAGGCGCAGGGCGAGCCCGGCGGCCACGACCGCGTTCGCGGCGGGATCGGCGCGCTCGGCGAGGCCCCACGGGCTGCGCAGCGAGGCGCACTGGACGACCACGTCGGGCCTGACCCGGTCCAGGAGCGCGGCCACGTCGTCGAGGCGCGTCGCGTCGAGCGGCGCGGCCTCCACGAGGCAGTCGGCGGCGCTGGCGATCACCGCCGCCGCCTGGTGGACGTTGCGTTCGGAGCGGCTGGCGATGACGAGGCGGCGCACGAGGCCGCTCGCGGCGAGGCCCGCGGCGATCCGCTCCCCCATGTCGCCCAACCCGATGACCAGCGCTGTGCTCATGCGGCCGATCCTATGCGACCGCGGGCGGCCGGGCGCGGACTCGGTCGAGCCCGGCCCGGCGGCGTCCAGGGGGGTCTAGCCCCACTGGCCGGGCGTGTAGTTCCCGGCCGGGGTCTGGGTGATGGCGTTCAGGCGGTTGTAGGCGTTGATCGAGGCGATGAGCGAGACCAGGGCGGCGAGCTCGTCGTCGTCGAAGTGCTTGCGCGCGTCGGCCCAGACGTCCTCGGGGACGCCGGCGCCGTCGGCGAGGCGCGTGCCCGCCTCGGTGAGCGCCAGCGCGGCCTTCTCGGCCTCGGTGTAGACCACGGCGTCGCGCCAGGCGCCGACGAGGGCGACGCGGACGGCGGTCTCCCCGGCGTGGACGGCGTCCTTGGTGTGCATGTCGAGGCACACGCCGCAGCCGTTGATCTGGCTGGCGCGGATGGTCACGAGGCCGCCGATGCCCTCGGGCAGGGCGGCTTCGAGCGACCGCGCCGCGGAGGTGAGGTGCTTCGCGAACTTGGCGCCGACGGGGTTCGCGTAGTAGTCGATGCGGGCTTCCATGGTGTGCTCCTTAGGTGTTCGTTGGATTCACTGCCATGACGGATGCGCGCGCGCTGATGTGACCGCTGGTGCCCGGGGTCACATCGGCCCCTGCTCGCCGGGTTCCGGGCGGGCTTGCGCGACCACGTATACGTATATTATGTTTATACGTGGAAACGCACCGACGCATCACCTGGAGACCCCGTGAACGACACCGTCCCCTACGGCATCCCGCTCGACCGCGAGACCCGATACGACCCGCCCGCCGCGCTCATGGCCCTCCACCGGGAGGCCCCGCTGCGGCGCCTGCGCTACCACCCCGACGGCACCCTCGGGTGGATCGTCACCGACCACCGGCTGGGCCGCAAAGTCCTGGCCGACACCCGGTTCAGGTCGCAGCTGCACGCCCCGATCAAGGTCCCGATCCCGATGCCGCAGATCGAGGCGCTCGGCGACTACGAAGGGCCCCTTCCCGTCACGCCCGGAATGTTCATCGAGATGGACGGCGCGGACCACACCCGCCTGCGCCGCAAGCTCACCGGCGTCTTCACCGTCCGCCGCATGCGGCTGCTCGAACCGCGCGTCGCCGAGATCGTGGAGGAGCGCCTCGACGCGCTGGAGGCGGCGGGCGGCGGCGCGGACCTCGTCGCCGAGTTCGCGCTTCCCGTTCCCGCCCTGGTCATCTCGGAGCTCCTCGGCGTGCCCCGCGCCGACCAGGACCGCTTCACCGGCGACGCGGCCACCGTCATGACCATGACCGTCACGGCCGAGGAGAAGGCCGCCGCGAGCGAGCGGATCATGGTGTTCATCGCCGAACTCGCCGCGTCCAAGCGCGCCGAACCGCAGGACGACCTCCTCTCGGACCTCGCCGCCGACCCGGAGCTGTCCGAAGCTGAGGTCGTCGGCATGGCGATGCTCCTGCTCGTCGCCGGGCACGAGACCACCGCGAAGATGATCGGGCTCGGCACGATGGCGCTCCTGGAGAACCGCGGCCAGTGGGACCTCCTGCGCGAGCGGCCCGAGCTCATGGCGAACGGCGTGGAGGAGCTGCTGCGGTACATCGGCGTCATCCACACCGGGATCATCCGCCAGGCCGCGGAGGACTTCGAGTTCGAGGGCGAGCAGATCACGGCCGGCGAGTACATGACCGTCTCGGTCCAGACCGCCAACCGCGACCCCGAGCACTTCGCCGAGCCCGACGTGTTCGACGTCGCCGGGGACGCCAAGGGCCACATGACGTTCGGCCACGGCGTCCACCAGTGCCTCGGCCAGCAGCTCGCCCGCGTCGAGATGCGCATCGCCTTCGAGCGGTTGATCCGGCGCATGCCCGGCCTGCGCCTCGCCGTCCCGGCCGCGCAGGTCCCCCTGCGCACCGACCAGAACTTCTACGGCGTGGCGGAGCTGCCCGTCACCTGGTGAAAACCGGTTGGCGCCACCGGCTCCACGCTTTAACGTGGAGCCGGTGAGCGACTTGACGTACGAGGAGTTCGTCCGCACCGCGACCGCCGACCCCGCGGTCGTCGGCCTGGTGCTCTTCGGGTCCCGCGCCCACGAGGGCACGGTCACCGAGCACTCCGACCACGACCTGTGGGTGGTCACCGCCGACGGCGCCGACTCGGACCTGCTTGCGCTGCAAGGGTTCCGGTCGCCGGTACTGGACCTCGTGGTCGTCCCGCTGAGCGGGTTCCGCGCGGCGGGAATGCCCGGGTACGAGCGGTACGCGCTGGCCCGCGGCCGCGTGGTCCTCGACCGGCTCGACGGCGGGATCGCCGACCTCGTCGCCGCGAAGCAGGTCCTCGGCGAGGAGGCCGCGCACGCGCTGGCCGCCGACCGGCTCGACGGGTACGTCAACCTCATGTTCCGCTCGGTCAAGAGCGACCGCGACGGGCGTCCGCTGGCGTCGCGCCTCGACGGCGCCGAGAGCCTCGGGTACCTGCTCGACCTGCTGTTCGCGATGGACCGGCGGCCGCGTCCGTACAACAAGTACCTGGAATGGGAGCTGGAGCGGTTCCCGCTGCCGGGCTGGGACGGCCCCGCGCTGCTGGCGACCATGGGCGCCATCCTCGCCACGGGTGAGGTCGCGGTGCAGCGCGCGCTGTTCGCGCAGGTGGCCCCGAAGGCGCGGGCCGCCGGGCACGGGCCGGTGCTCGACGAGTGGGGCGACCAGCTCCTGCTCCTCCTCCCCTAACGGCCGCAGGCGGAACCCCTGCGGGGTGGCGTGGAAGCCCGCCTCTTGGAGCGATGCGGCGAGCGCGGAGCCGGGGGCGTAGGCGTCGTTGACGCGTTCGATGTGGAGGGCCCCGGTGCGGCCTTCCCTGACGGCGTCGGCGAGTGCGGCGACGGCGGCGCCCAGGCGCGGGTCGGTCGCCATGTCCTCCGTCGCGGGCCAGGCGATCATGGTCCGGCCGCCGCGTTCGACGTAGAGGGCGAGTTCGCCGCCGACGAGGACCACGAGCGACCCGGCCTTGCGGCCGGGCTTGTGGCCGTCGGCGTCGGGCCAGGGCAGGGCCGCGCCGTAGGCGTTCGCGGGGTCGGCGGCGGCGAGGACCACGGCGGTGCCGTCGTTGCGGTTCGCCATGGCGCGCAGGCGGTCGACGGCGCCCTCCATCGCGAACTGGGCCGCGCCGAGGCCGTCCACGACGTAGCCGCGGCGGGCCCGCCCGGACTCCTCGAAGGCCGACAGGACCCGGTAGACCTTCGCGAACCCGCCTTCGACGCCTTCGGCCGCGACGGCGCCGCGGGTGACGACGCCGTGCCGGTCGAGCAGGGTGTGGGCGAGCGCGTGTGCGCGCACGGTCGGGTCCGCTTCGGGTGCGGGGAGGAGCGACCAGCGTCCGGCGACGGTGGGTCCGCTGACGGGGGCCTGGCGCATGTCGCGCCAGCCGCCGCCGTATCGGGCGCGCGGGGCCGCGCGGCGGGCCCGGTGGGCGGTGGCACCGGCGGTGCGGCCCGAGCCGAGGAGGGCGCGGAGCGGCGCGAGCGTGTCGTTCGAGATGCGGCCGGACCAGGCCAGGTCCCACAGGGCCGCAGTGAGATCCGGGTCGGAGGCTTCAGTGTGCTCGCGGACGCGGTCGGCGAGCTGGCGGTAGAAGAGCCCGTAGCCGCCGTCGAGGGCGTCGAGGACGGCGCGGTGCAGGCCGGAGGGTTCTACTTCGGGCGGCGGGAGGAGGAGCGGGGCGGTCTCGGCCGGGTAGAGGGCGATCCAGCCGTCGTTGCCGGGGAGCGAACCGGTTCCGGCCCAGAGGACTTCGCCGGAGGAGGTGAGCTCGTCGAGCATCGCGGGGCGGTAGTCGGCCACGCGTGAGGGCAGGACCAGGGACTCCAGTGCGGAGGCGGGGACGGCGGCGCCTTGGAGCTGCTCGACGGCGCGGGCGAGGCCGTCGATCCCTTCGAGGCGGTCGTCCTCGGTGGACTTGCCGCCGACGTGCTGCCAGCGCGGCAGGAACTCGGCGAGCGCGGCGGGCGGGACGGGTTCGAGCTCTTTGCGGAGGGCGGCGAGGGAGCGGCGGCGCAGGCGCCGCAGGACGGCGGCGTCGCACCATTCGCGGTGCTCGCCGCCGGGCCGGAACTCGCCTTCCACAAGGGAGAGGTCGCGGAGGGCGCGTTCGGCGACGGCGGGGCCGATGCCGAAGCGGGCGGCGGCGTCGGCGGTGGGGAAGGGGCCGTGGGTGCGGGCGTAGCGGGCGAGGAGGTCGCCGAGGGGGTCGGGCACGGGTTCGGTGAACGCGGCGGGGAGTCCTTCGGGGATCGCGGTGCCGAGGGCGTCGCGGAGGCGGGCGGCGTCTTCGACTGCGGCCCAGTGGGTCTGCCCGGCGATGTCGACGCTGATGGCGCGGCCCGCGGCGGCGAGGGACTCGGCCCAGGCGGGGGCGGCTCCGCGTCCGGCGAGTTCGGCGGTCGTGAGGGGGCCGAGGAGGCGCAGGAGGTCGGCGACGCTCTCGGCGTCGCGGGCGGGGTAGGTGCGCCGCTGGAGTTCGGCCTCGACGTCGGCGAGGACGGCGGGGTCGAGGAGGTCGCGGAGATCGACTTGGCCGAGGAGGTCGGCGAGGAGGCGGGAGTCGAGGGAGAGGGCGGCGGCGCGGCGCTCGGCGAGCGGCGTGTCCCCTTCGTACATGAACTGGGCGACGTAGCCGAAGAGGAGGGAGCGGGCGAACGGGGAGGGGTCGGCGGTGGTGACCTCCACGAGGCGCACGTCCCGGGCCTGGAGGTCGGCCATGAGGTCGGTGAGGCCGGGGACGTCGTAGACGTCCTGCAGGACTTCGCGGACGGCTTCGAGGATGATCGGGAACGTGGGGAACTGCCCGGCGACTTCGAGGAGCTGGGAGGAGCGGAGGCGCTGCTGCCAGAGGGGCTGGCGCTTGCCGGGCTGGCGGTGCGGGAGCAGGAGCGCGCGGGAGGCGGCCTCGCGGAAGCGGGACGCGAAGAGCGAGGAGCCGGAGACGGCGCGGGTGACAGTGTCGCCGATCGCGGCGGGGTCGAAGGCGAGGTCGTCGGCGTGGAGGTCCGGTTCGGTCTCGCCGGTGTCGGGCAGGCGCAGGACGATGCCGTCGTCGTGGTGCATGAGCTGCGGGTCGATGCCGTGGCGGTCGCGGAGGCGCTCGCCGAGGGCGAGGGCCCAGGGGGCGTGGACCTGGGCGCCGAACGGGGAGTGGATCACCACGCGCCAGTCGCCGGTCTCGTCGCGGAAGCGCTCGATGAGGACGGTGCGGTCGTCGGGGACGAGGCCGGTGGCCTCGCGCTGCTCGGCGAGGTAGGCGATGGCGTTGCGGGCGGCGGAGTCGTCGAGTCCGGCGGCGGCGAGGCGGGCGTGCGCGGCGCCGTCGTCCATCGCGGAGAGTTCGCGGACGAACGCGCCGAGGGCGCGGCCGAGTTCGAGGGGGCGGCCGAGGCCGTCGCCGTGCCAGAACGGGAGGCGGCCGGGGACGCCGGGCGCGGGGGTGACCATGACGCGGTCGCGGGTGATCTCCTCGATGCGCCATGAGGAGGTGCCGAGGGTGAAGACGTCGCCGACGCGGGACTCGTAGACCATCTCCTCGTCGAGTTCGCCGACGCGGCCGCCGCCGCGGCCCGTTGCGGCACCGGTCAGGAAGACCCCGAAGAGGCCGCGGTCGGGGATGGTGCCGCCGGAGGTGACGGCGAGGCGCTGGGCGCCGGGGCGGCCGGTGACCGTGCCCGCGGTGCGGTCCCAGACGAGGCGCGGGCGCAGCTCGGCGAAGGCGTCGGAGGGGTAGCGGCCCGCGAGCATGTCGAGCACGGCGTCGAAGGCGGAGTCGGGGAGGGTCGCGAAGGGGGCGGCGCGGCGGACCAGGCCGAGGAGGTCGGCCACGTCCCACTCGTCCATGGCGGCCATGGCGACGAGCTGCTGGGCGAGCACGTCGAGCGGGTTGGCGGGGACGCGGAGCGCCTCGATGGCGCCCGCCTTCATGCGCTCGGCGACGACGGCGGACTGGATGAGGTCGGAGCGGACCTTCGGGAAGAACACGCCGCGCGAGACGGCGCCGACCTGGTGCCCGGCGCGGCCGACGCGCTGGAGCCCGGAGGCGACCGACGGGGGCGCCTCCACCTGGATCACCAGGTCGACGGCGCCCATGTCGATGCCGAGTTCGAGGCTGGAGGTGGCGACGACGGCGGGCAGCCGCCCGGCCTTGAGGTCCCCTTCGACCTCGGCGCGCTGCTCCTTGGAGATCGAGCCGTGGTGGGTGCGCGAGAGGACCGGCGGGGCGCCGGACGCGGCCCCGGAGCCGCCCATGGCGTCGGCCGGGCCGTGCGCCTCGGGGAGCGGGGCGCCGTTGCGGCGCTCGTACTCGATCTCGTTGAGGCGGTTGGAGAGCCGTTCGGCGACGCGGCGGGCGTTCGCGAAGACGATGGTCGAGCGGTGGGCCTCCACGAGGTCCACGATCCGCTCCTCCACGTGCGGCCAGATCGACCCGGCCGAGCGGGCCGCCGACGCGGTGGGCGCCACGGGCGCGTCGCCCAGCGCGGCCATGTCCTCCACGGGGACCACCACCTGGAGGTCCCAGCGCTTCTCAGAGGGCGGCTGCACGACCGCCACGTCGTGGCGCGGCGACAGGAACCGGGCCACCTCGGCGACGGGCCGCACGGTCGCCGAGAGGCCGATGCGGCGCGCGGGCCGGGGCAGGCGGGCGTCGAGGCGCTCCAGCGACAGCGCGAGGTGCGCGCCGCGCTTGGTGCCCGCGACGGCGTGGACCTCGTCGAGGATCACCGTCTCGACGCCCGCGAGCGCGTCCCGGGCGCCCGAGGTGAGCATCAGGAACAGCGACTCGGGCGTGGTGATGAGGATGTCGGGCGGCCGGTTCGCGATCGAGCGGCGCTCGTGCTGCGGGGTGTCGCCGGAGCGGATCGCGGTGCGCACGTCCGGTTCGGGCAGGCCCAGGCGGCGGGCCTCGGCGCGGATGCCGTCGCGGGGCGCGGCGAGGTTGCGCTCCACGTCGACGCCGAGGGCCTTCAGCGGCGAGATGTAGAGGACGCGGCAGCGCTCCTTCGGCTCGGCGGGCACGGGGGCCGTCGCGAGCGCGTCAAGGGCGGAGAGGAACGCGGCGAGGGTCTTGCCCGAGCCGGTGGGCGCGACGACGAGCACGTCCCGGTCCTCCGCGAGGGCCGCCCACGCGCCCTGCTGCGCGGCGGTCGGGGCCCCGAAGGTCTGCGCGAACCAGGAGGCGGTGGCCGGGGAGAACCGCGCGAGGGACGGGTGCGGCGCGGTGTTCGGTTCTCCACGGGACATGCGCTCAATGGTGCCCCGGGGGACCGACACCGGCCCCGGAATCGCGGAGGGAACCGGTCGGCGCGGGCGTCAAGAACGCGTATGGAACGTCAGGGGCGGCGTCAAGAACACGTATGGATTCCCGTGAATGCCCTTCGGGCCGGGCATTCCGCCCCGGGATCGCGCTAGCGTGCGGCACCGGAGAGGAGCTCACGTGACCGCTCAAACCAGCGAGGGCAGGCTGGACCAGGAACCGGCCGGCCCGCCGCTCAGGCATGCCGCGAAGGGCGGCCCCCTGCGCATGGGGCTGTTCCTCGGCGCGCTCGGCGTCGTCTACGGCGACATCGGGACCAGCCCGATCTACGCCCTCCAGACGATCTTCAACCCCGGCGACCCGCACCCGGTCCCGGTGAACACCGAGAACGTGTTCGGGATCGTCTCCCTCATCTTCTGGTCGGTCACGATCATCGTCACGGTCTTCTACGTGGGCCTGGCGATGCGCGCCGACAACGACGGCGAGGGCGGCATCATGGCGCTCATCACCCTTCTGCGCCGCCATGTCGGCGGCCGCGGCCGCAAGGCCGCGTTCACCCTCGCCGCCCTTGGCATCTTCGGCGCGGCCCTGTTCCTCGGCGACTCGATGATCACCCCCGCGATCTCGGTCCTCTCCGCGGTCGAGGGCATCAAGACCGTCTCCACCGGCCTCGAAGCGGTCATCATCCCCGCGACCGCCGTCATCATCGTGCTGCTCTTCGCGCTCCAGAAGCGCGGCACGCACGTCATCGGCCGCTGGTTCGGCCCCATCATGGCCCTCTGGTTCGGCGCCCTCGCGCTCCTCGGCATCGGCGGCATCGCCGGGAACCCCGAGATCCTCCGGGCCCTCTCCCCCACCTACGCGATCGACTTCGTGTTCGGGAACTTCGGCATCGCGTTCTTCGCGCTCGCCGCCGTCATCCTCACCTTCACCGGCGCCGAGGCGCTCTACGCCGACATGGGCCACTTCGGGCGCAAGCCCATCTCCCGCGCCTGGATCGCCGTCGTCTTCCCGTCCGTGATGCTCAACTACATGGGCCAGGGCGCGCTCATCCTGGAGGACTCCGGGAACGTCGCCGGGTCGTTCTTCCTCCTCGCCCCCGAAGCCCTGCGCATCCCGCTCCTGGTCCTCACCACCGTCGCCACCGTGATCGCCGCGCAGGCGGTCATCTCCGGGGCGTTCTCGGTCGCCTCGCAGGCGTCCGAGCTCGGGTACCTGCCGCGGCTGCGCATCGCGCACACCTCCGAGCACCAGTACGGGCAGATCTACGTGCCGTGGATCAACTGGCTGCTCATGGTGTCCGTGCTGGTCCTGGTGTTCGCGTTCCGCACCTCCGAGGCGCTCGCGTTCGCCTACGGCATGGCCGTGATCGGGACGATCACCATCGTCGCCCTGCTGTTCCTGTACGTCGCGCGCATCCGCTGGGGCGCGCCGCGGTGGGCCCTCGCGACCGGCGGCGGCCTGCTCCTCGCGATCTGCCTCGCGTTCCTCGCCGCCAGCTCGACGAAGATCATCCACGGCGCATGGCTGCCGCTGCTCATCGGCCTCGCCGCGTTCACCGTCATGATCACCTGGCAGCGCGGCCGCGAGGTCGTCACGTTCGAGCGCGAGAGCCGCGAAGGCTCGCTCCTGGAGTTCGTGGACCGGCTCCGCGAAGGCGAGCCGAAGGTCGCCCGCGTCCCCGGGACCGCCGTGTTCCTCGACCGCGGCAAGCGCAGCGCGCCGCTCGCCATGCGCTCCAACCTGGAGCAGAACCACGCCCGGCACTCCCAGATCGTGATCCTCTCCGTCCTCACCGAACCCGTCCCGCGGGTCGCCGAGGCCGACCGGCTCACCGTCGACCAGCTCGGCGACGACCGGGACGCGGTCATCCACGTGACGGCCCGCTTCGGCTACATGGAGACCCCGGACGTGCCGCGGGCCCTGGAGGCCATCGACCCCGAGCAGGCCGAGGGGCGGCGCCTCAACCTCGACCGGGCCACGTACTTCCTGTCCACGATCCAGCTCAAGCCCGGCAAGGCCCGCACGATGGCGACCTGGCGCAAGCACCTGTTCATCGCCACCTCCCACATCACCGCCGACGCCGCCGAGCACTTCCGCCTCCCGCGCGAGCGCACGATGATCATCGGCTCGCACATCGAGGTCTAGGAGGCGTACTCCCCCGCGAACGGGATCACCTTGATGACGTCGACCATGACGCCGTCGGGGGCCGCGACGATGAAGTGGCGCTGGCCGAAGTCCTCGGTGCGCAGCGGCAGCAGCTCGGTGAGCCCGGCGTCCTCGACGAGGCGCCGGTGCTCGGCGTCGGCGTCCTCCACCTCGAAGTTGAGGAGGAGGCCGCCCGACAGGGCCTTCCGACGGCCCTCGGGGACCGTGGGGTGGGTCGCGTCGAGGATGGCGAGCTCGTAGTGCGGGGCGTCGGGGCGGCGCAGGCTCACGTACCAGTCGGCGGTGAACACCGCCTCGAAGCCGAAGTGGCGCTTGTAGAAGTCGGCGGTCGCGGCGACGTCCCCGGTGGCGAGCACGGGGTAGAAGCCGGTCAGGGTCGCGGTCATCGGGGTCTCCTCGGATCTGGTTTCACATACCTCGGGTATGTCAACTGCGATGCTAACATACCCCGGGTATGCGAAATGGGGGTCGAGGCGATGGGCAGGGCCGAGCAGCGGGAGGCGACCAGGCGGGCGCTCCTGGAGGAGGGCCGACGCCGGTTCGCGGCCGAGGGGTACCACGCGGTGGTGCTCAACGAGGTCGCGCATGCCGCGGGCGTCACGAAGGGCGCGGCGTACCACCACTTCGGGAGCAAACTCGGGCTGTTCCGGGCCGTCGTGGAGGAGGTCCAGGAGGAGCTGGGAGCGAAGGTCGCGGCAGAAGCCGAGCGGCACGCGGGGCCGTGGGAGCAGCTGCGGGCGGGCTGCCGGGCGTTCCTGGCGGCCGGGACCGACCCGGCGGTGAGCCGCATCCTCCTGGTCGACGCGCCCACGGTCCTCGGCTGGGACGAGTGGCGGGCCATGGACGAGGCGCATTCGGCGCGCCACCTCACGGAGGCGCTCCGGGCGCTCGTCGACGCGGGGCTCATGGCGGACGTGCCGGTCGAGCCCCTCGCGAGGCTCTTGTCGGGGGGCATGAACGAGGCGGCGCTGTGGCTCGCGCGGTCCGGGGACCCGGACGCAGAGGTGCAGGCCGCCCTCGCTTTGGACCTGGTCCTGGGCGGCCTGCGTTCCGGGGCCGCCTGACGGCGGACCCCGGACGTCGTCGTACCCGCTACGCGGGCATCAGCACCGTGTCGATGATGTAGACGGTGGCGTTGGCGGTCTGGACGTTGCCGCAGACCACGGCGGCCTCGCCGTTCACGGTGAAGTCCTCACCAGAGCCCTCGACCGTCAGGCTCTCCCCCTGCAGCGTCGCGTGCTCCCCGGCCAGGTCCTCGGGCGCGAGCCGCCCGGCCACCACGTGGTAGGTCAGGATCGAGGTGAGGGTCTCGGTGTCGGCCAGCACGGCCTGGAGGTCGGCCTCGGGGATCTTCGCGAACGCGTCATTCGTGGGTGCGAACACCGTGATGTCCTCGGCGGTGTTGAGCGTGTCGCCCAGACCCGCCTCGGTCACCGCGGTCACCAGCGTCGACAACACCGGGTTGTTACTCGCCGCGGTCGCGACCGGGTCGTCGGCCATACCGGTGAACGACCCCTCCCCGTCGGCCGGGACCGCGGAGCACGCGGCGCCGAACTCGCCGGAGACGGGCATCTCCTCGGTGGTCTCCTCCTGCACCGACTCCTCACTGGACGTGGCGTCCTCGTTGGAGGAGTCGTCGCCGGAGCCGCACGCGGTGAAGACGAAGGCGCAGCCG
This sequence comes from Glycomyces sp. NPDC047010, assembly GCF_040644205.1. Classification (NCBI taxonomy): domain Bacteria; kingdom Bacillati; phylum Actinomycetota; class Actinomycetes; order Glycomycetales; family Glycomycetaceae; genus Glycomyces; species Glycomyces sp. NPDC047010. Next base: position 237,041 of record NZ_JBEYVY010000009.1, on the reverse strand, counting down.
GCGGCGGCCAGCACGGCGCCTGCGCGGGTGAGCAGTCGATTGTTCATGGTCTTGCCTCTCTGTCGGTTCGGGGCGCGTCGCGCCCCTCGGTTCATTCGGCGTTCAGGACGATCGAGTGCCATCCGGTGGCCCCGTCCGGGAACGGGGTGACCCGCTCCTCTGTCTGGACGGCGCCGTCGCCGTCGGTCGCGCGGACCTCCAGGGTGCGGCGGCCGGATGCCGCCTCCCAGGTCCACTTCCATTGGCGCCACGTGTCGTCGCCGATCACGGGCGCGAGCTCTGCCTCGCTCCAGGGGCCGTCGTCGACCCGGACCTCGACGCGGGCGACGCCGCGCTGCTGGGCCCAGGCCACCCCGGCGACCGTCACCTGCCCGGCGGCGACCGTCGCGAGCGGCTTGGGGGTGTCGATGCGGGAGAAGGTCTTGATGGGCGCCTGGGCCTTCCAGTCGCGGCGGACCCAGTAGGCGTCGAAGTCCGCGAAGGACGACAGCTCGATCTCGGTGAGCCACTTGGTGGCCGAGACGTAGCCGTACAGGCCGGGCACGATCATGCGCACCGGGAAGCCGTGCTCCAGCGGGAGCGGGCGGCCGTTCATTCCGACTGCGACGAGCGCATCCCGCCCGTCCGTGCACGCCTCCGTGGGGGTGCCCGCGGTCCAGCCGTCGGCCGAGCGCGAGACCACCTGGTCCGCACCGGGTTCGGGCCCCGCTTCGGCGAGGAGGTCCGCGAGGGGCACGCCCAGCCAGCGCGCGTTCCCGGCGAGGTTCCCGCCGACCTCGTTGGAGACGCAGGAGATCGTGATCTCGCGTTCGACCAGGCCGCGGTCGAGGAGGTCCCGGTAGGACAGTTCGAGGGGGTTGGCGACGCGGCCGGTGATGCGGAGCGTGTAGTCCTCGGGGAGGACGCGCGGCAGGACCAGGGCGGTGTCGACGCGGTAGAAGTCGCCGTTGGGCGTGAGGTACGGAGTGAGGCCGTCGATGTCGGCGGCGTCGTCGAGCCCGGCGCCCGCGGGGCCGACGTCGACGGGGGCGGGCAGGTCGATCGCGTTGCGGGCGTCTTCGAGGTCGGAGGTGCCGGTGAGCCGCCAGCCCGCCGCGCCGGCCAGTCCGGCCCCGCCGAGGGCGATGAGGACGCCCCGGCGGTCCACGGCCCGGCCGGGCGCGGCGGGTCCTTCAAGGCGTTCGCGGAGCAGCAGCGCGAGGACGCCCGCGCCGCAGGCGGCGCCCACGAGGGACGGGACCGCCCACGAGGGGGAGGCGGCGGGGCGGGCGAGGGCGGCTGCCGCGCCCGCCCCGCCGAGGAGGGCCAGGACCGCGTACCCGATCCAGGGGCGCCGACGGGCGGCGACGCCCGTGGCGGCGGCGAGCACGGCGAGCGCCGTGCCGATCCCGGCCAGGAGTGCGAGCTTGTCGTACTCGCCGAAGGTGCGGATCGCGAACTCCTTGACGGGTTCGGGGACCGCGTCGACCACGGCGGCGCCGATGGCGGCGACCGGGGCGCTGCCGGGTGCGACGGCGGCGGCCGCGAGCTGCGCGGTCGCGAGGGCGACGGCGGCGCAGGCGGTGCCGGCGAATGCGGCGGCGATGGTCGGTCTCATGCCACTGATTCGGGGGCGACGGGGCCGCGGATGGGTCGGGGGGCCGGAAAATCGGGGATTTTTTTCGCGGCGGGCGCGAAAACGGGCCCGGCCTTCCGGCCGGGCCCGCGTCTGCGGAGGTCAGCCCTGCAAGGGGACGTCCGCGACCATCGGGAGCGTGGGGGTCTGTGAGCCGCCCGCGGGCTCCTCGGTGACGCCGATGATCTCGGCGTCGCCGAGTCCTTCGACGAGCATCGTCGCGGAGCGGTCGCCGGGGTTCATGACGCCCGCGGAGATCTGCCCTTCGGGGTCGACCATCCAGACCTGGTAGGACCGCTCCTCGCCGATCGCGGCGAGCCCGGCGAGGACCACGACGGCCTTGTCGAGCCGCTCGGAGTAGACGACGGTGACGTCGCCGCCGCCGGAGGCCGCTGTCTTGCCGACCTCGGCGTCCCCGGATTCGAGGACTGCGGCGATCTCGTCGGAGCGGGTGGGCGCGGTGTCGCGCATGACGGACCAGGTGACGATGCCGCCGACGACGGCCATGACCGCAGCGAGGGCCCCGGCGACCAGTGCGAGGCGCAGCCGCGGCATCCCGCGGTGGCGCCGCAGTCGCGGTGCGGCCGTGCGGGGTTCGGGCGCGGGCGTCTCGGGGGCCTCCTGGCGGATGCGGGAGGCTTCGGCGAGGACGCGGGCGCGCAGCCGCGGCGGCGGGTCGGCGATCGTGACGTCGGAGAGGCGCCACACGGCCTCGCGGAGTTCGGCGGCCTCCTGGGCGCAGGACTCGCACTCGGTGAGGTGGTGCTCGACCTCGGTGCGCTCGTCGTCGTCGAGGGCGTCGACGGCCCAGGCGCCGATGAGGGTGTGGACGTCGGCGCTCATCGGGCCACCTCCAGGCAGTCGCGCAGTTTGAGCAGGCCGTCCCGGATGCGGGACTTGACCGTGGGCACGGCGGCGCCGAGCAGGGACGCGACCTGCCGGTAGGTGTGGCCGCCGTAGTAGGCGAGGGTGACCGCCTGCCGCTGGAGCTCGGTGAGGGTGGAGAGGCAGCGGCGGACCTGGCGGTGCTCCAGGCGGACCGCGGCGGCCTCGGCGACGGCGTCGTACTCGGGTTCGGGCCGGGCGGCGCGCCGCTCGCGGTCGCCGGACGCCTGCACGGACCGGACCCGGTCGACGGCGCGGCGGTGCGCGATGGTGGAGAGCCAGGCCCCGGCGGAGCCGCGGGCCGGATCGAAGCGGGTGGCGGTGCGCCAGACCTCCACGAGGACCTCCTGGGCGACCTCCTCGGCCTGCGCGGGGTCGCGCAGGACGCGCAGGCACAGGCCGTAGACGCGCGGCGCGGCCTCGTCGTAGAGGCGCGCGAACGCGTCCTCGTCGCCCAGTGCCGTGCCGTGCAGCAGCTGTTCGAGCGCGGGCATCCTCGCCTCCTCCACCACCGTCCGGCGGTCTCCGCCTGTGCTCCAGGCCGATGGATTCCCCCTTGTGGACATCATCACGCTCCGAGGTGTTTGTCAACTCCGATCGCCCGGTATTCGGAGCCGGGGCGCCCCCGGACGGGTCCGGTGGCGGGATTTTTTCCGCGCGGGCGACAATGGCCCGGACGGACTCCTCACCCATCGCATCCGATAGGCCCCCGAATGACCAAACGACAGTTCCCCCGCCCCCACGACATCCTGCCTTTGATACGTTTCAAAAAGCCGGACTTCAACGCGAAGCGGCGGCGCCTGAACGCCGCCCTGACGATCGCGGACCTGCGCCTTATCGCGAAGCGGCGCACCCCGCGGGCCGCGTTCGACTACACCGAGGGCGCCGCCGAGGGCGAGCTGTCGCTCGCGCGGGCCCGCCAGGCGTTCGCCGACGTCGAGTTCCACCCCGCGATCCTGCGCGACGTCTCGAAGCTCGACACCGGCTGGGACGTCCTCGGCAAGCGCTCGGCGCTCCCGTTCGGCATCGCGCCCACCGGGTTCACGCGCATGATGCACACCGAGGGCGAGATCGCCGGGGCCGGCGCAGCGGCGGCCGCGGGCATCCCGTTCGCGCTCTCCACGATGGGGACCACCCCGATCGAGGACGTGGCCGCCGCGGGCGGCCCCGAAGGGCGCCACTGGTTCCAGCTGTACATGTGGAAGGACCGCGACCGGTCCATGGCCCTGGTCGACCGGGCCGCGGCGGCCGGGTTCGACACGCTCCTGGTCACGGTGGACGTGCCGGTGGCCGGGGCCCGGCTGCGCGACAAGCGCAACGGCTTCTCGATCCCGCCCGCGATCACCCCGAAGACGTTCTTCAACATGGCGGTCCGGCCGAACTGGTGGTTCGACATGCTCACCACCGAGCCGCTCTCCTTCGCGTCGCTGAGCCGCTGGTCCGGCACGATCGCGGAACTCCTCGACACCATGTTCGACCCGACGGTGGACTACGAGGACCTCGCCTGGATCAAGGAGCAGTGGCCCGGGAAGCTCGTCGTCAAGGGCGTGCAGACCGTCGCGGACGCGAAGCGCTGCGCCGACCTCGGCGTGGACGCCGTGACGCTCTCCAACCACGGCGGGCGCCAGCTCGACCGCGCCCCGATCCCCTTCCACCTCCTCCCCCAGGTCGTGAAGGAGGTCGGGGACGACATCGAGGTGCACCTGGACACCGGGATCATGTCCGGCGCCGACGTCGTCGCCTCGGTCGCACTGGGCGCGCGGTACACGATGATCGGCCGGGCCTACCTGTACGGGCTCATGGCCGGAGGCCGCGACGGCGTCGACCGCGCCGTCGCGATCCTCCGCGAGGAGGTCGAGCGGACCATGCGCCTGCTCGGCGTGGCCTCGCTCGAACAGCTCGAACCCGGGCACGTCACCCAGTTGCAGCGGCTGGTACCGCGGGCCGCTTGACCATCAGGGACATCACCGCGGCGAGCGCGCACAGCGCTCCCGCGGTGAACCACGCCGGGTCGTAGTCCCCCGTGGCGTCCCGGATGAAGCCCGCGCCCCACGCGATGAGGGCCGCGCCGACCTGGTGCGAGGCGAGGACCCACCCGAAGACGACCGCGCCGTCCTCGCCGAAGTGCTCGCGGCACAACGCGATCGTGGGCGGGACCGTGGCGACCCAGTCGAGGCCGTAGAAGACGATGAAGAACAGCATCGGCGGCTTGACGTCGTCGGCGAACAGGGTCGGGAGCGCGAGCAGCGAGAGGCCGCGGAGCGCGTAGTAGACCGCGAGCAGGCGCCGCGGGTCGAACCGGTCGGTGAGCCAGCCGGAGAAGATCGTGCCGATGAGGTCGACGACGCCGATGACGGCGAGGAGCGACGCGGCGGCCGTCAGGGGCATCCCGTGGTCGTGGGCGGCGGGCACGAAGTGGGCGCCGACGAGGCCGTTCGTGGAGGCGCCGCAGATCGCGAACGTCCCCGCGAGGAGCCAGAACGCGCGGGAGCCGCTGGCCTTCCACAGGCCGCCGAGGGCCCGCTTCGCCGCGCCCTCGGTCGGGGCCGCGGGGGTCGCGTAGTCGGCCCCGGCGCCGAAGGGCTGGAGGCCCACGTCCTCGGGCCGGTCGCGCACCACCAGGAGCACGAGCGGGACCATCGCGAGCGCGGTGGCCGCCACCAGGAGCGAGGCCGCGCGCCAGCCGGGGCCCTCCACGAGGAGCCCGACGAGGGGCAGGAACACGAGTTGCCCGGCGGCGCCCCCGGCGGTGAGGATGCCGGAGACGAGGCCGCGGCGGGCGATGAACCACCGGTTGGTGATCGTGGCGACGAACGCCATCGCCATGGACCCGGTGCCGATCCCGACGATGAAGCCCCAGCACAGGACCAGCTGCCAGGACTCGGTCATGAAGACCGTGGCGCCGCCGCCGAGCGCGATGAGGCCCAGGGCGATCGAGACGACGCGGCGGATGCCGTACCGCTCCTGGAGCGCGGAGGCGAACGGCGAGAACAGGCCGTAGAGCAGGATGTTCACGGAGATGGCGGCGGAGATGGTGCCGTGGGACCAGCCGAACTCGTCGTGGAGCGGCTCGATGAAGACGCTCGGGGTGGCGCGGAAGGCGGCCGCGCCGACGAGGGCCACGAAGCTGACGGCGGCGACCCACCAGGCGCGGTGGACGGTGCGGCGCCTGGTCTGCTCGGGAAGTTGTGGGGCTGCGATGGACATGGATACAGCTTCGCCGAGCGGCGGCGGGGCGGCCAGTGGCCGACAGGCCAACATGTGCGAAGATCGGGCCATGAGCGTTTTTCGGCATCCGGGGCGCCACCGCGTCGCGGTCCTCGTCCGGCACGGCCTCCTCCCCGTCGAGCTGGGCATCCCGCACCGCGTGTTCGGCTCCGCGAAGTCCGGCGGCGAGCACCTGTACGAGGTCGTCACGTGCGCACCGGAACCGGGCGAGATCCGCACCGACGCCGACGTCACCGTGAACGTGAAGCACGGGCCGGAGGCGCTCGCGGAGGCCGACACGGTCGTGGTGCCCTCGGCGCACGAGAGCGACGAGTCGTGGACGGCCGGGCGGCTCCCCGCGGACGTGGCCGCGGCCCTGGAGTGCATCCGGCCCGACGCGCGGATCGCCTCGATCTGCACCGGCTCGTTCGTGCTCGCGGCCGCGGGGCTGCTCGACGGGCGCATGGCGACGACGCATTGGGACGCCTCGGAGCGGTTCCGGCGGCTCTACCCGCGGGTGCGGCTGGAGCCGGAGGTGCTGTACACCGAGGACGGGCGCGTGCTCACTTCGGCGGGCGTGGCCTCCGGGTTCGACCTGTGCCTGCACATGACGCGGCTCGACTTCGGTGTGGCCGTGGCGAACCGGGTCGCGCGGCGCTCGGTGGTGCCGCCGCACCGCGACGGCGGCCAGGCCCAGTACATCGAGCGTCCCGTGCCGGAGGCGGGGTCGGCCGCGACGGGCCGCGCCCGGGAGTGGGCGCTCGCCCGCCTCCACGAGCCGCTGACGCTGCGGCAGCTCGCGCAGTGCGAGGCGATGAGCGTCCGCACGTTCACGCGGCGCTTCCGCGAGGAGGTCGGCACGTCCCCGCAGCGGTGGCTCCTGCACCAGCGCCTGGAGCGGGCACGGCACCTGCTGGAGCGCAGCGACGAGCCGATCGACCGCGTGGCGGCCGGAGCCGGGTTCGGCTCGGCGTCGTCGCTGCGCCTGCACTTCCAGGCGTCCCTGGGGGTCACGCCGAGCGCGTACCGCCGGACCTTCGCGGGCTAGGAGACGACCGCGGTCACCCGGATCTCGACGCGCATCCCGGGCGCGCCCAGCGCCGCGACGCCGAGCTCGGTCCAGATCGGGGCGCGGCCGCCCATGCGCTTGCGGAACTGCTCGGCCATGACGCGGCCGGGGCGCTCGCCGATGTACGCGGGGTCGTCGGGCAGGTGGTAGGAGTTCACGTGGACCACGTCGGCCCACGTGGCGCCCGCCGCGGCGAGGACGCGCTCGACGTTGTCGAAGGCGCGCACGATCTCCGCTTCGAGGTCCTCGGGGAATTCGAGGTCGTCGTTCCAGCCGCCCTGGCCGGAGATCTCGACGCGGTCGCCGATGCGCACGGCCTGGCTGTACCCGAGCATCCCGTGCAGCTTCTCGCCGGCGCCGGGGGTGACGAAGAACTGCGGCTCGCCCATGGTGTTCCCTCCGATTGACTTCATGCTTGAAGTCATCGTAGCACGGTTGACTTCAAGCATGAAGTCACGGCCGCCGGTTAGACTGCGCCCATGGCCGAGACTCCCCGAACCGCCGCGTCCGAGCAGGTCCGCTGGCTCGATCCGGCCGAGAAGGACGCCTGGACCGGGCTCGTCTCGCTCGTCTACCTCCTCCCGCCGCGCCTCGAAGGCCCGCTGCACGCCGAGTGCGGGATCACGCTCTTCGAGTACCTGGTCCTCAGCCACGTCTCCGAGGCCCCGGGGCGGCGCCTGCGCATGAGCGAGCTGGCGTTCCTCGCCAACGGCTCGCTCTCGCGCCTGTCCAACGTGGTCAAGCGCTTCGAGCAGCGCGGCTGGATGGAGCGCTCGCCCGACCCCGAGGACGGCCGCTACACGATCGCCATGCTCACCGAGGCGGGGTACGAGCTCGTGCAGGCCGCCGCGCCGGTCCACGTGCGGGCCGTCCGCGAAGCGGCGCTCGACCGCCTCGACGCGGACGACCACGCCGCGCTCGCCCGGATCGCCGAGAAGCTCCGCGTCCGGCCCGTGGACCTCGCCGGGTCCGACTAGTTGAGGACGTAGGTCCGGATGCTCTGCGCCGGGAGCTGGGACCCGAAGGAGCCGTTGGTCATCGGGACCGCGTTCGAGGCCGCGAGGGTCTGCGTCGAGGTCGTCACCCAGGTCGCGAACGAGCCAGTCCCGCCGCCTTCGAGCGTGAACGGCAGGTACACCGCCGAGGCGTTCTTGTTCACGGCCACCAGGACGATCCGCGAGCCGCTCTTGAACGCGGAGATGTACACGCCCGACTGCGGGTTCGCGGTCGCGGTGATCCGCTGGAAGCCCGGCCGCACCCACTTCGCGTAGTGCGCGAGGTTCGCGCCGCGCTTGCTGATCTGGCCGTCCTCGCGCATCGGGCCGTAGCCGCGGCGGATGTACCACCAGATGTACGCCTGGAAGCGGCCGTTGACGAGCGCGCGGTGCACGTGCTCGCCGACGTCGAGCGCCCCGGGCCACAGGTCGGCCGAGTCGCTGGAGTTCGGGTAGTAGACCTCGGTCATCCACAGCTCCTTCCCGGCCCCCTTCTGCTCGAAGAGCGGGTAGGGGAAGTCGGCGGGCTGCGTGCCGTAGAGGTGGGCGCCGAGGATGTCCGTGTTGGCCAGCGCGGCGGCGTCGTTGAGGATCGGGTCGGACATGTTCTTGCGGTACTGGAAGGACTCGGGGGCGATCACCTTGGTGCTGATGGCGCCGGAGTTCTCCTTGAGGAAGCGCACGATCTCGGCGGGGGTCCAGGCGGTCCACTCGCTGGCGTAGTCGGGCTCGTTCTGGACGGAGACGGCGTAGAGGTTGACGCCGTTGTTGCGCATGTAGACCGTGAAGTTGTTGAGGTGCCGGGCGTAGGCCGCGTACTGGTCGTAGCGCAGGCGCTTGCCGCCGGAGAAGGACTCGGTCATGGACGCGGGCGGGTTCCACGGGGAGGCGATGACCTTGGCGCCGAGAGCGACCGCGCGCTGGGCGGTGGCGAGCTCGCGGCTCCAGTTGGCGCTGTCCTCGTGGACGGGGATGCGGAGGATGGAGAAGCCGAGCTGGCCGGTGCCGTTGCCGAAGGCGGTGTCGCGCTGGGCGGCGGTGAGGTCGCTGATCCACACGGTGTGGTTCATGCCGCCGAAGCCCTGGATGGTCTGCTGCCCGATGGAGGGCTGGACGACCACGGTGGTCTGCGCGGCGGCCGCGTCGGCGATGAAGGGCGCACCGATGATAGGAAGCGCTCCCAGCGCGAGCAGGGAGCGGCGGTCCAGGCGCGGGGCGCGGGCGTCGTCGTCGTCGGGGCGAAGTGCCATCGTTCCTCCAGGAGGTCGGAAGTTCCGGTTGTTCCCGTTCACAATACATCGAAATATTTCGATTCGAAAGCCCGGAAGTCCGCCGAAACTCTCGCCGTCCGGCCCTCAGGCGGTGGTGAGCCCCTCGCGCAGCTCGTCGAGCACGCCCTTGAGGAGCCGCGAGACGTGCATCTGCGAGATCCCGATCTCCGCGCCGATCTGCGCCTGGGTCTTCTCCTCGAAGAACCGCAGCGCCAGGATGCGCCGCTCGCGCTCGGGCAGGGCGCTCACGAGCGGCAGCAGCGCCTCGTGGTCGTCCACGAGCGCGAGCGCGAGGTCCTCGCCGCCGAGCGTCTCGCACAGCGGCGCGCGGCCCGCGTCGCGGTACTCCGGTTCGTCGAGCGAGACCGACCAGTACGCCTGGCGCGCTTCGAGGCCCTCGTCCACCTCGACCTCGGTGACGCCGAGGCGCTCAGCGAGGTCCGCGCCGGTGGCCGGGCGGCCCAACTCCTGGGCGAGGTCGGCGGCGGCCTTGTTGATGGCGAGGCGCAGCTCCTGGAGGCGGCGCGGGACGCGCATCGGCCAGGCCGTGTCGCGGAAGCAGCGGCGCACCTCCCCCATCATCGTGGGCACGGCGTACGACAGGAACTCGCAGCCGAGGGTCGGGTCGAAGCGGTCCACGGCGTGGATGAGGCCGACCGAGGCGACCTGGAGGAGGTCGTCCTTGACGATGCCCTTGCCGGAGAAGCGCTGCGCGATGTGCTCGGCGAGCGGCAGGTGCCCGGTGATCAGCCGCTCGCGGAGCCGGGCGCGGCGCGGGTCGTCCGCGTCCAGTGCCGCCATCTCGGGGAAGAGCGGGGCCAGGTCGCGGTAGTCCGCGCGTCCCGAAGTGTGCTGTCCTGGTGCCATTGCGGGTACCGCCCCCGATCGTGACCCGAGTGTATGACGGTGGGGGTCCTCATGTCCGGGACACGGACCGAATCGCAGGTCAGCGCCGGATCAGGCCCTGCTGCACGGCCGCGGCGACGGCCGCGGTCCGCGAGTCCACGCCGAGCTTCGCGAAGATGTGCACCAGGTGCGTCTTGACGGTCGCCTCGGTGACGAAGAGGCGCTGCGCGATCTGCCGGTTCCCCAGGCCCTCGGCGAGGAGCGCCACGATCTCCGACTCGCGGGCGGTCAGGGCCGGGCGCCCGGACCGGGCCTGGTCCATGACGCGCGCGGCCACCTTCGGCGACAGGGACGACTCCCCGCGGGCGGCCGCGCGGATCGCCGCGAACAGCTCCTCGGGCGGGCAGGCTTTGAGCAGGTACCCGGTGGCGCCCGCCGCGACGGCGCGGCGCACGTCCGCGTCCGACTCGTACGTGGTGAGGACCAGGACCCGCGGCGGTTCGGGGAGCTTCGCGACCTCCTCGGCGACGGCGAACCCGTCGGGCCCGGCGCCGAGCTGGAGGTCCATGAGCACCACGTCGGGCGCGCACCCGCGAATGCCGCGCAGCGCCGCGGCGGCGTCGGCGGCCTCGCCGACCACCTCCATGTCGGGCTCGCCGTCGACCAGCGCGGCCAGGCCCGCCCGGACCACCGGGTGGTCGTCCACCAGGAACAGGCGCATCACGGCTCCTCACCGAGCGGAACGGAGGCGGCGAGCGCGGTGCCCTCGCCGGGACGGGACTCGACCGCGAGCGTCCCGCCGACCCGCGCGAGGCGCTCGCGCATCCCCGGCAGGCCGAACCCGCGCCCAGAGGGGGCGGCGGCGCCGGGGTCGAAGCCGCGGCCGTCATCGCGCACGTCGAGGGCGACGGCCTCGCCGAGGTGCGAGAGCGTCACGACCGCCTCGGACGCGGCCGCATGCTCCACGGTGTTCGCCAGGGCCCCTTGGGCGACGCGCAGCAGCACCGCGGCGGCGGCCTCGCCGGTCCCGGCGGGCTCGCCCTCCTCGCGGAAGACCGTGCGCAGGCCCGAGCGTCGCTCAGTGTCGGCGCACAGCTCGCGGAGCGCCTCGGCGAGGCTGCGGCCTTCGAGCCGCGCGGGCGTGAGGTCGTGGACGAAGCGCCGCGCCTCGGCAAGGTTCTCGTCCGCGACCGCGGCGGCCTGCGCGGCGAGGGTCCGGGACCGGTCGGTGCCCCAGGACCGGTCGGCGGCCTGGAGCAGCATGCTGATGCTGGAGAGGCCCTGCGCGAGCGTGTCGTGGATCTCGCGGGCGAGGCGCCCGCGCTCTTCGAGGGCCCCGGCGCGGAGCTGCGAGGCGGCGAGGGAGTCGCGGGCGGCCAGGAGGTCGTCGATGAGGCGCTGGCGCTGCCGGATCTCGTACTGGAGGGCCCAGAACACGGCGGTGATGATGGCGGCGATGCCGATCGGCGCGAGCACCAGGCTCGGGTCGAAGACCTTCGCGATGCGCAGCTGACCGGCGACGACGGCCGCGGTGAGCAGCACGGCGGCGGTGACGACCCCGGTCGTGGGCAGCAGCCGCAGGCACAGGAAGTACAGGGGGACGGCGCACCACGCGAACGAGGGCGCCAGCAGCACGAGCGCCACGGCCACGCCGATGACGAGGCCGAGCCACACCGGCAGTGCGGGCCCGAGCCGCTGCCACCAGACCACGCCCGCGCCGTAGAGCAGCGCGAGGAGCGCGGCCACTGCGAGCGCGGCGACGGTGAGACGGTCGGCGAGCTCGTGCCGGGCGACGACCCGCGCGGCCGAGGCGGCGAGCAGCAGGAAGAACCCGGCGTGCATCGCGCCGTTCAGCCAGGAGCGCTCCCCCACGGTCCCTCCGTCTCCTCCTTGGGGGCCAGCGTAGGCCCGCTTCCCGCCCGTCCGCGGGCGCTTCGCGTCAAGGGTGCCCGGCGGGTGCGACAGCGGCGTCAACCGAAGGATGGAGACGGGATCGATCCGCCGCTCGATGCGCGTGCGGGGCCGCGGCCGAAGACTTGGCGGAGTGCCGGCGGGACCGCCGGACCAGACCTGAAGGAGCACCAATGCACGCGATCAACCTCCGCAAGCGCCTCGCCGTCGGGGCCGTCGCCGGAATCGCCGTCGTCGGCGGCATCGTGGGCGTCAGCGCCTACGCCGCACCCGGTACCGAGGCCGAGCCGATCGAGGCCGTCGCGGTCGCCGAAGTCCAGGACGAAGGGGTGCGCGGCACCAACGCCCTCACCCACGAGGCGGCCCTCGCGGTCCTCGACGCCGCCCAGGACAAGGCCGCCGAGCTCGACCAGCGCGTCACCGTCGCGATCGTCGACCGCAACGGGAACACGATCGCCATGGTCAAGGGCGACGGCGCGGGCCCGCAGAGCCCCGACTCCGCCGAGGCCAAGGCGTACACGGCCGTCTCGTGGGGCCAGGCCACCAGCGCCCTGACGGAGAACGCCGTCGGCGAGGGCGCCACGGTCGCCGACATCCCCGGGACCCTGTTCCTCGCGGGCGGCGTCCCCGTGGCCTACGACGGCGCCCCGATCGCGGGCATCGGCGTCGGCGGCGCCCCCAGCGGCGACATCGACGAGGAGATCGCCCTCGCGGGCCTCGCGGCGCTCGAAGACCTGGAAGGCTAATGAAGGCGCGCAAGGGGATCGGGCGCAGGCTCGTGCTCGCGGCCGGACTCGGCACGCTGGCCGCCTGCGCGCCGGTCCCCGAACCGCGCGGGCACCGCTCGGCCCGGGAGACCGAGCGGACCGTGCAGCAGGTGCCCGGGAGCGTCGAGGACTGGAGCCGGGAGCTGCTGGAGGCCGCGGGGGCCGGGGACGCCGACGCGGCGGCCCGGCTGCTGGGCCGGGGCGCCGAAGTGGACGTGCGCGACGGGGAGGGCCGCAGCCCGCTCATGCTCGCGGCGCTGGCCGACCACGTGGCGGCGGCGCGGGTGCTCGTGGAGTACGGCGCGGACCCGGACGCGCGGGACGACCTCGGGGACACCCCGTGGGTGACGTGCGGCGTGACCGGGTCGGTCGCGATGATGCACGCGATCCTCGACGCGGGCCCGGACCTGGAGGTCCCGAACCGGCGCGGCGGCAGCCCGCTGCACCCGGCGTCGGAGCGCGGGCACGCCGACTACGTGCGGGAAGTGCTGGCGGCCACCGGGATCGCGGCGTACATCGACCGCGTCAACTACAACGGGTGGACGGCGCTGCTCGAAGCCGTCGCGCTCGGCGACGGCGGGGGGCCGCATCAGGAGATCGCGGCGCTGCTGCTCGACGCGGGCGCGGACGCGTCGATCCGGGACCGCAACGGCCGCACCGCGCTCGACCACGCCCGCGAGCGCGGGTACGGGGTCATCGCGGACCTGCTGGAGAACGTCAGGTGAGGCCGTTGGCCTCGGCGATCGCGAAGATGTCGGCCGGAGTGCCGGACATGATCGCGCGGGCGTGCTCGGTGACGAGCGCGACGGGCCAGTCCCACCAGGCGGCCCGCAGGAGCAGCTCGGTGTCCTCGTCGCTGAAGCGCCTGCGGATCGGCTTGGCGGGGTTGCCGCCCACGATCGTGTAAGGCGCGACGTCCGCGGTGACGACGGCGCCGCTCGCGATGATCGCGCCGTCCCCGACGGTCACACCGGGCATCACGGTGGTGTCGTACCCGAACCAGACGTCGTTGCCGACGGTGGTGTCGCCGCGGCTCTCCACGTTCATGACGATGTCGAGCGTCGACTCGGCCCACTCGCCCCCGAAGATCGCGAACGGGAACGTCGAGACCCCGACCATCGGGTGGTCGGCCCCGGCCATGATGAACCGCGTCCCCGTCGCCAGCGCGCAGTACCTGCCGATCCGCAGCTTCTCCGGCCCGTACGAGTAGAGGACGTTCCGCTCCTCGAACTCGGTGGCCGCGTCCGGGTCGTCGTAGTACGTGTACTCGCCGATCTCGATCTTCTCGGACTCGACGAGCGGCTTCAGGAACACGACGCGCGGCTGCCCGGCCATCGGGTGCAGGACGGTGGGGTCGGGGATCAAGTCGGGTCCTCTCGGTGGGCCCCGGGGGCCGCGGGTGCGGCCCCCGGGATTCAAGCGGTTCCGGCCACGTGGCCGGAGTCGTTAGATGACCTGCCCGGTCTGGGACTGGAAGGAGTCGCCCTGCGGGGTGGTCTCGGTGTAGACGGTGTCGAGGAAGCCGTCGCCGTCGGAGTCGACGAGCGTGGTGTCCGCGACGCCGTCGCCGTCCGAGTCGATCTCGATCTCGTCCACGAGGCCGTCGCCGTCGTAGTCGGTGGCCACGACGTCGGCGTAGCCGTCGCCGTCCGTGTCGGTGACGACCTGGTTGACGTAGCCGTCGCCGTCGGTGTCGTAGGAGACCTGGTCGACCACGCCGTCGCCGTCCGTGTCGGACTCGAAGGTGTCGGCGACGCCGTCGCCGTCGGTGTCGTAGACCGCGGTCTCGAAGGTGCCGTCGCCGTCCATGTCGACGAGGAGCTCGTCGGAGACGCCGTCGCCGTCGTAGTCGACCGCCACGCCGTCGGCCTGGCCGTCGCCGTCGGAGTCGATGTAGGTGACGCCGTCGGCGGTGATGGTGTTGTCGGCGTAGCCGTCGCCGTCCAGGTCGAAGGTCTCCTCGACCGTGACGCCGGGCAGGCCGCCGTAGCTCTCGTCCTCGGTCGTGTACTCGTCCTCGACGCCGGCGTCGGTCTCGTCCGGGGTCACGTCGTACTCGCTCATGGTGCTCATCCTCCGCTTGAATGTGTGCTTGGGTTGCTGAGGACGACTCTACGAGGGCCGGGGGTCCCCAGAATCCCCAGAGTGTGCCAACCGCACCATTGATTCGCCCGGCGGATTCAGGCGGCGGCGCGCGCGAGCCGGAGCTGGCCGATCTCGGCGGCGTTCTTCATCAGCTCGGCGTTGACCCATGCGGCCAGGTGCGCGACCGTGAGTCCGGCGTCGGCGGGCCAGGGGTACGCGGAGGGCGCGTCCAGGTCGGCGTCGGTGAGTCCGTCGAGGACCGCGACCCAGTCGTCGCGGTGGCCGCGGAGCCATTCGACGGCGGCGCCGGGGCCGGGCCACCTGACGTCGGCGCGGTCGACCGTCTCGCGGCCGCGGACGTGCGCGGCGGCGGTGGACCACCACCAGCCGAGGTGCCAGGTGAGCCAGGCGATCGTGGGGACCGGGACGGGGTCGGGCTCGGTGTCGGCCCAGTCGGGCTCCCAGCCGTCGGCGGCCGGATGGAGCGTCCAGGTCAGAGCGGCGGGCTCCCACAGGAAGTCGTCGTCTTCGAGGCGCTCCAGGTGGTACTCGAAGAGGGCCCAGGTGAGCTCGAACTGCCAGCGGAGCAGGCCGGTGCGGTCGGTCGGTGCAGCGTCGGACATCGGCCGATCCTCGCATGCGGCAAGGATTCCCGCAAACCGGAAATCCGGGGCGCCGACTGAGTCGGCGCCCCGGTCCGGGCGGGTCAGGCGGTGCCGGTGACGGTGCCGCCGTTCTCGGTGATCGTGTAGGTCGCGGTCGCGCCGCTGTAGAAGTGGAAGGTCAGGGTGACGGGGCGGCCGTCGGTGACCGCGGCCAGGAACTCAGGGGTCAGGACGAGGGTGCCCGCGGCGTAGTCGGGCCGGAAGTTCGACCAGAACTCCTGGTAGGACGTCCAGGTGGCGGTCCCGGCGTTGGTGCCGTCGTCGTACTTCGCCTCCATGGTGGCGAGCGTGTCGCCCTTGAACTGGGTGGGGATCGCGAAGGACGAGGACGGGCCGGTAGCGCTCGACAGGACCGGCGTATCGGAGGTGACGACCTTGACGCGCCAGGGGACGCCCGCGGAGAAGCGCGCTTCGAGCTGGGCGTTCACGCCGTAGGCGCGGTCCCCGGCGAGGCGGGTGAGCGCGGCGGCGGTGAAGGTGAGGGTGTCGCCGGAGACGGTGTAGTCGGCGCCTTCGGCGAGCTTCGTGGACCCGTGCCACACGCCCTGGAAGTCGAGGCCGTTGCGGTTGAGCGTCAACGACTTCGACACGATGGTGCCGGTGCGCGGGAGGTAGACCGAGTCGAACGAGGCCGTCCCGGACCGGGTGGTCACACCGGACGCGAAGTACTCGTACATGTGCTGGTCGCGCCATTGCAGCGTGCTGCGGTCGAGGAACTGGCCCGCGTCCCACAGCATCGTGGTGACGCCCTTGTCGCGGGCCTGGTACTCGGCGGCCTCGAAGAACTTGAGGAGTTCGCCGCTCTGGTGGACGCCGGGCCGGTTGTGGTCGTAGTTGAGGACGGCCCACTCCCCCATGACGACCGGCACGCCGTCGGCGACGAACGTGTCGTGGACGCGCTGGAACGTGCCGACGAGGTCGGCCTCCACTTCGGCGTTGTAACTGGTGAACCCGGCGATGTTGACGCTGAAGGGCCAGAAGCCGTAGAAGTGGATCGTCGCCGCGACCATCGGGTCGTCCAGGCCGTCGATGGTGGCCTTGAGGGCGTCGAGGCGGGGCTGCTCGGCGTTGGTGACGAGCGTCGGGAGCACCAGGAGCCGGTCGGCGTTGCCGCCGCCGGAGCCGCGCACGATCTCGTGGAAGACGAGGTTGAGCTCCTCGGTGAGGGCGTCGCCCGCGGCGCCTTCGGACCCGGTGAACTGCGGCTCGTTGACGCTCTCGAAGGAGAGTTCCGCGGGGTAGTCCTGGAACCGGTCGGCGATCTGGGTCCACAGTGCCTCGTACTTGGCGAGCACGTTGTCGTGGTCGGTGCCGAGGGCGTTGAGCCACATCCACGAGTCGTGGTGGACGTTGAGGAGCACTTGGAGATCCTCCTCCAGGGCCCAGTCGATGACCTGGGCGACGCGGTCCATGCGGGCGGGGTCCACGGTGTAGGCCGGGCCGGGGCCCATGTACTCGTCCCACGTGACGGGCAGGCGGATCGAGTTGAAGCCCTGGGACTTGACGTGCGCGAGCAGCTCCTGCGTGATGAGCGGGTTGCCCCAGGCGGTCTCGCCGCCGAGCGCGTCGAGGGTGTTGCCGACGTTCCAGCCCGGCTGCATGGCCGCGACCTGGTCCATCGCGGAGGCGCCACCGGTCGGGGGCGGGGTGGTGGTGGGCTCGGCGACGCCGCCGTCGCAGGTGCGGCCGTTGAGCTTGAACGCGGACGGGACCGGGTTGGTCCCGGACCAGGAGCCGTTGAAGCCGAAGGAGACCGAGCCGCCGGTGCCGATGGCGGGGTTGTAGCCCGCGTCCTTGGCCGAGACGTCGTCGCCCGCGGCGGTCACGGTGGCGTTCCACGCCTGGGTGACGCGCTGGCCGGCGCCGAAGGTCCAGGCGAGGGTCCAGCCGTCGACCGGGTCGCCGAGGTTGGTGACGACGGCGTTCGCGGTGAACCCGCCAGGCCACTGGGCGGTGACGCGGTAGTCGACCGTGCAGCCCTGGGCCGCTTGGGCACTGGTGGCGCCGACGATGCCCGCGGCCAGGACCGCGAGCACGGCGGCGGCGACGGCGGTCAGGCGCAGGCGCGCTCTTCTGAGGGATTGCAGGTGCACGTGGTTCTCCTTGCCGGGTAAGGGATCGTGCGGGAGTCTCGAATCGACGATACTAAATATGTCAGTCGAGTGTCAATTAGCGGCTGCGGCGGTGCCCGGCGGCGGCCGTCTAGAATGCGCGGGTGCCCCCTGACGCCGAACGCGCCCTGCGCGCCGACGCCGCGCGCAATGTGAAGCGGCTCTTGGACGCCGCGCGCGCCGTCTTCGCCGAGCAGGGCCCCGACGCGCCCCTGGAGGCCGTCGCCGAGCGCGCCGGGGTCGGCGTGCGGACCCTGTTCCGGCACTTCCCGCACAAGGAGGCGCTGGTCCGCGCGGCCTTGCGGCAGACCGTCACCGAGCGGCTCCCGCCGATCCTGTACCGCACCCCGGACTTCGACCCG
Organism: Glycomyces sp. NPDC047010; assembly: GCF_040644205.1. Classification (NCBI taxonomy): domain Bacteria; kingdom Bacillati; phylum Actinomycetota; class Actinomycetes; order Glycomycetales; family Glycomycetaceae; genus Glycomyces; species Glycomyces sp. NPDC047010. The sequence goes on along the minus strand of NZ_JBEYVY010000009.1, from coordinate 219,252 downwards.
CGCGCCGCGATCCAGGTGGTCATGGAGGCCGTGCTCGTGATCGTCGAGCGCGAGCGCAACACCCTTGCGGCCGCGGCGAACCCGGCCGCGCTCACCGCGGAGGTCATCGAGCCCGCGCGGGCCCCGCTCGCCGCCCTCGCCGAGCAGGCCAAGGCCGCCGGGACGATGCGGCCCGACGTCACCGGCGACGACGTGGCCCGCGTCCTCGGCCTGCTCACGAACGTCCTGTGGGTCATGCCCGAAGGGGACGACGGCTGGCGCCGCTACCTGGTGCTCGTGCTCGACGCGTTCGACCCGGGCGGGGCCTCCCCGCTGCCGCCGCCGACCTAGACGATCTCCAGGTTCGCCATCATCCCCATGTCCTCGTGCTCGGCGTTGTGGCAGTGGAAGAGGTACCGGCCCCGGTAGCCGTCGAAGCGGGTGACGATCTCGGCCGACTCCCCCGGGCGCAGCGCGATCGTGTCCTTGAGCCCGGCGTCGTGCGCCAGCGGCGCGCCTCCGCCGCGCGAGAGGACCCGGAAGCCCACGAGGTGCAGGTGGACGGGGTGGTGGACGTCGGCGACGAGCCGCCACACCTCCACGTCGCCGAGGCGGGCCGTGACGTCGGCGCGGGCCGGGTCGAACGGGAGGCCGTCGATGAGCCAGCCGTGCCGCCCGTCGTCCATGCGGCCCGTGCGGAACGCGAGGTCGCGGACCACGGCCGCGTCCGCGCGGTCCCACTCGGGGAGGTCGTCGGCGAGGGTCTCGGGGATCGCGGCCGCAGTGCCCTCGCGGGCGATGCGGAACCGCATGACGTCGGCGGTGCCGCCGGTCCCGAGCCGGTTGCGCAGGCGCACCGCCGAGCCGACCGGGAGGCCGCCGAAGTCCACGAGCAGGTCGTAGCGTTCGGCAGGCGCGATCGGCAGCCGCCCGTGGCGCACGGGCGCGGCCAGGAGGCCCTGGTCGGCGCCGATCTGCACCAGCGGGACCGTGCGGCCGTCGTCGGCGACCGCTTCGAGCTCGTAGTGCCTCGCGTTGGAGGCGTTGAGGACCCGCAGCCGGTAGAGACCGGTGTCCACCTCGTGCTCGGGCCAGGGCGCGCCGTTGACGAGGACCACGTCGCCGAGGACGCCCGCAAGGAAGGACTCGGTGACCCCGTGCTCGCCGGTGAGGCTCGGGTCGACCGAGGGGTAGACGAGCTGGCCGTCCTCGTCGAAGGCCCGGTCGGCGATCATCAGCGGCAGTTCGCGGTCGCCCCTCGGCAGGTCGAGGGCGTCCTCGACGTCGTCGCGCACGAGGTGGATCCCGGCGAGGCCGCGCCAGATCGCGGGAGCGGTGAAGTCCATGCGGTGGTCGTGGTACCAGAGCATCGCGGCGCGCTGGTCGAGCGGGAACCCGTACTCGCGCTGGAGGTTCGACACCGCGGCGCGGTCGTCGGCCATGGAGTGGCCCGCGTGCCCGGTCCAGCCGCCGGGGAGCACCAGGTCGGTCGGGTAGCCGTCGGAGGCGGCGGGGGTGCGGCCGCCGTGGAGGTGGAGCACGGTGGGGACCGGGAGTTCGTTGCGGTGCAGCACCGTCGTGTGGCGCCCGCGCCGCGACTCGATCGTGGGGCCGGGGAAGACGCCGCCGTAGGTCCACAGCCGCGTCGCGAACCCCGGGACGATCTCGGCCTCGGCCTCCTGCTGCACCAGCTCGTACCGGTCGCCGTCCGCAGTGGACGCGACGGGCGCGAGCACGGGCGGGATCGGCAGCGGGACGGTGAACGGCTCGGGCAGCGGCACGGCGCTGTGCAGCCGGTCCCCGGTCTCGGCGGGGCGGCGGGCCCAGGCCGCTGAGAGGGCGATCCCGCCCGCCGCGACGGCGCCGATCCCGGCCCCGATCCCCAGTGCCCGGCGCCGCGAGACCGGCGCGCTCCACTCACCCATCGGCCCGGACCTCCCTGCGGCGCCGGGGAAGCGGACGCCGCCACACCGCCGCGAACATCCCGGCGATCCCGGCGACCAGCGCGACCCCGAGCGGGAAGTGCAGCCACAGCGCGCCTTCCGTGCCCGCGACGTACTGCGCGGTCACCCCGGCCACGAGCGCCAGGGAGGTCCAGAACGGCCACGCCCGGCGCGCCCGGACCCATACGGCGATCGCGGCGCCGAGGTGGACGATCGCGAGGTAGGACACCAGGTCGGCGCCGCGCACGTGCCAGGCGAGCCCGTCGAAGTCGCCGCTCAGGAACACCCCGGCGAACACCGGCTGCGCGAACCCCGCGACCAGGTACGCCGTGGACACGCCCCGCAGGACCCACCCGCTGACGGCGGTCCGCTCCACCGGCGGACCCGGCGGCGCGGGTGCCGCGTGCGGTGCGTCGATCGTCGTTTCTCGTTGCATGGCACCAAGGTTATGACCGCACGGTTAAGTCATCAAAGACCAATATCGCTATGCTGTTATGACCCGAACGGCATGAGGAGCGCCCGTGGACCTGAACACCCTGCGCCAGTTCCTGGCGGTCGCCCGCCTGGAGCACCTCTCGGGCGCCGCCGCCGAACTGCGCGTCGCCCAGCCGTCATTGAGCCGCAGCATCGCCCGGCTGGAAGCCGAACTCGGCGCGCCCCTGTTCGACCGCGCGGGCCGCTTGCAGCTCAACGACACCGGACGCCTCTTCCGCGACCACGTCGAGCGCGCCATCGGCGAACTGGAGGCCGGGCGCCGCGCGGTCGCCGAGTCCCTCAGCGGCGTCGCGGGCAGCGTGCGCCTCGCCTCGGAGACGTTCCTGCCCCTGACCGGACCGCTCACGGCGTTCACCACCGCGCACCCCGACGTCGAGCTCCACCTCCACCAGATGGCGCCCGCCGAGATGGAGCGCGCCCTCCTCGCGCAGGAGGTGGACCTGTGCCTGGCCTCGCAGCCGGTCACGGCCCTGCGCACCGGGTCGGCCGTGGTCGCGGTCGAACCGGTCTGGCTCGCCACCCCGCCGGGCCACCGCTTCGCGGCCGCGGGGCGCGTGTCCGTCGAGGACCTCGCCGACGAGCCGTTCGTCACGACCCGGCCCGGCCAATGGCAGCGCCGCCTCCTCGACCGGCTCTTCGCCGACCGCAACCGCGAGCCGCGGATCGTCTGCGAGACCGACGAGCCCGCCGCCACGTTCGCGCTCGTCAGCGCCGGCATCGGCGTGTGCCTGTTCCCGGACATCGCCCGGACCACCTGGACCATCCCGGACGTCGCCTGGACGGCCATCGACGACCCGCACTGCAACCGGACCCTCAGCCTCCACTGGACCGACGGCGACCGCCTCCCCGCCGCCGCCCGCCTCATGCGGGCGCAGATCCTCGAATGGAACTGGGCCGGAATCTGAGCGCCGGGCCGAGCGGGCCCGCCGCTCCTTGCGGCCGGTCCCCTACGGCCGCAGGTCGACCACCCCCTTGCCGGTGGCGATGTCGAAGGGCACCGACACCTGGTCGTGCGCGATCCGCCACTCCCCCGCCGACTTCACGAGGCAGAAGGTCGCCCGCACCCACATGCCCTCGGTGACCGCGCCGTTCTTCAGCTTCCCGCTGAGCCGCCCGAAGCCGTGTCCGAACGCGACCGTCTCGTCCACGGTGAGCCGCAGGTCCCGCAGCTCGTAGTCCACTTCGGCGAACACGGCGAACACGTTCGCCCAGTTCCTCAGCTTCGCGTCCACCCCGACGTGCTGGAGCGGCGGCTCGACGTCGAAGGACACCACGTCCTCTTCGTACAGCCGCCCGAGCGCGTCGAGGTCCTTGGCGCGCAACCCCTCCACGATCGATCCGATCCGCTCCCGGATCGCCGCCTCTTCCGCCTCGCGCTGCTTGCTCATCGTCCTGTTCCCTTCCTCCGGCCGACTGATCGCCTTCGGAACAATGACGGGACAGCCTCCCCGAATGTGACATCTCCGGACGGAGACCTGGAACACGTCCCCGATCCGGGCAACCCGGCCCGCCCCCGCCCGCCTATGAACATCGCCGGGCCCCGCATCCACCGACGCACCAGGGCACGGCGCCCCCGCACCCGTCATCCGAGAGAGGCCGAATGAAGAGCAAGGAGCAGCAGGAGGCCGAGTTCCGGTCGTTCACGCAGGCTCACCGCGGCACCCTGCGACGGCAGGCGTACCTGCTGTCGGGGGACTGGTTCGAGGCCGACGACATCGTCCAGAAGGCACTCGCCAAGGCGTTCTCCGTGTGGCGGCGCGTGGACCCGGTCGGCGCGCCCGCGTACGTGCGCCGGATCGTCGTCAACACGTACCTGTCCCACCGGCGCCTGGCCTGGGTCAGGCGCGAGCGCACCGACGACGACCTGCCCGACCGGCCCGCGGGCCACCCGCAGGAGGACGTGGACGTGAAGCTCGCGGTCGTCGCGGCGCTCGACCGGCTCCCGGCGCGGCAGCGCGCGACGCTCGTCCTCCGCTACTGGGAGGACCTGTCGGTCGAGGACACCGCCGCGGCCATGGGCTGCACCGCCGGGACCGTGAAGAGCCAGTGCGCCAAGGGACTCGCGAAGATGCGCGGCCTCCTCGCCGAATCCGAACCCGTCAGGGCCTGACCGAAAGGAAGCGCGACCGATGCACCAGCACGACGACCCCGCGACAATGCTCCGGCGGGCACGGCCCGACACGGACGCCGAGGACGCCCCGCTCGACCTCGACGCGGTCTTCAAGGCGGGCTACCGCGCCCGCCGCCGCTCCCGGGCCCTTGTCGGCGGCGGCGCCACCGCCGCGGTCGCGGGCCTGGCCGCCGTCCTCGTCCTCTCCCTGGGCGGCGCCCCCGCCCCCCAGGAGTACCCGGCGGGCGACGGCTTCGACTTCGACCCGGCGACGGCCGGGTACTCCGGCCCGGCCCCCGACGTCTGGGACCAGCGCCAGCCCGCTCTGGACGAGTCCCTCCGCGACGCCTTCGGCGGCCTCGCGGTCGACTCGGGCTTCCTGGACGAGGGCCGGCTCGACTACGACCGGCCCTCCGACGACGAGATCCGCGCCGCGATGGACGAGGGCGCCGGCTACTACTCCGCGCTCAGCGAACTCGGCTACCACGACCTGCCGCTCCAGTTCGGACCCTGGAACGACACCGGCAACTCCGGCCAGGTCTACCTGCGCGGCCTGATCGCCCGCGACGGCGACGAGGAGGCCGAGCAGACCTCCTTCACCGTCAACGCGCTGGCGCCCGGCGGCTGGACCGCCGAGCCCGGGCCGACCGGCGACGTCGCGTTCCCGCAGCACCTCATCTCGGACGAGGCGTCGTGGACCGGCGACGCGCCCGAGTTCACCACCGAGGAGCTGGACGACGGCCGCACGCTGATGACCGCCGACCACGGTTGCGCCCTGGAGGCCGCGGTCGTATACCCAAACGGCTCCGCGCTGCGGTCCTCATGGGACCTCGACTGCGAGGGCCAGGGCCGCGAGATGGCGGTGGAGGACCTGCGGGACGCGATGCTCGCCATGCCGCAGATCGAGTACGACACCAGCGAACTCGTGCCGGTGGACGAACTGCTCGACATCCCCGCGGGCTGGCCCTACGACGAGGCGTGGCCGGGCGCGGCCCGGGACGACATGCAGGCCAGCATGGACGCGATCGCGGAAGTGCTCGACGCCGCGTACCCAGGCGTCGAACTGCGCTCCGCCGACGCGGTCCAGCGCGGCATCATGTCCGGACCGGTCCGCCGCGACTACGACGGCACGTTCGCGCTGCCGCTGGCCGACGACGCGGGCTACGCGGTGACCGCGAACGTCGTGTACACGCTCCCGGGCGGCTGGCTGCCGGGCCTCCCGCCGCCCACGACCGGCTCCGACCCGTACCTCCTCAGCTGCGACGACGGCGACGACAAGGACGACATCTGCGAGGAGACCGAGGTCGACGGCCGCACCGTCGCCACCCGCGTCTTCGACATCGGGGACTCCCACTCCTACTGGGTCGCGGTCTTCGATCCCGACGGCTGGGCGGTCACGTTCTCCACCAACTTCGAGGGCGAGATCGACGGCTACGGCCTGGAGGACGTCATCGAACTCGCGGCGGCCCTGCCCGCGCCCGTCTACGACCCCGCCGAGTACGACCGCTAGGGCGCGGCCCAGCGCAGCAGGCGCACGGTGGTGACCGCGGGGGTCGGGAGGCCGTCGAGGGCCGTGAACTCAAGGTCGAGCCGCGACCCGTCGCGCTCGGCCTTGAGTCCGCCGGGCACGCGGTAGTCGAGGTCGAAGGACTCGTCGCCGCCGTCCCAGCGCTCTTCGGCGACGAGCACGCCGCCGAGGCGCACCGCGACGGCCGCGGGGCCGTCGAGACGGTACCCGATCCGCAGCCCGCGGGCCTGGGCCTCCGGGTCCTTGAGCGTGACGGCCATCGTCGCGGCGGTCGAGCGGGAGCGGCGGCCGTCGGCGCCGGTGTGGACCTGCGTGTCGTCCCCGCGGAAGGCGTGGTCGCTCTCGGGCTGCTGCTCGCCGAACGCGACCTGGTCGACGGTCATGCGGTCGAGCGCGAGGGACCCCAGGTCGGAGGCGGCGAGCTCGGCCCTGCGTTCGGCGGTCCGGGACGGCTCGGCGACGGGCCAGTAGACGGTGTACCTGGCGTCGTGGAGGCCGTTGAACGGCTCCAGTTCCACCGATCCGACCGGGTCGGCGGTGGCGAGCCGGTAGCGGAGCGGCGCAACGGGCTCCAGGACGTCTTCGGCGGGCAGGTCGGCGACGATCGGGACGTCGCCGAGGCCCAGGAGCGGGCCGTGGGCGACGTGGCCCATGCGGGAGTCGTCGGCGAGGAGGCCGTCGAGGTGCCCGGTGCCGTTGCGGGCGGCGAGGAGCACGGGCCCGGCGAAGTACGCCTGCCAGGGCGAGCCGTCGGGCAGGCGCTCGGCCCGGACCGGGGTGAGGAGCCCGAACGCGACCACGTCGCCCTTGCTCCAGGTGCGTTCGATGAGGACGGCGCCCGGTTCGGTCGTCGTGTCGACGGGTTCGCCGTTGACGCGCAGGTCGGCGAGGCCGTCGCTCCAGCCGGGCACGCGCAGGCGGAGGGTGTAGCGGCGCGGCTCGTCCAGGTCGAACCAGACCGTCACGCTCGCACTGGAGGGGAAGCGGGTCTGGACCCGGATGCGGCCGCCGAACTCGGGCGCGTCGAGCTGTGCGGGGAGGTACAGGTTGACCGCCAGCGCGCCGTCGTGCTCGCCGAAGACGAGTTCGCCGTACTTGGCCTGCGCTTCGATGCCGGTGCCGACGCAGCACCACATGCTGGTGTGGGGCTGGGAGTAGACGCGGTAGTGGCGGGGGCGCATGGGGGTGAAGTAGACGAGGCCGCCGTGGCCGGGGTGCTGGGAGGCGAGCTGGTGGTTGTAGGCGGCGCGCTCGGCGAAGTCGAGGTGGGCGGGTTCGAGGCGGGTCTCCGCGAGGCGGCGGGTCAGTTCGAGCATGTTGTAGGTGTTGCAGGTCTCGGGGCCTTCGCGGTCCTCGATCATGGCGGTGAAGTCGTCGGCGGCGTGGAAGTGCTCGCGGACGGAGTTGCCGCCGAGGGCGACGGAGCGGTGCTCCACGACCTGGTGCCAGAAGTGGCGGGCGGCGGCTTCGAGGGCGGGGTCGCCGGTGGCGGCCGCGGTGGCGGCGTACCCGACGGCCTTGGGGATCTGGGTGTTGGCGTGGCGGCCGGTGAGGTCGTCGCGGCCCTGGAGGAGGGGGTCGAGGATCGCGCGGTGGGAGAAGCGGCGGGCCATGGCGGCGTAGTCGGCGCGGCCGGTGAGGGCGGCGAGGTCGGCGTACGCCTCGTTCATGCCGCCGAACTCGGTGTCGAGCATGGCCTCGAACGCGTCGTCGTCCATGGTCTCGGCGATGTCGAGCCACCAGTCGGCGAGGCGCAGGACCACGCTGAGGGCCTGCTCGTGGCCGAGGGCGGCGTGGGCGTCGATGAGGCCCGCGAAGGTCTTGTGCAGGTTGTACCAGGGGACCCAGTGGTCGCTGGAGCCGAGCGTGCGCACGCCGGCGCCGCCGCGGAGGCCCTCGAAGAGCGCGGCGCCGCCGGGGACGCCGCCGACGTAGCCGGTGCCGAGGTGGTCCTGGGCGCGGGCGAGTTCGGTGACCATGCGGTCGAGGCGTTCGCGGGGCTCGGGTTCGCCGGTGGCGGCGGCGAGGAGGGCCAGCGCGGAGAGGTAGTGGCCGCCGATGTGGCCGTCGAGGCCGGAGTCCTCCCAGTTGCCGTAGCCGGGGGCGGCGGGTTCGAGTCCGGCTTCGCGGAGGAAGGGGGCGAGGAGGCGGTCGGGGTCCATGGCGAGGACGTAGGCGAGGTCGGTGTCCAGTGCCCGCTTGAACGGGCCGTCCAGCAGCGTGACTCGGGTGAGCGGGAAGGCGTGCATCGGACCCCTTGGATGTGTACCGGTAAATCTGCGTTGCCAATCTACCCGAGGGGCGCGGCCGGGGCGCACAAGGAAAGGCCCCCGTCCCACCAGACGGAGGCCCAGGTTCTTCAGTGGTTCGCTATTGGGGTCGTTCGATGTGGTCGCCCGCGGTGTCCTGGGTCGCGGCGGTGGCGTGGTCGGCGACGCCCGCGGTCAGGCCGGCGACCGCCAATGCCAGGGCGGCGGCCGCGATGATCCTGCGGCGGTACGGGTGGCGCATCTTGAACGCGTGGTCGGGTCGGTGCTGCATCGGCTCTGAGTTCCCTCGTCGATGGCTGGCCCGGGGGCCGTCCGGTGGGGACGGGGCACGGGCTTCGCGTGATCGGAAATGGTGGGTCCGCGTGGGAGGCGGGGATCGGCCGGGCGGCGCTGGGCGCGCGTCCGGCTATCGCATCAGAGGTCGACAGAGGGCGCTTGCGGCGCCCATCTGGTCGATGGCGCGCCGCCGGGTGAGTCGTACGGCGGTTCGCATGGCTCGACCATACCAGGACCCCCATCGAGGGGGTAGGAGTTCTTGCATGGTGGGACGATTGCGGACATCCCACGCAAAGGGTTCCAGCTGGGGAGACGGGTGACCGGGCGACCCCTGACTTTCGTCAGGGGCAGATCCCGACTTTCTTCCGATGGCAGCAGGTCAGGGCCGCAATAACGTTCACCGGGTACTCGTCCAGAACGGAGCCACCCAAGTGGAACGCAAGGCCCTCAACCTCATCGGAGCCGCGCTCGCGGCCGCCGCGGTCATCGCCGCATCGGCCTCCCCGGCGCACGCCGAGACCGCCCCCGACCCCGAGGCGTACGACGCCTACCTGACCGACCTCGTGGAGGCCACCGGCGTGCCGGGCCTGTCCGCGGTCGTCACCCACGGCGCGGAGACCGTCTTCGCCGCCGGGTACGGCGAGGACTCGAACGGCGACCCGGTCACCGAGCGCACGCCGATGCGCGTCGCCTCGGTGTCGAAGTCCTTCACCGCCATGGCCGTCATGATCCTCGTGGAGGAGGGCGCGATCGAGCTCGACGGCCCGGTGGCCGGGCAGCTCCCCGAGTTCGCGATGGCCGACCCGCGGGCCGGGGAGGTGACGGTCCGCCAGCTCCTCGACCAGACCTCCGGGTTCAGCGACACGAGCATCGACGTCACCGAGCTGGACGACGCGGGCTCCTTGGAGGAGTACGTGTCCCGCCTCGCGGACGACTCGCTCGCGGCCGACCCGGGCACCGACTGGGCGTACTGCAACGCCAACCTGAACGTCGCGGCCCGCCTGGTCGAGGTCGCCTCGGGGCAGTCGTTCGCGGACTTCATGAGCGAGCGGGTCTTCACGCCGCTCGGCATGGAGGACAGCGCGACCCGCGACGAGGACGTCATGCCGGGCCTGGGCTACAACTCGCTGTACGGGTGGTGGATCCCCCGCGAGGAGGCCCCCGGGTTCCTCGATAATTCGGGCAGCGGCGGCATCATCACCAGCGCCGCCGACATGGGGCGGTGGCTCGCCAGCCAGAACGGCGAAGGCGTGCAGCTCGTCAGCGCCGAGGGCCTCGAAACCATGCACACCCCCTCGGCGGTCGAGGACTACGGGATGGGCTGGGGCGTCGAAGCCGACGGGACGCTGAACCACTCGGGGAACCTCATGACCTACAACTCGGTCGAGTGGATCGACCCCGCCACCGGGTACGGCATCGCGGTGATGAGCACCGGCGCCGGCCTCGCCGACGTCACCTGGGGCGCCATGGAGGGCCTGGCCGCGATCACCGAGGGCGGCACGCCCGCAGAGCCCTCGCGCGACGGGCAGGTCTACGAGCTGGTGCTCCTGCTGGCGGCGCTGGCCGCGATCGGACTCGGGGTCCTCGGGGTGGTCCGCTCGCGCCGCTGGGCCGAGAAGCGGGCCGGGCGCAAGGTCTGGCGGACCGCGCTGCGGATGGTCCCGGTGCTGATCCCGGCGGTCGTGTTCGCGGCCTTCCCCGCGGCGGTCTCGTTCATCTCCAACGGCCGCACGATCCCCTGGAACCAGATGTTCTACTTCGCACTGCCGCTCACGCTGACGCTGATGGCGGCGGCCGTGGCAGGGGTCGCGGTCGCGGCCGCCCGGGCGTGGAGGCTCAAGTCGGTAGGCTCGGCGACGTGATCTACGGGGCAGGGCTGGCGCTCATCGCGGCCGCGGCGATGGTGAACGGCGTCGACACGGTGCTGCTGCCGGCCTGGCGGCAGGGGGCGTTCGCGGTGCTGGCCCTGCTCGCGTACCTGTACGGACGGCGGGTGGACTTCCGCTACGGCGCGCACCTGCTGCTGGTCGCCGCGGCGCTGACGGTGCCGGTCATGTTCGCCGACCGCGGCGAGGGCGTCACCATGTTCATGGTCCTGGGCGCGTTCGTGATGCTGCCGTGGTTCGGCGGCCGGTACCGGCGCCAGCAGGTCGAACTGCTCAAGGCCGAGCAGGAGCGGACCGCGCGGCTCGAACGCGAGCAGGACCTCGTGGCCGAGCGGGCGCAGGCCGTGGAGCGGGCCCGGATCGCCGCGGACCTGCACGACTCGGTCGGCCACGACCTGGCGCTCATCGCCCTGCGGGCCGGGGCCCTGGAGCTGGCGCCGGACCTGCCCGAGCGGCACCGGGAGGCCGCGGCCGCGTTGCGCACCAACGCGGTCGAGGCCACCGACCGGCTCCGGCAGTCCCTCGGGATGCTCCGCGAGGAGGCCGCGCCGGTCGCACCGGTCGACGAACCCGTGCGGGAGCTCGTGGCAAGAGCGGCAGAAGCGGGCCTGGAGGTACGGCTCGACGGCGGCGACGAGGTGTTCGGACCGCTCGTGGACCGGGCCGTCTACCGGGTCGTGCAGGAGGCGCTCACCAACGCCGCCAAGCACTCCCCGGGCGCGGCGGTCGCGGTCCTGATCGAACGGGAGGACGGAGCGGTGCTGGTGCGGGTGTTGGACACGGGGGGCGCGGCGGTGCCGCGGCTGGAGCCGGGCGGCTCGGGGCTGGCGGCGCTGGCCGAGCGGGTGCGGCTGCTCGGCGGGTCGTTCAGTGCGGGGCGGCGCGGCGGCGGGTTCGCCGTGGAGGCCCGGATGCCGTTGCAGGGGGAGCGATGATCAGAGTGCTGCTGGCCGACGACGAGGCCGTGATCCGGGCAGGGGTCGCCGCGATCCTGGCGAGCGATCCCGAGGTCGAGGTGGTCGCGGAGGCCGGGGACGGCGCGGAGGCCGTGGAGCTGGTGCGGAAGCACCGGCCCGACGTGGCGGTCCTCGACATCCGGATGCCGCGGCTCGACGGGCTGTCGGCGGCGGTCGAGATCCGCGGCGTCGCACCGGCGACCGCGGTGGTCATGCTGACGACGTTCGACGAGGACGAGTACGTGATGCGCGCGCTCGGGGAGGGCGCGAGCGGGTTCATGCTCAAGGCGGCCGACCCGCGGGAGCTGATCTTCGGGATCAAGGCCGTCGCCGAGGGCGCCGCGTACCTGTCCCCCAGGATCGCCCACCGCGTCATCGCGAAGATGGGCGCGGCCGGGTTCGACCGGCCCACACCGGAGAAGGAGCGGATCGCGGGCCTGACCCCGCGGGAGCGGGAGGTCCTCGGGCTGCTCGGGGAGGGCATGTCCAACTACGAGATCGGCAAGCGGCTCTACATGTCCGAGGGCACCGTCAAAGGCCACATGACGGCGATCTTCACGCGCCTCGGCATCCGCAACCGGGTGCAGGCGGCGGTCCTCGCCTACGAGGCGGGCCTGGTGGCCCGCCCCTGAGGCGAAGTGAGCGGCTAGCGCTGGAGTTCGGCCTCGATGGCCTTGCGGAGCGCCGGGTCGTCGGGGGCGACCGTGGGGGCGAAGCGGGCGGCGACCTCGCCGTTGCGGTCGATGAGGAACTTCTCGAAGTTCCACTGGACCTCCGCGTCGGCGTCGGCCTTGCCCTCGATGACCGGGCGGCGGGCGATGAGCTCGGTGTAGAGCGGGTGGCGGGTCTCGCCCGCGACGCTGATCTTCGCCATGAGCGGGAACGTGACCGCGTACCGGACCGAGCAGAACTCGGCGATCTCCTCGTCGGTGCCGGGCTCCTGGCCCATGAAGTCGTTCGCGGGGAAGCCGAGGACCGTGAAGCCGCGGTCGCGGTACTCCTCGTACGCGGCCTGGAGGCCCTCGTACTGCGGGGTCAGGCCGCACTTCGAGGCGGTGTTCACGATCAGGACCACGTCGCCGAGGTGGTCGTCGAGGACCGCCGCGGTGCCGTCGTTGCGGTTGAAGCCGATCGTGCCCAGGTCCTGTCCCATGGGTCCCCCTCCGTCGTCGCCGTTGCTCCGGCAAACCTACCCGCCGGGCGTCCGGTGCGGGGACGCCCGGCGGGCAAGGGTCGGGCGGGATCAGGTGCGGGCGATGGCGATGCCAGTGTTGCTCCGAGCGCCTGCCTCGTAGAACATGTAGAGGCGGCCGCCCTCTTCGGCGAAGCTCGGCGCGGCCGCGCGGGTGGCCTGCGGTTCCGTGTAGAGGACCCCCAGGTGGTCCTCGCGGTCGAAGCTGGTGCCGACGTACGCGACGCGGATGCGGCCGTCGCCTCCGTGGTAGACGACGTGGCCGCCGCCGTTGCGCCCCCAGTAGTGGGCGCCCGAGAGCTGGCCCTCCTCCCCCGCTCCGGGCGAGATGAGCGGCTCCTGCCTGAACTGCCAGCCCGAGGTCAGCGAGTGCGACCAGCCGATGAAGATCTTCCGGGTCCCGGCCTGGGCGCCCATGAACAGCATGATGTACATGCCGGACTTGGTCGGGTGCGGGAAGACCCGCGCGTACGACGCCTCGGTGACGTTCGACGGGAGCATCGAGGTGTGGAGGACCGTGCCCACGTAGGTGAACGAGCGGCCGTCGGTGGAGGTGGCGACGCGGGTGGTGCGGTTGTCGCCGTGGAAGTACAGGTACATCTTCCCGTCGGCGGCGTTCCAGTACGCGTGCGGGCTGGAGACGTGCGGGACGGAGAAGTGGCCGTTCCAGTTCCGGTCGATGATCGGGTTCGCCGAGTACTCCTTCCAGGGCCCGGCGAGGGAGTCGGCGTAGGCGAGGCAGATGCCGCCCGGGTCGTCGTGGGGCGCGTAGTACATGTACCAGTTGCCCAGCGGGTTGCGGACCTTCCCGGCGACGTTCCGGACCGAGGGGAAGATGATCTCCTTCCGGGCCGGCGCGTAGCTCAGCGTGGACTTGTCCAGCGCCGCACCGAGGCGGGTGAACGTGGGGAAGCCGGGGACGGCGGCCGCGGCGGGGGCGGCGCCGATCGCCGCGGTCGTGCCGAGGGCGGCGGCCCCCAGCAGCAGGCCGCGGCGGCCGAAGGCGGCCCGCGGTTCGGAAGCCATGACGCACTCCTGTCCGGCCCGCGCGGTCGCGCCGCGCTCGGGCGGTGCAGGGGCACCGCGGCGGGCCTTTGGAGGAAGAGTGTCCGTTCCGGGACGAACGGCAGTCAAGATGATAATACGTATTATCATCTTGACGGTCCGAAAATCGGCGGGCAACATGATCACACGCACCTGTGGTTATACGCATTATATGCCCGTCGAGAAAGGCCCCGCCGTGCCCGGACCCCGCCGCCGCGTGACGCAGCGCGACATCGCCCGCCTCTCCGGCGTCAGCCAGGCCACCGTCTCCCTGGTGCTCAACAACCGCCTCGACGGCGGCGTCAGGATCGCCGCCGACACCCGCCAGCGCGTGCTCGACGCGATCCGCGAGACCGGCTACGTGGCCGACCCGATCGCCCGGCGCCTCGCCGACCACTACAACCGGATCATCGGCGTGTTCACGTACGAGCCGGTGTTCCCTTCGGGCGCAAGGGACTTCTTCCACCCGTTCCTGCTGGGCCTGGAGGAGCAGGCCGAGCGGCTCGGCTGCGACCTGCTGCTGCTCACCAGCGCGCCCGTGGACGGGGGCCGGCGCCGCATGTTCGCCGAAGGCAGCCGCATCCGCCTTGCGGACGGGTGCGTGCTGCTGGGCCAGGAGGTGGACCGCGGGGACCTGGAACGGCTCGTCACCGAGGGCATCCCGTTCGTGTCGGTGGGGCGCCGTGACGACGCGGGCGGGCCGGTGCCGTACGTGGGCGCCGACTACCCGGCCGCGACGGCGGCGCTCGTGGAACGCGCGGCCACACTGGGGCACGAGCGGATCGCCTACGTGGGCCGCGGCGAGGGCCCGGAGTCCTATGCGGACCGCCTCCGCGGGTTCCGCGCGGCGGCTGCGAAGGCCGGGGTCGCGTACGGCCGTATTCCCGTGGCCGCCACGGAGAAGCTCGACGCGGCCGTGGCCGAGGGCGTGACCGCGGTGTTCCTCGAAGAGCCCGCGGACATCCCCGCCGTGACCGCGTGGGCCGCCGACCGGGGCCTGGACGTCCCGGGCGACCTGTCCGTGGTGGCGCTCGGCGACCCGACCAGGCCCGTGTCGATCGACCTCGACGTCACCGGTTTCACGATCCCCCGCCGCGAGATGGGCCGCCAGGCCCTCGACGTGTTCCTCGGCCTGCTCGGCAGTGGTGCCGAGGAACGCGCCGAGGCGGACGTGCAGCGGCTGCTCCCGTGCGAACTGCACGACGGCGCGACCCTCGCGCCCGCACCCACCGGAAGGAACCACTCTTGAAGCAGGCGAACGAACTCCAGGCCGACATCCTCGTCGTGGGCGGCGGGCTCGGCGGCGTCGCCGCCGCGCTGGCCGCGCTGCGCGCCGGGCGCCGCGTCGTCCTCACCGAGGAGTACGACTGGATCGGCGGGCAGCTGACGAGCCAGGCCGTGCCGCCCGACGAGTCGTCGTGGGTGGAGCAGTTCGGGGTCACCGCCTCGTACCGGCAACTGCGCGAAGGGATCAGGGAGTACTACCGGCGGCACTACCCGCTCACGGAGGCGGCCCGCGCGAAGCGGGACCTGAATCCGGGCGGCGGGCACGTGAGCCGCCTGTGCCACGAGCCGCGGGTGGCCGTGGCGGTCCTGGAGTCGATGCTCGCGCCGTACCTGGGGTCGGGGGCGCTGCGGCTCCTCCAGCCGTACCGGCCGGTGGCGGCCGATGTGGACGGCGACCGGGTCGAGGCCGTGACGCTGGAGCACCGGGACTCCGGGGCGCGGCTGACAGTGAGCGCGCCGTTCGTGCTGGACGCCACCGAGACCGGGGAGCTGCTGCCGCTCACCGGCACCGAGTACGTGACGGGCTTCGAGTCCGGGAAGGACACCGGGGAGCCGAGCGCGCCCGACGAGGCGCAGCCGGACAACATGCAGGCCGTGTCGGTGTGCTTCGCGGTGGACCACGTCGACGGCGACCACGTGATCGACAAGCCGAAGGACTACGAGTTCTGGCGGGGCTTCCGCACCGACTTCTGGGGCGGGAACCTCCTGGGCTTCCGGGCCCCGAACCCGCGCACGCTCGAACCCGCGGAGCGCACGTTCGAGCCGAACCCGGACGACGACCCGTTGGCCGTGGTCGGGGACCAGCGGCGCGGCGGCGGGGACATGAACCTGTGGACGTTCCGCCGGATCGCCGCCCGCCGGAACTTCGCGCCCGGCGCGTACGACTCGGACATCACGCTCGTGAACTGGCCGATGATCGACTACTTCCTGGCTCCGGTGATCGACAACCCCGACGCCGCAGCGCATCTGGAGCGCGCGAGGGACCTCTCCCGGTCCGTCCTGTACTGGCTCCAGACCGAGGCGCCGCGAGCCGACGGGGGCGCGGGCTGGCCGGGGCTGCGCCTGCGCGGGGACGTGACGGGCTCGGCCGACGGCCTGGCCCAGGCGCCCTACCACCGAGAGTCGCGGCGCATCAGGGCCGAGTACACCGTGGTCGAGCAGGACCTCTCGGCGGCCGTGCGCGGGGACAAGGGCGCGGTGTCCTACGACGACAGCGTGGGGATCGGCATGTACCGCATCGACCTCCATCCCTCCACCGGGGGCGACAACTACATCGACGTCGCCTCCTGCCCGTTCGAGATCCCGCTCGGCGCACTCCTGCCGGTGCGGGTGGACAACCTCCTCCCGGCCGGGAAGAACCTCGGCACGACCCACATCACCAACGGCTGCTACCGGCTGCACCCGGTCGAATGGAACATCGGCGAGGCCGCCGGGGCCCTCGCGGCCTTCAGCTTCGAGCGCGGCCTGCCGCCGCGCGCGGTCGGGAACGACCCGGCGCTGCTCGCCGAGTTCCAGGACCGGCTCACCGCGCAGGGCTTCGAGCTGCGCTGGCCCGACGTCGCCCCTTACTGACCGCCCTCTACCGACAGAACCCCTGATGACAATGCCGTCAACGGAAAGGAAGAACCCCTTATGAAGCACGGACGCCTACTGCTCGCCGCCGCGGCGGCGGCGCCGCTCGTCCTCGCCGCCTGCGGCGGCGGTGGTGACGACGGTCCGGTCACGCTGCGGATGACCACGTGGTCCGCGAGCGAGGACCACCTCGCGATGCTCAACGAGATCGCCGACGCCTACATCGCCGACCACCCTGACGTGGAGGCGATCGAGTTCGACCCGCTCCCGTTCGAGGGGTACACGAGCACGCTGACCACCCAGATCGCCGGGGACAACGCCCCCGACCTGGCGTGGATCCTGGAGAACTCCGCGCCCGACTTCGTCTCCAGCGGCGCCCTCGTGCCGCTGTCCGAGACCCTCTCGGACACCGACGGGTACGAGTACGACGACCTGATCCCCGCGGCGACCGAGCTGTGGCGCCAGGACGACGAGCTGTACGCCTACCCGTTCTCGACCTCGCCGTTCGGGGTGTTCGTCAACAACGACCTCCTCGCCGCGGCCGGGCAGCCGACCGCCGCCGAGCTCATCGCGAGCGGCGAGTGGACCTGGGAGAGGGTCGTGGAGGCCGGCGCGGCCGTCCACGCCACCACCGGGACCGACGGTCTCGTGATCCGCGACTTCGACTACTCCGGCTGGGACAACCTCTCGACGCTGTGGACCGGCTGGGGCGCCCAGGCGTGGAGCGCCGACGGCGCCGACTGCGGCTTCGACGACCCGGAGATGACCCAGGCGCTCACGTTCATGCACGACGCCGTGTTCGAGCAGGAGGCCATGCCCGGACCGGGCACCACCGCGGACTTCTTCGCGGGCGAGGCGGCCATGACGGTCACGCAGATCTCCCGCGCCGGGCTCCTCGCCGAAGCGGAGTTCGGGTGGGACCTCGTGCCGCTCCCGGCCGGGCCCGCGGGCGAGTACTCCGTGATCGGGCAGGGCGGCCTGGGCGTGCTCACCGTCGCCCCGCACCCCGAGGAGGCCGCGGACTTCCTCGCGTACATGACGAACCCGGAGAACTCCGTGAAGCTCGCCCAGTACTTCCCGCCGCCGCGCGAGTCGCAGCTGACCGCCGAGGTCCTCGGCCAGGCCAACCCGCTGCTCACCCCCGAGCAGCTCCAGGCCGTGGTCATCGACCGGATCGACGCCGGCGTCGTCAAGCCCAGCCACACCGGGCAGGCCCAGCTCGACCAGGCCGTGCGGGCCGCGCTCGACCCGCTGTGGACCGCCGACGCGGACGTCGCGGGCGTCCTCGGCGACCTGTGCACCGCCATCGACCCGCTGCTGGCGCAGTGACGGCGGTGAAGACCGACGCGCCGCCCGGCCGGGAGCAGTCCCGGCCGGGCGGGTGGTGGACGGCGCGGCGCCGCGACCACCTCGCCGGGTTCCTGTTCACCGCCCCGCAGCTGGCCGGGACGCTCGTGTTCGTGCTGCTGCCGCTGGGCCTGATGTTCTGGTACAGCCTCCACGACTGGAACGTCCTCGCCGGGGGCTTCACGTGGACCGGCGGCGAGAACTACGAGCGCCTCGCGCAGGACCCGGCCCTGCCCGGCGTCCTCGGCGCGACCGCGGCGTTCTCGATCGGCCTGGTCGCGCTCAACCTCAGCCTCGCGCTGGTGCTCGCGATCCTGCTCAACCAGAAGCTCGGCGGCACGGTCGTCTTCCGCACGATCTTCTTCTCCCCCGTCGCGGTCACCCTGGTGGCGTGGACGATCGTGTGGCGGTTCCTGCTCCAGGACGACGGCGGCGTCAACGGCCTCCTGTCCGTGCTCGGCGCCGACGGCCCGAACTGGCTGCGCGGCGAGACCACCGCGATGGCCTCGGTGATCGTGGTGCAGGTGCTGAAGAACGTGGGGCTCAACATGGTCCTGTTCCTCGCCGCGCTCCAGGGCGTGCCGAAGGAGCTGTACGAGGCGTCCACGATCGACGGCGCGGGCGCGTGGACCCGGTTCCGGCGCATCACGATGCCGATGATCAGCCCCACGATCCTGCTCACCTCGATCATCACCGTCGTCGGCTCGCTCCAGGTGTTCGCCCAGATCGACGTGCTCACCAGCGGCGGGCCCGGCACCTCCACGACGGTGCTCGTCTACTACCTGTACCAGAACGCCTTCCAGTTCCACGACTTCGGCTACGGCGCGACCCTCTCGGTCCTGCTGTTCGCGATCGTCCTGGTGCTCACCGTGATCCAGTGGCAGATGCGCAGGAAGTGGGTCGTCCATGAGGACTGAACGACTGCGGACCGGGCCCTCGCGGCGCGCGAAGCTCGCGCTCTACGGGCTGCTGTGCGTGCTGGCCGTCCCGTTCGTGTTCCCCACGTGGTGGATGGTCACGTCGAGCCTCAAGTCCGCCAACGAGATCTTCGCGTTCCCGCCGACGCTCCTGCCCGCGGACCCGAGCCTCTCGGCGTACGCCCGCGTCTTCGAGTTCGCGCCGTTCGCCGCCCAGTACTGGAACAGCATGTACATCGCGGCCGTGGTCACCGTCGGGACGCTCGCGGTGTCCTCGCTCGCCGGGTACGCGTTCGCGCGCATCAAGTTCCCCGGGCACAACCTGCTGTTCCTGGTCGTCCTCGTGGGCCTGCTCATCCCCAGCGAGGTCACCATCGTGCCGCTGTTCCAGATGTTCAACGGGCTCGGCATGGTCGACACGCACTGGCCGCTGATCCTGGTGCCGGTCTTCGGCGCGCCGAGCGTCCTCGCGACGCTCATCATGCGGCAGTTCTTCATCGCGCTCCCCGCCGAGCTAGAAGAGGCCGGGCGCATGGACGGCCTCGGGCGGCTCGGCCTGTACTGGAGGATCGCGCTGCCGCTGTCGCGGCCCGCGCTGGGCGCCGTCGCGATCTTCTCGTTCCTGCACAGCTGGAACCTGTACCTGGAGCCGGTCGTGTTCCTGTCCAGCCCGGAGAAGTTCACGATCCCCCAGGCGCTCACGCAGTTCACCGATGCGTACGGCGGTCCCATGTGGGACGTGCAGCTCTCGGCCGCGACGCTCTCGGCGCTGCCGGTGCTCATCGTCTTCGTCGTGGCCCAGCGCCAGTTCGTCGAGGGCCTCGCCCACACCGGCCTCAAAGGATGAAGCGGTGCCCCGGCCGAAGCCGGGGCACCGCCCCTATGTCACCCCGCAAGGGCGCGTACTAGATACCGTGCTCGTTGCGGAAGTCCTCTACGGCGCCCTGCGCCTGGTCCTGCGCGTCCTGGGCGGTGTCCCCCGCGCCCTGGACGGCCTCGCCCGCCTGGTCGGCGGCGCCGCCGACGTACTCCTCGTACGCGGCACCGGCCTCGCCGGTCGCGTCGCCCGCCATCTCCCCGGCCTGCCCTTTGGCCTCTTCGACCGCGCCGGTCACCATGTCCTTCAGCTCGTTGAACTTGTCCAGCAAGCCCATAGACCTACCCCCTTTTCGCGTCGGTACGTCCCACTATAGGGGGACGCGCGGCGGATACAAAGTTCCCGGAACCGCGGCAAGGGAAACCGTGCTAGGAAGGGACATGCCTCAGCACCGGTCCTACGACGCCGTCATCGTCGGCGGCGGCCACAACGGCCTCGTCTCCGCGGCCTACCTCGCCCGCGCCGGAAAGCGCGTCCTCGTCCTGGAACGCCTGGGCCGCACCGGAGGAGCCGCGATCTCCGCCCCCGCGTTCCCCGGCGTCGACGCGCGGCTCTCGCGCTACTCCTACCTGGTGAGCCTCCTGCCCCGCAAGATCGTCGACGACCTCGGCCTGCGGTTCCAGGTCCGCAAGCGGCACGTCTCCTCCTACACGCCCGCCGAGCGCGGCGGCCAGGACACCGGGCTACTCGTCACCCGGGACGCCGCCCGCAACCGCGACTCCTTCAAGCACCTCACCGGCTCCGACGCCGAATACGAGGCGTGGCAGGCGTTCTACGCCGACGCGTCCAAAGTGGCCGAGCGGGTGTTCCCGACGCTCACCGAGCCGCTCGTCACCGAAGCCGAACTGCGCCAGCGCATCGGCGACGACCGGATCTGGCGCATGTTCTTCGAGGCGCCGCTCGGGGAGACCGTGCAGGACGCGTTCCGCGACGACCTCGTGCGCGGCGTCGTCCTCACCGACGGCCTCATCGGCACGTTCACCTCCGCGTGGGCGCAGGACCTCAGGCAGAACCGCACGTTCCTGTACCACGTCATCGGCGGCGGCACCGGCGACTGGGACGTGCCCGTCGGCGGCATGGGCGCGCTCACCGACGAACTCGCCGCGGCCGCGCGGGCCGCGGGCGCCGAGATCCTCACCGGGCACGAGGCCACGTCGATCGCGACCGACGGCGCCCGCGCCGAAGTCGCGTTCACGAACACGGCGGGGCCCGGGACGGTGGAGGCGCGGCACGTGCTCGTCAACGCCTCCCCTGAGGCGCTGGCCGCGCTCCTCGGCGACCCGGCGCCCGAGCCCGCCGAAGGCGCCCAGTTGAAGGTGAACATGCTGCTCAAGCGGCTGCCGCGGCTGCGGGACGCGGGCACCGACCCGCGCGAAGCGTTCGCGGGCACGTTCCATGTCGCCGAGTCCTTCGACGAGCTGGAGGCGGCGTACGTGGAGGCCGCGGCCGGACGGCTCCCGTCGCGCCCGCCCTCCGAGATCTACTGCCACTCGCTCTCGGACCCGTCGATCCTCGGCGCGGACCTGATGCGGCAGGGCTACCAGACGCTGACGCTGTTCGGCCTGCACGCGCCCGCGCGCCTGTTCCGCGGCGACAACCGGGCGGCGAAGGCGGCACTCTTGGAGGCCACCGTCGCGCAGCTCGACCGGTACCTGGCCGAGCCGCTCGCCGACTGCCTTGCCGAGGACGCCAACGGCGACCCGTGCATCGAGGCGAAGACCCCCGTCGACCTGGAGCACGATCTGCGGCTCCCCGGCGGGAACATCTTCCACCGTGACCTGTCCTGGCCATACCTCACCGGTGCCGAGCAGGGGAAGTGGGGCGTCGAGACCGCGCACGCGAACGTCCTCCTCTGCGGGGCCGGGGCCGTGCGCGGCGGCGGGGTCAGCGGCATCCCCGGGCACAATGCGGCCATGGCCGTCCTCGGGTTGTAGGACCGGCCTTCGGGTGGCGGGTGGTCGGGGTTCGAGCGGGCGGCGACAAGGGGTGGGTAGCGGGGCGGGGTGGGCGAGTTGCTTTGGGGCGGTGGGTGGTTGGGGGCGAATGCGAGTGGTTTGCCATCGTGTGGGTGATGACGATGACCCTGGGGCGGGGGAGAATTGTGGTACGCACAGGGACAGGGAATTTGTACAGGTGTCGGGCGGTGTAAGCAGACTGAGCCAAGCCTCTGGCCGACCGGCAGACCATACCGATTCCGAGGCGCGCAGGCCCCGAACGCCAGGGCCATCACATGCAGACCTCATCCCCGAGTGCCATCGGGACCCGCAGCAGTCAACCGCCCCTGAAGAAGGGGAGATGGTGATCGGGTGGGGGACCTTCGGAAGGGATCACCTCGACCGGAGGCAGTGCTCCTTACGAGGCACACGACCGGAACACCACCGCGACCGATCAGGCCGATACACACGCCACCACCCCAGCGCGGGCAGCGACGCCATTCACCGGGCATTGGAAGACCCGGCCCGGCGACGCCATCCGCACACGGGGCACCGGCAAGGCCACAAGCGCCACCATGCACCACTGCCTCGCGCAGATTGGCGTCGACCACGCCGAGTACCGGGCGCGGGCATCCTCGATCGGCAAGAACCTGATAAGGAGGGCGAGTTGACCTCGGCGAGGACCACGGCGAGGGCCCAGATCACGAAGACGTTGAACGCGATGATGAGCAGGGCCCACAGCGGGTAGTACGGCAGGAAGAAGAACTGGTTCAGGGCCGAGACCGCCGCGAGGCCGATGCCCACGCCGTACGCCCATGAGCGGCCCGCGAGCACGAAGATGCCGGTGAGGGCCACGAGCACGCCAAGGATGAGGTGGATCCAGCCCCAGCCGGTGGTGTCGATCGCGAACGTGTAGTCCTTGACGCCGACGAAGAGGTCGTCGCGCGCGATGGCGGCGATGCCCTCGAAGACCTGGAACAGGCCCACGGTGATCATGAGTGCGCCGGCGGCCACCGCGCCCGCGGTCGCCCAGGCGAGCCTGCCTTCGTCGTCGGCCATGGCCGTCTCCTCACCCCAGCGGCCGTGCGCGCGGCAGGCCGTCCCTTTTCGCTCCTGTCTACTCCAGACAGGTGCCCGCCTGGGGCAGAATGCGCGAATCGGTCTCGGGAAAGGGGGGACGGGACCGCCCGGGGGTGTGCCGGGCGGCCCCGTCTGCTCACCGCCGCCGGCCCGGGATCTCCAGGTCGACGTCGATGTAGCGGGGGCGGTACAGGTGGGCGTCGGCGTAGAGGTCGTCGCCCTCGAAGCTGTTCACGTTGTAGGTGATGAGCAGCGTGTCGCGGTCGCCGAGCTGCGGGTGGGCCTTCGCGTTGTAGGTGAAGACGTTCCCGCCGGTCTCGGGGGTGGAGTAGAGGACGGTCTTGCCGGTGTAGGGGCCCGCGAGGTCGTCGGCGCGGTACATGACGACGTCGGCGCTGAGCGGCTGCGTCGCGTCGCCGGTGACGAGCGTGAACTTGCCCTGGTAGCGGGTCACGCTGAACTCGTTGGAGACGCCTTCGAGGATGCGGGAGGACCCGGTCGGGTCGGCGGTCCAGGCGCCGTCGGCGTAGTACTCCCAGGGCGCGGTGGTGAGGTCGCCGGAGGGGACGCGGGCGAGGTGGGCGAACTTCTGCGCCTGGTTGTCCTCGACGCCGAACACGTAGGTGTAGTCGCCGTCCTCGTAGATCGCCGAGCCCCAGTTGACGTCGGACTCGGGGAGGTCGGTGATCGAGGTGAGGCTCATGTCGTCGGTGTCGAAGCTGGCGACGGCGTTGCCCGCGAACGCGAAGTCGAACACGCCGGTGCCGGTCTTCACGAATTCGAGGAGCATCACCTGGAGGGTGTCGCCCTCCACGGTGCCGTCGCCGAACCAGTACCAGTTCTGCATCTCGTCGCCGCCGGGGACCTTGACGAGGGACTCGGGGGCGGCCGCGGTGCCGCCGGTGACCGTGGTGAGGTTCCCGCCGTCGTCCACGATGATCGAGTTGTGGAGGAACGGCGAGTCGAGCGGCCTGCTGAGGTCGTCGTTCACCTCGCCCATGAACGTGTCGGAGTACAGCCACGCGGTGGAGCCGTCGGGCAGCGGAACGCTGTAGGCGGAGTCGGCGCCGGTCCAGCGCCCGGCGGTGTCGCCGTAGGTCTCGAAGCGCTCGGTGAGCTCCTCGTTGACGCTGGCGGAAATGGTCGGCGCGCAGGCGGTCGCGGCCTGTGCGGCGGTCGGGACCGCGGCCACGGCGAGTCCGGTGAGGACCGCGGCGGCGACGGTGGTCGGACGGTTGGTCATGTACTGCTCCTTTGCAGTTCGGGGGTGAACTCGGCGAGCACGCGGTCGGCGAAGCGCTCGCCGATGAGGCGCTGGACGTCGGGTCCGGGGTGGAGGTTGTCGGGGAGGGGCGTCGCGGCGGCGTCCCCGGCGCCGTAGAGGGACAGGCCGTCGAGGTAGTGGAGGCGGTGGTCGTCGTCCTGGCGGCGGTCCACGATGGCGTGGAGTTCGGCGCGGATCGCTTGGAGGGACAGGTGTCCGGTGAGCACGTCGGCCGCGGTGCCTCCGGCGATCGACCACTCCTCTTCCCGGTCGGGGTCCTGGATCGTCGGTCCCGCGCTGGCTTCGACGGGCTCGCACCAGATCGGGGAGACCAGGACGACCGGGGTCGCGGGGTGGCCCTCGCGGATCGTGTCGAGGAAGCCGTCCACGGCGGGCCGGAAGGCGCGCATGCGCATCACGTCGCCGTTGACGAGGTTGATGCCGATCTTCAGGGTGATGAGGTCGGCGGGGGTGTCGCGAATGGTCCTGGCGGTGAACGGGTCGAGCATCGCGTTGCCGCTGAACGCCAGGTTGGTGAGGTGGACGCCCGCGCGGAGCGCGGCGACCGCGGGCCAGGTGCCGGTGGTCGTGTCGGCCCGGTAGCCGTGGCTGATCGAGGAGCCGTGGTGGACCCAGCGGAGCCCCGAGACCGGTCGGGCCGCGACGGGAGCGTCGGCGCGGAGTTCCAGGAGCTCGACGGCGTCGTGGTAGGGCAGCCAGAGTTCCAGGTCGCGTTCGGTCCCGGTGCCGAGGCCGCTGAAGCCCACGGTGGCATCGGGGCCGGGGACGATCTCGCCGTCGGGCCGCTCGAAGGTGAAGACGAAGCGGGACCCGGCGACCGCGGTCGCCGTGGCGATGACGGCACCGTGCTCGGTGAGCTCGTAGGCGCTCGGCGGGAACGGGGTGTTCGCGTCGGCGGCGATGCGGCGGGCCTGCACGTCGAGTTCGATGACGTCGGCGGCGGTGCGGAGGGCGAGGCGCACGCCCGTGCTCTCCGCGCTCGTCTGGACCATGAACCGGTCGGGGATCTGGCGGCGGGCCCAGTGCGGGAGGCGGTGCGGGAGGAGGCCGCGGCCGGTCTCCTCCAGCTCCACCGCGCCGCGCACCATCGCCGGGGTGATGGTGATGCGCTGCAACGTCATACGTCGATGACCGTGCCGTCGGCGCGCACGTCCACGAGGCGGTCGCCCAGGCGCAGGCCGCGCAGGACCGCGTCCGGGTCGAGGTCGGCGATGCACGCCTTCGCGGTGTCGAGGTCGCCGGAGCCGACCACGGGGTCCACGCCGAAGAACGACTCGATCACCAGGGCCACGTACGATCCGGCCGAGGAGCAGGCCCAGTCGATGATGTACGGCAGCTGCGGCGGGGCCTTGCGGGCGCCGCAGTTGACCGCGGGCATGGCCTCCTCGGTGAAGTGCGCCTGGCCGGGAGGGCCCTGGTTCGCGGAGCGCGCGAGCCCGGGGATCCAGTCGATCGCGGCCTGCGGTTCGCCCAGGGCCACCAGGGCGCGGGCCGCGTCGGCGGGCCACGCCGGGTAGGCGCCGTTCCACTGGTGGTCGGGACGGGGGCTGAAGCTCGCGTCGGGGTCCCAAGGGGACAGTGAGCGGAGCCAGACCCCGGTGCGCAGCTCGCGCTCGAAGAACTCGGTCATCTCGGTGCGGACCTTGTCGTCCAGGTCGCCCGCGATGGTGGTACCCACGATCGAGAAGTCGTAGACGTGGCGCACCGGCACGCGGGTGCCGTCGGGCTGGCGGGCCGCGAAGTGGCCGCTGCCGGGGACGTAGAGGTCGGCGACCTCCCCCACGAGCGCGTCCGCTTCGGCGCGGAGGGCCGCGGCGCCGTCGGCATCGCCTCGGGCCGTGAGGATCTCGGCGAGGGTGCGGAGGTTCCAGACGTTGGCGGCGTTCAGGCTCGCGACCTCGTGGGTGTAGGAGCTGACGCATTCGAGGAGGTTGTCGATCTCGCCGTAGTCGGCCAGCGGCGAGGAGCCGCGCAGGCCCTGCCAGGCGTGGGCCCAGTCGTCCAGGTGCTCGGCGACCGTGCGGCCGCCGGGTGCGGCGTCCAGGAGCGCGGTGTCGCCGGTGAAGCGGAGGTAGTCGTGGACCAGGCGGGTCATCGCGTAGTCGTTGACGGAGTACCAGCGCCCGACGGGCCCGCCGGTGAGCGAGGAGGTCCCGAAGTGGGTGTGGATGTCGGAGGCGATCCAGTGCTCGACCTGGCGGCGCATGACCGCGGGGTCCAGGAGCGCGTGGGTGATCGAGGAGAGGGAGTAGTCCCAGATGAACGTGGTGGTGGCCCAGTAGTTGGGCATGAGGGTGTCGTAGCTGCGGCCCAGGACGTTGTCCTTGAAGTCGCGGCGGAACCAGATCGTGCCGAGCGCGCCCCACCAGTAGAGGCGCCGCAGCGGCTCGGAGGTGGTCTCCAGGACCGGGAGGTGCCCGGAGAACTCGTCGTTGCCGGGGGTGAAGGCCGCGGCGAGCTGGTGGTCCCAGTACGCCTCGGCGTCGTCGACCGCGCCGGGGACGTCGGCGGCGATGCGCGCGAACGCCTCGGCCGCTTCGGCTTCGGTGGCGCCGACGGTGTGGACGTACCCGAAGCGGGCGGTCTCGCCGGGGGCGATGTCGAGGCGGACGGTGATCTCGCCGCCGCGCTCGATGCCGCCGATGCCGACCTCGTGCTCCCCCGCGGCGGGGGCGATCCCGGAGAGGCGGACCTCGGCGTCGGTGTCGACGCCCTGGACGCTCCAGGCGGTGCCCGCGCCGTTGCGGAACACCAGGCGGGAGGGCCCGGCGGCGGCGCGGTTGCGCTCCTCGGGGGCGACGGCGTCGAGCCACGCCTCCTCGGAGCGGGCGGCGCCCGCGGCGAGGGAGAGCGTGAGGTCGACCGTGCGGGGCGCGTCCCCGGTGTTCACGGCCCGCACGTCGATCGCGATCCCGGTCTCCCCCGGGGCGCAGACGGTGACGGTGGCGAGGTCCAGGCCCGGGAGGGACACCGAGCGGCGGACCCGGTCGGGGCGCCACTCGTGGGTGACGGGGGCGCCGTAGGACTCGACCAGGCGCCCGTCCACGAAGGACGCCGCGGTCCTGGTGAGGCCCTGGGACACCGGCGGGAACGTCACCGCGGAGACCGCGGTGAGGTCGTGGTCGACGCGGACGGTGCCGAGGAGGTTCGTCAGGCCGCTGGGCGCGATCATGTCGTCGTAGTGGTGCGTCACCGGGTCGGCGGCGAGGTCGTCCACTGTGGGTATGTGGCGCATGGAGGCTCCTAGTACTGCCCGAGGGCGAGGCCGCGGGCGAAGAACTTCTGCGTGAAGAGGAACAGGACCACCGTGGGCAGCGAGACGAGCAGGCCGCCCGCGAGCACCGTGGACATCTGGGCGCCGCCGTACGTGCTCTGCATGCCGGCCAGGCTGGTCACGATGGGCCGCACCGTGTCCGACTGGCTGAGGACGAGGCCCAGCAGGAAGTCGTTCCAGATGAACGTGGCCTGGAGGATGAAGATCGCCACCAGGGCGCTCGACGCCATCGGCAGGTAGACGCGGGCGAAGATCCGCCAGGTCGAGGCGCCGTCGATGACCGCGGCCTCGAACACGTTGTGCGCGATGCCGCTGAAGAAGTTGCGCATCACGAACGCCGAGAACGGGACCGAGATGGCCGTGTAGACCGCGATCATGCCCATCTGCGTGTCGAACAGGCCGGTCCGCGAGTACGCGTCGAACAGCGGCAGCAGGATCATCTGGAGGGGGAACACGGTGCCGCCGAAGATCGCGACGAACCACGCGAACCCGTGCTTGAGGCGCAGCGCGACGATCGCGAACCCGGCGGCGGCGCCGACGAGCACCGCGACCGCGGGCGAGACGACCGCGTACAGGAGGGTGCTCGCGGCGGACTCGGCGAGCCCGGAGAGCCGCATGGCCTCGGCGATGTTCCCGAACAGGGAGAAGTCGGTGGGCACCCACGAGTCCTTGGTCGTGAACGTCTCCGGGGACTTCGCGGCGTTCACCAGCAGCAGGTACACCGGGAGCAGCCAGAACAGGCCGAGGACGGCGAGGACTGAAGTGCGGATGACTCTGGACATGTCAGACCCCGTGCTTGCTGGACAGCTGCTGGCGCAGGTAGAGGATGGACGCGGCGAGCGTGACCACGGTGAGGAACACGGCGATGGCCGAGCCCAGGCCGTAGTCGCTGTTCACGAAGGTCTCCTTGTACATCGTGAGCGCGAGCGTCTCCGAGTCGCGGCCCGGACCGCCCTTCGTCATGCCCTCCACGATGTCGAAGGTCTTCAGCGAGGCGACGATCGACAGGCCGACGACGACCGCGGTCAGCGGCCGCAGCATCGGCCACAGGATGGACCGGAACAGCCGCATCCCGTTCGCGCCGTCCATGCGCGCCGCTTCGAGGGGCTCGCGCGGGATCGACTGGAGGCCGATCGTGAACAGGAGGGCGTTCACGCCGACGCCCTGCCACGCGGTCGCGAGGATCATCACGACCGTGTTGAGCGGGGCGTCGACGAGCCAGCGCGGCGTGTCGGCGATCCCGAAGGCGCCGAGCGCCTGGTCGAGGGCGCCGCCGCCGGACAGGATGAACGACCAGATGACGCCGACGCCGATCCCGGACAGGGCGTACGGGATGAGGAACGGCAGGCGCAGCCAGGTGCCGCCCTTGAGGTTCCAGGTCAGCAGGGCGACCCCCAGCCCGATGCCCACCGGGACGAGGAGCGTCCCGCCGACCCACAGCAGCGTGTTGAGCACGGAGCCGATGAATCCGGGGTCGTCGAACATCTCGACGTAGTTGGCGAAGCCGATCCACTCGGGGTCGCCCAGGCCGTTGTACTCGTTGAGGCTGAGGAACGTGGTCCACAGCAGCGGCAGGTACAGGAGCACCGCCACCACGAGCACGCCCGGCGCGATGAACCCGAGGGCCGACCAGCGGTACTGGTCGCGCTGCCGCAGGGCCTGCGGGCTGAGGGTCTTGTCAGTCATTCCGGTGCTATCCCTGGTCTGCCCAGTAGTCGTCGGCCTCCGCCTGGATGGCCTCCAGGTACGGGAGCGGGTCGGACGGGTTGGCGATGAAGGCCCCGAACTGCTCCAGCGCGACGGTGAGGATCGGCGTGGGCGTGGCCTCGTAGTAGCGGTCGTAGAGTTCGTAGCCGTCGCCGGAGACGGTGGTGCCGAGCTCTTCGAGCATCGGGTCGGCGACGGTGGCCTGCGGGTTGAACGCGACGTCGCCGCGGGCGGTGCTCCAGGCGGTCTGCGCCTCGGGCGACATCCACCACTCGGAGTAGGTGAGGCCGAGGGTCTTCTGCGCGGAGTTCTCTGCGACGCAGAGCGGGCCGGACTCGACGGCGACGGGGGTCTTCTCCAGGCCGCCGTTCACCGCGGGGATCACGAACATGTCGTAGTCCTCGCCGGAGACCATGCCGGCGCCGTCGAGGGAGCCGTTGAAGAAGGACCCGAAGTTGATCATGGCGAAGTCGCCCTGCTTGAGGCCGACGGCCGGGTCGACGGTGGAGCCGGCGTCGGAGAACCAGCCCGCCTCCTCCTGGTCGAGCCAGGTGTTCATGATGTCGACGATCTCGGGGTCGGTGTACTTGACCTCGCCGGTGGCGAGCCCGTTGTACAGTTCGGGGTCGGTGCCGGCGACGAGCTGCTGGAACCACTGGAACGTGAAGAGCGTGCTGGTCTGATAGTACGGGGTGATGCCCGCGTCCGAGAGCTGCGACGCGATGGCGTCGAGCTCGGCCCAGGTGGTGGGCTCTTCGAGCCCCTGCTCCTCGAAGACGTTCTTGTTGTAGTACATGACCCAGTAGGCGATGTTCATCGGGACGCAGTACTGCTCGCCGTCGAAGGTGTACGAGTCGCGCAGGTCCTCGGAGACCCAGCCCTCGTCGACGGCCTTGGTCCAGATGTCGGTGGTCTGGGCGATGAGGCCCTCGTCCACGAGCTCGGTGAGCGAGGGGCCGGTCTGCCAGGTGAACAGGCCGGGGCTCTTGTCGGTGCGGAACGACTGCTTGATGAACGCGTCGTACTGGTCGGCGTCGGAGTACCCGGTGGTGTTCAGGGTGATGTCGGCGCCGGACTCGCTGGTGGTGTTCAGCTCGTCGAAGTCGGGCTCCCATGCGGCCTTGTTGGTGTAGAAGTCGAGGGTGCCGGTGGTGGCGCCGTCGTCGTCCGCACCGCCGCCGCAGGAGGCGAGCACGAGGCTCGCCGCGGCGGCGGCCGCGATGGTGAGGGGGATCTTCCTTGATCTCATTGGGAACTCCTTTGTTCTTCTCAGGGGAGGGGCGCGTCAGCCGTTGCCGACGCTCGTGCCGCGGACGGATGCCTTGACCGTGCCGAACTTCCCGCTCTGGGAGCGTCCGGTGCGGCGGATGACGTAGGGGCCCACGGCGGCCGGGACGATGAAAGTCTCGGCGTAGTGGACGGTGTAGGGCGCGAACGCCCCGGTGGGCGAGGCGACTTCGACTTCGTCGCCTTCGACGAGGTTGAGGACGTTGACGGTGCCCTCGGTGTCGTGGTGGACCTCGTCGGTGAACCAGTGGCGGCGGACCTCGATGAACTCCAGTTCGTGGAGGCCGGTGCGCTCCTCGGTGAGGCCGTCGGCCTCGGTGAGGGTCTCGACGCGGTTGACGAGGTGCTCGCCGGTCCACGCGCCGTCGCGTTCCCAGGCGAGGTTCCGCTCGCCGTGGTCGATGTGGACGGGGCGGGGGATGCCGTCGAGGCCGACGCGGCCCCAGTCCCAGAGCTTGAACGTGAAGATGAACGGGGTCGCGGAGATCTCCAGGACCATCGAGTTCGCGCCGGAGGAGTGGATGGTGCCGGCGGGGATGAGGAAGTGGTCGTGCTTCTTCGCGGGGAAGGCGTTGACGTACTTCTCGGCCTCGAACGGGCGCTCGCCCGTCTCGGCGTCGCGGAGGTCCTTGAGCATGGCCTCCTTGTCGACGCCGTCCTTGGTGCCGAGGTAGACGACGGCGTCGTCCCCGGCGTCGAGCATGTAGTACGACTCGTCCTGCGTGTAGTGCATCCCGAAGGTCTGCTGGATGTAGTCGGTGAGGGGGTGGACCTGGAGGGAGAGGTTGCCGCCGCCCATGGTGTCGAGGAAGTCGAAGCGGATGGGGAACTCGGCGCCGAAGCGCGCGTAGGTCCGCTCCCCCAGGAGGGCCTTCGGCTGGGTGAACACG
The DNA here is from genome assembly GCF_040644205.1 of Glycomyces sp. NPDC047010. Classification (NCBI taxonomy): domain Bacteria; kingdom Bacillati; phylum Actinomycetota; class Actinomycetes; order Glycomycetales; family Glycomycetaceae; genus Glycomyces; species Glycomyces sp. NPDC047010. The sequence goes on along the minus strand of NZ_JBEYVY010000009.1, from coordinate 188,116 downwards.
AGGTCCAGGGACGGGATCTCCACGACGGCGCCGTCGGCGTCTTCGAGGAGCAGGGAGTTCTCCTCGGGCACGCAGTCGAAGCACCAGGCGTAGTTCGGCTGGGACGGGTCGAGGTCGAGCTTCTCCTTCATCCACTGGCCGCCCCACACGCCGGGGTCGAAGAAGGGGACGACGCGGAAGGGCCGCTGTGCGGCGCCCGCGATGGCGGCGCGGAACGCGTCGCCGGTGACCATCCCGGCGGGGCGGGGCTCGCTGTGGGCGGCGCCGATCGCGTTGGCGTCCAGGACGAAGTCGACGCGGTCGAACATGGTGCGCTTGTGGCGGTCGGCGGCGCGCCATTCGACGAAGAAGCCGCGCTTGTACTTGCGGAGGCGGTCCTCGCCGGGGTTGCCCGCGCGCCAGTTGGTGGCGCCTTCGCGCTGGCGCAGCTGGATCTCCCAGCGGGCCATGTCGGCGAGGACGAGCGCGTAGGGGGCGCCGGTGCGGCGGGCGACGAGGTCGGCGCCCCAGCCGAGGAGGACCACGGGCCGGTCGTCGCCGTCGGCTTCGACGGCGAGCTTGTCGAGCCGCTCGGCGTCGTAGAAGGCGCTCACGTTGGCGTGGGAGAGGACGCCGAAGACGCGGTCGTCGGTGAGGTTGTCGGCGATGCGCGCGTCGATGAGTTCGATCGGGAGCGCGGCGGCGTCCTCGACGTCGACGACGGCCCAGTCCGGGAGGGCCGCGGCGATGGCGTCCTTGAGGAGCGGGAGGTCCGCGCCGGGGTACGCGTCCACGACGAGCAGCGGGGCGCGCCCGGCGGCGCGCTCGGTCGCGACCTCGGCGGCGGCCTCCCAGGCGCGGGCGCCGGTGAGGACCCGGGCGTCGGCGGGCAGCGGCACCGTGGGCTGCTTGTCGTAGCCTCCGACGGTCTCGGAGGTTCTGGCGGTTGGCACGAGCGCTCCTTCAGGAATGGGTTGCGGCGGCGAGGACGGAGAGTCCGCGCAGCACCGAGAGATCGGGACGGTCGGGGACGGTGAAGCGGGGCCGGTGCGAGGAGGTCCAGAGGTGCTCGCGGACGTAGGACGCGACGGGGGCCGCGACGGCGTCGCCGGCGCGCATGACGCCGCCGGAGAGGATCACGACGTCGGGGTCGTAGGCGTGGCACAGGGACACGGCGGTGGCGCCCCAGGCGCGGATCGCGCGGTCGCGGACGGCGGCGGCCGCGGTGTCGCCGGAGGCGGCGGCCGCGAACATCTCGCGGACGTCGGTGACGGCGTCGCCGCGGGCGGCGAGGTCGCGGCGGATGGCCCAGGCCCCGGCGACGGACTCGGCGCAGCCGACGTTGCCGCAGTTGCAGAGCCCGGCGTCGAGGTCGACGGTGAGGTGGCCGCCGAGGATGCCCGCGTGGTCGTGGGCGCCGCGCAGGAGCACGCCGTCCATGATCGCGGCGGTGCCGATGCCGGTGCCGAGGGTCATGAGGACGGCGTCCCGTGCCCCGGCGGCGGAGCCGGTGGCGGTCTCGCCGACGAGCGCGGCCCTGGCGTCGTTCTCGACGACCGCGGGGAGGCCGAAGGACTCGCGGGCCCAGGCGACGAGGTCGAGCCCGTCGAGCCGCGGGTGCTTGTCGTGCGCTTTGACCATGCGGCCGGCGGCGCGGTCCACCACTCCGGGGACCGCGATGCCGACCGCCTCCGGGGAGAGCCCGTGGACGAGGTCCCGCGCGGCGGCCGCGGCCGCTTCGAGGTCCCCGTCGCCGACGGGGACGACGGCGGTGCGGACGGCGGCACCGCGGTCGACGGCGCCGAGCTTGATCTCGGAACCGCCGAAGTCGATGCAGAGCTCCATCGCCCGTGCCTCCTCGTCAGCTGAAGTCAGGGGGCCTTACGACGGCCCCGCGGTTGGTAACGTTACCAACATAGCGCGGCGATGTGCAACCCGGGCGCATGCGGCGGGTGTGGCGTCAGGGAAATTCGATCGAGACCGGGAGTTCCACGGTTCTCGGGCCGTCCTCGGCGGTGCCGTCGAGGCGGGAGAACAGCAGCGTGGCGGCCTCGCGGCCGAGCAGGCGCGCGTCGTGGTCGATCACTGTCACGGGCACGGGCATGAGCTCGGAGAGCTCGAAGTCGTCGAAGCTGACGACGGCCGGGTGGAGCGGCTCGCCGTCGCGGATGCGGCGGCCGATCTCGCGGATCGCGCCGATCGTGTTCCGGTTGTTGGCGCTGAAGACCGCCGTGGGCGGGTCGGCGACGTCGAACATGGCCTTCGCGGCGCGGGTCGCCGCGGCCACGTCCTGCTGGTCGCGAAAGACGATCTTCGGGTCGATCGGCACGCCGTGCTCCAGCATCGCCCGCTCGTAGCCGCGGTAGCGGCGCTCGCCGGTGAACACCGAGCTGCGGTTCCCCAGGAACCCGATGCGGGTGTGCCCGGCGTCCAGGAGCGACCTCGTGCCGCGGAAGGCGCCGCCCACGTCGTCCAGGAGGACCGTGTCCACGTCCAGGCCCGGGACGCGGCGGGAGGCGAGTACCAGCGGCACGTCCCCGAGTCGCTCGGGCCGCAGGTGCGCGGCGTCGCCGCTGGTGGGGACCAGGATGAGGCCGTCGACCTGGCGGCCGATGAAGTCCGAGACGAGCTGGCGCTCGCGCGCGTCGTCCTCGCCGGTGTTCCCGAGGAGGATGCGCCGCCCGTGCTCGGCCGCGACCTCCTCGACGCCCAGCGCGAAGTTGCCGTAGTAGGGGTTCGCGAGGTTGGTGATGGCGACGCCGACGAGCCCGCTCGGCTGCCCAGGGCGCAGGCTCCGGGCGTTCTCGTTGCGGTAGTAGCCGAGCTCCTTGACGGCCGCCATGACGCGCTCCTGCACGTCGGGCCGCACGTTCCGGCCCCCGGCGAGGGTGCGCGAGACGGTCATCGGACTCACTCCGGCGCGGCTCGCGACCTCTTTGATGGTCGGCTGCCGCGCCCCTCGAAACGTCGACATGCCCGCCCTTCCCACGCGTAGTGCGCCAATCCTATGCGAACCGCGCCCGGGGCGGCGGCCCCATCGAAGGGGGCTACCTCACCGCGGCCGGGACCGGCCTCGGACGGGCCCCGGAGATGCGAGTACTTTTTCCGATGGCTGTAAATACTCCGAGAGAAGGACCCGCCCATGAGCCGCTTCGCGATCGGCGAGCACGACTTCCTGCTCGACGGCGAGCCCCGCCGCGTGCTCTCGGGCGCGGTCCACTACTTCCGCGTCCACCCCGACCACTGGACGGACCGCATCCGCAAGGCCCGCCTCATGGGCCTGAACACCGTCGAGACCTACGTGCCGTGGAACCTCCACGCCGTCGAGCCCGGCTCCTGGACCGAGGAGGGCCGCCTCGACCTGCGCCGCTTCCTCGAAGCGGTCGCCGCCGAGGGCATGCACGCGATCGTGCGCCCCGGCCCCTACATCTGCGCCGAGTTCGACAACGGCGGCCTCCCCGCATGGCTGTTCGCCGACCCGGAGGTGGGCGTGCGCCGCGGCGAGCCGAAGTTCCTCGCCGCGATCGAGGAGTACCTGCGGCGCGTGTGCGCGATCGTCGCCCCGCTCCAGGTCGACGCGGGCGGGCCCGTGATCCTCATGCAGGTCGAGAACGAGTACGGCGCCTACGGCGACGACACCGCATACCTGGAGACCCTCACGGGCATGTTCCGCGCCAACGGGATCACCGTCCCGCTGACCACCGTGGACCAGCCCGAGCCGTGGATGCTCAAGCGCGGGTCGCTCCCGGGCCTGCACATGACCGCGTCCTTCGGGTCCCGCTCGGACGAGCGCCTCGACACCCTCCGCGAGCACCAGCCGACCGGCCCGCTCATGTCCTCGGAGTACTGGGACGGCTGGTTCGACTCCTGGGGCACCCACCACCACACCACGAAGGCCGCCGACGCGGCCGCCGACCTCGACGTGCTCCTGGGCCGCGGCGCCTCGGTCAACCTCTACATGTTCCACGGCGGCACCAACTTCGGGCTCACCTCCGGCGCCAACGACAAGGGCACCTACATGCCCATCACCACCTCGTACGACTACGACGCGCCCCTGGACGAGGCGGGCCGCCCCACCGCCAAGTACTGGGCGTTCCGCGAGGTCATCGGCCGCTACACCGAACTGCCCGACGAGGTCCCGGCCGAGCCCGCGCCCGCCCCGACCGGCGAGGCCCCGCTCCTCGTCGGCGCCCCGGTCCTGTCCGCGTTCGAGGCGCTCGACGCCGTCGAGTCCACTGAGGTGCCCTCGTTCGCGCAGGCCCGCCACGACGCGGCGTTCCTGCTGCACGAGAAGCGGTTCGCGGCCGACGCGGGCGTCCTCGTGATCGGCGAGGTCCGCGACCGCGTCCACGTCGTGGTCGACGGCGTCACCGTGGGCGTGCTCTCCCGGGAGCTGCACCAGCGGGCGCTGGCGGTCCCGGCGGTGCGCGAGTCGCTGCGGCTGCTGGTGGAGAACCAGGGCCGCGTCAACTACGGGCCGCGCCTCGGCGAGGACAAGGGCCTCATCGGGGGCGTGAGCCTCGGCGGGAAGCCGCTGTCGGACTGGACGACCCGCGCGATCGGCGAGGCGGACCTGCTGGCGCTCAGCGCGGGCGCGGGCGAGAGCGCCCCGGCCGTCCCGGGCCTGCGGTACGCGCGCGCCGAGTTCGATGCGGAGGACGCGTCGGACCGGTTCCTCGACACCTCGGCGCTCGGCAAGGGCATCGCCTGGATCAACGGGTTCTGCCTGGGCCGCTACTGGTCCCGCGGCCCGCAGCGGACCCTGTACGTGCCCGGCCCGGTGCTGCGGCAGGGCCGCAACGAGGCGGTGCTCCTCGAACTCGACGGCGCCCCGGAGGCGGTGCTGCGCTTCGCCGCGGCGCCGGAACTGGGCCCGCTGGAGTTCTAGCGGCCGTACCGCTCCTCCATCCAGGCGACGGCGAACGGCACGATCCCGGCCGCGTCCACGAGGACGGTCTCGGCCGAGCCGACCGTGCCGCGGGACCCGGCGCCCGTGGCGAGGTAGTCCTCCACGATGGACCCGAAGTAGTCCTCGGGCGGCCCGGTCACGACCGGGTCGCCCGTGTCGTACTCCTCGACCGTGCGCCACTCGGTGCCGTACGGGGTCGCGAACGGGTACTCGATCCTGATGCGGCGCTTGCCGGGCAGGTCCGCGAGGTGCTCGGCGTGGTGCAGGAGCGTCATCGTGTCGAGCGGCGCCCCGACCATGAGGACCCTCCCGCCCGCGGCGACGAGCCGCGCCAGCGGCGAGCCCTCGCCGTACCCGTAGTCGAGCGGGTGGTCCGCGGTGAACTCCTCCGCGCGGGCGCCGAGCGCCGCGACCGCGGCCCCGGGGTTCCCGCTGCGGCGCACGCCTTTCCGTGTCCCGACCGTGGCGGCGAGGAGCCCGATGTAGCGCGCGGAGCGCGCGGTCGCCGGGTCGTAGGGCGGCACGTGGTCGCGGTACTCGTCGAGGACCCGGCCGTCCTCGTCCCAGATCTCCAGCCCCGGTTCCCAGTCCTGGTAGGACAGAAGCGTCCCCTGCGGGCCGACGGCGTCGAGGACGGCGTCCACGAGCGCGTCGGGGCCGCCGAGGACGGTGCCCACCTTCTTGAAGGCCGCGTGGACCATCACGGTGTCGCCGTCGGCGAGCCCGAGCGTGCGGAGGTCGGCGGCGAGGCCGGTGCGGGTGTGGACCTGTGCGCTCATCCCCCGATTCTCACCGATCCGCGCCTCCGGCCGGGAGGGGTCCCGGGACGATCCGGATATTTTCCTCCAGGCGGGCCGATCGGCCCGACCCTCGCATCCACCCCGAAAGGCACACAGTGGAGTTCAAGAGGAAGCACCTGGTCCGGGCGGGAGCCGGAGTCGCCGCGGGCCTCGGCGCCGTCGCCCTCGTCTGGGGCGGCATCGCCGCCGGTGCCGAGGAGCCGTCCGACGACGGCTTCGAGGCGAAGGTCATCGGCGGCGAACCCGCCGCCGAGGGCCAGTACCCGTGGCTCGTGGCCCTCGGCCACGCCGGTGAGGGCACCCCCTTCGACCGGCAGTTCTGCGGCGGCTCGGTCATCGCCGACACCGTCGTCATCACCGCGGCCCACTGCGTCGAGGACGCCGCGGCCGAGGACCTCGCGGTCTTCTCCGGCTCGGTCGACCTGGAGTCGGACGACCTCGTGGAGACCGCGGTCGAGGACGTCCACATCGCGCACGACTACGACTCCCCCGTCGAGTCGGCCAACGACTGGGCGCTGCTGCTCCTGGACGAGCCGCTCGACGTGGACGCGATCGACCTCGCCGTCGACCCGACCGAGTACGACGCGCTGGAGACCGCCGGATGGGGCGAGACCGGCTCGGGCTACCCGACCGTCGCCCGCTGGGTGGAGGTCCCGTTCGTCGACGACGACGCCTGCGCCGACGCGTACGGCGACTCCTTCGACGCGCAGACGATGCTCTGCGCGGGCGACCTGGAGAACGGCGGCGTCGACTCCTGCCAGGGCGACTCCGGCGGCCCGATCATGGCCGACGAGGACGGCGAGCTGATCCTCGCCGGCATCGTCAGCTGGGGCGCGGGCTGCGCCGAACCGGGCAGCCCCGGCGTGTACGCCGAGGTGGCGGACTTCAACGGCGCCATCGACGACGTCCTTGAGGACTGGGACGTCGAGTAGCGACCACCGGACCCGGCCGGGGCGCCCCCGGCCGGGTCCGGCCCGCGGCCGGGGCGGATAGGGTCGGGGCGTGATCGTCTGGCTCTCCTCGTACCCGCGGTCGGGGAACACGTTCTTCCGCATTGCGCTGCAACGGCTCTACGGGGTCCCGACCTACGTCGTGTACGACGTGGACGGGGTGGCGGCGCAGATCGGGCCCGAGCTGATGGACGCGCGGGAGCGACCGGCCTCGTTCGCGGCGATGCGGGCCTCGCCGGAGGTCCACGTGGTCAAGACGCACCGCCAGCGCGGGGACGCGGTGATCGCCGCGGAGGACCGGGCGATCTGCCTGGTGCGCGACGGGCGCGACAGCACGGTGTCGTGGGCGCGGTTGAACACGAGGGACGGCGGGGACTTCGCGGCCGAGGCCCGGACGATGATCCTGCGCCGGAGCGGCGGCACGGGCGGGTGGGGGCAGAACGTCCTGTCGTGGCGGCGGTCCGAGGCGCCAGCGCCGGTGTGGGTGCGGTTCGAGGAGCTGATCGCGGACCCGGTGGCGGTGGTGCGCGAGGCGGTCGGCGAGGCGGTCCCGGAGCTGGAGCCGGTTCCGGACGCGCAGGTCCCGTCGTTCGCGGAGCTGCAAGCGCACGACGCGTCGTTCTTCCGGGCGGGCGCCACCGGGATGCACCGGGCCGAGCTCCCGCCGGACCTGCACGAGCTGTTCTGGGCGCAGCCCGACAACGCCGCGGCCATGGCCGGGCTGGGGTACGGGCGGTAGTCCGGGGGCGCCGACGGGTCGGCGCCCCCGGTTCAGAGGTTGATCAGGGTCCGGCTGGCCCTGTCGGTGTCGTGCAGCGGCCGCAGTGCGAGGCGCACCAGGGCCACGGCGTTGTCGTCGCCCGCGATGCGGTTGGAGCTGAGCTCCCCGCAGGACAGGCACTGGTGGACGATCATCCACTCGCCGTCGGGCCGGGTGAAGACCGCGACGGCCTCCATGCGGCCCTTGCACTCCGAGGCGCGGTCGCCGGGGATGCGGCGGTCGACGTGGAGGCTGGCGAGGCACTGCGGGCAGTGGTTGCGGTGCGCGGTCCCGGGCGCGTGGAGCGAGACGTCGAGGCGGCAGCCCACGCAGCGGAAGTCGTTCGCACGGTGGCCGCCGGCCCCGTGGAGGACGTCCTTGCGGCGCTGGCCGCGGCGGTCGTCGTGGCCGCGCGGTCGGGTTCGTCGAGGCATTCCGGCCACCCCCTACAGACTGCCGAGCGCTTCGAGCGGGAACGGCGGCTGCGCGAGCGGCCGCACGGCCATGCGCATGAGGATGAGCTGGTTGTCGTCGGCGCACACCGGGTTCGACGTGAGCTCGTCGCAGCGCACGCACCGGTGGATGAGCATCCAGTCGCCGGTGCGGAGGACCGCGATGGCGATGGGGCTCATTCTGCCCTCGCACTCGCTGGGGCCGCCTTCGACGTGGTCGGAGACGTGCTGCGAGTGCAGGCAGGACGGGCAGTGGTTGCGGAGGGCGCCGTCGCTGGTCGACTTGGTGGCGGTCAGGCCGCACCAAGCGCAGGTGAACGTGTGGATCTTGAGCGTGTTGGCGGTGTTGGACACCCGGAGCTCCTTGCTGGGAAGAACTTCAATGGCAGCAAGAGCAGGCCGAGCGGCCTCGGTGGCTTAGAAGCGGAGCAGCGAGGCGCTCGGCTCGGTGGGGGTCATAGACACATTCCCTCTAGGGCGCGATGCCCGGTCGTCGGTCCGCCGACTGCGGACCCGACCACGGTATGGACCGCGGCCGGGCCCTGTCAACGCGATTTTTCAGGACGTGACGCGGAACGTGGCGTCGGCCTGCGCGGTGGCGGTGGTGATCTGATCGATCCGCAGCAGGTAGTTGTAGTGGCGGAGGTAGCGGTCCGGGAAGTTGTAGGACTGGAACGAGGCGGCGGTGGCGTCGGCGAGGCCCGCGGTGCGGCGGAAGGTCGCGTCGGCGGCGAACTGCGCGGTCCCGTCGTTCGGGGCCAGGACCAGGTCGTACGCGCTGTGCCGCAGGTAGTAGCCGGGGTAGTTCACCGACTCGAAGGAGACGGTGCCGGTCCCGGCGAGGCCGGTGACGAGGCGGAACTGGCCGTCCTGGGCCGGGGAGACCGAGGCGTCGATGCGGACGTCGAAGTCGGCGTGCCGCACGTACCTGGTCGGGAAGTTGTAGGACTGGAGCCGGTTGTAGGCGCCGACGGTCTCGCCGGAGGGCACGGGCAGCACGGTGCTCACCGAGACGGGGGTGCCGAGGTTCGGCGTCCCATCGGCGTTCCAGGAGAACTCCTGGATGCGGGTGGTGCGGGTGCCGCCGCAGCCTTGGGACGCGGAGGTGTTGGCGTGGTAGACGATCCAGTTCTCCGTGCCGTCGGGCGAGGTGAAGAACCCGTTGTGGCCGGGCCCGTAGACGCCGTTGGCGTCGCTGCGCTGGAACACGGGCTGGGACTTCTTGGTCCAGGCCGTAGTACTGAGCGGGTTGGTGCCGGTGAGTTCGAGGAGGCCCAGTTTGTAGTCGGGGCCCTGGCAGGCGCTCGCGGAGTAGACGACGAACGTGCGGCCGTTGCGCTGCAACGCGACCGGGCCCTCGTTCATCGGCGTCCCCTGCACCTCCCAGCTCAGTTGGGGCGTCGAGATCACCGTCCTCTGTGCGGAGAGCGTCCAGGGGCTGGTCATGGCCGCGATGTAGATGCTCGGGTCGTTGCCGGTCCACTGGCCGGGGACGCCGGACCACAGGAAGTACCGCTGGGAGCCGATGGTGACGACGCTGCCGTCGATCCCCCACCAGTTCTGGGCGCCGAAGATCATTCCTTTGTAGGTGTAGGGCCCCATGGGGTCGGTGCCGGCGCTCTCGGCGACGTGGACGCGCTGGTCCTCGATGCCCCCGGCGCCCGCGGAGTAGTAGATGTACCAGCGGGGCCCGTTGGGGCCGTCGATGAGGTGGAACTCGGGGGCCCACACGTTCTTGTCGCGCCCGGCCGGGAAGTCGTTGTAGACCGGCACGGCGGCGGCGTGCTTGAGGCCCTCGATCGTGGCGGCCCGGCGCATGGTGATCGGGCCGTTCCACGGGGTCGTCATGAGGTAGTAGTTGCCCTGGTAGTAGGTCATCCAGGGGTCGGGTCCGGAGCTGTTGAGCGGGTTGGTGAAGGTCGCGGTCTGGGCCTGCGCGGCGGGGACGGCGACGGTGAGGGAGGCGAGGAGGGCGAGCAGGGTGAGGAGGAGCGCCGGGAGGCGCCGCGCGCGGGTCATGGCGGGCCTCCTAGTAGGTCACTTGGAAGGTGGCGTCCTGGCGGTCGGCGGCGGCGGAGCCCGAGGAGAGCGGGTCGATGCGCAGCACGTACCCGGAGTGGCGCAGGTACCGGTCGGGGAAGTTGTGGGACCGGAACGAGGCCCACGTCGAGTCGGCGAGCCCGGCGGTGCGGTGGAAGGTGGCGTCCTGGTTGAACAAGGCGGTGCCGTCGCTCGCGGCGAGCTGGATCGCGTAGTTGACGTGGCGGAGGTAGCGGCCGGGGAAGTTCACCGACTCGAAGGAGACGCCCGCGGCGTCGGCGAGGCCGGGGACGAGGCGCCACTGCTGGTCGGCGGGCGGCTCCATCGGGAACGGGTCGATGCGCCCGACGTTGCTCGCGTGGCGCACGTAGCGGTCGGGGAAGTTGTAGGACTTGAGGCGGTTCCAGTTCGGTGCGCCCCAGCGGGTCAGGAGGGCGGTGCGCTCGGCGGCGGTGATCGGGACGATCCCGGCGTGCTTGGAGCTCATGGGGGCCGTGAAGGTGCGCTGGTTGATCGCGGTCCAGGCGTTCCCGGCGATGTTCGCGGACTGCCAGGCGTAGAACACGGCGTTGGCGGGCGAGAAGGAGTCGCCCCACAGCCAGAAGGTGCTCCCGGTGTTGGCGGCCACCAGGATCGGGGCCTCGATGGCGGAGCCCTGGCGGAGTCCGCCGGTGAGGGTCGTGTACGAGTTCGGTGCGCCCGTGGTGGACCGGGAGACGTAGAGGTTGCCGTTGGCGAGGTTCTTGTACGCGAGGTAGAACGCGCCGCCGTGGCGCAGGACGTCGCCGTCGAGGACGTTGAAGCCGGGGTCGAAGTAGACCTGCGCGGCGCCCATGTTCACGAAGTCGGTGGTGTAGTTAACCATGAAGACGTCGCGGGTGCCGTTGTTCGCGGAGTAGACGACGCCGTACTGGCCGCGCGCGGGGTCCCAGAACGCGGTGGGCGCCCACGAGTGGGTGGCGAGGTCGTGGAGCTTGACGCGCCGGTAGCCGGTGAAGCTGCGCAGGTCCGCGGAGTCCCACACGTGGATGTACTGGTTGTTGAGGTTGAACACGCGGCCTTTGAGGTCGGTGGCGAGGACGGTGAAGGTGCCGTCCTGCTTGCGGAGGATGAACGGGTCGCGCAGGCCCTGCATCCCGGCGGTGGGGACGGCGACGGGCTGGTTCTGGTTGAGCGGCGTCCAGTTGAGGCCGTCGGTGCTGACGGCGAGGTGGAGGGCGTAGGAGTCGTCGGTCGAGTTCGGCGACTCCTTGAAGTAGGCCATCGCGTAGGCGCCGTAGGTCTGCGCGTGCGCCGCCGAGGCGGGGAGCGCGGCGGTGACGGCTGCTGCGAGTCCTGCGGTGAGGACGGTCCGGCGAGCGGTCATGTGAGGGTCCCTTCCGAGACGTGAGGAGTGGGGGTCCGCGCCCGGGGTTGCACGAGATCCCCTGTGAGCGATCACATCGCACTCGTATGGTACCGGTAACAAATTGAGGGAGTCAAGTCCGTCGATATATTCGACGTCCTTGACTCCCCCTCGCCGGCGGTGGGGCCGGCGGCTTTGCTACTTAACCTTCGCGGATGCGGTCCCGGATCCAGGCGCCCGCCTCCTTGAGGTTCCCCGAGTCCCCGGTGAAGGGGCCGCCGGGGCAGGTGCCGGGCTCGAACGCGGCGCCGGAGCGCTCGTCGTCGGAGTAGTTCCAGTTGACCCAGCTGATCCCCTTGTCCGCCATGAGGTCCAGGTAGCGCTGGGTCATGGCGAAGTCGTTCGGGCCGTCCCCGGTGTACTCCTGGGTGCCGAACTCGGTGACGAACACCGGGATCTCGTCGGCCGCGCCCGCGAGCCCGTCGAGGTAGTAGTCGTCGTGCGAGGCCGCGTAGAAGTGGAACGTGTACATGACGTTCTCGGCGTCCACCTGGTCGTCGATGACGTCCTGCGGGCCGCCGTCGCCCGAGAGTCCCAGGGAGGACCAGTCGGGGGTGCCGAGGAGGATCACGGCGTCGTCGTCGTACTGGCGGATCACCGGGACGATCGACTCGTGGTAGGACTTGATCTCGGACCACGCGACCCCGTTGGGCTCGTTGGCGACCTCGTAGAAGATGTTGTCCTGGTCGCCGTGCTCCTGCGCGATCTCGGCGAAGAACGTCTCGGCGCGCTCCAGGTTGTAGTTCGGGTCGCCGGGGTCGAGCATGTGCCAGTCGACGATGACGTACTGCCCGCGGGCGGTGACCTCGTCGATCAGCTCGTGCATGCGGGCGGTGAAGCCCTCGGGGTCGGTCTCGTACCCGTCCTCCTGGATGTACATGGAGAGGCGCACGATGTCGGCCTCCCAGTCGTACGCGAGCGCGTCCAGGGACGCGTCGTTGAGGCACTGCGAGTACCACTGGAGGCCGTGGGTGCTCATGCCGCGCAGCTGGACCGGGTTCCCGGACGCGTCGCAGAGGGTCGTGCCGCACACGGACAGCTGCCCGTGCTCGGCGGCCGGTCCGGCGACCGCCTCGGTGCCTTCGACCGCGTCAGTGCCGGGGTCGGCGGACCCGTCGTGGTCGTCGCCGAGGGCCGCGCTGACGCCAAGCGGGGTGATGACCGCGACGGCGGCGAGGGCCGCGAGCAGGCCGAGCAGCCGTTTGCGGCGGGGTGGGAGCGCCATGGACTCCTCCTCAATAGTTAGGCAGTATTACTATCTATTGATCACCTTACGAGGGCCGCGAATTCGAGTCAATAGATTGACTTCGACCAATATTGTCGGATTCGCGGCCCCGGTTCGCTTCGCCCCGGTTCAGGCCGACCGGTGGAGCTTCGGCACGTCCGCCAGGAGCGACCGCGTGTACGCGTGCTCGGGCTCGGCCACGATCCGCTCGGCCGGGCCCGACTCCACGATACGGCCGCGGTGCATCACCGCGATCCGGTCCGCGAGGTAGTACGCCTGCCCCAGGTCGTGGGTCACGAACAGCACCGTCATCCCCCGCTCGTCCCGCAGGTCGGCGAGGAGGTTGAGCACCGTGACGCGCACCGATGCGTCCAGCATGGACGTCGCCTCGTCGGCGATGAGCAGCCGCGGCTGGAGCATCAGCGCCCGCGCCAGCATGACGCGCTGGCGCTGGCCGCCCGAGAGCTCGTGCGGGCGCTTCGCGAGCGTCTCCGCGGCGTCGAGGCCCACGGAGGCGAGGGACGCCTCCATGAGGGCGCGCCCGTCGGTGCCGGGGGGCAGGAGCTGCAACGCGGTCGCGAGCGTCGCCTCCACGCGCCGGTACTGGTGGAACGCCGCGAACGGGTCCTGGAACACCGCCTGCACCTCGCGCCAGTAGTCGCGGCGGTCGGCGCCGCGCACCTCGGTCACGTCCCGGCCGTCGAAGCGGATGCGGCCCGCGCTGGGGTCCATGAGCCGCAGCAGGAGCCGCCCGAGCGTGCTCTTCCCGGACCCGCTCTGGCCCACCAGGGCCGTGACCTCGCCGCGGGCGAGCGTCAGGTCCACGCCGTCGACGGCCCGCACCTCGTCCTTGCCGCGCCCGAAGACCTTCACCAGGCCCTCGGTGCGCAGCAGCTCCTCATCGGGCATGTGCCGCCTCCTCCGTGTCGACGCTGCGCCAGCAGGAGTCGTCCCGCGGCCCGGTCACCAGCCGCGGCGGGCGTTCCACCGCGCACTTGTCCATCGCGTGCTCGCAGCGGGGCTCGAACGGGCACCCCGCGATCGGGGCCCGCAGGTCCGGCGGCGAACCGGGGATGCCCGCGAGGCGCCGGCCCCGCGTCCCCGGCTCGGGCACCAGCACCGACGCGAGCAGCGCCTGCGAGTACGGGTGGCGCGGGGACCCGACGAGGTCCCGCGCGGGGGCCTCCTCGACCACGCGGCCCGCGTACATGACCGCGATCCGGTCGGCCAGCTCCGACAGGAGCGCCACGTCGTGGGTGATGAACACGATGCCCTCGACCAGGCCGTCGGACACCAGGCGGCGCAGCAGGTCCACCAGGAGCCGCTGCGAGGACACGTCGAGCGCCGAGGACGGCTCGTCGGCGACCAGGAGCCGCGGGTTCCGCAGCGTCGCCAGCGCGGTGACGACGCGCTGGCGCATCCCGCCGGAGAGCTGGTGCGGGTAGGCGCGCAGCACGCGGGGCGGCAGTTCGAGGGCTTCGAGGCGGGCGGCGGTGCGCCGCAGGGATTCCGCGCGTTTGATGCGCTTGTCCCCCGCGGCGAGGATGTCGTGGGCCATGGCGCCGACGCGGCGGGTCGGGTTGAGGGCGTTGAGGGCGCCTTGCGGGAGGAGGGCGACGGTGCCGCCGCGCAGGGGCCTGTGGGAGGCGGGGTCGGTGAGGTCGACGTCCTTCCCGCCGATGGCGAGGGTGCCGGAGGTGACGCGCAGGGACGGGCCGGGGTTGAGGGAGAGCACGGAGGCCATCGTGGACTTGCCGCACCCGGATTCGCCGACGACGCCGAGGATCTGGCCGCTCTGGACGTCGAGGCCGACGTCGTCGAGGGCGTGGAACTTCGCGTCCCCGGCGGCGTAGTGGGCGGTCAGGCCGGTGAGTCTGGCGAGGGTCATCGGGCCGCCTTTCCGTCCCGCAGCCGCGGGTTGAAGACCGTGTCGAGGCTCGACTGGACGAGCAGGAGGGAGAAGGTGATCGCGGTGATGAACACGGTGGGGGTGAGGAAGACCCACCACTGGCCGCCGCGGATGGACTCCCAGGCGATGGCCCAGTGGAGCATGACGCCGAGGGAGGCGGTGCCGGCGGGGCCGAGGCCGAGGAGGCTCAGGGCCGCTTCGGCGAGGATCGCGCCGTAGAGCTGGATGACGAAGGCCATGACGATGTAGGACATCATGTACGGCAGGAGTTCGACGGCGATGATCCGCCAGGTGCGGGAGCCGGAGAGGCGGGCGATGTCGACGTGCTCGCGCTGCCTGAGGCTGGCGATCTGGGAGCGGACGGCGCGGGCGGTCCAGGGCCAGGAGACCGCGCCGATGCAGACGCCCATGACGGTGACCGAGCGGGTGTCGAGGCTGATGGAGAGCAGCAGGAGCACGATGATCGCGGGGACGGTGATCATGATGTTGGTGAGCCCCATGAGGATCTCGTCGACGAGGCCGCCGCGGTAGCCCGCGAGGGTGCCGATGAGGACGCCGAGGACGGTTCCGGCGATCCCCGCGAGGAGTCCGATGTAGAGGGACGTGCGGATGCCGTGGACGAGCTGGATGCCCACGGACCGGCCGAGGTGGTCGGTGCCGAGGAGGAAGTCGGCGCCGGGCGGCTGGAACGAGGGGCCGAGGAGGTCGCCGGGCGCGGCCGGGGCGACGAGGGGTCCGATGACCCCGGCGGCGCCGATGAGGAGGAACACCGCGGCGGCGGCGTGGAAGCGCGGCGGGAGTGTCTTGAGCGCCTTCACCGTTCGCCCCTTTCAGCGGCGCGGATGCGCGGGTCGATGAGGCCGTAGAGGACGTCGACGAGGAAGTTCGCGACGAGCACGACGATGAGGACGAGGAGGGTCACGGCCTGGATGACGGGGTAGTCCTTGTTGAGGATCGCCTCGTACAGGAGCGTCCCGATGCCCGGGTAGGAGAAGACGATCTCGGTGAGGAGCGCGCCGCCGACGAGGGTGCCGATGGCGAGCGCGAGGCCGGTGATCTGCGGGAGCATGCCGTTGCGGAAGATGTAGCCGATGATCTTGCGGTCGGCGAGGCCGAAGCTCTCGGCGAACCGCACGTAGTCGGCGTCCACTTCGTACACGGCCATGGAGCGCATGCCGATGGCCTGCCCGCCGATGAACACCAGCAGGAGGGACAGGAACGGCAGGAACCAGTGCGAGACCGCGTCCACGGCGAACAGGCCGGTCCACTCGGGCTGGAGGCCGAAGGACCAGCCGCCGCCGGTGGGGAACAGTGGGAGCGCCACGGCGAGGCCGTAGAGGAGCAGCACCGCGAGGCAGTAGTAGGGCGCGGCGGTGAGGAACAGGCTGGAGAGGTAGACGCTCTTGTCGAAGCCGCCGCGGCGGTAGGCGGCGACGGCGCCGACGAGGTTCCCGATGAGCCAGCCGAGGAGGACGGCGGGGAGCTGGAGCGCGATGGTCCAGGGCAGGGCGTCGGCGACCATCGAGGCGACGTCGGCCGGGTAGCGGCTGAAGGACGTCCCGAAGTCCCCTTGGAGGGTCTTCCCGATGTACGTGAGGAATTGGGTCCACAGGTTCTGGTCGAGGCCGAACTCGGCGATGTACGTCTCGTAGACGCGCTGCTTGGTCTCCGAGGACGCGTGGCCGCGGAGGGCCTGGCCGATGAGCGTGTCGACGGGGTTGCCGGGGAGCAGGCGCGGCAGGAAGAAGTTGAGCGCCAGCGCCGCGGCGAAGGCCGCGGCGTACCAGCCCAGCTTGGTGAGGATGTGGCGGAGGAGGGTCATGTCCTAGGACTCGGCGGGCTTGATCTTGGAGAGGATCTGGATGCCGGTCATGCCCTGCATGGGCGCGCAGTACGGGTCGTCCTTGGTGGGGAAGCCGGTCCAGTTCTTCTCGCTGAACTGGTAGAACTCCAAGGGGCGGTACATGAGCGGGATGGCGGGGGCCTCGGCGCGGATGATGTCGTCGAGCTGCGTGTAGGCGGCGGTGGCGCCCGCGGCGTCGGCGGCGGTGGCGGCCTCGTCGAGGAGCGCGGGGACGGCGTCGTGGTGGAAGCGCCCGAAGTTCCAGAAGGCCATCTCGCCGACGGGCGGGACCTCGCGGTCGTCGATGAGGTCGCGGATGCGCGACCAGGGGCTGGAGGGGGCGACGTCGGAGACGTACCACAGGACCATGTCGAAGGCGCCGTTGCCGAGGTTGTCGTTGACCTCGGTGAAGTCACTGAACTCGGTGACGACGTCGATCCCGGCGGCGGTGGCGGTGGTGGCGACGATGTCGAGGGCGGCGTTCCAGTCGGTCCAGCCCTGGGGGGTGGCGGCCTTGAACGGGCCGAGGCGGGTGCCGTCGGGGAGGACGTAGACGCCGTCGTCGCCCTTGGCGGCGCCGACCTCCTCTTCGAGGATGCGGGCGGTCTCGGCGGGGTCGTAGGACCAGCCCGCGGCGGCGGCCTCGGCGTTGAAGTGGACGCTCTCGGCGCCTTCGGGGAGGATGACGCTGGCCTGCGCGGGGTCGCTCATCCCGGCCATGGCGGACTCGGCGATCTTGGCGTAGTCGATGGCGTGGGCGAGCGCGCGGCGCACGCGGGCGTCGGCGAGGGGCCCGGTCGTGGTGTTGATGATGAGCATCGGGATGGAGCCGGGCAGGTGGTAGGGGGCGTCGGGTTGCCAGGTCTTGACGGGCAGGCCGCGGTCCTCCCAGAGCTCGTTGACGCGGGGCAGGAAGTAGGCGGAGAGGTCGATGTCGCCGTTCTGGAACGAGAGGTTCGCGGCGTCGTTGCCCTCGTAGATGGCGTGGACGACCTTCTGCGGGACGGGCTTGCCGTGGATCTCGTTGCCCCAGTAGTCGGGGTGGAGCTTGAGGGTGACGTCCTGGTGGGAGTAGGAGTCGAGGGTGTAGGGGCCGGAGCCGACGGGCTCGGTGTTGGGGTGCTCGGTGAGCTCGGCGTCGGGGACCTCGGCCCACACGTGCGCGGGGAGGATGTACGTGAAGCAGAGCAGGTCCATGAGCCGAAGGCGCTGGGGGCGTTCGGCGTTGAGGGTGAAGACGACGGTGCGGTCGTCGGGGGCGTCGATCGCGTCGACGTAGGTCCAGACGTCGCCGTAGGCGATGCCCTCGTTGCGGTCGGCGAGGCTGAAGGTGGCGACGACGTCGGCGCTGGTGAGCGGCTTGCCGTCGTGCCAGGTGGTGCCTTCCTGGAGGGTGACGGTGCCGACGCCCTCGGCCCACTCGATGCCGGAGGCGAGGAGGGGCTCGGACTCGCCGGTGAGGAGGTTGAAGTTGAAGAGGGTCTCGTAGAGGTGGACGGCGTAGTTGCCGACGGGCCACGAGGCGGTCCAGCCGAGGGGGTTGAAGTTGGTGGGGGCGCCGTCCTGGAGCCCGGCGGTGTAGAGGGTGGTGGCGCGGGCCTCGCCGCCGCCGGTCCCGGTGCAGGCGGCCAGGGCCGCGGCCGCGCTGAGGGCGGCGGAGGTCTGGAGGACGGTGCGGCGGCTCGGGCGGCCGGGGCGGTGCGTCATGGTGGTGTCCCTTGCTCGGGGTGACGGTGAGGAGTCTGGGGGGTTCGCGGAGCTTAATAGTTAGATAAGATTACTAACTTATAAGCGCCGATAGTATACTCAGCGGGCCCCGGGGTCAACATCGACGCGAAGAAAACTCCCGCAGCCCGGCCCACCAGCGAAGAAGGACGCCCATGCGAACGAACACGGACCCGCCCGTCCCCTCCGGCTCCTCCCACCTGCTGCGCACCATCAACGAGCGCGCCGCGCTCTACCACCTGCTGGAGAACGACACGCTCACCCGCGTCGAACTGCGCAAGCTCACCGGCCTCGCCAAGCCCACCGCGTCCCAGGTGATGCTGCGGCTCGCCGAGTCCGGGCTCGCCGTCACGCAGGGGCGCACCACCGCCAAGCAGGTCGGGCCCCGGGCCGAGGTCTACTCCGTGAACGCCGACCACGCCTTCGCCGCGGCCGTGACCCTCCACGAGCCCGACGGCGTCACCGTCGCCGTCCGCGACCTCAAAGGGCGCGAACGGGCCTCGTCCACCCGCCGCTTCGACTTCACCGCGGTCCCCCTCGACACCGCCGTCCAGCACATGCTCCGCCACACCGCCGACGACGCCGGCATCCCCATCGAGCGCGTCGCCGTCGTCCACCTCGCCGTCCCCGGCGCCTACGACGCCGTCACCGACACCATCGGCTACGCCGACATCCCCGGCGCCCCCGACGTGCGGCTCGGCGCCTCCCTGGAGTCCTTCATGGACTGCCCCGTGACGATCCACAACGACGTCAACGCCGCCACCGTCGCCGAGCGCCGCAACCCCGCCGTCTCCGGCGGCCTCGTCCTGCTGTGGCTGGGCCGCGAGGGCATCGGCACCGGCATCGACCTGGTCCACGGCCTCGTCGTCGGCGCCCGCGGCGCGGCGGGGGAACTCGGGTACGTGCCCGTGTTCCCCGACCGGGCCGGCCCCGACGACCCGACCTACCAGGACTGGATCGGCGCACCCGCCGTCCTCGCCCTGGGCGGGGAGCACGGGGTCGCGGGGGGCGAGGCCGTCGCCGTCATGACCGCGGCCGTCAAGCAAGGGGCGCAGGCGTTCATGGATGCCTACGCCGCCCGCGTCGCGGGCGCCCTGCACCTGCTCACGTGCCTGTTCGACCCGCCGAGCCTGGTCCTCGGCGGCGAGATCGCCCGGGCGGGCGGCGAGACCTTCATCGAGGCCGTGCGGCGCGCGAACGCGGCGCTGGCCGAGCGCATCCTGCCGTCGGCGGTGTACGGCGACGCCGTCGCGATCGGGGTCCTGGACCTGGCGTACGCCGACCTGAAGGGCCGCGTGCTCGACGCGGCCCTCCCGGACGGTCAGTAGAGGACGCGCAGCGGCTTCATCGCGGTGATCTCGGCGGCGAGCCTACGGTGGGCCGCGGTGTCGACCTCCCCGGTGAGCGCGTCGAGCGCGGTCCAC
The DNA here is from genome assembly GCF_040644205.1 of Glycomyces sp. NPDC047010. Lineage (NCBI taxonomy): Bacteria > Bacillati > Actinomycetota > Actinomycetes > Glycomycetales > Glycomycetaceae > Glycomyces > Glycomyces sp. NPDC047010. The sequence continues at coordinate 168,695 of NZ_JBEYVY010000009.1, read as the reverse complement.
GCGGCGCCGAGCACGGGCGGGCGGTCGACCCCGGTGTAGGCCGCGAGCGGGAACTCCGCTTCGAGGAGCGGGGTCAGGTGCCGTTGCAGCGCTTGGGGAGCGGCCCCGAGGATGCCGCCGCCGCCCACGATCGTGAACGGCGCCCCGCCGAGCCCGAGCCGTCGGACGCCGACGCGGACCATCGCCCCGATCTCCGCAGCCTGGCGCTCCACGATGGACTCGGCTTGCGCGTCCCCGGCGTCGGCGGCCGCGAACAGGCGCGGCACCAGCCCGTGGACCAGGTCCCGGGAGAGGTGCCCCAGGTGCAGCCCGACCGCGGCGTCCTCGACCGTCCCGGTCCCGAAGTGCTCGCACACCGCGGCGCACAGCATCGTGGCCGGCCCGCGGCCGTCCTCGGCGCGGGCGGCGTGGAAGAGCACGGCGTCGCCGAGGTCCTCGCCCCCGCCCCAGTCGCCGGTGGTCGGCCCGAGCGCTGGGAACCGCGACCACTCGCCGGACGCGTTGCGGCCCACGCTGTTCATCCCCGCCCCGCAGATCACGGCCACGGCGTTCCGGTCGCCCGTGCCGGCCCGCAGCAGCGCGAACACGTCGTTGTCGATCGCCGTCGCCTCGGCCCACCCGCGCGAGCGCGCGTCGGCGTTCAGCCGCTCGACCTCCACCGGGAGGTCAACGCCCGCAAGGAGGGCGTCGACCCGCGCGAGCGGCACCTCGCTCCCCCACCGGGCCTCGGCCCGGACGGTGTCGATGAGCTTGCCCAGCAGGTCGACCGCCTCGCGGTACCCGAGCCGGTGCGGCGAGGAGGTGCCGGTGCGCACGTAGGCGTGGACGCGGCCGTCGACGGTCGCGGCCACCACGTCGGTCTTGGAGTTGCCGCCGTCCACCGCGATGAAGGCGCCGGGTGCGTTCAGGCCCAAGGGAGGTGGTCCCGCCCGCTGGCGATGAGCCGGGAGGTGAGGCCCTCCGCGAGGTCGTGCTGGCCCACGAGCGGGTGGGCGAGCAGCGCCTCGTAGACGCGGCGCTCGCCGCCGTGGACGGCGGCCTGCACGCCGAGCTCCTCGTACGCGGAGACCGCCGAGACGAGGCCGCGCTGCCGGGCCCCGAGTGGGGCCACGTCCACGGGCGTGATCTCGGCGCCGACGCGGGCCGACACCTCGATCACGGCCTCGTCGGGGAGGAACGGCAGGAAGCCGCGGTTGCGGACGTTCACGGCGTGAACGTCGCCGTCCTGGGCGAGGAGCGAGCGCATGAGCGCCACGGCGGCCTCGGAGTAGTAGGCGCCGCCGCGCTGCGAGAGCAGGTCGGGCTTGCGGTCGAGGGTGTCGTCCTCGTAGACCTTCCACAGCTCGGACTCGATGCGGGCGACCTCCTGGCCGCGCGAGGGCGCGGCGCGCAGGTGGGCGACCTCCTGGTCGTGGGCGTAGAAGTAGCGCAGGTAGTAGGAGGGCACGCGGCCGTCGGCGAAGACGGCGGCGGGGAGGTCGACCTCCTCGGCCACGGTCTCGCGGTGCGCCGCGAGGAGGTCGGGGAGCACGTCGCGGCCGTCGATCCGGACGCCGGTCTCCCAGGTCAGGTGGTTGAGGCCGACGTGGTCGAGGACGACCTCCCCGGGGTCGCGGCCGAGGAGCCCGGCGAAGCGGCGCTGGAAGCCGATGGCGACGTTGCACAGGCCGATCGCGCGGTGGCCCGCGTCGAGGAGCGCCCGGGTGACCATGCCGACCGGGTTGGTGAAGTCGACGATCCACGCGTCGGGCGCGGCGAGTTCGCGCACGCGGTGGGCGATCCGGAGGGCCACGGGGATGGTGCGCAGGGCCTTCGCGAGGCCGCCCGCGCCGGTGGTCTCCTGGCCGACGCAACCGCATTCGAGCGGGAACGCCTCGTCGGCGATCCGCGCCTGCTGGCCGCCGACGCGCAGCTGGAGCAGCACGAGCGCGGCCCCTTCGACGCCGCGGTCGAGGTCGGCGGTCCACTCGACGCGCGCGTCGGACCCGTGCCGGCGCATGATGCGCCGCACCAGGGGGCCGATGACCTCCAGCTTGTCCACGGCCGGGTCCACCAGCACCACTTCGTCGATGCCGAGCGCGGCGGCGTTGGCGCCGAAGCCTTCGGCGAGCTCGGGGGTGTAGGTGGATCCGCCACCGACCACGGCGATCTTCATCAAGGTCCTCTCGATCAGCGACGGACCGGAGGGATGGCCGTCATAAATAGTCAGGTTAACTAACTAACTGATCGATGTCAACGCGCGAATCGGCGCAGGGCCCCTCGGAGGGCCGGGAACCTCGATGCCGATATAACCTCCTTCGACTCCCGGAGGCGGGCGCGCCTGCAACCGTATTTCGTGACCGCCTCAGCGCCAGCGGATCGCCCGGGGCGCGTCCGGGCCGTCCAGCTCCCCCGCGGCGCGTTCGGCGGCCGCGCCGACGGCGAGGAACGCGTGGGCGAGCATCGCCAGGGTGACGTGCCGGTACCACCCCTCCCACCTGCGGACCTGGTAGTGGTCGAGCCCGCATTCGGCCTTCGCGGCCAGGAGGCAGGCGGCCATGGCGTCGCGGGCCGACGCGGTGCGCACGATGTCCTCGCGCCGCACCGCGTCGGCGTGGAAGCACAGGAAGTACACGAGCTCGGCGGGCCGCTCGGCCGAGCGGCGCACGAGCAGGGTCCTGACGAACCCGGGCGGGAGGTCCTCGGTGCCGGGCAGGGTCGCCCAGGCCCAGTCGTACTCGCCCGCAGCGCAACTGCCCGGACGCGGCGGCACCCGGCGCCAGGCCGAGGCCGGGGCGGCGCGAGCGAGGACGTCCACGCGATCGGACTCGCGGAGCGTCTGCGTCAGCGGCACCTCCACCACGTACGGGAGGCGGCGCGAGGTGAGGAACGACAGGAACGCGGTGTCGCGCCCGTAGGTGGCGTCCGCGGCGACCCATCCGGCGGCGACCCCGGCGGCGACCGCGCGCCCGATCATGGCCTCGGCGAGGCGCGGCTTCGCAAGGGCCCCAGCGGCGATGCGCGTCGCGGGGACCCCGGCGGCGGTACAGCGCTCCGGGTCCTCGATCCACACGGGAGGCAGGTACAGCTCGCGGTCGATCAGGGCCGAGCCCCGCTCGCCGACGTAGGCGAGGAAGACGCCAACCTGGCAGTTCTCGGTCCGCCCGGTGGCGTGCAGGTACTGCCGCTGCACGCCGGCGGAGGCGCGGCCGCGCTTGGGGAAGCCGGTCTCGTCCACGACCAGCGCGCCGCCGGGGCCCGCGAGGTTGGCGGCGGCGTAGGCGCGCACCGCGTCGCGCAGCAGGTCCGCGGACCACACGGCGCGGCTCAGGAAGTGCTGCACGCGGACCGGTGTTGGGTCGCCCGCGGCCGCGGCGAGCTGCCAGCCGGCCTTGCGCTCCAGGGGCGCGAGGAGGCCGACGAGGTAGGACCTGGCCCGGCGCCGGAGCTCCACTCTGCCGAACAGTCCCGCCATCGTAGAGAAAACCTCGTCCAACCGTGAGCGCCAGCTCGTGATCTCTTGGGGTGCAACGTTTTCGATCATCACTTGAGATTGTAGAAAGTCACGAAGTGCGGCTATCGCCCCGCTTTCGCCCTGAATCCGGCGAGCAGGCCCGCGGCGGTCCCCGGACCGCCGATCCTGATGTCAACGCGATCGATCGACATGTTCGGTCGACGCCCGACAAGGAGGATCACCATGCCCACATACCGTGTCTACCTGGGGTATCCGGACCAGCCCGTCGCCGAGTACGCGTGGCTGGGGACCGTCGTCGCCAGCAATGAGGACGAGGCGTACGGGTACGCCTACCGGAGCTGGATCGCCGAGGACCCGCAACCGACGCCGCCGGCGCCCACCGCGTGCAAGAGGGCCATCAGGCGGATCGGCACCAACGCCGTCCTCGCCGCCGCCTCCGGCTCGACCGGCGCCCAGCAGGCGTTCTCGGACGAGCTCGACGCCAAGGTCGCCCAGTTCCTGGGGACGAAGCTCGACGGCAAGTTCGCCACCGTGACGTACCCCGCGGGGTTCAACTACGGCATCACCTACGGCGCCAACGCGTACTACAACGCGGCGACGCTCGGCGACCTCGACTCGCTCCTGGCCGCCGATGACGGCGGCCAGCTCACGCTCGGGAACGGCAGCTTCGCGGGCCTGTACCGCCAGATCCTGGGGGCGACGGTCTACGGCTTCTCCAAGGCCGACCAGAACCTCATGCAGAGCCAGGACAACGCCGCCACGGCGCAGATCGCCGCGATCCTGACCGAGTTCCAGAACGCCGGCGGCAAGTTCACCAACCCGCCGCCGTTCGGCGGGAAGCTCCAGGACGTCTTCGACCAGCTGCTCGCGCGGTACAAGTCCCTGGAGAACCTGCCGTCCTCGCTCAGCTCGCTGCACAACGCGATCGCGAAGTACAAGGAGGTCGCCGCGGGCGCGGTCCAGATGCACAACAACTACTACGAGGCGACCGCGAGGCTCAACGCCGCGCGCGCCGCGGTCCTCGCGCCGTCGCAGGCGAACGGCGGCGAGGAGGTCGACGACGGGAAGTACTTCGTCGGGTACAGCCCCGACAAGCTCCCGAGCGCCAACCAGCTCATCGGATCGCTGGCCACCGACGCGAACGCCGTGTCGGTCCAGATGACCCTGTCGAACTTCACGTCGAAGTCGACCGACCTCAGCCTCTCGGGCAAGGTCGGGTTCTCGATCCCGATCATGGACGTCGCGAGCTTCGACTTCGGCGGCTCGGCCTCCTACGACCTCTCGACGTACACGTCGAGCTCGTCGCACATCGAGATCGACCTCCAGTACAAGGGTGTCACCATCGTCGGCGCCGCGCCGACCCTGCTCGCGCAGGACGGCTCCACCGGCTGGTGGGACGCGCAGATGCTCGGCGAGATCGCGACCAAGACCGGCAAGGACGCCACCGGGTACCAGTTGCAGGGCAGCGAGTTCGACGTGGACTCCCTGTTCGGCCCCGGCAAGGCGCTCTCGCGCCTGAAGACCTTCGTGGTCTCGCGCCAGCCGGAGATGTCGATGACCTTCAAGGGCGGCAACGCCTCCAAGGTCACCAGCGACATGAAGGTCGGCGCGAAGGCGTCGGTGGACCTGTTCGGGCTCTTCCCGATCGGCTCGGCCTCCGCGAACTACGCCGTGAGCACCGTGGACACCAGCTCCAGCGACGGCTCGGTGAAGGTCACCTTCGGCGCGCCCGAGCCCAGCGGCACGATCCCGCTGGAGCAGCAGGTCGCGTACGTGATGGGCGGCGTGCCGTCCTACCCGCCGATCGCGGGCTAGCGCGGCGCGGGGTGCAGTCGGCCGCATCCCCGTGAGCGGGAAGGAGAACGGGGCCGCCTCTGCGGAGGCGGCCCCGTTCGGCGCTACAGCGCGTGCTTGAGGGTGAGCCAGCCGCCGTCGACGGGGAGGTCGGTGCCGGTGATGTAGCTGGCCTCGGCGGACGCGAGGTAGGCGACGGCGGTGGCGACCTCGTCGGCGCGGCCCACGCGGCCGACGAGGGTGGCGTCCCCGGCGAGGACGATGTCCTCCTCGGAGGTGTCGGCCCAGTGGGTGGTGCGGATCGGGCCGGGCGAGACCGAGTTGAACCTGACGTGCGGGGCGTACTCCACGGCGAGCTGCCTGACGAGGGCGTTGAGCCCGCCTTTCGCCGCGGCGTAGGCGGTGTAGCCCGGGAGCGACCGGTGGGCGTGGACCGAGGAGACCGCCACGACCGCGCCGCGGGCCTCCTTCAGCGGCCCGATGAAGGCTTTCACGCCGAGGTAGGCGGCCTTGAGGGTGACGTCGTGGGTCAGGTCCCAGTCCGGTTCGGACAGCTCGTGGGGCGCGCCGTTGACGCTTGCGAAGGCGTTCGAGACGAGGGCGTCGAGGCGGCCGTGGGCGCCGATCACCTTGTCGTGCAGCGCGGCCCAGTCGGCCGCGGAGGAGGCGTCGGCGCGGTGGAAGCGGACGTCCCCGGCGCTCTCGCGGGCGATCCGCTCCCCCGCCTCCTCGTCCACGTCGGCGACGTACACCGTCCCGCCCTCGGCCGCGAGGCGCGCCGCGCAGGCCGCCCCGATCCCCTTCGCTCCACCGGTGATGACGGCGACTCTGCCTTCGTATCGATTCATCGGCATACGGTAGCGTCCGAATCCACTGGGCCGTAACCCGATGCGACCGGACCGTCGCTATCCGGGCACGACCAGGTGCAGGCGCCGGTCGGCGAGGCCGATGGTGATCTGCTGGCCCCACGTCGCGGTCAGGTGGTCGGACTCGACGCCGTCGGCGAAGACCACGAGGCGCTCGCTCTCGCACACGAGCCGCAGCTCCTCCCCCGTGCCGAGGACGCCCGCGGTCAGGGCGGTCCCGGTGGCGGGCGAGGGCCACGCCTCCCTGACGAACCAGGACAGCGACGGCGCCTCCGGTCCCGGCAGGACCTCGCGCCGGTCCCGTTCGGCCGCAACCGAAGCGGTCCAGCCCGTGGCGCCCGTGCCGGTCCCGACGAGGACGCCCGAGGACGACTGGCGCTCGCCGCGGCCGGCCGCGTCCACGAGCCGGTAGCGCGCGGACTGGTGGGCGGCGTGCCCCGCGTAGACCTCGTTGAGCCCGGCCAGCTCCTGGCCGTCGTCCAGGCGCGCGGCGACCATCGTGAGGCTCCGCGCGCCCGCGGTCCCGGCGGCGACCGCCCTGAGCGCCTTGGCGACCGACGCGGCCCGGAAGCACACGAGGACGCCGCGGTTGCGGCCCGGCTCGGGGTCCACGCCGATCACCGGCTGACCGGACAGGTACTTCGCGACGTTCGCGACGAGGCCGTCCTGGCCGACGGCGACCACGATGTCCTCGGGCGCGAACAGGAACCGCGGCAGGTCGCCGCGGTCGACGCGGCCCCGGCGCCAGTCGGCCGGGACCGCCGCGTCCACCGCGGTGAGCGCGGCTTCGAGGGCCTCGTGGCGGGCGGTGGCCTCCTGGAGGTCGCGGCCCCGCTGGCGCAGGAAGTGGTCGGCGGCGGCGCGGGTGCCGTGGCGGGCCAGGAGCTCGTCGAGTTCGCTGCGGCGGCTGACGACGACCACGCGCGGCGCGAGCGTGGCGCTCACCGCTGGCCGTCCGCAAGCCGGGCGAGCGTGCCGGTGAGCAGGTCCGGGGTGACGGTGAGCTGGCCGATCGCGGGGAGCTGCCCAGCGAGGTCGCGCATGGCGAGCGCGTGGAGGACCCCGGTGGGCAGGTCGCGGTAGATCGCCATGCGGGCGGCCTCGGCGTCGGCTTCGGCGGCGCCGACCTCGCGGACCCGGTCGGCCTGGGCGGTGGCGAGGGTGCGGGCCTTTTCTGCCTCGCCTTGGGCCGCGGCGAGTTCGGAGGCGGCGGTGAGTTCGGCGCGGCGCCTGTCGTTGGCGCCCTTCTGCTCCACGAGCTGCTGCTCGCGGCGGGCCAGCTCGATCTTGTTCTGGAGCTCGTTCTCGGCGATGGCGCGCTCCTGCTCGACGGCGAGGGCGCGGCGGGCGTACGTGGCCTTGTCCGCGTCCTGCTGCACCGCTTCGCGGGTGGGGGTCTGGAGCGAGCGCTCCATCTCCGGTTCGGGCCGGATCGCCACGACGCGGGCGCTGACGACCGCGACGCCGACGTCCCCGAGCCGCGGGTCGTCCGAGAGCGCGGCGGCGACGGCCTCGCGGACCTCGGTGATGGCGACGGTGAGCGCGTCGGCGAGGGGCACGCGGGCGAGGAGGTCGAGGGCGGGCTGCTGGGCGAGTTCGGTGAGGAGGGTCGCGACCTGGTCGAGGGGGCGGGCGCGGGCCTGGCCGCCGTAGGGGTCGACGGAGAAGTCGAGGCGGGCGGCGGCCAGCGCGGGGTCGGCGACGCGGTAGGTGACGGTGGCCTGGACGGTGACGTCGGCGAAGTCGGCGGTGCGGGCGTGGAACATGAGGGGCAGTTCGCGGTCGTCCACGGGGACTTCGGAGAGGACGGCGGTGAGGGGCCGGTACCAGAACGACTGGCCGGTGCCCTCTTTGACGTCGCGGCCGCGCTTCTGGAAGCGGACCCAGACGGTGGGGGTGCCGCGCAGGTGGCGCAGGAACAGGCGGTTGGTGACATCGGCCATGGGGTGGGCCTCCTTTTCTCGTCATCATGACGATAAACCGCGTGCTAGGTTATCGTCAAGGTGGTGAGAATGACGTATCCGGTGTTCGCGGTCACGGTCGATCTGGTGGTGCTCACGGTCAGGGAGGGCGGTCTGCACGTGCTGCTGGTGCGGCGCGGGATCGAGCCGTACCTCGACGCGTGGGCGCTGCCCGGCGGGTTCGTGCTCGAAGACGAGGACCTGCCGACCGCCGCGCGGCGGGAGCTGGCGGAGGAGACGGGCCTGGCGGGCGCGGGCGGGCATCTGGAGCAGCTCGCGAGTTACGGTGCGCCTGATCGCGATCCGCGCGGCCGGGTGGTGACGGTGGCGTACCTGGCGCTGCTGCCGGACCTGCCGGTGCCGACGGCGGGCACGGACGCGGCGGAGGCGGAGTGGCGGCCGGTCGGGAAGCTCGGGCTGGCGTTCGACCACGACCGCATCCTGGCGGACGGCGTCGAGCGGGCGCGCTCCAAACTGGAGTACACGCCGCTGGCGGCGGCGTTCTGCCCGCCGGAGTTCACGATCGCGGCGCTGCGGCAGGTCTACGAGGCGGTCTGGGGCGAGTCCCTGGACCCCCGCAACTTCCACCGCAAGGCGACCTCGACCCCCGGCTTCGTCTCCCCCACCGGCGGTTCCACCGAGGGCGGCACGGGCCGCCCCGCCCGCCTCTACCGGCGCGGCGACGCGGCCCTGCTCAACCCCCCGCTCCTGCGCCGCCGCCCCGGGGACTGAGGGCTAGGCGTCGGTGAGCTGGCGCATCATCGTGAGGCCGTCGGAGCAGATCCACTCCTCGGCGAGCATGCCGTCCTCGATGCGGTAGATCTCGATGCTGGTGTACTCGATGCCGCGGCCGGTGGGCTCCATGCCGAGGAACTCGCCGCCGTGGGTCCCGGTGAACGTCAGGCGCACGGTGACCTTGTCGTCCGCGGCGAAGATGTCCTCGATGGACGCCTGGATGCCGGGGAAGGCCGCGTGCATCATCGTGAAGTTCCGGGCCCACGCCTCGTGGCCGCGCTCCTGGTGGGGCATGCCGGCGATGTTGACGGCGAAGTCCTCGGTGAGGAACGCGATGGTCGCATCGAGGTCGGATTCGTTGAAGGCCGCGAACGCGCTGCGGACGAGCGCGATGTTGGCGTCGTGGTCGGTCGTCATGGTCACTCCTTGTGCTGCGGTGCGGCGGCGAGGATCGCCGCCTTGAGTCGGTCGATCACTTGGTCGAGGTCGAGTCCGAGGCGGTCCAGGTCGGCGTCGGGGAAGCCGCCGAAGAGCTGGGCCGCGAGTTCGCCCTGCCCCTGTTCGAGGGCGCGGGCGGTGGCGGCGCCGCGGTCGGTGAGGGTCACGAGGGTCGCGCGCCGGTCGGCGGGGTGCGGTTCGCGGGTGACGAATCCGGTGGCGGCCAGGGCGTCGACGAGTCCGGTGACGTTCCGCGCGGAGACGCCGAGCGCCTCGGCGAGCCGCCGCTGCGTGGACGGGCCCTCCTCGTGGACGAGCCACAGGAGGTGGGTGCGGGACTGCGTGAGGCCCTCGCGGGTGAACATCTGCTCCATGTCCGCGTTCAGGACGACGGCGAGTTCGAGGACCCGGCCCAGCATCGCGGCTTCCCGCGTCTCGCGTTGCGTCATGATCATGAATATACATCATAGTGAAGTACATTCACTACTTAAGGCGGGCGGGCGGCGGGACCGGCCGGGATACGATGCGGCGACTATGGGAGGAACCGTGTCGAAACCCCGCTTCTGGAGGCGCGTCGCGCCCGCGCTCGGCCTGTTCGTGCTGGCGCCGTTCGTCGGAGAGCTGCTGCTCGGGAACCTGGCGATCGCCGAGTTCGGCCTCGCGCTCCTGCTCGCGCCGCTGTACGGCGGCGGGGCGCTCCTGATCCGCGAGACCGCGCGGCGGGCCGGGCGGGGGTGGCCGACGATGGTGCTGCTGGCGGCGGCGTACGCGCTGATCGAGGAGGGCCCGGTCGACCAGCTGCTGTGGAACGACGCGTACGCGGGATACGACCTGCTGCACGGCGACTCGTTCCTCCCCGGGATCGGCATGAACGTCGAGCTGACGGTGACGATCCTGGCGCTCCACACGGTCTGGAGCGTCTGCGTGCCGATCGCGATCGTGGAGGCGTTCGTGCCGGACCGGCGCACGGAGCCGTGGCTGCGCGTCCCCGGTCTCGCGGTGACCGCGCTGGTCTACCTCGGCGGCGTCAACCTCGTGTTCTGGGGGACGCTCGCGGAGGAGGACTTCATGGCCTCGCCGCTCCAGTTCGCCTCGATGGGGGTCGTCATCCTGGCGCTGGTCGTGCTGGCGTTCCGGGTCGGCCGCGAACCGCGCCCGCCGCTGCCGGGCCGGGCCCCGTCGCCGTGGATCGCGGGCGCCGCCGCGCTCGTCGGCACCAGCGCGTTCTGGGGGCCGGCGAACCTGGTCACAGCTGCCTGGTACGAGTGGGTGAACGTCGCCGTCTGGTGCGTCGTCGCCGCGGTCGGCACCGTCCTGGTCCTCCGCTGGTCCCGCATGGACGGCTGGAGCCCGGTCCACGTCTTCGCTCTCGCCGCGGGCGCCACCCTGACCTATGCGTGGACGGCGTTCCCTGTACAGCCCGAAACGCCCGGGTCCGCGACACTGGACCTCGTCGGGAACGCGGTGTTCGCCCTCATCGCGGTCCTGGTCCTCATCGGCGCAGGGCGCGCCGTCGGCAGACACCCAGGAGGCCCCGTTGCTCTCGATCACTGAAGTCCGCGATCATCTCAAGGACGACCTGGACCGCCTCGCGCGCGAGCACGACGTGCCCGGCGCCGCGGTGGCCGTGGCGATCGGGGGCGAGACTGCGGAAGCGGTGACCGGGGTCGTGAACCGGCGCACCGGGATCGCGGTGACGCCGGAGGCGGTGTTCCAGATCCAGTCCGTGACGAAGGTGTGGACCGCGACGCTCGTCATGCAGCTCGTCGACGAGGGCCTGGTGGGTCTGGAAGACCGGGCGCAGGCGCACCTCCCCCGGTTCCGGACCGCCGACCCGGACGCGAGCGCGCGGATCACCGTCGAGCACCTGCTCACGCACACCGGCGGGTTCGAGGGCGACCTGTGGGCGGCGACCACCGAGGGCGACGACGCGCTGGAGCGGCTGGTCGAGGACGAGGTGCCGCGGCTGCCGCAGTACCGGGAGCCGGGCGCGGGGTACTCGTACTGCAGCGCGGGGATGGCGGTGCTCGGGAGGCTCGTGGAGGTCGTGCGGGACCTGACGTTCGCGGAGGCGCTGCGGCGGTACCTCGCGGTGCCCCTCGGGGTGGAGGAGCTGGCGTTCGGGCCGGACGACGCGCTCGGGTTCAACACGGCGATCGGCCATGCGCCGCAGGGCGACAAGGGCTGGTGGCCGCTGGCGGTGTGGGCGAGCATGCCCGCGTCGAACCCGGCGGCGGGGAACCGGCTCGCGATGTCGGCGCGGGGCCTGCTGGCCCTCGGCCGGATGCACGCGGAGGACGGCGGGGACGTGCTGTCCGCGGCGTCGGCGCTGGCGATGCGCACCGGGCGCGTTCCGGTCCCGGCGAGCCCGGTGGTGCCGAAGCGGGTGGGGCTGGGCTGGGAGGTCTTCGGCGGCGGCGCGGTCGCGGGCCACGGCGGCGGCGCGATCGGGTGCGACGCGGTGCTGTACGCGGTGCCAGGTCAGCGGACGGCGGTGGCGCTGCTCGCCAACGGCGGCAACGCGAAGGCGCTCATCCGGGGCCTCGTGCACCCGCTCGTGGAGCGGGCCTCGGGGGTGGCCCTGTCGGGTCCGGACCTGGAGCCGGTCGCCGCGGGGACGCGGCCGGACCGGTGCGCCGGGGTGTACGCGAGCGGGACGCAGCGGATCACCGTGTCGGCCGGGGACGGCGGGCTCGGCGTGGTCGGCGAGTCGGTCGGGGACGCCGCGCGCATGTTCGAGCGGGTCGGGCTGCCGGTGGAGCCGATGTCACTGCGGCTGAACGAGGTCGGGCCGGGGCTGTTCCACGGCGCGGGCGCCGGGTACGTCGAGTTCGTCGGCGCCGGGGAGGGTCCGGCGCGGTTCCTGCGGATCGGCGGGCGGCTGGTCCCGCGGGACGCGGTGCCCGCTTCGCAGCGGACACCGCTCGGGGGCTAGCTGATCTGGTAGGAGCCGGCGCGGTTGCTCCAGCCGATGGTGTCGAGGTTGGCGAGGTTGTCGATCCAGGTGGAGGAGGCGCCGGAGAGGGTGACCGTGTCCCAGAGCTTGATGTCGCAGGAGCGGTAGGTGTGGACGGAGCTGGCGCGGTTGTTCCACCCGGCCGCGTCGAGGTAGTCGACGCTGAACTCGACGGGCGAGTACGCGGCGGAGCAGGTGTAGCTGCCGTCGCCGACGAAGGAGCGGGTGCCGCCCGCGGGGTCGTAGTTGGTGCGGTCGTACAGGGTGATGAGGGTGACCGACTGGATGCCGACCTCGTCGGAGGCGGCGGCGTCCGCGGCGAGGGCGGCCGACTGGGTGGCGGCGCAGGTGGTCTCTTCGGTCACGAGGTTGACGACGCAGTGGTCGGCGACCGGAGCGGCGTAGGCCGCGGAGGGCGCGAGGGCGAAGAGTCCGGCCACGGCGAGGAGCACCGCGAGCAGGGTGCGCTTGCGAGGTGCGGTTGCGCGGTGGTGGTGTGAGTGGTTGCTCATGCGAACAGCGTACTGATTGTGGACGGTTCGTCAAGAGGTGAACGATTCGAGCAGTTCGCGCGTGGGAGGCTCGGCGCCCCGGCGGGTGCAGGTGATCGCGGAGGCGGCCACGGCGGCGTCGAGGACGGTTTCGAGCTCCGCGGAGCCCATGCGGCGCAACGCCTTGCGGTCGCCGAGGAGTCCGAGGGCGTCGAGCCGCCACAGCATCCCCGAGGTGAACGCGTCCCCGGCGCCGACCGTGTCGACCACGGTGATCGGGCGGGCCGGGCAGCGGCCTTCGGTGGTGGCGGTGACCGCGAAGGCGCCGTCGCCGCCGAGGGTCGCCACGACCATCGCGGGGCCGAGGCCGCGCCACCGCTTCACCACGTCCGCCGGGGACGTGCCGGGGTAGAGCCAGGCCAGGTCCTCGTCGCTGGCCTTGACGACGTCGGCGAGGGCCACGAGGCGCTCGATCCGCTCCCGGGCCGCGTCGGGCGGGCCCATGAGGGACGGCCGGACGTTCGGGTCGAAGCTGACGACGGCGTCGGTGGAGGCGAGGAGGGCCTCGACGGCGGCGGCGCCCGGTTCGAGGGCGGCGGCGAGGGAGCCGGTGTGGAGGCAGGTCGTGCCCGGCGGGAGCGCGAGCGGACGCACCGGGGCCCAGCCGATGTCGAACTCGTAGCGGGCCGCGCCGTGCGCGTCGAGGACCGCGGTGGCGGTGCTCGTCGGGGCGTCGCTCAGGGACCGGACGACGACGCCCACGGACTCCAGGTGGCCGCGGACCACCGCGCCGCGCGGGTCGGGGCCGAGCTGGGTGAGCAGGGTCGTGGGCAGGCCCAGGCGCGCGGTGCCGAGCGCGACGTTGGCGGGCGAGCCGCCCGGATGCTCGGCGGGCGGGGCCGCCGAGTCCGGGGTGCGCACCAGGTCCATCAGGGCTTCGCCGACGACGGTCAACACTGGCTTCCTCCTTGGGTTCTCGCGGTCCGCACCGGAGATTGACTCCGAATGTGAGTTATGCTACTTTCAAATCTCCGTTGACAACGTTGTCGCCAACGTTGTCATCGATTATCGCAGACGACCGCGAAGGATCGACATGGCGCGAACGGACGAGCCGTCCGACCGGAGGGCACCGACGATCAAGGACGTCGCCGTGCTCGCGGAGGTGGGCATCAAGACCGTCTCGCGCGTCCTCAACGACGAGCCGGGGGTGCGCCCCGAGACCAAGGACCGCATCCTCCAAGCCGTCGCCTCGCTCGGCTACCGCCGCAACGAGATCGCCTCCAGCATCCGCCGCCGCGACCGCCGCACCGCCTCGATCGGGCTCATCGTCGAGGACCTCGCGAACCCCTTCGCCGCCGGCGTCACCCGCGCCATCCAGGACTTCGCCGCCGAGCGCTCGCACCTGGTCCTGGTCGGCTCCAGCGACGGCGACCCCGCCCGGGAGCGCACGCTCGTGCAGGAGTTCGGCTCGCGCCTGGTCGACGGCCTCATCATCGTCCCCTCCGGCGCCGACCAGTCCTACCTCGACTACGAACGGGCGCACGGCGTCCCGGTCGTGTTCGTAGACCGGCCCGGGAAGCGGTTCAAAGCCGACGCGGTCGTCTCCGAGAACGCCGAGGGCACCGCCGAGGCCGTGCGGCACCTCGCCGCGCGCGGCCACGAGCGGATCGCGTTCCTCGGCGACCGGCAGTCGGTGTACACCGCCGCGCAGCGCCTCGCGGGCTTCAAGTCCGCGATGGAGGCCCTGCACGGCGCGGCCGACAAGCGCTACATCCGCACCGGCCTGCGCGACTCGCGCCAGGCCCACGACGCCGCCGTGGAGGTGTTCGGGCTCGACCCGGCCCCGACCGCCCTCGTGTGCGGCAACAACCTCGCCACCATCGGCGCCGTCCACGCCCTGCAAGCACTCGGCGTCCGCGACCGCATCGCCTGCATCGCGTTCGACGACATCGAACTGGCCGACCTGCTGCGCCCCGCGCTCACCGTGATCGCGCAGGACACCGCCGCGCTGGGCGCCGGCGCCGCCCGCCTGCTCTTCGACCGGCTCGACGAGCCGGGCGCCCCGTTCCGCCGGACCACCGTCCCGGTCCGCCTCGTGCCGAGGGAATCCGGGGAGATCCCCGCCTCGGCCTAACCGCATATGCCCTTCCCACATCGAGGACGAGGAGGTCCCCCGATGCAACCCTCAGTACGCACCCGATACGCCGTCGCCGCCGGACTCGCGACGGTCATGGCCGCCAGCGCCTGCTCCGGCGCGGGAGGCGGCGGCGACGATGCGAAGACCATCACCATCGCCACGGTCGCCAACCCCCAGATGCAGGACATCGAGCAGCTGTCGTCGGTCTTCGAGGAGGAGACCGGCATCGACGTGCAGTTCGTGATCCTCCCCGAGAACGAGCTGCGCGACAAGGTCACGCAGGACATCGCCACCGAGTCGGGCCAGTACGACATCGTCACGATCGGCACGTACGAGACGCCGATCTGGGCCGAGAACGGCTGGCTCACCCCGCTGGACGACTACGCATCCGACCCGGACTACGACGTGGACGACCTGCTCGGCCCGATCCGCGAAGCGGTGACCTATGAGGACGGCCTGTACGCGGTGCCGTTCTACGGCGAGTCGTCGTTCCTGATGTACCGCAAGGACCTGTTCGAGGCCAAGGGCCTCACGATGCCCGCGAATCCGACGTGGACGGAGGTCGCCGACCTCGCCGCGCAGCTGGACGACCCGGAGAACGACGTGGCCGGGATCTGCCTGCGGGGCCTGGCCGGATGGGGCGAGAACCTGGCGCCACTGAACACGATCATCCACACGTTCGGGGGCCGCTGGTACGACGAGGACTGGAACGCGCAGCTGACGAGTCCCGAGACCGCCGCGGCCGTGCAATTCTACGTGGACCTCGTGCGGGACTACGGCGAGGACGGGGCGGCGAACGCCGGGTTCTCGGAGTGCCTGACGGCGACCAGCCAGGGCAACGCGGCGATGTGGTTCGACGCGACCGTGGGCGCGTCGGTCCTGGAGGACCCGGAGTCCTCCGACGCGGCCGGGCTCATGGGGTACGCGCCCGCGCCGGTCATGGAGACCGAGCACTCGGGGTGGCTGTGGGCGTGGAACCTCGCGCTCCCGGAGACCTCGCAGAACAAGGACGCGGCCTGGGAGTTCATGTCCTGGGCGACGTCGAAGGAGTACATCGGGCTGGTCGGCGAGGAGCTGGGCTGGACCCGCGTCCCGCCGGGGAGCCGCGCGTCCACGTACGAGATCCCGGAGTACCAGGAGGCGGCCGCGGCCTACGCGCAGCCCACGCTGGACCAGATCGCGAACGTGAACGTGACGAAGCCCGGCCTGTACGAGCAGAACTGGGCGGGCGTCCAGTACATCACCATCCCGGAGTTCCAGGACCTCGGGACCAGGGTCGGCCAGGAGGTCTCGGCGGCGATCGCCGGGAACCAGACGGTCGAGGAAGCCCTGGACAAGGCCCAGCAGTACGCGGAGGAGACCGCGCAAACCGGTGGCTACCAGGGCGGTTGAGAGCGATGACCGCCGTCGAGACCCCGGCCCCGGCGCGCAGGCGCCGCGGGCCGGGCCCGCACAAGCCCACCGCAGGCGAGCGCTGGGGCCGCCGCGGACCGCTGCTGCCCGCGCTGCTGCTGGTCCTGGTCCTCACGCAGCTGCCGATGCTGGTGACCGTCTACTACAGCCTCCAGTCCCGGAACCTGCTGCGCCCCGGCGAGACCGGGTTCGCCGGGCTCGGCAACTACGCGGCCGTCATCGGCGACGCGCACTTCAGGGGCGCCGTGGTCAACACGGTGGTCCTGACGGCGAGCGTGGTGCTGCTGGCGATGGCCCTGGGGACCGCGCTCGCGGTGCTCCTGGACCAGAGGTTCCTGGGCCGCAACGTGGTCCGGACGCTCCTGATCACGCCGTTCCTGGTGATGCCCGCCGCGGCGGCGCTGATCTGGAAGCACGCGATGTTCAACCCGCTGTTCGGGGTGCTCAACTGGGTCCTGTCGCCCTTCGGGGTCGAGCGGATCGACTGGGTCTCCGAGCACCCGATGTTCTCGCTGATCCTCATGCTGACGTGGCAGTGGACGCCGTTCATGATGCTCATCGTGCTCGCGGGGCTCCAGAGCCAGGACCCGGAGATCCTGGAGGCGGCGAGAGTGGACGGTGCGAACGCGCTCCAGACGTTCCGCCGCATCACCTTCCCGCATCTGCGCCGCTTCATCGAGCTGGGGCTGCTGCTGGGGTCGATCTTCATCGTGAACACGTTCGACCCGATCTACCTCATCACGCAGGGCGGGCCGGGTCAGGCCACCACGAACCTGCCGTACTTCATCTACCAGGTGACCTTCCGCGCCTTCGAGGTCGGCGAGGCGGCCGCGGCCGGCGTCGTGGTCGTGTTCTGCACGATCCTCATCGCCTCCTTCGCGCTGCGGGTCATCTCCGGCCTGTTCCGAGAGGAGCGCTGAGATGTCCGCGAAGCGATCCCGCCGCAGAGGGAGCGTCCTGGTCGGGGTGCTGGCCTGGGCCGCGGCCCTGGTGTTCTTCTTCCCGGTGCTGTGGATGTTCGTCTCGGGCTTCAAGCAGGAGGCGCAGGCGAGCACCGACCCGCCAACGTTCCTGTTCACGCCCACACTGGACCAGTTCGAGGCGATCCTCGGACGCGACTTCACCCCGTACCTGCTGAACTCGCTCATGGCGTCGATCGGGTCGACGCTGCTGGTGCTCGCCCTGGCGACGCCCGCGGCGTACGCGCTGTCGCTGCGGCCGGTCCCCGGCTGGCGCGACTCGCTGTTCTTCTTCATCTCGACCAGGTTCATGCCGCCGGCGGCGATCATCCTGCCGCTGTACATCATCGCGAGCAACTCGGGCGTGCTCGACAACGTCACGATGCTGGCGCTGGTGTACACGGCGATGAACCTGCCGATCGCGGTGTGGATGATCCGCTCGTTCCTGCTGGAGCTGCCGACGGCGGTCCTGGAGGCCGCGAAGATCGACGGCGCGGGGTTCTTCACGGAGGTGCGGCGGATCATCCTCCCGATGATCGCGCCGGGCCTGGCCGCGACCGCGCTGATCTGCTTCATCTTCGCGTGGAACGAGTTCTTCTTCGCCGTGAGCCTCACCTCGACCCGGGCGGCCACCGTGCCGGTGTTCCTGACCGGGTTCATCACCAGCGAGGGCCTGTTCCTCGCCCGTCTGTCCGCCGCCGCGACCATGGCCGCGCTGCCGGTGATCCTCGCAGGGTGGATCGCGCAGAAGTGGCTGGTCCGCGGCCTCACCATGGGAGCCGTGAAGTAATGCGCGCCGTCGTCATCGAGAAGCCCGGAACTATCAACACGACCACTGTGGAGGACCCGGCGCCGGGCCCGCGGGACGTGGTGCTGGAGGTGTCGGGCGTCGGCATCTGCGGCACCGACCTCCATGTGCTGGACGGGGACCTGGAGGGCTCGGAGTACCCGATCGTCCCCGGGCACGAGTTCGCGGGGACCGTCGTCGCCAAGGGTCCGGCGGTCGCCGGGCTCGATGTGGGCGACCGGGTCGCCGTGGACCCCAACCTGTTCTGCGGGGAGTGCCACTACTGCCGGATCGGGCGCGGGAACCTCTGCGAGCGGTACAACGCCATGGGGGTCATCAGGACCGCCGGGGCGACCGCGGAGTTCTGCGCGGTCCCGGAGGGCAACTGCTACCCGATCCCCGAGGGCGTCGCACTGGAGCACGCGCCGCTCATCGAGCCGCTGTCGTGCGCCGTCCACGGCTTCGACCTGCTGCCCGGACGGGTCGGGGAGCACTACCTCGTGTACGGCGCGGGCACCATGGGCCTCATGATGGCCCAGCTCGCGCGGTTCGCGGGCGCGGCGAGCGTGGAGGTCGTCGACATCAACGCCGACCGCCTCGGCGTCGCAGAGCAGCTCGCCGCCGACCGCACCGCCACGTCGGCCGACGACCTCGACCGGCCCGAGGGGTGGGAGGTCGTCATCGACTGCACCGGAGCGGTCCCCGCGATCGAGGACGGCCTCACCCGGGTCCGCAAGGGAGGGACGTTCCAGGTCTTCGGGGTCGCCCCCGAGCAGGCCATGGCCTCGTTCTCGCCGTTCCGGGTCTACAAGGACGAGATCACGATCGTCGGCTCCATGGCCGTGCTGCACAGCTTCGGCCGGGCCGTGGAGCTCATGGCGCGCAGGGTGATCGACCCCGAGGTGATGATCTCGCACTCCTTCGGCCTCGACGGGTACGCCGACGCGGTCGAGCAGTTCCGGCGCGGAGAGGGCCGCAAGCTCCAGATCCGCCCCGGCACCTGAGCCGGTGGACAACGCGGCCCCGTATCGGCAGAATCGGTACGGGGCCGCGACGGTGCGGCCGCCGGAACAGAGGAGCCGCCATGTCACTCGCCCGCGTCCACAACTTCGCGGTGTCCCTCGACGGGTTCGGCACCGGTGAGGGCATCAGCCGCGACGCCTTCTTCGGACACGCCGGGGAGCGCCTGCACGAGTGGATGTTCGCGACCGCCTGGGCAGGGGAGGGCGGCGGCGGAGGCGTCGACGACGCGTTCGTGCGCCGCCACGACGAGGGGTTCGGGGCCGAGATCATGGGGGCCGGGAAGTTCGGGTTCCCCGGGTGGCACGAGGACCCGGATTGGCAGGGCGCGTGGGGGCCGAACCCGCCGTTCCACTCCCCCGTGTTCGTCCTGACCCACCACGTGCGGCCCCCGATCGAGATGGAGGGCGGCACCACGTTCCACTTCACCGACGCCTCCCCCGCCGAGGCGCTCGCCATGGCGAAGGACGCCGCAGGCGGCGCGGACGTGCGGATCGGAGGCGGGGCAACCATGATCCGCGACTTCCTCGCCGCCGGGCTCATCGACTACATGCACGTCGCGGTCGTCCCGATCGTGCTCGGCCGGGGCGTGCGCCTGTGGGACGGGCTCGAAGCGCTGGAGCGGGACTTCCGGATCGAGGCGACGTCGAGCCCGTCGAACGTCACGCACCTGACGTTCACGCGCGCGTAGCCGGGGCCGACACCGCGGCCGTCGCGAACTCCTCGACCGCGTCCACGACCGCCTCGAAGCGCGGGGAGTGGAACAGGTCGAAGCCGTGGTGCGCGCCGGGGAGCTCCGCGTAGGCGACGCGGCCGGTGACCGCGCGGAGGTCCGCGGCGAAGCGGCGCACGTCCGCGACGTGGACGAGCGTGTCGTGGTCGCCGTGGACGACCAGGAACGGCGGGGCGTCCGCGTGGGCGCGGTCCAGCGGGGCCGAGCCGACTTCGCCGCCGAAGTAGCGGCCCCAGTAGCCGTTCAGGCCCACGACCGCGGCGACGGTGGTGTCCACGTCCTCGAAGCCGGGCTGGAACTGCGGGTCGTTCGGGGTGAGCGCCGCCAGCGCGGACATGTGGGCGCCCGCGGAGGACCCGGAGAGGACGATGCGGTCGGGGTCGGCGCCCCAGGCGGGGCCGTGCTCGCGGACCCAGGCGATGACGCGCTTGACGTCGGTGACGTGGTCCTCGTAGCCCGCGTCGGGGCGGAGCCGGTAGTTCGCGCTGATGCAGATCCAGCCGTCGGCGGCGAGGCGGTGGAGGAGCGGGCGGGACTGGGTGTTCTTGCGGCCCATCTCGTAGTGGCCGCCGTGGAAGTGGACGAGGACGGGGGCGCCGGCCGGGTGCGAGCGGTGCCGGTAGAGGTCCATGAGGTTGCGCTTCCCGGCGGGGCCGTAGGAGAGGTTCGCGGTGCGCTCGACGTCGCGGGGGCGGATCGCGAAGGGGCTCAGCAGGCGGGCGAGGGAGGTGCGGCGCGGGGTGTAGGCGGCGCCGAGGGCCTTGCGGAGGGCGTGCGGGGTGCGGAAGCCGCGCCAGGCGGTGAGGGCGACGCAGGCCCCGGCGACGACGGCGGCCGCGATGGCGACCGGATTCGCGAGGTCGCCTTGGGAGGCCGCGAGGGCGGTGTCGGCGGTGAAGAACGCGATCATGAGGAGCGGGAGCTCGTTGACGGCCAGGCAGATGAAGTACCAGACCGTGCCGAGGCGCTCGGGCAGGTGTGGGACGGGGATCGCAGGGAGGGTGAGGACGGCGAGCCCGATCAGGTAGCCCCAGGGGACGCTCATCGGCGCACCAGCCCGGTGACGGCGACCGCGCCGACGGCGAGGTGCATGCACAGGAGGCTGACGACGGCCGCTGCACTGGCGGCGCCGAGCGGGCCGAGGAGCGAGAGGGCGAGGAAGACGACGGCGGTGACCGTCCAGATGCGGGTGCCGCGGGCGGTGGCGCGTTCGAGGATCGCGAGGAGGCCCCATCCGGCGAGGCTCGCGACGAGGGCCGCGGCGGCGACGAGGCCCGGACCGACGTGGAGGTCCGTGTCCCCTTGCGGGACGGTCAGGTCGACTCCGGCGAGGGGGACGGCGACGGCCCAGACGAGGAGGGCGGCGGCTGCGGCGGCGATGACGACGAGGAGTCGGCGGGCGTTGCTGTTCATGCCGTGAAGTCTCGCCCGGCGGGGGCGGCGGGCGCCTCGGTCCGGGGGCCGCGGGGGTCCCTGCGGAGGGACGGGGCGCCTCCTACTTTCGTAGGTGACGGCCCGGCCGCGGGGGTGGCTAGCATGTGCCGGTGATCTATCGCCGTGCTCCGCGCCCTGTCGAGATCGTGTCCATGACCGCCGGGGTGGGGGCGCTGACCGCGCTGTCGCTGCTGGCGCAGCCCTCGCTCGGGCCCCTGGAGTACACGGTCGCGGTGCTCGCGTGGGCGTCGGCGGTCGTGCAGCTGTGGCGGCCGGTGACCGGGGCGCTCACGGCCACAGTGCTCGCGGTGCTGTCGCCGATGGCGACGACCGCGGCGACCGTGGGGGCGCTCCAGGTGGCGTGGCGGACCCGGTTCCGCACGGCGGTGGCGGTGTCGCTCGCGGGGATCGCGGCCCACCTGCTCCAGTGGGTGTGGCACCCCAACGCGGCCTTGGGCTTCGACTGGTGGGCGCTGCTGGTCGCGGCGGTGTACGGGGCGCTGCTGGGCTGGGGGACGCTGGCGCGCTCGCACCGGGACCTGGTGATCTCGCTGCGCGAGCGGGCCCGGCGCGCCGAGGCCGAGCAGGGGCGGAGGGTCGCCGAGGCGCGGGCCGCGGAGCGGCGGGGCCTGGCGCGGGAGATGCACGACGTGCTCGCGAACCGCCTGTCACTGGTGGCGACGCACGCGGGCGCGCTGGAGTTCCGGCCCGACGCGCCGCCGGAGAAGATCGCGCTCGCCGCGGGAGTGGTGCGCGACGGCGTGCACCAGGCTTTGGAGGAGCTGCGGGAGGTCATCGGGCTACTGCGCGAGGACGAGGGCGTCTCGGGGGTGCAGCCGACGCTGGAGGCATTGGACGGGCTGCTCGCGGACGCGCGGGCGGCCGGACAGGTCGTGGAGGTGGCCGACCGCCTCGGCGGCGCGGTGCCCCCGGACTCGGTGGGGCGCACGGCGTTCCGGGTGGTCCAGGAGGGGCTGACGAACGCGCGCAAGCACGCCGCCGGACTGCCTGTGGACGTGTCGCTGGAGGGCGCGCCGGGCGGCGATCTGGTGATCGCGGTCGTCAACCCGCTCCCGGAGGAAGGGACCGGCTCGGCCGTGCCGGGGAGCGGCCTGGGCCTGGTCGGGCTGACCGAGCGGGTGCGGCTCGCGGGCGGCGCGCTCGACCACGAGGCGAGCGGCGGGAGGTTCGAGCTGCGGGCCCGGCTACCATGGCCGACGTGATCCGCGTGCTCCTCGTCGACGACGACGCCCTGGTCCGGGCCGGGCTGTCCATGATGCTCGACGGCGTCGGGGACATCCGCGTGGTCGGCGAGGCGGGCGACGGGCGCGAGGCGCTCACCGCGTTCGAGGCCCACTCCCCCGACGTGGTCCTCATGGACCTCCAGATGCCGCACGTGGACGGCATCGAGGCCACGCGGCGGCTGCGCGGGCGGCCGAACCCGCCCGAGGTGGTCGTGCTGACCACGTTCGACACCGACGAGAACATCCTCCACGCGCTGCGCGCGGGCGCCAGCGGGTACCTCCTCAAGGACACCCCGCCGGCCCGGATCGCCGAGGCCGTCGCGAAAGTCGCGGCCGGGGAGCCGATCCTGTCGCCGCGGATCACCCGGCGGCTCATGGAGCGCACGCTCACCCAGGCGGGCACGTACGAGCGGGCCCGCGAGAAGCTCGCGGCGCTGACGCCCCGCGAGCACGATGTGGCCGTGGGGATCGGGTACGGCGAGTCGAACGCGGAGATCGCCGGGAACCTCGACATGAGCGTCACGACGGTGAAGTCGCACGTCTCCAGCATCCTCACCAAGCTCGGCCTGGACAACCGGACGCAGATCGCGCTCCTCGCGCACGACGCCGACCTGGTCTGAGCCCCACCCGGACCGGATCGTCCAAAAGGGTGAGCAGGCATCGTCTGAACGGCTGATTTCACCGCTTCGAGCGGTACTGGAGTCCACCTGTACCGGATCTGTCCCTTGTGCCCTCCGGAGCGTGCGGAAACTGAGGAACCGGTGGTGGCCCGCCTGGCATATCGTCCAATGAGGGGCCCGCCCGTTCACTCGCCGTCGAGTGAAGCCCCTGGTCAAGGAGACGCCATGGACAACCCCCTCCTCAGCCTGGACCCCGAGGACGCGATGCGGCGCGTCGAGGACTGGAAGGCGCGGGCCGACGCCATGGCGCAGCACGCGCTCGCCGCGAGCGAGCGGCTCCAGGCGCTCACCGCGACCGCCTCCGACGACAACGGGACCGTCACGATCACCGTGGACGCCGACGGCATGATGACGAAGATCGAACTGTCGCACCGGGTCCAGAAGCAGTCCGCGCACTTCACCGAGGACGCCGTCATGGAGGTCTACCGGGCCGCGCAGGCGAAGCTCGCCGAGGCCGCCAAGGAGGTCGTCGCCGACAGCGTCGGGTCCGGGTCCGCCACCGGGAAGGCCCTCATGGCCGGGTACGAGCGGCGCCTCGAACGCCTCGACGACTCCGGGGAGCGGTGACCATGGGCGAGTTGAAGGTGCAGGTCGACGAGCTGCACACCCACGCGGTCCACCTGCGCGGCATCCACGAGCGGTTCCAGGCCGTGCAGGACGCGAGCGCGCACATCTCCGGCGGCGAGGACGCGTACGGCGCGCTGTGCTCGTTCTTCCCGGCGATCCTCAAGGAGCGCCACGACGCGCAGGAGGAGCTGGTCCGCGAGATCGCCTTCAACATCACGTCCCTCGCGGGCGCGGTGTCCGACAGCGCCGACGACTACGAGGAGGCGGACAAGCAGAACTCCAGCTCGTTCAAGGCGATCAACAGCTCGACCGCGGGGCCGGTGGCGCCGTGACCGAGTCGAACCCGCTCATCGCCACCAAGGCCGACATCGACCCGACGCAGCAGCGGAGCGTCCTCACCGGGATGTCGGTCGCCGAGGACTTCCACGACCTCACCGTCCAGATCCTCAGCGGCCAGTGGGTCGCCGCGGGGCTGACGCTCACCAGCGGGGCGCTGAACCTGGCGTCGTTCGCGATCGACCCGTTCGGGAGCCTCGCGTCCATGGGCGTCGAGTGGGCCATGGAGCAGATCCAGCCGCTGAAGGAGGCGCTCGACGCGGTCACCGGCGACCCCGAGACGATCGAGACGCACGCGATCACCTGGGACAACATGGCGCAGGAGCTCGCCTCGATCGGCGACGCCCTCAAGTCCAGCGCCGAAGCGGACATCACCGGCTGGCACGATACGGCCGCCGAGGCGTACCGGGCGATGGTCGCCGAGAACATCGACGTCCTCTACGGCGCCAGCGGGACCGCCGAGGCCATGGGGGCGGCCACGCGGGGCGCGGGCGCTCTGGTGCAGACCGTGCGGGAGCTGGTGCGCGGCTTCATCGCCGACTGCATCGGGCGGCTGTGCATGTGGATCGCCGAGGAGGTCTTCACGCTCGGCCTCGCGACGCCCGTGGTCATGGCGCAGGCGACCGCCGCGATCGTCAAGTGGGTCGCCCGGGTCTTCGGGTGGCTGACGCTCCTGGTGACCAGCCTGATGAACCTCCGCGCACTCATCGACGGGTAGGCCCGACATGCGACGACTGCTGCTCCTCACCCTCCTCCTCGCGCTGGGGCTGCACAAGCGGCCCCGCGCGCCGCACGTGAACACCCCGCACGGCGCCAACGGGAAGCGCCCCAAAGGCGGCGACGCCGACGTGGACGCCCGGCGGCGCAAGGGGTCGGGGACCGACGCCGACCCCGCACGGCGCAGCCGCCACGCCACGGGCGCCACGGTCCGCGCGAGGCAGACGAGCCTGAAGAAAGTGGCGACCGGGTCCACGGCGCGGCCCAAGGCGCCGGGCGCCCCGAAGGGCCCCGACCGGCTCCCGGCCGGCCGGACCCGCAAGGACGCCAAGGGGAAGGACATCACCCTCGACCCGGACCGCGTGAAGAAGGCCCCGACTTACACGCGCGGGTTCAACGAGGACATGCCCGCGCCCGTGTACGACCCGAAGACGAAGAAGTGGACCGTCACCCTCCGCATGCACGAGGGCTGGGACCGCTCGGACTTCGAGGCGAAGGCCAACCACCTCAAGAACCTCGGCGACGAGGGGAAGCTCGTCAAGACCCCCGACACCGGCGACCTGCGCTCGGACCAGACCGACGCGTGGCGCGCGGCCAAGGAGCGGGAGGCGTTCGCCGAGGCCACCGACCAGGCCGACCTCGACCGGCGGCTCGCCGAACTCG
Organism: Glycomyces sp. NPDC047010; assembly: GCF_040644205.1. Lineage (NCBI taxonomy): Bacteria > Bacillati > Actinomycetota > Actinomycetes > Glycomycetales > Glycomycetaceae > Glycomyces > Glycomyces sp. NPDC047010. Next base: position 143,310 of record NZ_JBEYVY010000009.1, on the reverse strand, counting down.
ACGGCCAGCAGGTCGACCACGCGCAGGACCTCCAGCTCGGCGGCAAGGACGGCCCGGACAACATGTGGGGGATCGACTCGGCCACCAACCACGGCATGGGCGGGCAGCTCCGCGGCCAGCTCCGGCAGGTCCCCGACGGCGCGCAGATCCAGATCAACGTCGTCCACGACAAGTACAGTCCGAAGCGGTGAGCGGGGAGGTCCGATGGGTCATCTGGAGTCGATGCGCGCGAAGGTCGAAGGGCTGCGCGGGAGCGGCGCCCCCGCGGCGCTGACACGGCGCTGGGAGGACGACGCGGGGCGCCACAACGCGCCGCCGCTGAGACTCGGCGAGCCCGTCGCGCTCGCGGGCGCGTACCCGGGGGGCCTCGCGGACCTGTACCTGGCGGCGGGCCCGGCCCGGTTCGGGGAGATCCTGTTCCTGCCCGAGTCCGCGTTCGGCCCGATGGACGCGATCGACGCCGACGGGGAGCCGATCGACGACCGCAGGCGCCTGCGGATCGGCGACGTCGGCGAGGACGCGGTCCTCCTCGACCTGGACTCCGGGGCCGTGATCGTCTACTGGTTCAACTACTTCGAGCGCGACTGGGACACCGGGGTGCTCGTCGAGTGCGCCTCCGTCGCCGAGTTCGCCGACACCGTGGCGATGGGCCCGGGGTACACCGGGCTCCACGGCCCCAAGGAGCGGCAGCGCACCGCGTGGTGGGACGAGGACCCGTGGTTCGCGTACCTGCGCGAGACCGGCCTCGCCGGGGAGTAGCGGGATGCGCGACCAGCAGGAGTACGTGCGGGCCTGGGGCCCGGACAACGTGGTCCGGTTCCCGCGGAGCCGGTGGATGCGCGAGTTCGCCGCGCCCGCCGCGTCCTATCCGGACACCGACCTGATCCCGGTGAACATGTCCGCGGTGTTCACCTCCTACCTGACGGGCCGGTACGGGCTCTACGAGGACATGGACCTCAAGCGCGGCTCGGGCGGCACCGTGCAGGTGGTCGTCGTCGGCGCGGTCCCCGCCGACCCCGAGTCGACGCTGTTCTGCTTCGACACGGCGACCGGCCGGATCGTCAAGCTCGCCGTCCGGAACGGCACCCTCGAACTCGTGAACGCGAGCTTCAAGTCCCTCAGCGAGTTCCTGTTCCGGTTCGCGCAGTTCGTGGACGAGGACACCGGCCGGGCGGGCCGGGCCCGCCGCGCCGCGGTCCTGCGCAGCAAGCTCGCGCGCATCGACCCCGACGCGTTCGCCGACCCCGGCTCGTGGTGGTCGGCGACGTTCACGCAGCTGGAGTACCGCACCCGCTGAGCCGGTTCGGGGCGGCGGGGCCGGGCGGTGGGACCGGGCAGTGGGAAAAGCGCTCGGGGACCGCCGGGCGCCTGGAGTAGGCTTCCGACGGCCTCGCCGTCGCCTCACGGCAGGGCCTCTGTTCCCCCATGCCCGCGGCACGGTCGTGCCGCCCCCGCGAACGAGGTGCCGCCCATGTCAGGTCCGTCCACGTCGGCCTTCGGCGACCGGAGGTCGGCGGCGGCGCTCGTCGCGCTCGCCGTCGCCGCGTTCTGCTACGTCACCGCCGAGACCGCGCCCGTCGGGCTCCTCGGCGAGATGGCCGCGGACCTCGACGTGTCGCTGTCGCAGATCGGGCTGCTCGTCACCGGCTACAGCGTCACCGTCGCGATCGTGACGCTCCCGCTCGTGAAGCTGGTGGCGAAGGTGCCGCGGCGCCCGCTCCTGCTCGCCCTCATGGCCGTCATGGTCCTCGCAACCGCCGCCTCGGCCGCCGCGACCCAGTACGAGCTGCTGTTCGCGGCCCGCATCGCGACCGCGCTCAGCCAGGCCGTGTTCTGGGGGATCGTGGGCCCCGTGGCCGCCGGGATGTTCCCCGTCCACGTGCGCGGCCGCGTCCTCGCCGTCGTCTACACCGGCGGCTCCATCGGCCCGATGCTCGGCGTGCCCGCCGCGACCTGGCTCGGCCAGCGCGCCGGATGGCAGGCCGCGTTCCTCGCGCTCGCGGCCATGGGCCTCATCGCGCTCGGCACCCTGTTCGCGGCGCTCCCGGCGCGGCCGACCCGCAACGAGCACGCCGGTCGCGGCACGGTCCCCGACGCGCGGCGGTTCGCGCTGGTCCTGGTGACCACGGTGCTGTCGGTGGCCGGGTTCTTCGCGGTCTACACGTACACGTCGGAGGTGATCACCGCGGTCGCGGGCATGTCGGCGGCGATGCTCGGGCCGCTGCTGCTGGTGCGCGGCGTCGCGGACTTCGGGGGGATCGCCGCGGGCGGCATCCTCTCGGACCGGTCGCAGCGGCTCGCCGTGGTGCTGCCGCTGGTGCTGCTGACGGCGGTCTTCGCGGCGATGTGGCTGTTCGGGGCGAACGCGTGGGTCACCGGCGGCGCGATCGTCCTGACGGGCCTGTCGATGGGCATGTTCAGCCCGGCGCTCCAGAACCGGGTCATGGAGTTCGCGCCGGGGAGCACGGACACGGCGTCGGCGGCGAACTCGGTGGCGTTCAACGTCGGGATCGCGCTCGGGTCCTCGCTCGGGGGCCTGACGCTCGTCCACGGCGGCGCCGGGTCGATCGCGCTCACGGGCGCGGTGTTCGCCGCGGCGGCGGTGGTGACGGGCCTGGTCACGACCGAGCCCGCGCGGGCGAGGGCGGCGGCCGCGGCCTGAGGCGCTTTCGGCGAGAGCGCTCCGCGCGCGCCCCGTTCCGGCGATGATCGACCCAGATCGCTCGCGGAACGGAGGCGGTGATGGAGCGGCTGCCGCAGATGCTCACGCTGCGCAAGACCGTCGGTCTGGCGTGGCTGCGCGCGCTGCCGCTCGTCCTGGTCATCGTCATGGTCCCCGTGGAGCTGGCGACCTCCTCGGTGCACCTGTGGACGTTGATCGCGGCGCTGCCGCCGCTCGCGGCCCTGGTCAACGGGCCGCGGACGACGGTGGTCGTCGCGGTGACCGCGCTCCTAGCGTGCGCGGCGCTGAACTGGTCGCGCATCAGCGGCGGCGTCGCGGACGGGTACTCGGAGATGGTGCCGGTGGTGCTCATCGGGGCGACGAGCGTGGTCATCGCGGTGTTGCGCGACCGGGTCATCGCGAGCCTCATCAACGTGAACGCGGTGTCGGAGGCGGCGCAGCGGGCGCTCCTGCCTGACCTGCCGCGGCGGATCGGGCGGCTCGAATGCGCGGCGCGGTACCGGGCCGCGGCCGCGGACAGCCGCCTCGGCGGTGACTTCTTCGACCTGCTGGACACGCAGTGGGGCGTGCGGGCGGTCCTCGGGGACGTGTCGGGGCACGGGCTGGGCGCGGTCGCGACGATGGCGGCGCTGCTCGGGTCGTTCCGCGAGGGAGCCCTGGACGACGTGGACCTGAACGCGCTGAGCGTGCGCATGGAGCGGCGGATGCTCATGTGCAACGAGCGGCGCGGCGGGTGGACCGAGGAGTTCGCGACGGCGCTGCTCATGGCGTTCGCGCGGGACGGGTGCACCGTGGAGGTCCGCAGCTTCGGGCACCACCCGCCGCTGCTGGTCCGGGGGAACGAGGTGGAGGCGCTGTCGCTGACCCCGGCGCCGCCGCTGGGCCTGGTCGGCGAGATGAACGTGGCCGCCCGGTCGGTGGGCCGGGCCCTGCACCCCGGGGACCTGCTGGTGGCGTTCACCGACGGCGTGGTGGAGGCCCGCGACCGCGCGGGCGGCATGTACCCGTTCGAGGAGCGGCTGCGCGACCGGGCCGGGGCCGAGCCGTTCGCGAACGCCGCGGCGGTGGTGGAGTTCCTGTTCGCGGACCTGGAGACGCACGGGTTCCGGTTGACCGACGACACGGCGGTCCTGGTGGTCGGCGTCCGCCGGGAGCCGTAGCGGGGTGTCGGCGGGCCACACGGGTCGGGGCGGAATTGTGGGGGCGTTCGACATGGCCCCGGCGCCGCCGCGTCCATAGCATTTACCGGCATGAATACCGTAACACCCGTTGGGGACGGCCCGGCCGCGGGCGCGAGTTCGGTCTTGAGTGGACGGACGGCGCTGGTGACCGGGGCCGGGTCCGGGATCGGGCGGGCCTGCGCGGCCGCGCTCGCCGCGGCCGGGGCGATGGTCCATGCAGTGGACCGGGACGCCGGGGCCGTGCGCGCCGTCGCCGAGGAGATCGGGGCAACGGCGCACGTCGCGGACCTGGCCGACGCGGCCGCGGTCGCCGCGCTGCCGCACGGCGTCGACGTCCTGGTCAACAACGCCGGGTTCCAGCACGTGGCCCCCCTCGCGGAGTTCCCGCTCGACCGGTTCGCGCTCATGCAGCGCGTCATGGTGGCCGCGCCGCTCCAGCTCATGCAGCAGTGCCTGCCGCACATGCAGCGGCAGCGCTGGGGGCGGATCGTCAACGTCTCCAGCGTCCACGGCCTGCGCGCCAGCGCGAACAAGGCCGGGTACGTCGCGGCCAAGCACGCCCTGGAGGGCCTGAGCAAGGTGGCCGCGATCGAGGGCGCCTCGTACGGGATCACCAGCAACTGCGTCAACCCCGGCTACGTGCGCACCCCGCTGGTGGAGCGCCAGCTCGACGACCTCGCGGCCGCGGGCAGTGAAGACCCGCTCGCGACCGTGCTCCTCGACCGGACCCCGCTGAAGCGGCTGCTGGAGCCCGGGGAGGTCGCGGCCGCCGTGCTGTGGCTGTGCGGCCCCGGCTCGGGCTTCGCCACCGGGTCCTCCCTCACGCTCGACGGCGGCTGGACCGCCAACTAGCCCTTCATGTGTCCCCTCTAGAGAACAGGCACCGCCCATGACCGACCCAGCCCTCACCGCGGCGCCGACGGAGCGCCGCAGCGGCATCGGCCGCATCGTCACCGCCAGCCTCGTCGGCACGACCGTCGAGTGGTACGACTTCTTCCTGTACGGCTCCGCCGCCGCGCTGGTGTTCAACACCGCGTTCTTCCCCACCCACGACCCGCTGACCGGGACGCTCATCGCGTTCGCCAGCTACGCCATCGGGTTCCTCGCCCGGCCGCTCGGCGGCCTCGTCTTCGGCCACTACGGCGACCGATTGGGCCGCAAGAAGCTCCTCGTGCTCAGCCTGCTGCTCATGGGCGGCGCGACGTTCGCGATGGGCCTGCTGCCCGTGTACGCGCAGATCGGCGTCGCCGCGCCGGTCCTCCTGACGCTGCTGCGCCTGGTCCAGGGCTTCGCTCTCGGCGGCGAGTGGGGCGGGGCGGTGCTCATCGTCTCCGAGCACGGCGGTGCGAGGCACCGCGGGTTCTGGGCGTCGTGGCCGCAGGCCGGGGCGCCCGGCGGGAACCTGCTCGCCACGGGCGTGCTCGCGCTCCTGGCGGTCGTCCAGTCCGAGGAGGCGTTCCTCGACTGGGGCTGGCGCGTCCCGTTCCTGCTCTCGGGGGTCCTGGTCGTCATCGGCCTGTGGATCCGCATCTCCGTGACGGAGTCGCCGGTGTTCCTCCAGGCGCAGGCCGAGCGGGCCGCGAGCGGCGTGAAGGAGAAGCCGCCGATCGTGGAGGTGTTCCGCACGGGCTGGCGCGAGGTGCTCGGCGCGATCGGGCTGCGCTTCGGCGAGAACGTCTCGTACTACATCCTCACCGCGTTCGTGCTCGTCTACGTGACGGTGCACCTGGAGCTGTCGCGGAGCCTCGCACTGAACGCGGTGCTCATCGCCTCGGCGATCCACTTCGTGACGATCCCCTTGTGGGGCGCGCTGTCCGACCGGATCGGGCGGCGGGCCGTGACGCTCGTCGGCGCGGCCGGGATGGCGGTGTGGGCGTTCGCGTTCTTCGGGCTGGTCGACTCCGGCGAGTTCGGGACGGTGACGCTGTCGGTGACGGTGGGCCTGCTGTTCCACGGCGCGATGTACGGCCCGCAGGCGGCGTTCGTGTCGGAGCTGTTCGACACGAAGGTCCGGTACTCGGGGGCGGCGATCGGGTCGCAGCTCGCGTCGATCGTGGCCGGGGCGCTGGCGCCGATCATCGCGGTGAAGCTGCTGAGCGAGTACGGCTCGTCGGTGCCGGTGTCGGCGTACCTGTGCGCGGCGGCGGTGGTCACGGCGATCACGGCCGCGGTGGTGCGCGAGACGCGGGGACGCGATCTGACCAGCGGCATCAGGGACTAGGCTTCCTGCGTCCCCTGACCTGAGAGAGGCTCCCGTGTCCGAAGGCGTCGACCCCGCGGCGGCCGCGCTGCTGCGGCTGATCGGGCTGATCGCGGCGGACGCCTCGGACGACGAGCTCGCGGCGCCGGCCCGGGACCTGAAGCGGTCCCGGGCCGGCGCCGAGGCCGTCGCCGCCGTCGAGGAGGCCACGGAGTCGGTGCGGCGCATCCGCGGGACGCTGGCGCAGCGGCGCCGCCGGGAGGCCGAGCTGGCGGCCCTGTTCGACACGGCCGGGGACCTCGCGGCGCTGCGGAACCTCGACTCGGTGCTCCGCGCGATCGTCCACCGGGCCCGGACCCTGCTGGGCGCGGACCTGTCGTACATCGCGCTGCGCGACCCGGACGCGGGCGACACGTACATGCGGGTCACCGACGGGTCGGTGTCCGCGAAGTTCCAGCAGCTGCGCCTGGGCATGGGCGAGGGCCTCGGGGGCCTGGTCGCGGAGACCGCGCTGCCGTACGCGAGCACCGACTACCGGGTGGACTCGCGGTTCAACCACACCGACCGGATCGACACGGCCGTGACCGAGGAGGGCGTCCACGGGATCGTGGGCGTCCCGATGCGCGTGGGCGAGCAGGTCATCGGGGTGCTGTTCGCCGCGGACCGGGCGCCGCGCGGGTTCGCGCCCGACGACGTGGCGATGCTCGTGTCGCTGGCGAACCATGCGGCCGTGGCGATCGAGAGCGTCCGGCAGCTGGAGGAGGCCCGGCAGGCGCTGCGCGAGCGGAGCCGCGCCGCGGAGACCTCGGCGCGGCTGAACGGGGCGCTGCGGCGGGCCGCAGACGCGCACGACCGGCTGACGGGCCTGGTGCTCTCCGGCGGCGACGTCGCGGACCTGGCGTCGCAGACCGCGGAGCTGTTCGCGGGCCCGATCGGGATCTACGACGCGGAGGGCACGGAGCTGGCGCGGGCCGGGGACGGCGCGGTGCGGTTCGTGGCCGAGGGCGTGGACGGCTCGCAGGCGTCGCGGAGCGCGGTCCTCGCGGAGGGCCTGTGGGTGTGCGCGGTCATGGCGGGCCCGGAACCCTTGGGCTCCATCGTGCTCGGCGGCCGGGCGGACCTCGCGGAGGCGGACCGGCAGCTGTTCGAGCGGGCCTCGCTGGTGACGGCGCTGCTGCTGCTCCTGCGCCGGTCGGTGGCGGACGCGGAGGACCTGGTGCGGGGCGAGCTGCTCGACGACCTGCTCACGGACGCGGGACGGCGCCGCAGCGGCGGGTCGAGCCTGGGACTGCGGGCCGGGAAGCTCGGGATCGACCTGGGCCGCCCGCACGCGGTGTTCGTCCTCGACGGCCCCGTGCAGCCGCGCCTCGCGTTGGAGGCGAAGCGGTTCGCGCGCGCCGAGGGCGGGCTCGCCGGGGGCCGGGACGGGCGCCCGGTTCTGCTGCTGCCCGCCGACGACCCCGGCGGGCGCGCCGCGAAGCTCGCCGCCGGGTTCGCGCGGACCGCGGGCCAGCGCGTGACCGTGGGCGCCTCCGGCCGCGTCGCGGACCTGGAGCGGCTCCCGGAGGCGTACGCCGAGGCCGTGCGGTGCACCGAGGCGATGCTGACGCTGGACCGGCGCGGCGAGGGCGCGTGCATGGAGCAGCTCGGGTTCATCGGGGTGCTCCTGGGCGAGGCCGGCACCGGCGCGTTCGTGGAGCGGACGCTCGGTCCGCTCCTGGACTACGACCGCAGGCGCGGCACCGACCTCGTGGGGACCCTGGAGGCGTACTACGCCGCTGGCGGGCACCTCGCGAAGACCAAGGCGGCGTTGAACGTCCACGTCAACACCGTGTCGCAGCGGCTCGACCGGATCGCGGCGGTCCTGGGCCGGGACTGGAACTCCCCCGCGCGGTCGCTGGAAGTGCAGCTGGCGCTCCGGGTCCACCGGCTCTCCGGGTCGGGCTGACCTACCTGGCGCGCAGCACGACCGCGTCGCCCTGACCGCCGCCGCCGCAGAGCCCCGCGGCGCCCACGGCGCCGCTGGGGAGCTGGCGCGAGAGGGTCTGCACGAGGCGGGCGCCGGAGGCGCCGAGCGGGTGGCCGAGGGCGATGGCGCCGCCGTCGCGGTTGACGCGCTCGGGGTCGACCCCCAGTTCGCCCGCGGACGCGAGGGCCACGGCGGCGAACGCCTCGTTGATCTCCACGGCCTCGAAGTCGGCCACGGCGACCCCGGCCTGCGCGGCGGCGGTCTGGATGGCATGGGAGGGCTGGAGGAGCAGCGAGTTGTCGGGGCCCGCGACGGTGGCGTACGCGAGGATCTCGGACTCCCAGTCGAGGCCGAGGCGCTCGGCGTTGGAGCGGGTGGTGAGGACGAGCGCGACGGCGCCGTCGTTCATCGGCGAGGAGTTCCCGGCGGTCAGCGACCCGTCGGGGGTGAACGCGGGGCGCAGCCCGGCGAGGCCGTCGAGGGTCGTCTGCGGGCGCGGGCCCTCGTCGGCGTCGACAATCGCCTTCCCGGTGTCGACAGGGGCGATCTCGGCGGCGCGGGCGTCGGTCCCCTTGGCGGCCTTCTGCTGCGAGGAGAGCGCGAACGCGTCCTGGTCGGCGCGGGCCAGGCCGAGGCGCTGGGCGTGGCGCTCGGTGGACTCGCCCATGGAGACGCCGTCGTAGGCGTCGGTGAGGCCGTCGAACGCGGCGTGGTCGAGCATCGTGACGTCCCCGTACTTGAAGCCGCGGCGCGAACCGGGCAGCAGGTGCGGGGCGCGGGTCATGGACTCCATGCCCCCGGCGACGACGAACTCGCATGCGCCCGTGCGCAGGAGGGCGTCGGCGAGGCCGACGGCGGTCATGCCGGAGAGGCAGACCTTGTTGACCGAGAGGCTCGGCACGTGCATGGGGACGCCCGCGGCGACGGCGGCCTGGCGGGCGGGGTTCTGGCCGCACCCGGCGGGGAGCACGTGCCCGAGGATCACCTGCCCGATGCGGGCGGGGTCGACGCCGGAGCGTTCGAGGGCGGCGCGGATCGCGGTGCCGGCCAGCGCGGTGGCGGGGACGTCGGCGAGGCTCCCGCCGAAGCGCCCGATCGGGGTGCGTGCGGCGGCGAGGATGACGGTGGATTCGTGGTGGATACCCATGGGCCGATCCTAGGGGTCAGGGGCCGCCGGGTCCATGGTTCCGGTCCCCATGAGGCCCGGTGCCGGTGTGTGGCGGGCCCCCACTGCGGCGCGGGCCCGTGTCGGGGAGACTGGCACAGGCCGAGACGAAGGAGGACGGTGTGACCGGCGAGGTGCTCTGGCGGCCCGGTGCGGGCGGGACCCGCATCGAGGCGTTCGGGAAGTGGCTGTCCGGGCGGGCGGGGACCGACCTGACCGCGTACGGCGACCTGTGGCGGTGCTCGGTGGAGCGGCCGGGCCTGTTCTGGGGCGGGGTGTGGGAGCACTTCGGGCTCGGCGGGCCGGTCGCGGAGGACCGGGTGCTGCCGTCGGCGGCGATGCCGGGCGCGGTGTGGTTCCCCGATGAGCGGCTGAACTACGCGAAGGCGGTGCTGGCGGCGCCGGGCATGGACGCGGGCGACACCGCGGTCCTGGCGTACTCGGACACGCGCGGGCCGGTCGAGTGGACGCTGACCGAGCTGCGGGAGGCGGTCGCGCGGCTGCGCGCGGGCCTGCTCGCGGCCGGGATCGGGCGCGGGGACCGGGTCGCGGCGTGGATGCCGAACGTGCCCGAGACGTACGCGCTCATGCTCGCGGCGGCGTCGATCGGCGCGGTGTTCTCCTCGTGCGCGCCCGAGTTCGGGGCGCGGGCGGTCGTGGACCGGCTCAAGCAGGTCGAACCCGCGATCCTGTTCGTCACCGACGGGTACCGCTACGGCGCCAAGACGATCCGGCGGGACCAGGAGGTCGCGCAGGTCGTCGCGGAGTTGAAGCCCGAGCGGCTCGTGACGTTCTCCTATCTGGACGACGGGTTCACCGTCGGCGAGCGGTGGGAGGACTTCGGGGCCGACGGGGAACTCGCGTTCGAGCCGGTGCCGTTCTCGCATCCTCTCTACATCCTGTACTCCTCGGGGACGACGGGCCTGCCGAAGGCGATCGTCCACGGCCACGGCGGGATCGCGCTCGAACACGCGAAGATGCACGGCCTGCACCACGACCTCGGCCCCGGCGACCGGTTCTTCTGGTACTCCACGACCGGGTGGATGATGTGGAACTACCTGGCATCGGCGCCGGTCGTGGGCGCCTCGGTGGTCCTGTTCGACGGCGCGCCGGACCCGGAGGGCCTGTGGCGCCTCGCCGAGGAGTCCGGGGCGACCTACTTCGGGACGAGCGCGCCGTTCCTCATGGCCTGCCGCGACCGCGGCATCGTGCCGAAGGACGTCGCGGACCTCAAGCGGCTCAAGGGCATCGGCTCCACGGGAGCCCCGCTCCCGGCGGTCGGCTTCGACTACGTGTACGAGTCGGTCTCCGCGACGGCCCAGCTCCAGTCCCTCTCCGGCGGCACCGACCTGTGCACCGGATTCGTCGGCGGCGCACCGAACGTGCCCGTGTGGCGCGGCGAGCTGTCGTGCCGGTGCCTCGGCGCCGACGTGCAGTCGTACGCGCCCGACGGGACCCCTGGGATCGGCCGGGAGGGCGAGCTGGTGATCACCTCGCCGATGCCGTCGATGCCCGTGGGGCTGTGGGGGGACCGCGAGAACGAGCGGTACCGCGACACCTACTTCGACCGGTACCCGGGCGTGTGGCGCCACGGCGACTGGATCACGATCACCGACCGCGGCTCGGCCGTCATCTCCGGGCGGTCCGACGCGACGCTCAACCGCGGCGGCGTGCGCATGGGCACCGCCGAGTTCTACTCCGTCGTGGAGGCCGTCCCGGGCGTCACCGACTCCCTCGTGGTCCACCTGGACGAAGAGGACCGGCTGCTCGTGTTCGTCGAGGCGAGCGTGGAGGTGGACGCGGACCTCAAGCGCGCCATCGCGACCGCGATCCGCACCGAGCTGTCCCCGCGGCACCTGCCCGACGAGGTGATCGCCGTCCCGAAGATCCCGCGGACCGTGACCGGCAAGAAGATCGAGGTCCCCGTCAAGCGCATCCTGCAAGGCGTGCCGGTCGACCAGGCCGTCGCACCCGGTGCGCTGGCCGATCCGACTGCGCTGCAAGCGTTCCTGCCGCACGTCTGAGCGCCGCCGCGTTCGAGCGACCGGCCGCCGAGAATGTCGGCCGGTCGCTTTAGGCTGCACGGCATGACGAATCCCCCCAGCGAAGACCGGCTCGTGCTGCCCCCGAAGTGGCAGCGCCACGTGATGCCGCGGCGCGGCCGGGACGAAGCGGCGCCCGTACCGCTCGACCCCGATGCACCCCAGGACATCCAGAAGCGCATCGCCGACAACTGGGCGCACATCGAGCAGGGCGCCGACGGGAACGAGAACTACACCGGTGCGATCCGCGAGCACCTCAAAGGACGGTTCGACCCGGCCGGCGCGGCCGCGCTCATGCACCTCCTGGACGCCAACGGGAAGCAGACCGTCCCGCCCGCCGAGCGGCTCCGGCACCTCGACGCGTGGGTCGCCGCGCACGGCCTCGGCTTCGCCGCCGCGGCCGTCCTCGAATCCGCGCTGGTCTACAACGGCTCCTACGCCCAGGACGACCGGTCGGTCTTCGACGGGCACTTGCGGACCTACCTCCGCTGGGACGAGCCGAAGGGCTGGAGGAACGCCGAGCCCGCGGCCCACCGCATCCGGGCGATGCTCGCCGCCGCGAGCGAGGAGGAGTACCGGGTCGCCGTCGACACGGTGGCGCAGTTCCGGACCGACCCGGCGCGCCTCGTCGGCGCGGCCCTCCTCATGCCGACCGAGGCCGCCTGGGTCGAGGCGGCCGTCCCCGAGATGACCGGGTACTTCGAGCACCGCCGCGCCGACGACTGGATGGCCTGGCACATCGCCGCCGACCCCCGCGACTACCACCTCACGCAGCGCCGCGGCCTCACCCACGCCGACGAGCGCAACCTCGCCCCGCTCCTCGCAGGGCTCGGCGCCGACGCGCTCCCGGCCCTCGTCGGGCAGCTCGACGGCTGGTTCGAACGCCTCTCGAAACCCGCGCGCGCGGCCCTGATGACCGCCATCGGCCTCCTGCCCGACGACACCGCGACCCGGCGGCTCATCGACCGGATCGACCGCCCCGGGGCGCTCCCCGTCGCGATGGCGACCGCCGAGCGGTTCCCGCACAGGACGCTCCGGGCCGTCGCCGCGAGCGCCGCCGACGCCGACCCCGAACGGCTCCGGCTCCTCGGCGGCCTCGCCGGGTCGTCCGAAGCGATGCGGTCCGCAATGGATGATGCGGCGCCGGAGGTCCGCGACGCCGTCGCCGCGCTCCTCAACGCTGGCGACCGGGCGCCCGAGGCGACCGCCGACATGCTGCCGCCGCTGCTGGTGTCGCCGCCGTGGAAGGCCAAGCGCCCCAAGCCCGTCGTCGTGGCGGGCCTGGAACCGGAGTCCGCGACGGCCGTCGTGTGGGCCGACGAGGAGGAGCGGCACCGCTGGGCGACCCTCCGCGAAGAGGACCGCGGCGGCATGGACGAGCAGGAGGAGCAGCGGCTCCTCGCCCGCCTTGAGAAGAACGGCAGGCTCGACCGGCCGATCCTGTTCCTCGCCTGGGCGCGGATCGAAGCCGCAGAAACCCTGCTCGACCGCTGGGACGGCCGGGCGACCGACGTCTACCCCGACGAACTCCAGCGGGTGCTCGCCCGCTTCGGCACCCGCGTCGCCGACCGGCTCGTGCCGCTCGTCAAGGGCCGCGGCGCCGTCGCCGAGGCGCTCGTGCCGATCCGCAGCCTGGAGGCCGCACGCCTCGCCGCCGAGTGGATCACCAAGTCGAAGTCGCTGGCGCCCGTCGCGAAGCAGTGGTTCACGCGCCACGCCGAGGCCGCCCCGCACCTGCTCGTCCCCGACGCGCTCGGCGGCGACCGGCCCGCGCGCAAGGCCGCCACCGCGGCCCTCCGGTACCTCATCGCCGAGTACGGCGCCGAACCCGTGGCGACCGCGGCGAAAACGTACGGCGAGGCCGCGTCCGCCGCGATCGGCGCGCTCATCGGGACCGACCCGCTCGACCCCCTCGACACGACGATCCCCAAGCAGGCCCCTTGGGCCGCACCGGCGCTCCTCCCCCAGGTGCTCCTCAAGGGACGGGAGGCGGCCCTGCCCGACGAGTCGGTCGCGCACCTGCTCACCGTGCTCGCCCTGGACTCCCCCGAGATCCCGTACGCCGGGGTCCGCGTCGCCGCCGAGACCTGCGACGCCGAGTCGCTCACCGCGTTCTCGTGGGCCGTGTTCGAGCTGTGGACGGCCGCCGGGTCGCCCGCGAAGGACTCGTGGGCGTTCTCGCAGCTCGCGCACTTCGCCGACGACGACACCGTGGCCCGGCTCGAAACGCTCGTCCGGCGCTGGCCCGGCCAGGGCCAGCACAAGCGGGCCGTCGACGGCCTGGAGCGCCTGGGCGCCATCGGGACCGAGACCTCCCTGCGGGCGCTCCACTCGATCTCCCTCAAAGTGGGCTTCCGGCCGCTGAAGAAGGAGGCGGGACGCCAGATCGACCTCGTCGCCGCGCGACTCGGCCTCAGCCCCGAGCAGCTCGCCGACCGGCTCGTGCCGGACTTCGGGCTGGACGGCGACCTCGTCCTCGACTACGGGCCGCGATGGTTCGCCGTGGGCTTCGACGAGCGCCTGGTGCCGTTCGCAATCGACGCGCAGGGCAAGCGCCTGGCACGGCTCCCCAAGCCCCGCAAGGGAGACGACCCGGCGAAGGCCGAAACGGCGTACCAGCGGTTCACGCAGTTGAAGAAGGACGTGAAGAAGGTCGCCGAGCAGCAGGTGCGGCGGCTGGAGCGGGCCATGGCCGCGCAGCGGACGTGGACCGTGCCGCAGTTCCAGGAGTACTTCGTCGGCCATCCCCTGCTGCGCCACCTCGCGCGGCGGCTGGTGTGGGAGGCCGTCGCCGGGGACGCGGCGCTGGCGTTCCGGATCGCCGAGGACGAGACCTTCGCGGACGTCGACGACGAGACCGCGGCCCTGCCCGGGGACGCCGCGGTGCGGATCGCGCACCCGGCGGCCCTCGACCGGCTCGCGGACTGGACCCGGGCGTTCGCCGACTACGAAGTGCTGCAACCGTTCGAGCAGCTCGGCCGCCCGGTCCTGGCCTTCACCGAGGAGGAGCTGCGCACGGGCCGCCTGGAGCGGTTCGCGGGCAGGTCGATCAGCGTCGGGCGCGTGTTCGCGCTGACGAAGACCGGGTGGCTCACCGGCCCCGCGAACAACCTGTGGGTCGAGCCGGGCGTCCACCTGCCGCTGCCCGGCGGCGGGTACGTCGTACTGGTCCTGGACAAGGGCTTCGACGCCTACCTCGGGACCGTGGACGCCGACCAGCCCGACCAGGCGGTCCGCGCGGTGTACCTGTCGTCCGCAGCGGACTACGACGCGGCGGCGGAGCGGCGGGGGTTCCCGACCGCGATCGACGCCGTGACGGCCTCGGAGTTGCTGCGGACGCTCGACCGGTACACGGTCGAGCGCTAGGTCAGGGTCGCGGTGACGATGCGGCCCGGCCGGTCGTCGGCCCGGGCGACGACCTCGCCGTCCGGGCCCCACACGGCCGACCCGCCGGAGGCGTCGGGGTAGTCGCTGCCGGGGCCCGCGAAGCAGGCCATGGCGACCCACACGCTGTACTCGGCGGCGAGCTTCGGGATGTGGGCGTCGCGCCGGAGCGCGCCCTCCGCGTCGTGGAGGTTGCCGCCGACGTACGCGTCGATGCCGAGCGCGGCCGTGGCCTCGATGTGCGCGGCGATCGCGAAGTCGCGGCAGATGGACAGGCCGAGGCGCCAGCCGTCCACGTCCAGGACCGCGGGCGCGGACCCGGCGACGAACCGGTCGGTCTCGTCGCCGCCGGGGAACATCTTGCGGTACAGGAGCTCCGGGCCGCCCGCGTCGAAGCGGACCATCGTGATGTGCTCCTCGCCGTCCTCGGCGAGCGGCGCTCCGACGAGCGCGATCGACCCGGTCTCGGCGCACGCCTGAGTGATCGCGTCGAGCGCCGGGTCCTCAAGGGACACTGTGGGGGCGGCCATCGCGTAGGACGAGAGGGACAGCTCGGGGAAGACCACGACGCGCGCACCGGCCGCGCGGATCGCCTCGGCGTGGGCTGCGGCGTTGCCCGCGACGTCGCCGGGGCGCAGGTCGGGCTGGGCGAGCGCGATGGTCAGGGGCGGGCGGGAGGTGGAGTCCATACCGCCGACTGTAGCCCGATCCGTCAGGATTGAAGGTCCACCTGCCGGGCCTGGTCCCACACGTGGTGCCAGCCGGGGGCGAGTTCGGCGGCGCGCTCGATGGCGAGGACCAGGGAGCCCTCCCGGGCGATCCCCTTGCCCGCGATGTCGAAGGCCGTGCCGTGGTCGACGGACACGCGGACCACGGGGAGCCCGACGGTGATGTTCACGCCGTCGTCGCCGTAGACGGCCTTGAACGGGGCGTGGCCCTGGTCGTGGTAGCAGGCGATGACGAGGTTCCACTTGCCGCGCACGGCCTGCGGGATGAGGGCATCGGCGGCGATGGGGCCGTGGGCGTCGATGCCGCGGGCCTGCGCGCGGGCGACGGCGGGCGCGAGGACGTCGGCGTCCTCGTCGCCGAAGAGGCGGTTCTCCCCCGCGTGCGGGTTGAGCCCGGCGAGGCCGATGCGCGGGTGCTCGCGGCCGAGGGCCTTGCCGAACGCGGCGGCGAGCGCGATGACGTTGTCGGTGCGCTGCGGCGTGATGCCCTCGATCGCCTGGCGCAGCGAGACGTGCGTGGTGAGGTGGAACAGGTAGAGGTCGCCCGCGCCGAGGACGAGCGAGAAGTTCCGCACGTCGAACTCGTGGGCGAGGAGCTCGGTGTGGCCGGGGAACGGGTGGCCGCCGAGGTGCATGGCGGCCTTGTTGAGCGGCGGCGTCACGATGCCGTCCACTTTGCCCTCCTTGGCGAGGTCGCAGGCGCGCACGACGAACCGGTACGCGCCGTCCCCGGCTTCGGCGGAGAGCTCGCCGAGGGGGATGTCGCCGAGGGAGGGCCCGGTCTGGACGAGTTCGATGAGCCCCGGGTCGTTGGTGGCGTCCGCGGGGTCGGCGATGACGGCGACCTTGTCGGGGTCGAGGCCCGCGAGGCGGGCGCCGCGGCGCATCGCGTCGGCGTCGCCGACGACGACTGGGGCGCACCGTCCCCGCAGCTCCGGGTGTTCGAGGAGCGCGCGGGCGATGATCTCGGGGCCGATGCCGGCGACGTCGCCCTGGGTGACGGCGAGGCGGGGAATGTCCATGGTGTCGTGGTCTCCTGTGGGTCAGTGTGCGGGCTGGATGAGGTCGGTGAGCAGGCCGGGCGGGCCGAAGCCGCCCGCTTTCGTCCAGACGTCGAGGCCGGGCAGGCGCAGGAGGGGGACGCCGGGGGCGATGCGCCCGGCGACGAGGGCGCGCGGCGCGCCGAGCGCGGCGAGGGCCGCTGCGGCGCCGTCGCCGCCGACGAGGCCCACCGTCTTCGGCTGGGTCGCTTGGACGGCGCGGGCGGCGGCGGTGCCGAGGCGGTGCGCGAGGTGCTGCGCGCCTTGGGGATCGCGGACGGCGCTGGTGGAGGCGATCGCGGGCCGCGGGAGGGCGCGGATCGCGGCTTCGAGCTCGGCGTCGGTGGCGTTCGGGACGTCGAGCACGGTGTGTGCGATGCCGTGCCGCACCGCGTGCGCGGTCTGGGCGCGGGTGGCCGGGTTGAGGGAGGAGACCACGACGAGGTCGGTCGGCACGGGCGGGACGGTCACGTCGTGCGGGGTCGGGTGCCAGACGCGGGCGAGCGCGCGGGCGAGTCCGGCGGAGCCGACCGCGAGGACCGGTTGGCGCCGTTCGAGGATCGCGATGGAGGCGGCGATCCGGTCGAGGTCCTCGTCCACTTCGGCGTCGAGGACGACGATGCCGGCGGCGCCGGGCACGAGCCGGTCCACGGCGCGCGCACCGGGGACGAGGACCGTGAGGTCGCCGGTGGCCAGGGGCGTGACGGGGTCGGTCCCGGCGGGGCCCGCGGCGGCGTCGGCGCCGTCCACGAGGAGGTGCTCGGCGGCGACCGTGCGGCCCACGGCGGGGAACGCCGGGCACAGGACGGTGAGCGGGTCCCCCAGGGCCGCACGGGCTCCGGCGATCTGGTCGGCGATCGTGCCGCGACCGGTGCTGTCGATCTTGAGGTAGACGCGGTCGGCCCCGGCGGCCAGCGCGGTGCGGACGGCGCGCTCGGTGGCGTCCCGGGCGTCGGGTGCGGCGCGGGAGTCGGTGGACAGGGCCGCGGCGGTGTGGGCGCCCTCGGGCGGGGTCCAGGCCCCGGCGAGTTCCAGGTGGGCGGTCCAGCCGGTCTCGGCGAAGGCCAGCGCGGCGTCGGCGGCGCCGGTGGCGTCGTCGGCGACCACGGCGACCGAGGTCCCGGAGGTGTGCTGCACGGGCGTCACGCCTTCGCCGCGGCGAGGTGGGCGCGGGCGGCGGCTTCGAGGTGGGTGAGGTCGGAGGCGATGGTGACCATGCGGAATCCGGCGTCGAGGCGGCGCTTGGCGGTGGCGCCGTCGAGGGTGTGGATCGCGGGGACGATCCCGGCGGCGTCGGCGGCGGCGCGGGTGCGTTCGATCGCGGCTTCGAGGTCGACGGTGTGGTCGGGGTCGGCGGGGTAGGCGCCGCCGACGGCGAGCATGAGGTCGGAGGGTCCGATGTAGAGGCCGTCGAGCCCTTCGGTGGCGGCGATGGCCTCGACGTTGGCGAGTCCTTCGGCGGTCTCGATCATGGCGAGGACGAGGACCTGGCGGTCGGCGTCGGCGGGGCGGGGGCCGACGCGGAGCGCGGACCGCATGGGGCCGTAGGAGCGGCGGCCGGAGTAGCGGGCGGCGCGGACGGCGGCGGCCGCGTCCTCGGGGGTGTCGACGAGGGGGACGATGACGCCGAGGGCGCCCGCGTCGAGGGCCTGGCCGATGCAGACGGGGTCGTTGGCGGCGACGCGGACGATCCCGGCGGCGGTGTGGGCGGCGTCGACGGCCATGAGGTTGCGCAGGACCCCGTCGTAGCCCATGAGGCCGTGCTGGGCGTCGATGCCGATGTAGTCGTAGCCGGTGGTGGCGACGCGTTCGGTGGCGATCGGGGCGTCGAGGACGGTCCAGTAGCCGACGGCGGTGCCGCCGCCTCGGAGGGTCTCGGTGATGTCGTTGTGGTGCATGGTGTCTCCTCAGCGGTTGTAGGCGGGCATGGGGCCGCGCAGGGCGCGGCCGACCTCGTCGCAGGCGGCGAGCGCGTCGGCGGGCAGGGGGCCTCGGGCGAGGGCGGCGAGGTTGGCGGCGATCTGGTGCGGGGCGGAGCCGCCGACAAGGACGGCGTCGGTGACGGGGCGGCCGAGGAGCCAGCGGAGGGAGAGCTCCACGAGGGGGACGCCGGTGTCGGCGGCGATGCGGCCGAGGGCGTCGATGGCGGTGAACAGCTGCTC
Source organism: Glycomyces sp. NPDC047010 (assembly GCF_040644205.1). Classification (NCBI taxonomy): domain Bacteria; kingdom Bacillati; phylum Actinomycetota; class Actinomycetes; order Glycomycetales; family Glycomycetaceae; genus Glycomyces; species Glycomyces sp. NPDC047010. The sequence goes on along the minus strand of NZ_JBEYVY010000009.1, from coordinate 124,756 downwards.
GTTCCAGTACCGGTCGGTGTACATGGCGGCGAGGCGGGAGGTGCCGAAGCGGCCCGCTTCGGGGCGTTCGGCGTAGCGGTGGCGGCCGGTGAGGAGGCCGCCGCCGAGGGGGTTGTAGACCATGGTGGCGAGGCCGGTGGACTGCGCGAACTCAGCGTACTCGGTGTCGAGGCCGCGGGCGACGAGGTTGTAGAGCTGCTGGGCGACGACGGGTCTGGCGATGCCGAGCCGGTCCGCGGTGGCCTGGATCTGCGCGATCTGCCAGGCGGCGAAGTTGGAGACGCCGTAGGCGCCGATGGTGCCGTCGGCGAGGAGTTCGCCGATCGCGGTGAGGGTCGCCTCGATGGGGGTGTCGCGGTCGGGCTGGTGGAGGTAGAAGAGGTCGACGCGGTCGCGGCCGAGGCGCTTGAGGCTGCCGTGGAGGCAGTCGCGGAGCGCGGCGGGCGAGAGCGGGGGGCGGTCCCCGGCGTCGGGGTGGGGCATCCCGGCCTTGGTGGCGATGAGGAACCGGTCGTCGGTGAGGAGGCGGCCGAGCATCCGCTCGGTCTCGCCTCCGGCGTAGGCGTTCGCGGTGTCGACCATGCGGACCCCGGCCGCTGCGGCGAGCGCGAGGGTCTCGGCCGCGGCGGCCTCGTCCACGGTGTCGCCGAACGTCATCGAGCCGAGGACGGCGGTGCCGTACTGGGTCGTCATGCGGTGGTCCCTTCCTTGGGGGGCACGGGGTTGCGGGGGGCCTCGCCGTTCAGGACGCGCACGACGTCCTCGGCGACGGCCATGCCCATGGCGCGGTTGGCGAGGTCGGTCTGGGCCCCGATGTGCGGGGTGAGGATGAGGTTCGGGGCGGTCAGCAGCGGACTGTCGGTGGGGAGGGGTTCACTTGCGGTGGCGTCGAGGGCGGCGCCGCGGAGGTGTCCGGAGAGGAGGAGTTCGGCGAGGGCGGTCTCGTCGACGAGGTCGCCGCGGGCGGCGTTGACGACGATCGCGCCCTCGCGCAGGGAGGCGAGCGCGGCGCGGTCGAGGATCGGCCCGCCGCCGCCGGGCAGGTGGAGCGAGACGATGTCGGCGGCGGCGAGCGCGTCGGCGAGGGTCGCCGGGCGCACGTCGGGGCCGAAGTCGGCCACGTACGGGTCGTAGGCGACCACGTTGAGCCCGAAGGCGAGGGCGCGGGCGGCGACGGCGCGGCCGATGCGCCCGTAGCCGAGGACCGCGAGGGTCTTGCCCGCGAGTTCCAGGCCGGGGAAGCGGCGCCATTCCCCGGCACGGCAGGATGCGTCCGCTTCGGGGAGGCGCCGGGCGGTCGCGAGGATGAGCGCGAGCGTCAGGTCGGCGACGCCGCCGGAGTTGGCGCCGGGGGCGTTGACGACCGTGATGCCTTGGGCCGCTGCGGCTTCGACGTCGATGTTGTCGGTGCCGGTCCCGTGCTTGGCGATCACCTTGAGCGTCGGCGAGGCCAGCGCGGGCCCGCGCACGTCGTCGAGTCCGGCGATGAGGGCGTCGCAGCCCTCGGCCTCGCCGGCGAGCGCGTGGGCGTCGAGCGGGTGGGCCGCGGCGGGGCGGACGGCCTCGATCCCGGCCTCCGACAGGACGGTCCACGGGTCGGGCGACTGCGCGCCGAAGCTCGGGGTGGTGACCAGTACTCGCATGGGTTCCCTCTCAGCCGATCGTGAATCCGAAGATGGTGGCGACCGTGTAGCTCCCGAGCAGGGCGATGGCGATGCTCGACACGGTCAGCATGACGGTCCAGACGGGGCTGCGGCGGTAGCGCCGGTCCACTTGGCGGCGCAGGACCCACACGGCGATGACGACGGCGATGAGGAACAGGCCGGAGGCGACGCCGCCGATCATGACCATGACGACCGGTGACTGGACGATGAGGAAGCTGGCGGCCCAGATGACGGGGTAGCCGACGGCGAGGACGCGGATGATGCGCTCGCGCGCCCGCACGTCGGTCCAGTCGAAGAACCCGAGGATGCCGAGGGTGTTGGTCCACAGGCGGGGCACGGACGCGGTGGAGGCGACGAACGTGGACCAGAGGACGAAGAACGCGCCGATGAGGAACAGCCACTGGGCCCAGGACCCGAGGATGTCGGTGTACATGCGCGAGAGGGTCGAGATCATCTCGTTGCCCTGCGGGACCAGGTTCTGCGGGTGGAGGACCGCGGCGCCGATGACGTAGAACGACAGCGTGCAGACCGTGCAGGTGAGCCAGGAGACGAGGGCGTCGAGGCGCATGACCTTGATCCAGCCCTCGGCGCGCTGCGCGCGCTCCTCGGTGCCGTCGTCGGGTCCGGTCCAGCGGCCGTAGCCCTTTTCGAGGACCCAGTACGTGTAGGTGGTCATCTCGTCGGCGCCGACGCCGGTGAGGCCGAACATGGCGACGGCGAAGCCGACCGCGGCGACGGGGAGGGCGAACGAGAGGCCGTCGAGGAGGTCGCCCGCGGTGTACGAGAACGGGGTGAGCGGCAGGCCGAGCGCGAGGGCCACGGTGATGAGGGTGAAGACGATGACGGAGACGACGGAGAGGCGCTCGATCATCGAGTACTTGCCGGTGACCAGGAGGATCACGGTGGCGACGAGGGTGATGCCGGTCCAGAACACGAGCGACGCGAAGCTCAGCGGGTCGCCGAGGACGGGGAACATGACCGAGAGGCAGGCGGCGGCGCCGCCGATGATGCCGCCGCGTTGCAGGACCTTCGCGAAGTCCATGACGATCCACAGCAGGGTGACCCAGGAGCCGCGGCTCGTGCGGGGTTTCACCTCGGCGTAGCCCTGGAGGGCGGTCTTGCCGGTGAGGATCGACCAGGTGGCGAGCTCGACCTGGACCCACACCTTGATGGCGGTGGAGACGATGACGAGCCAGAAGAGGACGAAGCCGGCCTGGGAGCCGAGGGCGGTGGTGGTGATGAGCTCGCCGGATCCGACGACCGCGGCGGAGAGGATCAGGCCGGGCCCGAGGTAGCGGAAGCGGCCGCGGAGGGTGCGCGGGGGTTCCTGGACGTTCCCGGGTTCGAGGGCGTAGGGGTCGAACGGCTTGGGCGGGGTGGCGGTTCGGGATGCCAATGCAGTCTCCTTTGACGCGGGCGAGGGGCCGGGGTGCTCCCGGTGCGCAACACCATACGCCTACTTGCGCAGATCGCGCAAGCCAGGTGCGCACATCGCGCAATCAGGGGTCGGTCAGGTGGGTAGGATGCACGCATGGACAAGCCTCTGTCGGCCGCGCGGCGGCGCGAGCTGATCGTCGAACGCGCCTCCCGGACGGGCCTGGCCTCCGTCGAGGACCTGGCCGGGCAGTTCGACATCTCCCCCTCCACGATCCGACGCGACCTCGCCCGGCTCCACGCCGACGGGCGGCTCGCGCGCACCTACGGCGGCGCGATCCCCGCTGTGGCGCATCCGGAGTCGTCGCTGCGCGAACGCCTCCAGGAGTCCACTGCGGAGAAGACCGCGATCAGCGACCGGGCCGCCGCGCTCGTCGGCGACGGCGAGGTCGTGCTCCTCGACGGCGGCTCCACGGTCCTCCAGCTCGCGTACGCCGTCCACGACCGGAGCCCGCTCACCGTGGTCACGGCGGCGCTCCACATCATGCAGGCCCTCGCCTCCGCGCCGGGCGTCGTGGTCGAGTGCCTCGGCGGGCGGCTGCGCGAGATGAGCGACTCGATGGTCGGCCCGATCGCCGAGGCGGCCCTGGAGCGGATGACCTTCGACCGGGTCTTCCTCGGCGCCGACGGCGTCGACGCGGCCCGCGGCATCTGCGAGGCCGACCGCGAGCAGGCCCGCCTCAAGGAGCTCATGGTCCGCTCCAGCGAGGAGGTCGTGGTCCTCGCCGACGCCACGAAGCTCGGCACCGCGCCCTTCCACGCCTGGACGCGCCTCGGAGCGGACTGGACCCTCATCACCGACGCCACCGCGACCGCAGACCAGCTCGCCCCCTTCGAGGAGCGGGGCGTGCGGGTGATCGTCGCGGACTAGCGGGGCGTCAGGCGGCCGCCGCCGCGACGGTCACCGTGTCGGAGAGGCGGTCGCGGGAGCGCATGAGGTCCTCGGGCCGGTCGGTGTAGCCGTCGAGGTCCGCGATGCCGTGGGTCTGGTCGAAGACCGTGACGTCGCCGAGGTCGCCGTGGAGCGTCAGGGTGAAGCCCTCGGCGGGGACGTTGTAGAACCAGATGACGGCCGGGGCGCCGGGCTCGGAGGGCGCGGCGATCGGGACCTCCGCGGTGGTGCCGTCGGGCAGGGTCGCCTCGGCGCGGTCGGCACTGCCGGAGACGGTGAGCCACATGGTGTCCGCGCCGCGGGGCGAGGCCACCCGGAGGACCGCGGTGTCGGCGGTGCGGGTCTCGTAGACGGCGGTCGGGGGCTCGACCTCGATCGGCTCGGCGGGGCCGAAGCCGTTGACCGCGGCGGTCTCGGTGTAGCCCGCGGGCAGACCGGAGCCGTCGAGGCCGTCCTCCGTGACGTACCCGGCGGTCCACTCGGACCGGTCGAGGTCCGTCGAGACCCACGCGGCCGCACCGGTGTCCGAGTTGAGCACATAGGACAGGTACGCCTGGCGCGGGTGCTCGGGGCCGAAGCGGTCCACGGCGAGCCCCGTTCCGACGAGGGCCAGCGCGACGAGCGCGGCGGCGGCCGGGACGTAGCGGATGCGGAAGCGGCACATCGTGAGCAGCGGCAGCACGGGCGCGGCGAAGAGGACGATGAGGACCGCGGGGACGGCGGCGAGCTCCATGCCGAACGCTTCGAGGAGGTTCGAGGTCCAGCTCAGCTGGACCGCGGCGGGGACGAGGAGCAGCGCGAAGAGCGCGTAGCCGACGAGGCGGGCGCGGCGCGGGCGCGGTTCGAGGAGCATCGCGGCGAGGACGCCGACGGCCGCGAGCGCGGGGATCGCGAACACGAACGACAGGCCGGGGACCGCGACGGCGGTGAGGGTGGCGAGGACGGCGAGCCAGGCGAGGGGCGCGAGCGCGGCGGCGGCCCCGCCGAGGCGGCGGCGCGCGGCCGCGTACCAGGCGGTGAGGGCCGCGACGCCGAACGCCAGGATCGCGAGGTAGTAGAAGGTGCGGTTGAACAGGAGGCCGTACTGGTCGGCGTAGCCGGGGCGCAGGGCCTGGAGGGCGGGCCAGAGGGCGACCGCGGCGGCGCCGGAGACGGCGATGGGGAGGAGGAAGGTGCCGAACGCGATCGCGAAGCGGGGCAGGCTGAGTGCGCGCCGGATGCGGGCGAGGGCGACGGCGGCGGCCGCGGCGGCGAGGCCGAGGAGCGCGATCGGCAGGTTCCAGACCTCGCCGTAGTGGACGAACAGGCCGAGGAAGCCGAAGAACGTCTGGTCGCGGTCGGTCTCCAGGTCGGCGAGGTCCATGCCCGCGAGGGCGCGGGCGGTGCCGAGGAGGTTCTCGCCGTGGTGCTGGAGGCTGGCGGGGTCGAGGTGGTCGGTGTCGTCGTGCGGGGTGTGGTACCAGGAGGCGCCGCCGATGAACGCGGCGTTGAGTCCGATGTAGCCGGCCTCGTGGAAGCGGGTGAAGTCGGTGTCGTTGGGGAGCTGGCGGTACGCCTCGATCGCGGAGGAGTCGCCGTGGGGGCTGGGGGCGTGCTCGGCGAAGACCTCGATGAGGCCCGCGTTCTCGGTGGAGGTCTCGAACATGAGCGAGGGCCCGGAGACGCCGCGGGCTTCGAGGTTGAAGACGACCGTGGGGGTCTCGCCCGCGGGGTGGCTGCGGGCGTAGGCCTCCGCGCCGAACAGGCCCATCTCCTCGCCGTCGGTGATGAGGACGACGACGTCGTTGCGGTGCGGCCCTTCAAGGCTCAGGGCGCGGGCGGACTCGACGATCGCGGCGACCCCGGAGGCGGCGTCGGCGGCGCCGGGCCCGGAGGGCACGGAGTCGTAGTGGGAGGTGAGGAGGACCGTGCCGGTGGGGTCGGTGCCGGGGAGGGTGGCGACGATGTTGTCGACCACGCCGAAGCGCACGCGGGCGTCGCCCTCGCCGGAGTCGCGGGCGAGCTCGGTCTGGATCTCGACGTCGAAGCCGAGGGATTCGAGGTCGGCGGCGAGGAGGTCGCGCACGCGGTCGTGCTCGGCGGTGCCCATCGGGTGGGGCTCGACGGCCATGGCCTCGACGGTGGCCCAGGCGCGGTCGGCGCTGAACTCGTCGGCGGGGGCGTCCGCGGCGGCCGGGGCGGGCGGCGTCTCGTCGATCGCCCAGTTGGCGATCCCGATGAGCGCCAAGGCGGTCAGGACGGCGAGGGCGGCCCAGGGCCGCGGGGGCAGGTGCAGGACGGGGCCGCGCATGTTCGGTCCTCTCAGAGTGGGCGCCCTCACTCTACTGCCGGGTAACGGGCCGTGGCGCTACCGGAGCCGGTCGAGGAGGTCGGTGAGCGCCGCGGTGAGGGCGGCGCTGTTCGCGGCGTCGAACCAGGCGGTGCGGATGCGCTCGTTGGAGCCGCCGGGGGTCTCGTGGTCGGCGGCGAGGCGGTCGAGGGACCGGTCCGGGTCGGCGAGGGAGCGGCCGAGGTTGCGGAAGAGGCCGCGCACGTACCGCTCGGCGTCGGCGGCCGGGACGCCTTGGGCCGCGGCCCATCCGGTGAGGGCCGCGAGGTAGGCGTAGTGGGTGGAGAGGGTCCCGGTGAGCGCGGAGTAGACGCCGAACTCGGCCTCGTCGGCGGTGGGCTGGACGCCGCCGAGCCGGTCGAAGAGGGCGTCGGCGACCGGGTGGGCGGGGTGGGTGACGGTGATGGAGGCGCGCTCGCGCACGGCGGGCAGGGGGATGGCGCGGACGAGGTCGGCGCCGGTGCCGAGTTCGCGGCGCAGCTCGGCGAGGGACACGCCCGCCATGACGCTGACGACCGTCTGGGAGTCGCGGAAGCGCAGCCCGGCGAGGGCCTCGCGGCGGTCGGGGACGCGGACGGCGAGGACCACGGTGTCGGCGCCGTCGACCACGGCCTGGTTGTCGGCGCAGACCTCGGCCTGCTCGAAACGGTCGGCGAGGGCCTTCGCGGCGTTTGCTCCCCGTGGGGAGAGGAGGACCCGGACGGGTTCGCCGCCGGGCGCGCACAGGCCCTCGGCGATGGCCCGGCCGATCTCGCCGACGCCGACGATGCCGATGCGCTGCATGGGTCCTCCTCAGGGTGGGTCCGTCGGGCAGAACGGTACCCGCACGCCCTTGCGGGCGTGCGGGTACCGGAAGGCGGGCGGGTCAGGACCGGAGGGCGCCGCGGACGGCGTCCGCGAGGTCCGGGGCGGCCTCGGCGCCCGCGTCGGCGATGCCGACGCCGTAGCGGAACCGCACCGTGTCCCCGGCGGCGACGGTGTACTCCTCGCTGAAGAACGGCGCCGGGTTCAGGGCCGCGAACTCCTCGCTGCGGGCGAACCACTGCGGCGGGTGCATCGGGTTCTCGGTGTGGTCGACCATGAGCACCAGCGAGGCCGCGTCGTCCTCGTCGTGGCGTCCGGCGAAGGCCATCCACTCGTGGCGGCCGCCGCGCATCTCGCTGCCGGGCCCGGAGGCCGTCGCGGTGACCAGGGTGCCGTCGGTGAACGAGCGGGGGCCGCGCCAGAACAGGCCGCCGTACCCGGCGTTCTCGCGGCCCCGGGTGGTCGGGGAGCCGATGGCGATGTCGCGGCCGGAGACGTTCGCCATCGCGGTGTCGAAGGTCAGCGCCCACGCCTCGGGCGAGAGGAGGCTCGCGGTGATGGTGCGCCGCTCGGTGAACCAGCGCTCGCCGCCCTGGGTGATCCATTCGAGGTCGTGGGAGAAGGACACGCGGTCCTTGTCGGCCTCGATCGCGGCGATCTCCTTGTGCGCCTGGGTGCCGTTGTTGTCGAGCTGCACGTAGTGCTGACCGTGGACGTACGTCGGCCCGCCCCAGAAGTTCTCGTCCTGCACCACCGGCAGCGACCAGGCGATGCCCTTGTGCCACACGTGGTCCCAGGGCCGGAACAGCGACGCCGGGCGGCCCGAGCGGGTGAACAGCGGGCTCAGGTACGGCTTCGGGGACTCCAGGAGCGGCGTGTCGGGGCGGTAGACGTAGCGCAGCAGCGCGGTGTCACCGTCGTGGACGGTGAGGGCGGTGCCGATGTCGTGGCGGGCTTCGAGGCCGGTCATGCGGTGGTCTCCTTGCGGGTCTGGGCCCACGGGACGGCGCCGCCGTCCATGCCGCGGGCGAACGGGTGGTCGCCGGTGATCTCGCCGGCCGCGACGGGCCGGCCGAGGAACGCCGAGGCGTAGGTGGCGGCGGCGAATTCGAGGGTCCGGCGCGCGTCCGCGAGGGACACGCCCGGTTCGGTTCCGGCGTCGAAGGCGTCGAGGATGGCCGCGATCTGGAGCACGTGGCCGCTCGGCGGGGCACCGGAGTCGGCGGTCCACAGGTCCGCGAGGTGCTCGTGGCCGCGCGCGGGCGTGAACCGCCAGTCGTCGTCGCCGTAGCCGTACAGGTGCTCCACCTCGACGGTGGCGAGCTCGAAGTCGAAGCGCAGCCGCGAGGTCTCGCGGGGCGAGACCACCGAGTTGACGACGGTGGCGAGCGTGCCGTCCGCGAAGCGCGCCAAGGCCATCGACACGTCCTCGGTGTCGGTGGGCCGCGAGAGCCGCCCGGCGGCGGCGCGGACCTCGGCCCACGGGCCGAGCACCGACAGGAGCAGGTCGTACTGGTGGATGCCGTGGCCCATGGTCGGGCCGCCGCCCTCGGCGTCCCAGGTGCCGCGCCACGGGACGGCGAAGTAGTCGTCGTCGCGGTACCAGAGCGTCTCGCAGACCGCGACGAGCGGGCGGCCCAGCGCGCCGGAGCGCAGGAGCCTGCGCAGGCGCACGGCCGCGGCGCCGTAGCGGTGCTGGAACACGGTGAGCACCGGGACGCCGGTCTCGGCCTGGACCGCCAGCATGTCATCCATCTCGGACAGGCTGAGGGCGGTGGGCTTCTCGACGAGGACCGGGACGCCCGCGCGCATCGCCGCGATCGACAGCGGCGCATGGGTCTTCGGCGGGGTGCAGACGTGGACGAGGTCGATCCGCTCGTTCGCGAACAGCTCCTCGGCGCTGGAGTAGACGTTCGGGACCTCGTACTTGCGGGCGAAGTCCGCGGCGCGGTCGGCGTCGAGCTCGGCCACGGCGACCAGCTCGACGCGGTCGCCGAGCTCGGCTATGGACTGGGCGTGCCGGTGGGCGATCCCGCCGGTGCCGACGATCGCGGCGCGGTAGGTGGGGTCTGGCATTCGGTCTCCTGTTGCGGGTGTTGTCATCTCGTGGCGTCGATCTCGCCTTGGAGCTCGGTGATGAACGCCTTCGCGGCGTCCTCCGGCTTCGTCTCTCCGAAGTAGACTTCCTGGCCGATGCGGGTGATGAGCGGGTTGACGGAACTGCCGCCGTTGGGGGTCACCCGGATCGGGCTGCCGGTGACGACGGCGTCGAGGTAGTCCACGGCCATCCGCTCGCTCTCCTCCAGCTGCGGCGTCAGGTATTCGAGGATCTCGGTGTTCGCCGGGACGCCCCGCTCGGTGCCGAGGGCGTCGGCGGCGGCGCGGCTGTTGACGAGGAAGTCCACGAGCAGCGAGGCTTCGGCGGGGTGCTCGGACCCGGCCGAGACCGCCCAGTACATCGCCGGTTTGACGAAGTTCGCGGGCGTGCCGTTCTGCGGCAGCTGGAGCAGGCGCATGTCGGCGCCGGAGCCGCTGCGCAGGGCCGTGATCTGGGTGTTGTGGATGAGCCCGAACCCGGTCTTGCCGGTGGCGAGGCGCCCGCCCTCGACGCCCGCGCCGGTGTCCTCGACCATCTGCTGCGCGCTGTCGGCCGCGCCGGAGGCGATGAGGCCCGCGTAGTACTCCCACTGCTCCACGAGCAGGTCCGGGTCGAGCGACACGTCCCCGTTCTCGGCGAACAGCTCGTTGCCGTTCTGCCTGGCCCAGTAGCGGGTCGAGCCCACGTCCACGCCGCCGGTGATCGAGGTCCCGGTGATCTCGCCGCCGCCGCGCTGCGCGAGCTCCAGGGTGATCTCGGCGTAGTCGTCCCAGGTCCAGACGGTGTCGTCGGGCAGGTCCATGCCGTACTGCGCGAACAGGTCCGCGTTCACGGCGAACGCGAGCACGCCCGAGCCGATCGGCAGCGCGAACTGCGCGCCCTCGACCTGCCCGGTCACCAGGAGGTCCGGCTCGATCTTCGACAGGTCGAGGAACTCCTTCGCCTCGTTCAGGTCCCAGAGGGCGCCGCGGTCCGAATAGGAGTTGAAGTACTGCTCGTCCATCTGCACGACGTCGGCGGCGTCGTTCGCCGCGAACGTCGTCGCCAGGCCGTCCCAGTACGCGCCGAACTCCTTGTACTCCCCGCGCACGGTGATCCGCGGGTACTCCTGCTGGAAGGCCGCGATGGCCTCGTTCGTCTGCTGGGCCCGCAGGTCCGAACCCCACCAGGAGAGCCGCAGCTCCACCGGTTCGTCGGAGAGGACCATCTCCCCGCCGCCGCCGATGCCGCACCCGGCGAGCAGCGGCGTGGAGGCGGCGCCGAGGAGCCCGGCCTTGCCGAGGGCGCGGCGGGTCAGTCGCGGTCGCATCGGTGAGTTCCTTTCTCGTCGCATCACTTGCCTCCGGTGGTGGCGATGCCGCGCAGGAGGTAGCGCTGCCCGAACAGGAACACCAGGAACACCGGCAGGAGCGAGACGACGCTCATCGCGAACGTCGCGCCCCAGTTGGTGCCCGCCTGCTGGTCCACGAAGGCGCGCAGCGCCAGCGGCACGGTGTGCATGTCGGGGTCGATCAGGTAGATGAGCTGGGAGAAGAAGTCGTTCCACGTCCAGATGAACGTGAAGATCGCGGTCGTCGCCAGCGCGGGCACCATGAGCGGCAGCACGATCCGCAGGTAGATGCGGGGGTGCCCGGCGCCGTCGATGCGGGCGGCCTCGTCGAGTTCGCGCGGGATGCCGCGGATGAACTGGACCATGAGGAACACGAAGAACGCGTCGGTGGCGAGGAACTTCGGGACGATGAGCGGCAGGAACGTGTTGACCCAGCCGAACTCGGAGAACAGCACGTACTGCGGGACGATGATGACGTGGACCGGCAGCATGATCGTCAGGAGCATGACGGCGAACCACCAGCGGCGGCCGGTGAACTCCAGGCGCGCGAACGCGTAGGCGGCCATGGAGCAGGCGATGAGGTTGCCGATGATCGCGCCGAGGACGACGATCCCGGAGTTGACCATGAAGTAGCCGAAGGGGTGCTCGAAGGCGTTCCATCCGGCCTCGTAGTTCCCGGTCTCCAGGTCGGTGAGGACGAGGCCGGGACTGCGGAAGATCTCCGCGTTGGGGCGCAGGGAGCTGACGACCATCCACAGGACGGGGTACAGCATGATCCCGGCGAGGACGATGAGCGCGAGGTGCTTGGCGAGCTTGCGGAGTGTGTCAGTCATCGTAGTGCACCCAGTACTTCGAGGCCCAGAAGTTGATGGCGGTGAACGCGCCGATGATGACCAGCAGCAGCCAGGCCAGCGCGGAGGCGTAGCCCATGTCGAAGTTGCCGAAGCCGCGCTGGTACAGGTACAGCGAGAAGAACAATGTGGAGTCGGTGGGCCCGCCGGTGCCTCCGGAGACGATGAACGCCTGGGTGAAGGACTGGAAGGCGTGGATGATCTGGAGGACCAGGTTGAAGAAGACGATCGGGGTGAGCAGCGGCAGGGTCACTGAAGTGAAGCGCCGCAGGGGGCTCGCGCCGTCGACGGCGGCGGCCTCGTAGTACATGACGGGGATCTGGCGGAGCCCGGCGAGGAAGATGACCATGGGCGAGCCGAAGGTCCACACGTTCAGGGTGATGAGCGTGGACAGGGCGGTCTCCGGGTCGGAGATCCACCCGCGGCCCTCGATGCCGAGGAGGCCGAGGCCCTCGTTGAAGAGCCCTTCGGTGCCGAAGACGGTGCGCCAGAGGACGGCGATGGCGACGCTGGCGCCGAGGAGCGAGGGCAGGTAGAAGACCGAGCGGTAGAACGCGAGGCCGCGGATGCCGCGGTCGAGGAGGAGCGCGAGGCCGAGGGCCAGGGCGAGCTGGATCGGGACCGAGACGAGCACGTACGTGAACGTGACGGCGAGGGAGCTGTGGAGCCGCTCGTCGGTGAGCATGCGCTCGAAGTTCGCGGTGCCGGTGAACTCGGGCGGCTGGAGCAGGTTGTACTTCGTGAAGCTCAGGTAGAGCGAGGCGACCATGGGCCCGAGGGTGACGGCGAAGAGGCCGAGGAACCACGGGAGCAGGAACCAGAACGCGGCTTTGTTCTGCGGCTTGGACTTGGGTTTGGCGCCCCGGAGGCCGCGCAGTTCGGCGGCGGCGGTCATGGGGCGGCCCCGGGGTGCGGGGGTGGCTGGACCGGCATCGACACTCCTTCGGATCGACGTTTAGTGATCGTTCACTACGGGGGTTTCGCCGAATCTAGTGAACGTTCACTCCGATGTCAATACGCGGCTTGCATCCCGGTACGGGTTTTCAGTGCGGGCGGGCCACTGCGGTGGACTCGCGCCAGATGACCTGGTTGAGCGGCAGGGTGGGCGGGTCGAGTTCGATCCCGGAGAGGGCCTTGACCAGGCGGATCATGGCGCGGCGACCGAGCCCGGCGAGGTCGATGTGCACCGTGGTGAGCGAGGGCGGCATGTAGCGGGCGACTTCGAGGTCGTCCCAGCCGGTGACGCTGAGGTCGCGCGGCACTTCGAGCCCGCGGTTCTTGGCCCCGCGCACGACGCCCGCGGCGATCCCGTCGCTGGCGGCGACGACGGCGGTGGGCAGGCGGCCCGCGGGCAGCGCGCGCATCGCCTCGACCCCGGACTCGGCGCTGTAGTCGCCGTCGAAGACGCCCACGGATTCGAGCCCGAACCGCTCGACGGCGTCGAGGTAGGCGGCCCGGCGGGCCCGGGCCGACGCGTACTCGGCGTCCCCCGCGACGTGGTAGAGCCGCCGGTGGCCCAGGGCCGCAAGCCCTTCGACGAGTTCGTAGACGGGCGCGGCGTCCGAGAGCTCCCCGAGGCTGCGCATCCGGTCGTCGAAGTCGGCGGAGACGACGACGGCCGCGTCGGCGGGCAGGCTCGCCTCCACGGACGGCAGGATCGGGGCCAGTGCCAGGATGCCCTCGACCTGCCCGGAGTACGCGAGTTCGAGCAGCCGGTCCGACCGCTCCTCGGCGCCGCCCTCCAGGGCGACGACCTCGACGGTGAAGCCCGCCTCGTGCGCGGCGCCCGCGGCGCCGGCGAGGATGCGGGCCGGGTGGTGGTTGATCATGTTCGGCAGGAGCACGGCGATCCGCCCGGTGTGCTTGGTGCGCATGGACCTCGCCAGCAGGTTCGGCCGGTAGTCCAGCTCCCGCACCGCCGCGTCGATCCGCTCCAGCGTGGCGGGCTTGAGGCCCTCCCTGGAGCGCAGGTACCGCGACACGGTCTGGTGCGACACGCCCGCGAGCTGCGCGACCTCCCTGAGTGTCGGCCGCCTCCGGCCGGTGGAACGCTCGGTCATCCGATCAGTATCCCTTCTCGATCGAAGGCCCATCTTGACACAAGGATGAACGTTCACTAAGTTGGCCGTCGTGACACACCGAGGCACCACCGCGCCGGGCGGCGTCCCGCGCCCCGAGTACCCCCGTCCTTCGATGGTCCGCCCCGACTGGCTCAACCTCAACGGCCGCTGGCAGTTCGAGGTCGACCGGGCGGACACGGGCCTCGAACGGGGCCTGCGGGACCGGGAGCTCGCGGGGGCGATCACCGTCCCGTTCGCCCCGGAGTCGCGGCTGTCCGGTGTGGAGGACACCGACTTCCTGCACGCCGTGTGGTACCGGCGCGAGCTGGCCGTCCCCGGCGACTGGGCCGGGCGGCGCGTGCTCCTGCACTTCGGCGCGGTGGACCACGACGCCACCGTGTGGGTCGACGGCTGCGAGGTCGGTCGCCACCGCGGCGGGTTCACCCCGTTCACCGTGGACCTCGGGCACCTGAGCGGCACCGCGACGGTGGTCGTGCGGGCGCGCGACAGCCGCCACGAGCCGCAGGCCCGCGGCAAGCAGTCCACGCGGTACGGCAACTACGAGTGCCTGTACACGCGGACCACCGGGATCTGGCAGACCGTCTGGGCCGAACCGGTGCCGGACGTGTCGCTGGCGCGCCCGCGGATCACCCCGGACGTGGCCGGGTCGGCGTTCCACCTGGAGCAGCCGCTGCGAAGGCACGCGGGCGGACTCGCCGGATGGACGCTGACGGCCAGGGTGGGCGACGCGGACGGCGTGGTCGCGGAGCGGACCGTCAGGGCCGACCTCGACCTGTCCCCGCGGCTGGTCCTCCCCCTCCCCGCGGACCGGGTCCGGTTGTGGGACACCGAGGACCCGCACCTGTACGACGTCGCGATCGAGCTGCGCGACGCCGCGGGCCGGGTCGTGGACGCCGTCGGCTCCTACGCGGGGCTGCGTTCAGTGGCCCTCGACGGGAAGGCCGTCCTCATCAACGGCCGCCCGGTGTTCCAGCGGCTCGTGCTCGACCAGGGCTACTACCCCGACGGGCTCATGACCGCGCCAAGCGACGCGGCGCTGCTGAAGGACGTCGAACTGTCCATCGCGGCCGGTTTCAACGGGGCCCGCCTGCACCAGAAGGTGTTCGAGGAGCGGTTCCTGTACCACGCCGACCGCCTCGGCTACCTGTGCTGGGGCGAGTTCGGCGACTGGGGCGCCGTCGAGGAGGGCACCCGCGACCGCGGCGAGTACCAGGCCCAGACGCCCGGCTTCGTCGCCCAGTGGCTCGAAGCGCTCGAACGCGACTACTCGCACCCGTCGGTCGTCGGCTGGTGCGGCCTGAACGAGACCCACCAGCCGCTCACCGACCGCGGCCAGGTCCTCGACGACGCCACCCGCGCGATGTTCCTGGCCGCCAAGGCCATGGACACCACGCGGCCCGTGCTCGACGCCTCCGGGTACTCCCACCGCGTCCTCGAATCGGACGTGTGGGACTCCCACAACTACACGCAGGACCCGGCGCAGTTCGCCGCCGAGATGGCGGGCCTCAAAGAGGACCGGCCCCACACGAACACCGCGCACGGCAGCGAAGAGGAGGTCTCGGTCCCCTACTCCGGGCAGCCGTGGTTCTGCTCCGAGTTCGGCGGGATCTGGTGGCGCCCCGACGCGGTCGCGAGCACCTCGTTCGAGGAGCGCGGCGGCGAGTCCTCCTGGGGCTACGGCGAGGCGCCGCGCTCCGAAGAGGAGTTCCACCACCGCTTCGAGGGGCTCACGGGCGTGCTGCTCGGCGACCCGCTGATGTTCGGGTACTGCTACACGCAGCTGACCGACGTGTTCCAGGAGCAGAACGGCGTCTACTCGTTCGACCGCTCCGAGAAGCTCGACGTCGCCCGCGTGCGCGCGGCCCAGCGGCGCCCCGCCGCCGTCGAGCGGGACGCCGGATAGGTCAGCCGTCGGCGGAGACGTCGCCGCCTTCGCCGCACTGGGTGTGGATGCCGCTGCTGTCGGTCAGGCAGACCTCCAGCTCGACCTCCTGGCCCGGCTTGACGTTCGGGAACGGGTCCCAGACGAGGACGTCGCCCCAGGCGCCGTCGTCGTAGACGCGCACCCCCTGCGAGTCGCCGTCGAGCCACGCCTCGACGCGCACGTCGTAGCCGTCGGCCCAGGTGTCGTCGATCTCGATGTAGTCGTCGTTCATGCCGTGCCCGGGCTTGCCCGGGCCGTAGTCGACGAATGTCGCGTACCCGTTGTCGTTCAACGTGGTCACGGTGAAGCTGTCGTCCACCCGGCGCGTGTCGGGCTCGTCCCCCGGCCCTTCGGCCGCGGCGGCCGGCGCCGCCAGCGCCGTCGCCGCGACCGCCGCGAACCCCGCGGCCAGCACCGCTTTCGCCTGCCGTTGCATAGACCCTCCTTCGGTCGTCCTCCGACCCACCTTGGGGGCTCGGGACGCCGCGTTGGGGAATACGCGAAAGGGCGTCATGTCGTATGTCCGACTGCCCTAGGCTGCGCTACTCCACCGGCTGGAGGACCGACGTGAAGACGACGGTGTCCGCGGGGAAGTGCTCGGCGGCGTACGCCTCCATCTCGGGGGTGACCAGCAGCGCGTCCACGAGGGCGACGCCGTTGGCCTCGTCGGGGCCGCCCGCGAAGACCGTGGTCGGGAACTCGGCGGTCATCTCGTCGGCGATGGCGGTGAGCTCGCTCGCGGCGAGCGCTTCGGCGGGCTCGCCGAACTCGGGGGCCGCGGGCTGGTAGTCGGCGGGGTCGACCTCGCTGAGGGGCAGCGGGTCGTCGGTGAGCGCGAACTGCTTGCCGTCGAAGGTTCCTTGCACGACGTACGTGCCCCAGCGGACCCCTTCGGCCTCCTGGTGCTCGACGGCGTCCCACTCCCAGCCGGTGACCGGCAGGCCCTCGCACTGGGGCGGGTAGGACTCGGCGACGAACGCGCAGAGCCCGGCGCTGTCGCGCTCCGTGGGCTGGAGGACGGTGATGGAGCCCTGGTAGACGAGCGGGTCCGAAGCGGTGTCGGCGTCACCCGCACCGGTGGTGTCGGCGGCGCCCTGGCCGCAGGCGGCGAGCGCGAAGACGGCTGCGAGCGGGGCGATCCGTTTCATATGTCCGTTCATAACCGGTATGACGCCGTGCGGGCGCACGCGGTTCCCTTGGTGCTGATCCTTTAGGATGCGACGGCCGACAACCTCGTCCGGCAACGAGACGCATAGCAGCACATGCACAGTCTGGAGTGTTGAGTCCCCTTGAACGACAACCCCGCACAACCGCAGTACTACCCGACCGGCCCGCAGCCGACCCCGCAGGGCGGCCTGCTCCCCACCGGCCCCGACAAGCCGACCCCGGTGGGCCTCGCGCTCGCGGGCGCGGGCCTGCTGCTCCTCGCGGTCGGGTCGCTGATCCCGCAGATCTCCCTCGGCGGCGCCGACGCCGACGACATCGGCGGGTTCGGCCTGGAGACGGCGGGCGTGAGCCTGCCCGGCCTGTCCCCCGCGCTGATCCTGGTCGTCCTCGTCGGCTGGGCCGCCGCGGGCGTCAAGCCCGGCCTCCAGTGGGCGGTCCGCCTCGGCGGCATCGGCCTCGCGGCCCTCACCGCCGCGGCGGCGCTCCACCCGGTGATCGAGCTGAACGGCGTGTTCCGCAGCGACGCTTGGGAGGACGCCGACGTGTCCGCGAACGCGGGCGGCGGCATCTGGCTGTTCATCCTCGCCGCCGTGCTCCTGGCCGTCAGCATCTTCCTCATGCGCTGGGCGCCGACCCCGGCCGCCCCGCAGTACCCCCAGCAGCAGCCCTACCAGCAGGTCCCGCCGCAGCAGCCGGTCCAGCCGCAGCCCACGCAGCAGCAGCCCCAGCAGCCGCAGCAGGGCAACGGCTGGCCGGGGATGCCGCAGCAGTAGGTCAGAGGAACGCCTTCAGGCGGGCCGCGATGCCTTGGGCGTCGAGGCCGTGGAGGTGCTCGTGGTCGGCGGCCGTGCCGTAGCGGCGCAGCTCGGCGCGGCCGACGCCCACGGAGAGCAGCCGGAGGGGCCGGTCGGCGAGGGCTTCGGAGGCGACCGCCGCCGAGGTGCCTTCGAGGTAGGGCTCCACGAGGACGACCGTGTTCCCGGTGCGGGACGCGAGGTCGCGCAGGCCCGCGGTGTCGAGCGGGCGCGGCGTGTTCGTGTAGGCGACCGTGACGTCGAGGCCCTCGGTGGCGGCGAGGGTGTTGTCGAGCAGCGGGCCCACCGCGATCACGGTGGCCCGGGAGCCTTCGCGGAGGACGACCAGGTCGCCGTCGGCGCCCGCGTGCGCGGCCGCGTTGTGGCGCAGTGAGAGTCGAACGTAGGCGCCTTCGGTGGAGTCGACCGCGCTGTCGAGCAGCGCGGGGACCTCGTCGGCGTGGCCGGGGACGAACACGCGCCAGCCCGGGAGGGTGTCGAAGAGGGCCACGTCGCGGGGGCTGAAGTGCGTGAAGCTGCCTTCGGCCCAGTCGTAGGAGGCGCCGACGCTGACGAGGACGCCGCTGGTGCCCTGGTGTCCGAAGTCGAGCTTCACCTGCTCGAAGGCGCGTTCGACGAGGAACGGCGCGTACGTGTGGGCCATGGGGCGCAGGCCCGCGAGGGCGAGGCCCCCGGCGGTGCCGACGAGGAGCTGCTCGCGGATGCCGACGTTGACGACGCGGCCGGGGTGCTTCGCGGCGGCCTCGGTGAAGTAGTCGTCGGAGATGTCGGCGAGGACGAGGGCCAGGAACGGGTTGACGTCGAGCAGCGCGCTCGTGTGCTCGGTCCAGGCTTCGCGCATGGTCTTGGGCTCGGTGGTCATGGCGGTGCTCCTCGTTAGCGGCGGGTGACGGCGACGGTGGCGCGCGGGCCGTCGGGGTGGGGCTCGGTCAGGGACGCGTGCAGGGCGTCGTGGTCGGTCGAGTCGACGGTGGACGCGGCCCAGCCGTTGACGCTGAAGCGGGACGCGACGCCGCCGGGCCAGCCGTGGGACGCGGAGTCGTTGTCGGCGACGATCACGTGGAGGTTCGCCAGGCCCGTGGCGCCCGCGTAGGCGATGGCCTCGTGGTTGGAGCCCTCGTCCAGCTCGGCGTCGCCGACCAGCACGTACACCTGGGAGTCGTACCCCTTGGCGCGCAACCCGAGTGCGAGGCCCACGCCGAGCGGCAGGCCGTGCCCGAGGGACCCGGCGGAGATCTCCGCGCCGGGCACGAGGGTCCGGTCCGGGTGCGAGCCGAGGCGCGAGTCCACGTCGGCGATCGAGTCGAGCCAGGTCTCCGGGAAGAACCCCTTCGCGGCGAGCACCGCGTAGAAGGCGCTGGGGCCGTGGCCCTTCGACAGGAGGAACCGGTCGCGGGCCGGGTGGTCGGGCCGCTGCGGGTCGATGCGCAGGACCCGGTCGTAGAGGACCCAGATCGGGTCGAGGGTGTAGGTCTTGACGACCGGGTAGCGGACGTCGGAGACGGAGCGTCGCGCAAGTGCCAGGGCGTCCTCGTATGTGGCGTTCATAGCGGACATCATGTAACTTCAAGTCGACTTGAAGTAAAGGGTTCGGTGAGCGGGGACACATGACGGAGCACGATCCGCACGCGGTGCTGACGATCGGCGACTTCGCCGCGCGCGCCGGGGTGGCGACCTCGGCGGTGCGGTACTACGAGTCGCTGGGCCTGGTGGCCTCGGTGCGCACCGGCGGCAACCAGCGGCGCTACCGGCGGGCCGAGCTGCGGCGCGTCGCGTTCGTGCGGGCCGCGCAGTCCATCGGCCTGTCGCTGGACGAGGTCAAGGAGGCGCTCGACCGCCTCCCCGGCAAGCGCGTCCCCGACCGGGCCGACTGGCTTCGGCTCTCCGCGGAGTGGCGGCAGCGCCTGGACGACGAGATCGCGCGGCTGAAGGACCTGCAAGAGGACCTGGACGGCTGCGTCGGATGCGGGTGCCTGTCGCTGGAGAAGTGCGCGGTCTACAACCTCGGCGACAAGCTCGCCGCCGACGGCCCCGGCCCGCAGCGCGGGTTCAAGACCTCCTGAGTCACGCCAGCCGGGACTCCGCCAGGTCGAGGTGCCAGGCGACCGCCTCGGGCCCGGCGGTGCGGATCGCGCGGTCGAGGTGGTGGAGCAGCCACTGGGCCCAGTAGCGGCGCAGGGTGTCCGGGGCGATCCGCTCCGCGAGGATCGCGTCCAGGCGGTGCGCCGCCGCGGTCTCGACCGGGTCGGCGCCGGGCGACTGCACGAACCACTCGCGGTCGAAGCGGGTCTGCACGAGCGCGAAGTGCCGGTCGCCGCGGAAGGCGCCCAGGTTCCAGTCGACGACGCCCGTGGCGGTCCCGGCGGCGTCGAACAGGACGTTCGCGCCGGACAGGTCGGTGTGGACGAGGTCGGTCCCGGCCGGTTCCGCTTGCGCGCGTTCGGTGGCGCGGTTGACGAGGTCGAGGACGCGGCGCCCGCGCGGGCCGTGGTCGGCGAGGGTCCGGTGCCGCGGGTCGGGGTCGCGGCGGCGGGTCAGCGGCGGCGCGGGGACCTCGGGCCGGTCCGCGAGGGCGCCGGCGAAGCGGTCGTTGACCGCGACGATCGCCTCCATCCGGGCGGGGCTGAGCGGCCGCGGCGGCGCGCTCGGCAGGCGCTCCTGCACGAAGCACACGCCGTCGTCCAGCTCCGCGACCAGGTCGTGCCGCGGCACCGGGAGGCCCCGGTCCCGCACGTGCGCAAGGGTTTCCGCGGTCCGGCGCGCCTCGGCCGCGGTCCCGAGGAAGCGGGTGACGACGGCCGGTCGCCCGTCGGGCCACTCGGCGTAGATCGCGCCGCCGAGCTTCCCGAACTCGGCGCGCCCGGTCACCGTCAGCCCCGCGCCCGTGCGCCGGTTGATCTCCTCGACGACCTCGCGGTCCTCCACTGCGTTCACCCCGACCACCTTAGGCGGCTACCGGGCGGGCATCGCGGTCCGCGTCAGCTCCTCGGAGACGCGCCAGACCCGTTGGGCCTCTTCGGCACTGCGCAGCGGCGCATACAGGCGCTGGAGCGAGGGCGGGCCGCCGAGGTGGCCGGGGCCGCTCGGGCCGTAGAGGACGCCGGGCTCGCCGGTCGCGGCGAGGAGCGCGGGGAGCTTCGCGGTCTCGACGGTGCCGAGGAGGATGCCGCGGGCCGAGAGGAAGCGGATGAGGCGGACCCCGGCGGTGTCGCGGTCGCGGCCGAGTTCGGGGCGGGCGGCGAGGAGGCTCGTGGGGGCGACACCCGGGTGCGACAGGTTGCTGCTGATCCCCCAGTCTTCGGCGCGGCTGCGGCGGTCGAGTTCGAGGCCGAAGAGGCCGAACGCGATCTTCGACTGGCTGTAGGCGCGGCCGCCGTGGTAGCCGCGGTCCCAGTTCAGGTCGTCCCAGTTGATGCGGCCGCGGCGGGCGGCGACGCTGACCTGGGAGGTGACGCGGGCGCGCCCGGCGCGCAGCAGCGGGAGCAGGCGGGCGACGAGCGCGAAGTGCCCGAGGTGGTTGGTGCCGAACTGGAGCTCGAAGCCGTCGGCGGTGGTCTGCCGGTCGGGCGGGGTCATGACCCCGGCGTTGTTGACGAGCAGGTGGATCGGGCGGCCGTCGGCCAGGAGCGCGTCGGCGAGGGCCTCGACGGACGCGAGCGAGGACAGGTCGAGGTCCTGGAGTTCGACGCGGGCGCCGGGGACGTTCGCGCGGATGCGCTCGGCGGCGGCGTCCCCCTTGCGGCGGTTGCGCACGGGCATGACGACCTCGGCGCCCGCGGCGGCGAGGCGTTCGGCGATGCCGAGGCCCATGCCGTCGCTGGCGCCGGTGACGACGGCGCGCCGGCCGGTCAGGTCGGGGATCGTGATGTCGATGTGTCGTGCCATGGCGGTGCTCCTCGTGTCGGCGGTTCAGGAGACCACGATCCGCGGCGCCGCGCGGCTTATCCAGGGCCCGCCGATCCGAGGCTGCGGGGAGCGCGCCTGCGGAAGGGGGGATCGGCGGGCCGTGGCTCGGGCCCGCCGCGGGCGGTATACAGGAGCGGACGCAGGGAGGCCGTTTTGATCGACCGCACCGGACTGGCCGGGTTCCTCCGGTCGCGCCGCGAGGCGCTGCAACCGGAGGACGTGGGGCTGCCGAGGGGCGCGCGGCGCCGCACCGCGGGCCTGCGCCGCGAGGAGGTCGCGGCGCTGTGCCACATGTCCGTGGACTACTACTCGCGGCTCGAACGCGAGCGCGGCCCGCAGCCGTCGGAGCAGATGCTCGCCTCGATCGCGCAGGGCCTGCACCTGGCGCGCGTCGAACGCGACCACCTGTTCCGCCTCGCAGGGCACCGTCCGCCCGTCGCGGGGGTGGCGGGCGAGCACATCAGCCCCGGGCTGCTGCGCGTCCTCGACCGGCTCGGGGACACGCCCGCGGAGATCGTCACGGAGCTGGGCGAGACGCTGCGGCAGACGGCGCTCGGCGTGGCGCTGACCGGGGACTCGACGCGGTTCACCGGGCCCGAGCGGAGCCTGGGGTTCCGGTGGTTCACGGTCCCGGCCGTGCGGGAGCGGTACGCGCCGCAGGAGCACGCGTTCCTCGGCCGCATGTACGCCTCGGGGCTGCGGGAGATCGTCGCGCTGCGCGGCCCGGGATCGCGGGCCGCGCAGCTCGCCGACCTCCTGCTGGTGCGCAGCGGGGAGTTCCGGCGCCTGTGGGAGGCACATGAGGTGGGTCTGCGACCGAACGAGGTCAAGCACTTCGTCCACCCCGAGGCCGGCGGGATGGAGCTGCACTGCCAGCGCCTGGTCGACCCCGACTGCCTGCACTCGCTCATGGTGTACACGGCCGTGCCGGGCACCGAGAGCCACGAGCGGCTGCGGCTGCTCGCGGCGGTCGCGCCGCCGGTGTGATCAGACTTTGCGGGTGACCATCGCGTCCCATTCGCGGTCGGGCAGGGACCGGTTGAGGTCGAGGAGCTGCCCGGCGAGGTGGCCCACGGCGTAGCGGGTCTCGGGCTCGTCGGCTTCGATCGCCTCGCGGATGGCGACGGCGACGACCTCGGGGTCGGAGCCCTCGTCGAGGCCGGTCTCGGCGGCCTTCGCCATGGCCTCGGCGCGGTCGGCGTAGGGGCCGGCGCCGGAGTAGTGGCGCAGCTGGGCCGAGGTGGAGTCCTCGAAGGGGGTGCGGATGATGCCGGGCTGGACGACGACCACGTCGATCCCGAAGGGCGCCACCTCCATCCGCAGCGTGTCGGAGAACCCTTCGAGGGCGTGCTTGGACGCGTAGTACCAGGCGCCGAGCGGGAGGGCGATCTCCCCGCCGATGGAGGAGACGTTGACGATGCGCCCGAAGCCGTGCTCGCGCATGGAGGGGAGCACGAGCTGGACGAGGCGGGCCGGGGCGAGGACGTTCAGCTCGAACTGGTCGCGGGCGAGGCCGAGCGGGACCTCCTCGACGGAGCCGTGGAGCACGGACCCGGCGTTGTTGACGAGGACGTCGATGCGGCCTTCGGCGTCGAGGACGGTGGCGACGGCGCGTTCGAGGTCGCCGCCGATGCGCGCGTCCATGCGGATCGCGTGTCCCCCGGCGGCGACGATCGGCTCCATGTTGGGGACGCGGCGGGCGGCGCCGTAGACGGTGTGCCCGGCCGCGGCCAGGTCGAGGGCGGCGGCGAGGCCGATGCCGGAGGACGCGCCGGTGATGAGGCAGACCCTGGGTTCCATGTTCAATCCTTCCAGTCGACGGGCAGTTCGTGGACGCCGTATACGACCATGTCGGTGCGCAGCGGCACCTGCTCGGGCGGCACGGCGAGGCGCAGGTCCGGGAAGCGCGAGAAGAGCGCGGACAGGACCACTTCGAGTTCGACGCGGGCGAGCTGCTGGCCGAGGCACTGGTGGATGCCGTGGCCGAAGCCGACGTGCCCGTTCGCGTTGCGGCGCAGGTCGAGCCGGTCGGGGTCGGGGAACTTCGCCGGGTCGTGGTTGGCGGCGGGGATGGAGACGGTGACGGCCTCCCCGGCCTTGACGGTCTCGCCGTGGAGTTCGACGTCTTCGAGGGCGGTGCGCACGAGGACGGGGACGACGCTGAGGTAGCGCATGAGCTCTTCGACGGCGCCGGTGACGGACCCGGGCTCGGCGCGCAGGAGCGCGAGCTGGTCGGGGTTGACGAGGAGCGCGAACGCGCCCATGCCGATCATGTTGGAGGTCGTGTCGAGCCCGGCCCCGAGGAGCAGGAACGCGATCATGACGAGCTCCTGGTCGGTGAGGTCGGTGTGGACCAGGTCCGAGAGGAGGTCGTCGGTGGGGTCCTCGCGTTTGCGGGCGACGAGGCCGGTGAGGTACGCGAAGAGGACGGCGCTGGTGGCCTGGAGTTCGTCCCTGGTGGCGCCCAGGCGGAACAGCGGCGCGGACTGCTCCTCGAACTCGGCGCGCTCGTGCTGCGGGACGCCGAGGAGTTCGCCGATCATCTGCGCGGGCACGGGGAACGCGAGGGCGGCGACGAGGTCGACGGGACCGTCCTGCTCGGCCATGGCGTCGAGACGCTCTTCGGTGAAGGCGCGCACGCGGTCGGAGAGCAGGCGCATGCGCCGGGTGGTGAACTTCCCGGCGAGGAGGCGCCGGTAGCGGGTGTGGTCGGGCGGGTCGAGCGAGATGAGCGCGCCGGGCGGGGCCGGGTCGGTGGAGCCGTTGAGGCCCTCGATGGGGATGTGCCGCAGGTCGGTGCGGGAGCTGAAGCGCCGGTCGGCGAGCACGTCCCGGACGACGGCGTGCCCGGTCGCGAGCCAGCCCTCGTGGCCGTCCGGGTAGCGCATGCGGCTCAGCGGCGGCAGCGCTCCGAGCGCGGGCGGCGGGTCGAACGGCCGGTCGGCGGCGCGTTCGGCTGGCAGTGACGGGATCATCGTGGGCTCCTTCCGCGGGTGTCCTTGTCCCGGTTCGGATCGTATGCTCGGGTTTCCGGATCGCACTACCATTGGTTCGGAGAAGACCAGTTCAGAGGGGCGAGGTCGGTGCAATGACCTTGCGACTCGATGCATCGGAAGGGGCGGCGCGGTGCCGGGAGGACGGCTGGGGTTCGAGGACCGGCGGCGGATCGCCGCGGGGCTCGCGCGGGGGTCGAGCTGCGCGCAGATCGCGCGGGAGCTGGGGCGGCCGGGGTCGACGGTGAGCCGGGAGGTGGCCCGGAACGGGGGCCCGCGGCGGTACCGGGCGAACCTCGCGCAGCAGGCGTCGCAGTGGCGGGCGCGGCGGCGCGAACCGCATCCGGTGCAAAGGGAGTCGCGGGACGGGCCGCTGGACCGGCGGGAGTTCGAGGAGCGGTTCGCGCAGGTGATGACCGAGACGGGGCTGCCTCCGATGACGGCCCGCGTGATGGCGTGCCTGTACACCGTGGACGCGGACGGGATCGGCGCGGCGGCGTTGGCCGAGCGGCTCGGCGTCAGCCCCGCTTCGGTCTCGAAGTCGGTGTCCTGGCTGGTGGACCGGGGCATGGTCGCCCGCGAGCGGGACGGGCGGCGCCAGCGCTACCGCATCCACGAGCAGTCGTCCTATTTCGCGTGGCGCCGCAGCATCGAGGGGATCGCGCGATGGGCGGACCTCGCGGCCCAGGGCGCGGAGCTGTACGGCGAGGGCCCGGCCGCGGCGCGGCTGCGGGCCTCCGTGGAGTTCTACCGGTTCCTCGGGCGGGACATGGCGCAGTCCGCGGAGCACTGGCGGCAGGTGCTCGGGGTGCCCGAGGCGGGGTTACCAGCCGGTGTGGGCGACGATCTCAGCGGCGATGTCGGTGACGGTGCGGTCGTCGGTGGGGACGCGGCGGACCCACGCGGGGGCGTGCGCCTCGAGGTAAGCGGCGGCGCGGGCGCTGCGCTCGACGTGCGCGTCGTAGGCGCCGCCGATCTCGCGGCCCCGCAGGCGTTCGGCGACCGTGGCGGCCTCGGCGGTGAGGAGCACGCCGATGGGCTTCACGCTGCCGCCCATGGCTTCGGTGAGCATCTGCGACTCGGTGACGGCGACGGTGTTGCAGTAGACGAGGCGGCGGCAGCCGAGCGCGGCGTAGTTGCCCCACACCGCGGCGAGGTTCCGCGCGGTGATCGCGCTGCGGTGCGGGTCGTCCGCGGGGGCGGGGTGGATCTGGTCGAGGAAGTCCCCTTCGATGAACGCGTGGGCGGACTCGCGCTCCTGGAGCAGCGCGGAGACCTCCCAGGCGACGGTGCTCTTCCCGGCGCCGGAGCGGCCGCCGATGAGGAGCAGTTCCGAAAGGTTCGCGGTCGGCGTTGTCATGCAGCGATTGTGGCAGGACCACCGGCGGTGGTCCCGTCGTTTTATGGTGGAGCCCTGCCCAAGTGAAGGAGCCCGCAATGGAAGTCGTCGTGATCCTCGTCCTCGTGGCGCTGGCCGTCCTGCTGTTCGTCTCGATCGCGAACCGCGGGAAGCCCCGCCGCTCGGGTTCCTACTCGTACTCCGACTCCTCCGGGTCGAGCTGGAGCAGCTCCTCGGACTCCGGCGGCGGCTACTCCGACTGCGGCCCCAGCGACTCCGGAGGCGGGGGCGGGGACTCCGGCGGCGGCGGTGGCTGCGACTAGACGAGCTCAGAGAACGGCGGCGCCCCTCGCAAGCGAGGGGCGCCGCGGCGTGTCAGCGGGTCGCGGCGACCGGTTCGCGGTCCTCCTCTGCCGCAACGGGGTCGCGGAAGCGGAAGAGGCGGCTGGGCCACCACATCCAGCGGCCCGTGTCGAGGGTCAATGCGGTGACCAGGACCGAGCGGACCACGAGCGTGTCGAGCAGGACGCCGAACGCGACCGCGAAGCCCAGTTCGGCGGCGAACGTCAGGGGCAGCGACCCCATCGCCGCGAACGTCCCGGCCAGGACCAGGCCCGCCGAGGTGATGACCCCGCCGGTGGCGGACAGGCCCTCCAGCGCGGCCCGCTTCGTCCCCAGGGTCGGGGCGAGTTCGCGGACCCGCGCGACCAGGAAGATGTTGTAGTCCACGCCCAGGGCCACCAGGAACACGAAGACCAGCAGCGGGAACGAGGCTTCGGCGCCCGCGAACCCGAAGACGTGCTCGAAGACGAGGGCGCTGACGCCCAGGGCCGCACCGAAGGACAGCACCACCGTCGCGATGAGCAGCAGCGGGGCCACCAGCGCCCGCAGCAGCAGCGCGAGGATCAGGAACACCGTGGCGAGGACGATCGGGATGATGACCAGCGAGTCCCGTTCGGCCGCGTCCTGGGTGTCGAGGAGCACCGCGGTGCTCCCGCCGACCAGGGCGTCGCCGCCGACCGCCTCGCGGGCGCGTTCGACCGCGGCCAGGGCCGCGTCGCCCGTGGGGGCGTCCTCCAGTTCGGCGAGGATCAGGGCCTCCGAGCCCTTGACGACGGGATCGGCGACGGCCGCGAGGCCGTCCACTCCGGAGAGTTCGGCACTGACGGCGGCGGCGTCGGCGGCGCCGGTGAGCACCAGCACCGGGTCGCCGGCCCCGGCCGGGAAGTGCGCGGCGAGGACCGCCTCGCCGGTGACCGACTGCGGCTCGCTCGTGAACTGGTCCTGCGCGGCGAGGCCGTCGGCCTTGAGGCCGGTCAGGCCGATCGCCATGGCGCCCAAGATGAGCGCGGTGCCGATCCACACGGTGCGGGGGCGCTTCGCGACCGCCGCCCCGATGCGGGTCCACACGCCGGGCTTCGCGGCGGCGGCCGTCCCGTACTTCGGGCGGGCGGGCCAGAAGATCCACCGGCCGCACGCGACCAGCAGCGCGGGCATGAGCGTGGTCATCGCGAGGAGGCCCACGACGATCCCGATCGCGCAGGCCGGGCCCATCCCCTGCGTCGACTTCAGGGCCGCGAACATGAGGAGCATCAGGCTGACGGCCACCGTGGCGGCGCTGGCGACCAGCGCGGGGCTGGAGCGGTGCAGGGCCTCGGCCATCGCCTCGTGCCGGTCCTCGTGGCGGCGCAGCTCTTCGCGGTAGCGGGAGATGAGGAGCAGCGCGTAGTCGGTGGCGGCGCCGAACACCAGGACGGTGAGGATGAAGCTGGTCTGGTTGTTGACGACGAGTCCGGCGTGCTTGGCGAGCAGGTAGATCACGGCCTCGGCGCCGACGAGCGCGCCGCCCGCGGTGAGCAGCGGCAGGATCGGGAGGACCGGGCTGCGGTAGGTGAGCAGGAGGATCGCGACCACGACGAGCGCGGTGATCGCGGTGAGGGCGCCGGAGCCGCTGAACGCCTTGATCGAGTCGGAGGCGTTCCCGGCCGGGCCGGTGACGTAGAAGTCGAGGCCCTCGGGGCCGTCCGCGGCGGCGTCGGTCATGTCGTCGACGATCGCGCCGAGGCCGTCCCAGCCCTCCTTGCCCTTGTGGACGGGGACCACGATCTGGATGGCGTCGCCGTCCTCGGAGGCGAAGGGCCCCTGGGGTTCGCCTTCGACGCCGTCGAGGAGCGCGAACGCCGCGGCGTCGGCTTCGGCTTTCGCGAGGTCGGCGTCCGTGACGCCGCCCTCGCGTTCGTAGACGACGATCGCGGGCACGGTGTCGGCGGGCAGGAAGTCGGCGGCGCGCTCGGCGACCTCGGTCGACTCGGCGTCGGCGGGCAGCCAGGCCGAGTTGTCGTTGTCCTCGACCTCGCCGAGCCGCCCGGCGAGCATCCCGGCGGGCACGAGCAGGGCGATCCACACGGCGATCACCAGCCACTTGGCGCGCCTCCCGGCCGGGAGGGTCATGAGTTTCCGTAGCATGCGGAGTCCTTTCGGGTGTCTGCCCGACCGACGACGCACCGCCTCGGAACGTGAGGGATGCTGACGCAGCTCACATTCCGGGGGTCCGCATCGTCGTACCGGGGTGAGAGAAGGTGGAGCCGTGGACGGAACCGAGGGCCTCGCGGAGGTCATGAGCGAGCGGCGGCAGCTGCTGAACCTGGCGTACCGGCTGCTCGGCTCGCTCGCCGACGCCGAGGACGCCGTGCAGGAGACCTATGCGCGCTGGTACGCGATGCCGCGCGAGCGACAGGACGAGATCGCGTCGGTGGGCGCGTGGCTGACGACCGTGGCGAGCCGCGTCTGCCTGGACCAGTTGGGTTCGGCGCGGGCGCGGCGCGAGCGGTACGTGGGCGAGTGGATTCCGGAGCCGGTGCCCGACGCCCGCGAGTGGGCGGCGGTGCCCGCGCCCGTGGACCCGGCCGACCGGGTGACGCTCGACGAGTCCGTGTCGATGGCGTTCCTGGTGGTCCTCGACGCGATGACCCCGGCCGAGCGGGTCGCGTTCGTCCTCCACGACGTGTTCCGGTACCCGTTCGCGGAGGTCGCCCGGATCGTGGGCCGCTCCCCCGAGGCGTGCCGCCAGCTCGCGTCCTCGGCGCGGCGGCGCATCCGCGCCGAGCGGAGACCGGCCGCGCCCGCCCGCGCGGACCTGGTGCGGGACTTCAAGACCGCGTGGGAGGCGCGCGACATGGCGGCGCTCGTGGACCTCCTCGACCCGAACGCGTCGATGACGGCCGACGGCGGCGGGCTCGTGGGCGCGGCCCTCCACCCGATCACCGGGCCGGAGGCGATCGCCCGGTACGTGCTCGACCTGGCGCGGTGGGCCCCGGGCATGGAGCTCCTGGAGCGGGCCGTCAACGGCCAGCCGGGCCTGGTGGCCCGCCGCGACGGGATGACGGCGGCGGTCGCCGCCTTCGACATGGCCGCCTTCAAGGAGGGCGCGGACCGGATCGCCCGCATCTGGGTGGTCCGCAACCCCGAGAAGCTGCGCCGCTGGCGCGGGTAGGCGGACCCGCTGCGGGCCGCTCTAGCGGCGGGTCGGGAGGGGGCCCACGTGGTGGCCGTCGGCGTAGAGGCGGCGGGTGCGGGCGACGTCGATGCTGCCGCGCTTGAGGTTCCCGTCGGCGTAGCCGCCGCCGACGAGGATGGCGATGAGCAGCAGCGGGAGGAGAAGCGTGCGCACGAGCATGGCCCACGGGCCCTTCGCGCCGATGCGGCCGCCGTCCTTGAGGCGCACCAGGCGGGTGCCGGTGACGAGCGCGCCGATCGCGCGGCCGTTCGTGTAGAAGAGGCCGTAGACGAGGGGCACGACGACGGGGAGCGCGAATATCAGGCCGGCGGCGAGGTTCTTATCCACCATGGACGTCGGTGAGACCACGACGATCCCGACGCCGATGAGGACGAGGTACACGACGAAGTCGACGAGCCAGGCGAAGCACATCGCCCAGCCGCCGGCCTCGACGTAGCGCGTGCCGTCGGCGAAGGCTTTGATCTTCTCTGCTGCCATGGTGGGGAACCTTATCGATCGGTGGCGGGGCGGGGTGCGGCCCCCGCGGGGGACGGGGGCCGCGAGGGGCGGGTCAGCCCTGCGGGACGTCGTCCACCGCGATGTCGAAGTTGAACTCCTGGCCCTCGATGCTCGTGACGGTGATGGTCACCTGGTACTCGGCGCCGTCGGCGGTGTCGATGAGCGAGCAGTAGGTCTGGCGGTCGACGTAGATCATGATGTTCACCTCGCCGCAGTCGATCTCGGGCCGGTAGCCGAGCTGGGCCTCCAGGGCGTCCTCGGAGGCCGCGGCGAGGCGCGACGCCTCGATCGCGAGGCTCTGCGAGTCGTCGGCGGGCGGCGCGGAGGACTCCTCCTGCGACGGCTGCGCCTCCGCCGAGGACGACTCCGCGGTCGCCGGGTCCTCGCTGGGCTCCTCGGAGGAGCCGAGCGTGACCGAGCACGCGGCGAGGCCGAGGAGCAGGAGGGCGGCGGGGACGGCGGCGAGTGTTCGGCTGGGCACGGCGGGCCTTTCGTCGGCTTGACGGGCGCGGGTCGCCCGAGGTCGCGCCAATTCTGACCCGGGGACGGGCCCGTTGCGAGGCGGAAGACCGGCGGGAAACCGGCGGGACCGGCCCCGGGACTTGACGGTTCCCGGCCCTCGGGACTCAGCCGGGTTTGACGAGCGTGTACCAGACCTCGGGGCGCCCGACGCTCCCGTAGTGCGGGTGGCGCTGCGCGAGGCCGTTGTCCGCCAGGTACTCCAGGTACCGGCGGGCGGTCACGCGGGCGATCCCGACCGCGGTCGCGATGGCCGCCGCGGACAGGCCCTCCGCGGCGCCGCCGAGCGCCTCGTTGATCGCGCCGAGCGTGGTCCCGCTGAGCCCCTTGGGAAGCGGCCCGGGGCCGGAGGTCCGCAGCTCGCCGAGCATCCGGTCCACGTCGGTCTGGCCGCCGACCTCGCCGGGCCGGGCCACCTGCGCGCGCCACGCCGCGTAGTTCTCCAGCTTGCCCTTCAGGGTGGCGAACGCGAACGGCTTGAGCAGGTACTGCATGACGCCGGAGGAGACCGCGGCCCGCACCTCCGAGAGGTCCCGCGCCGAGGTCACGGCGATCACGTCGACCGGGGAGGCGGCCGCGCGCAGGGCGTTGCAGACCGCGAGGCCGTGCGTGTCGGGCAGGTAGAAGTCGAGCAGCACCAGGTCCACCGCGTGCTTGGAGCAGAAGCGGAGGGCGTCGCCGCCCGAGTGGACCACCCCGGCCACGGTGAACCCGGCGACGCGCTCGACGTACTGCCGGTGGGCGTCGGCGGCCACCGGGTCGTCCTCGACGACGAGTACGCGGATCATCGGACAGACGATAGCGGCACGCGGACGGTGAACACCGCGCCCTCGTCGTTCGCGACCCCGATCGCGCCGTGCAGGCGCCGCACGGCCTGCCCGACCAGCGCCAGGCCCAGGCCCCGCCCCGTCTCGCCCTTCGTGGACCAGCCGCGCCGGAAGATGTCCGCCTCGTCCGCGACGCCCGCGCCGGAGTCGGCGACGCGCACGAACAGCTCCCCCTCGTCGGTCCGGATCGTCACGGCCACCCGCGGCGCGCGTTCCGCAGCGCCCTCGACGGCCGCGTCCAGGGCGTTGTCGATGAGGTTCCCGAGGATCGTGATGAGGTCGCGGGCGTCCACTTCGCCGTCCGTCTCCTGCATGGCGGTGTCCGCGGTCAGCTCCAGGTCCACGCCGCGCTCGCTGGCCTCGCTGAGCTTCCCGAGGAGCAGCGCCGCGAGCACCGGCTCCGAGACCGCGCCCACGACCCGGTCGGTGAGCTGCTGCGCGACCTCCAGCTCCGCGGTCGCCAGCGCCACGGCCCGGTCGAGGCGGCCGAGCTCGATGAGGGAGATGACGGCGTGGAGGCGGTTGGCGGACTCGTGGGCCTGGGAGCGGAGGGACTCGGCGAAGCCGCGGACGGTGTCGAGCTCGCCGGTGAGGTTCTGGAGCTCGGTGTGGTCGCGGAGGGTCACGGCGTTGCCCATGTGGCGGTCGCCGGAGCGGACGGGCACGGTGTTGACGAGCAGGAGCCGCGAGTCGGTGAGGTGGAGCTCGTCGCTGCGCGGTTCGGGCGAGGTGAAGGTGGCGGCGAGGTCGTCGGCGAGGCCGAGGTCGGCGACGGGGATGCCGCGGGGGCTGTCGGGGAGGCCGAGGAGGTCGCGGGCGGCGCTGTTGCACAGGGCGATGCGGCCGTCGCGTCCGACGAGGACGAGTCCTTCGCGGACCGAGTGGAGGATCGCCTGGTAGTACTCGAACATGTCGCGCAGTTCGCCGGGGGCGACGCCGCGGGTCTGGCGGGAGAGGCGGGCACTGACGAGGGAGCTGCCGGTGACGCCGACGGCGAGGACCCCGACGGCGACGGCGGCGAGCGGGAGGAGCCGCTCGTTGAGTTCGGCGGTGATGGCCTCGACGGTGATGCCGACGGCCACGAGGGCGACCACCTCGTGGTCGTCGTCGAAGACGGGGACGACGGCGCGCACGGAGGGGCCGAGGGTGCCGGTGTAGGTCTCGGTGAAGGGGCGTCCTTCAAGGGCCGCTTCGGTGTTGCCGATGAAGTGGCGGCCGATCTGGGAGGGGTCGGGGTGGGTGAAGCGGACGCCGTCGCGGTCCATGATCGTGATGAAGTCGACGGCGGTGTCGGCGCGCACGCGCTCGGTGAACGGCTGGAGGTCGCGGCTGGGGAGCGAGGTGGCGAGGGCGTCGGTGACGGCGGGCGAGTCGGCGACGGTGGAGGCGACGGCGAGGACCTTCTCGCGGGCGTTGGCGTCCACGGCCCGGTGCGCGTCGGCGAAGGCGAGGGCGGTGCCCGCGCCGACGAGGACGGCCACGAGCACGAGTTGCAGCACGAGGAGCTGCCGGGCCAGGGTCCACCTTTTGGTCACGAACAATGAGAGCACACGCGGTTAACGCGACCGAAATGAACAGAATGGTGACTTGCTTCACAAGTGCCCGGATACTTCGGATGTCAACCCCCATCCCCTGTTGAGGAGCCGAAGATGTCTTCCCCGCCGCAGCCCCCGAAGCGCCGCGACCGCACCCACTTCCTGTACCTCGCCGTCATCGTCGCCGTGGTCCTCGGCATCGTCGTCGGCTTCGCGTTCCCCGAGTTCGCCAAGCAGCTCAAGCCGCTGGGCACCGGGTTCGTGGCCCTCATCAAGATGATGATCGTCCCGATCATCTTCTGCACGATCGTGCTCGGGATCGGCTCGGTCGCCAAGGCCGCGAAGGTCGGCAAGGTCGGGCTCATCGCCCTCGGCTACTTCCTGCTGATGTCGACGTTCGCGCTGGCGATCGGCCTGGTCGTGGGCAACCTGCTGCACCCGGGCGAGGGCATGCACCTCGACCCGACCGCGGCGGCCACGGCGCAGGAGCAGGCGTCGGAGGCGGGCAGCCACGGCACCGTGGACTTCCTGCTGGGGATCATCCCCGAGAGCATGGCGTCGGCGTTCACGTCCGGCTCGGTGCTCCAGGCGCTGCTGGTGGCGCTGCTGGCCGGGTTCGCGCTCCAGAAGATGGGGCCGGCGGGCGAGCCGCTGCTGCGCGGCATCGGGCACCTCCAGAAGCTCGTGTTCCGCATCCTCGCCATGATCATGTGGGTCGCGCCCGTGGGCGCGTTCGGCGCGATCGCGGCCGTGGTCGGCGAGACCGGATGGGCCGCACTGAAGGGCCTCGCGGTCATCATGCTCGGGTTCTACGCGACCTGCCTGCTGTTCGTGGTGTGCGTGCTCGGGACCGTGCTGTGGCTGGCGGCCCGGGTGAACCTGTTCCAGCTGCTGCGGTACCTGGGCCGGGAGTTCCTGCTCATCGTGTCCACGTCCTCGTCGGAGTCGGCGCTGCCGCGGCTCATCGCGAAGATGGAGCACCTCGGGGTGAGCAAGCCGGTCGTGGGCATCACGGTCCCGACCGGGTACTCGTTCAACCTGGACGGCACCGCGATCTACCTGACGATGGCCACGCTGTTCATCGCCACCGCGCAGGGCGACTCGCTGAGCCTCGGCGAGCAGATCTCCCTGCTGGTCTTCATGATCATCGCCTCGAAGGGCGCGGCGGGCGTCTCCGGCGCCGGGATCGCGACCCTCGCGGGCGGG
Organism: Glycomyces sp. NPDC047010; assembly: GCF_040644205.1. Taxonomy (NCBI): domain Bacteria; kingdom Bacillati; phylum Actinomycetota; class Actinomycetes; order Glycomycetales; family Glycomycetaceae; genus Glycomyces; species Glycomyces sp. NPDC047010. The sequence continues at coordinate 91,027 of NZ_JBEYVY010000009.1, read as the reverse complement.
CTCCAGTCGCACCGCCCGGAGCTGGTGGACGGCGTCGGGTTCATCCTCGGCATCGACCGGTTCATGTCGGAGGCGCGGGCGCTCACCAACTTCGCGGGCAACGCCGTCGCGACGGTGCTCATCGGCACGTGGACGAAGGAGTTCGACCGCGAGCAGGCGGGCCGGGTGTTCGCGGGCCGCGACCCGTTCAACGAGGCGACGCTCATCGACGACCACGCGGCTCCGGAGATCCCGGAGCAGCCCAAGGACAAGCGGCTCGAAACCGTGTAGTCCCCCAGATCACGAACGGGCCGCTCCCTTTGCCGGATGTGCGGCCCGTTCGTCTGTCACCAGGACGAGTAGAGGCGGTGCTGCGCGGCGGTCGCCGCCTCGGCGACGTCGGCGGCGAGGCCGTGGCGGCCGTCGTCGCCGAACAGGGCCGTGCGCATGAAGACGAGGTCGCGCATCCGCCCGTAGCGGTCCACTGTGGCGCGACTGAGACCGCTCGCGGAGTACGCCTCCTGGCGGAAGCGGTCGCCGCCGCCCTTGCCGGAGCCGATGCGCGGGAACGCGTCGTGGCGGCCGACCTCGGCGGCGCGGGCCCACCGCTGCTTCTCGGCCTCGACCCAGGCGCGGATGAGGCACGCGGCGATCACCCTGCCGCCCAGGCGTTCCACGCCGCGGTGGAGGGCGAGGTCCTGGAGCGTGCCGTCGAGGGCCACGGTCACCGAGGCGGCCTGGTCGGCGTCGGTGCCGGTGAACTCCGGGTCGTCGGCAGGCGAGCCGGAGCCCGCGCCCACGAGCGTGCGGGACGCGGCCTCCACGACCCGCTCGGCGCGGGACCTGAAGCCCGGGTGGAGCTTCGCGATCTCGCGGATGACGAGGTGCTGCGCGGTGAGGACCTGGCGGGGCTCCATGCCCCGGCCGGTCTCGGCGGTGGCGCGCAGGACGCGCTTGACGCCGCCGCTGTAGTGCGGGTGGCGGGCCTCGACGCGCTCGATGAACTCCTCCAGCGCGTCCCCTTCGGCGGGGCCGCCGAAGTGGTGGGCGACCGCGGTCGCGTACACGCGGCGCACGGTGTCGCCGTAGGCGAGGCGCTCCCGCTCGTCCAGGTCCCGGTAGGCGATGCGGGCGTCGCGGCTGCCGGTCTGGATGTAGGCGGCGAGCGCCCCGGGTCCGGGCACGGGTCGGGGCATGGGCGTCCTTCTGAGCGGGTCGCCGGACGGCGACGGGGTGCGGGGGCTGCCGGGTGCTCGGTCCTGCCAAGGCGCGCAAGCGCGCTCATCGTATAGCGCCCCCGCCAGGCCCGGGGAGCCCCCGGCCGTCAGGCGGCCGCGGCGAGCGCGTCCCGCACGGCGGCAATGGCCGCCTCGGCGCCGAGCTCGGGCGCGAGGGCCTCGTACGCGGCGACGAGCGCGACGGTCATGCGCAGGTCGTCCCGGGCGGGCCCGTCGGGGACGCGGCCCTGCTCCGCCGCCGCGAGCCGGCGGGCGCGGACCCTGATCCAGTCGAGGAGCGTGTCGGGGTCGGGGAGGTCGCGGAGCGCGCCCGCGAGGCGGTCGTAGAACGCGTCGAGCAAGACGGCCGGGTCTTGGTCGGGGACGGTGTGGTCGGTGGTGGACATGCGTCGGTCCTCTCGGCTGCGGCCCGAGGGCGCGCACCGCCGAGGAGCCCGCGTGCGGGCCCGCCGGCGGTGCCCGCGAACGGGCACGCCAGCGCGCTCCACCGACCATCCGGGCGCTGACGATCCTGTTGTGATCTGTCCCTTCGATTGTCGCACCGCGGGATCAGACCGCGAGCGGGCGCTCCACCGCGAGTCGGTCGTGCTCGACGAGCCAGCGGACGGCCTCCAGGATCGCGGCGTCGGGCTCGTACGCGGGCGCGTAGCCGAGGAGGGTGCGGGCCTTCTCGATGGAGAGGACGTGGTTGCGGGACAGGTGCTCCCAGCTCGCGTCGGCGTGCTCGGCGGTGGTGCCCGCGCGGAACTCGTCCCAGGTCACGGACTCCAGGTCGGCCTCCTGGCCGAACCAGGACGCGGCGGCCCCGGCGAGGCCGCGCACGTTCATCGCGGAGGGGGCGACCATGTGGAAGTCCTCGCCGGACGCGGACTCGGGGCGCTCGATGGCGTTCGCGAAGCCCTGGGCGACGTCGTCGGCGTGGACGTGGTGCATGTGCTCGGCGCCGATCCCGGGGATGCGCAGCGTGTGCCCGGCCGAGAGGGTGCGCCACACGGCGGGGTCGAGGTTGCCGAGCGGGCCGATCGGGTGCCAGCCGGGGCCGACGATGTGCCCGGGGTGGAGGGTGGTGGTGGCGAGGCCGCCGGACTCGGTCTCGGCCTTGAGCATCCGCGCGATGGCGTCCTTCCGGGTCCCGTACTCGCCGAACGGGGGCGTGCCCTCGCCTTCGCGGATCGGGGACCGGCGGCTCACGCCGTAGCGCCACACGGTGCCGCAATGGAGGAGGTGCCCGGTGGCGCCGCGGAGGCGCTCGACCAGGGCCGTCGCGGAGTCGAGCGTGAAGCACACGAGGTCCACGACCGCGTCGGGCCGGAGGGCGGCGACGGTGTCGCCGAAGACGCCGTCGGCGTCCTGCCGCTCGCGGTCGGCGGTGACCTGCTCGACCTGCGCCCACTCGGGCGACTCCGAGTACGCGGCGCGCTGGCCGCGGCTGATGTTGACGACCTCGTGGCCCGCGCGCACCAGCCGCGGGACCAGGTACGTGCCGATGTGCCCGCTGCCGCCGACGACGACGATCTTCATGGTGTCCTCCCCTTCGGGCCCGGCCGGGCCCGGAGGCTCCGATGCTAACCGCGCGCGGTCCCCGCGGCCACGGGACCGGGTTTGCCGGTCCGGCAACAAAACTTGCCAGCGCGGGGTCCGGTGGTGGACCGTGGCGGGAGCGAACGGAAGGGGAACGCGATGGACGCGGGAGTCTGGGACGAGCGGTACGCGAGCCGCGAGCGGTTGTTCAGCGGGAGGCCGAACCCCGTGCTCGTCATGGAGGCCGGGGGCCTCGCGCCGGGCCAGGCGCTCGACGTCGGCTGCGGCGAGGGCGCCGACGCGGTCTGGCTCGCCGAGCAGGGCTGGCGGGTCACCGCCATCGACCTCTCCCGCGTCGCGCTGGAGCGCGCCGCCGCGGCCGGGGCCCACGTCGCCGACCGCATCGCCTGGTCCCGCGGCGACCTCGCGGCCACTCCCCCGCCGGCCGCCTCGTTCGACCTGGTCACGGCCCAGTACTTCCCGATCCTCCGGACCAGCGGCCCCGAGGCCGTCACGGGCCTCCTCGACGCCGTCGCCCCCGGCGGGACGCTCCTCGTCGTCGGCCACGCCCGCCCCGCGGACGGCCACCGGCCCGGCGGGTTCGACTTCGACGAGTACGTCCACCCCGCCGACGTCGCCCGCCGCCTCGGCCCCGAATGGCGCGTCGAGGCCGACGAGACCCGCCCCCGCACCACCCCGCCCCCGGAGGGCTCCCACCACACCCACGACACGGTCCTCCGCGCCCGCCGCAGCCCCGCCTGACGGGTGCGCGGGGCGGATGAGCGAGGATCACTGGGTCCGGACCGTCCGACCCGAAGGAGTGCCATGGTCCCCACCTGGCGGTTGCGCGCGCGGTTCGCGGTGGCGCTGGCCGAGATGTACGGGAGCGAGGTCCCGGCGTACCACACGCTGGTCGACGTGTGCCGGGAGGTGAACGACGAGGCCGCGCGGGCGCGGGGCGCCGAGGGCGAGCGGCTCGGGAGCATCGAGCGGGTCACCGCGGAGCGGCACGGCGCGATCCGGGTCGGGTCGCCGCGGGAGCTGTCGCAGGTCGCGCGGGTGTTCGGGGCGTTCGGGATGGAGCCGGTGGGCTTCTACGACCTGCGGGACGCGTCCAGGAGCTCGGTGCCGGTGGTGTCGACGGCGTTCCGGCCGGTCGCGGCGGACGAGTTGGCGCGCAACCCGTTCCGGGTGTTCACGTCGATGCTCGTCACCGACGACCGGCGGTTCTTCGACGCCGCCACGCAAGGGAGGCTGGAGCGGTTCATCGGATCGCGGGAGCTGTTCGGCCCCGAGCTGCTGGCGCTCGCCGACCAGGCGCGAGGCGAGGGCCTGGAGGAGGCGGACGCCGCGCGGCTGCTCGCGCTCGCCACGGACGCGTTCCGGCTCACCGCCGAGCCGATCGACCGCGACTGGTACGACGCGCTCGAACGGATCTCCGCGGTCGCCGCCGACGTCGGCGGCGTGCCCGCCACCCACATCAACCACCTCACGCCGCGCGTCCTCGACATCGACGACCTCTACGCGCGCATGCGGGCCCGCGGGATCACCATGATCGACGAGATCCAGGGCCCGCCCGCGTGGGAGGGCCCCGACGTGCTGCTGCGGCAGACCTCGTTCCGGGCCCTGGACGAGGAGCGGGTGTTCCGCCGCGCCGACGGGAGCATCGAGCGCGGGTCGCTGCGGGTCCGGTTCGGCGAGGTCGAGCAGCGCGGGATCGCGCTGACCCGCAAGGGAAGGGACCTGTACGACCGGATGGTCGCAGAGGTGGACGAACGGCGCCGCGAGGGCGTCAGCCGCACCGACACCGCCCGCGAGGTGTGGCGCGAGCACCTGCCGTCCACTGAGGAAGGACTCGCGCGAGAGGGCCTGGGGTACTTCACGTACCGGGCCGCGGGACCGGCGGGACCTGACACGACCCTGAGCGGGCTCGTCGCCTCCGGGGCGCTCGTGCGCGAACCCGTCGTCTACGAGGACTTCCTGCCGCGCTCGGCGGCCGGGATCTTCCAGTCGAACCTCTCCGACGAGGGCACGCGCGACGACGCGCAGGCCGCCGTCGACTACGACCTCGAACGGCTCGCGGCCCTCGCGGAAGCGCACATCCACGACCCGTTCGATCTTTATGCGGCCCAACAGGACCGTTCCATCCGCGCCGCCGAGGCACAGCTCGGCGTCCGCATCAGCGCCGACTCGTGACCAGGAGCAGGACATGACGAACCCGACCGCGTCCCCGACCGCCGCCCCGCCCGCGCCGGGAGTGATCCCCGAGCGCGTCCGCAAGGCGCTCGAGAACCTCGGGGCCGAGGCCCCGACCGGGACGCACGAAATCCGCACCCCGGTGACCGGCGAGGTGCTGGCGAGCACCGCGGCCCACACCCGGGCCGAGGTGGACGAAGCGGTGACCGCCGCGAAGGACGCGTTCCTGACGTGGCGCGACGTGCCCGCCCCCGTGCGCGGCAACCTGGTCAAGCGCTGGGGCCAGCTCCTCACCGAGCACAAGGCGGACCTGGCCGCGCTCGTCACCGCCGAGGTCGGCAAGACCGAGTCGGAGGCGCTCGGCGAGGTCCAGGAGATGATCGACATCTGCGACCTCGCCGTGGGCCAGTCCCGCCAGCTGTTCGGCAAGACCCTCCCGTCCGAGCGCCCCGGGCACCGGCTCGCCGAGACCTGGCACCCGCTCGGCGTCGTCGCGGTCATCTCGGCGTTCAACTTCCCCGTCGCCGTGTACGCGTGGAACGCCGCGCTCGCGCTGGTCTGCGGCAACGCGGTCGTATGGAAGCCCGCCGAGGCGACATACCTGTCCGCGATCGGCGCGGACGCGCTGCTCGCGCAGGCCGTCAAGGACGTCGGCGCGCCGGAGGGCGTGCACCGGCTGGTCCTCGCCGACCGCGAGGTGAGTGAGTCCCTCGTGGACGACGAGCGCGTGGCGCTGGTGTCGGCCACCGGGTCGGTGCGGATGGGCCGCGAGGTCGCGCCGCGCGTGGCCGCCCGGTTCGGCCGCGTCCTGCTGGAGCTGGGCGGCAACAACGCCGCGATCGTCGCGCCCTCGGCGGACCTCGACCTCGCGCTGCGCGGCATCGTGTTCGCGGCGGCCGGGACGGCCGGGCAGCGGTGCACCACGCTGCGGCGCCTCATCGTCCACTCGTCGGTCGCCGACGAGCTGGTGGAGCGGATCGCCGCCGCGTACGGCACGCTCGCGATCGGCGACCCAGGCGCGGACGGGACGCTGGTCGGCCCGCTCATCAATGAAGGCAGCTTCGCGGCGCAGCAGCGGGCACTGGAGCGGGCGAAAGCCGAAGGCGGGCAAGTGGTCGCGGGCGGGGAGCGGGTCCTCGCGGACGAGGCGCCCGACGCGTACTACGTGCGGCCCGCGGTGGTCCGGATGCCGGACCAGGACGGGATCGTGCAGGAGGAGACGTTCGCGCCGATCCTCTACGTGCTGACCTATGAGGACCTGGACGAGGCGATCGCGATGCACAACGGCGTGCCCCAAGGGCTCTCGTCGGCGATCTTCACGCAGGACCAGGGCGAGGCGGAGCGGTTCCTGTCCGCGGGCGGCTCGGACTGCGGCATCGCGAACGTCAACATCGGGACCTCCGGGGCCGAGATCGGCGGCGCGTTCGGCGGCGAGAAGGAGACCGGCGGCGGGCGCGAGTCCGGCACGGACTCCTGGCAGGCGTACATGCGCCGGGCCACGAACACCGTCAACTACTCCGGTGAGTTGCCGCTCGCGCAGGGCGTGAAGTTCCTCTGAAACACAGCGCGGGGCGGGGGTCCTCCCCCGCCCCGCGTGCTCCCTACTCGTAGAAGCGCACGTAGTCGAACTCGGCGGTCAGGCCCTCACCGGCCATCGACACCAGTCCGATCTGCGGGTCGGCGCCCTCCGGCAGGTGCCAGACGCCTCCCCAGGTGTAGTTCACGCCGTCGCGGCTCGTGGCCGCCTGGAACAGGTGCTCGCCGGTGTCCGGGTCGACGGTGTGGCGCAGGCGCAGCCACATGTCGTCCGCGGCGGTCCCGACCTGCATCTCCGGCCACGGGTTCCGGTCGCGGCCGATCCACAGGAGCACCTGCCCGGCCGGGCCGTTCTTCACGGGCGCCAGGTGGATCGAGCTCGACGGGCTCTGGAACGCCACGAGGCCCGCTTGCGGCCGCTGCGACTCGTCCGTCGCCGGGTCCTCGGAGATCGGCAGGTGGAGCTTCGCCTCCACCGTGTAGGTCCCTTCAGGAGCGTCGTGCAGGAGCGCGGACGCCATGGCGCCCTTGCCGCTCAGGTCCGCGTCCTGGGTGGGCCACACGTACGAGCCGTCCTCGGCCTGCCCGTCGGGGGCGCCGAACCAGTCCCAGCCGGCCAGGTCGGCGTCGTCGAACTCCTCGCTGAAGAGCAGGTCGCCGACCTCCGGGTCCGCGACCCGCTCGGTGACGGGCACGTAGAGCGCGGTCGCACCGAGGTTGTCGACCTCCGCGGAGCCGCGCGCCGAGGCCGCGCCGCCGGGGGTCCAGTCGGGGACGTCCACGTCGAGTTCGGCCAGCGGCATCCCGAGCAGCGAGGCGCTGAGCTCGACGTGCGCGGCGCCCGACTCGACGACGGCGGTCAGCGAGTGCCAGGCGGAGAGGTCGAGGCCCTCATAGGCTTGGGACGCAACGCGTTCCACGATCCGGCCGTGGCGCTTCACCTCCACGGTGAGCAGTCCCGAGCCGTCGACCCAGGCGACGGCGTTGTTGCGGGAGTCCTGATAGCCCAGCACGAGACCCGCGCGGCCGCGGTCGTCGGTGACCCGCACGTCCGACTCCAGGCGGACGTCCCCGGTGGGCCCGTCCTCGGGGAGCAGGAACGAGGGCGTCGGCGAGTGCGCGGTGCTGTAGGCGAAGCCGCCGGAGAGGTCGTCATCGTCCGTGGTCCACCGGCCGGGACCGGCGGCGGTGAAGCCGTTGACGCCGTCCTCAAAGCGGCTGCCCGCGTCCCAGGCGCCGACCGGCGCGGTCTGCGGGCCGTCGCTCGACCAGGCCCCGGCGTTCACCGTGGGCCAGCCGTCGATCCAGTCCAGGCGGTCCATCAAGGTGGGGCGCCCGCCCCAGGTGAGGTCCTCCTCGAAGCGGTCGAAGCCGTTCACGAGGATCCACTCCTGGCCCGAGTGGTCCACGACGTTCGCCGAGTGCCCGGAGGCGACCCAGCGGTTCCCGTTGGGCGAGTTCACGATCGTCCCGCCCGGGTAGAGCCCGGTGAGGCTGTCGCCGTCGCGGTCGGTGAACGGGCCCAGCGGGCTGTCGGAGCGGCCCACGAAGACCGGGTAGCCGCCCTTCTCGCGCTCGCAGCAGCCGAGGCCGGAGTAGAAGAGGTAGTAGAAGCCGTCGCGCTTGACGACGTAGGGCGCCTCCCCTTGGCGGCTGCCCACGACCTGCACCGAGTCGCCCACGGGCGCAGTACCTTCGGCGTTCAGCTCGACGGCGCGCACACCGGCGTCCTTGAACGAGCCGTAGTAGAGGTACTTGGCGCCGTCGTCGTCCACGAACAGGGCCGGGTCGATCTGGTTGGCGCCGTCGTCCTCTTCGATGACGGGGTGGCCGATGTCGGTCCACGGCCCGGCCGGGGTCGGCGCGGTCGCGAGCCCGATCTGGTTGCGGGGCCCGCCGCCGCCCGCGGCCGCATAGTAGAGGTAGTAGAGCCCGTCGATGTAGCGCACGTCGGGGGCCCAGTAGTAGGTCTTCTCGAAGTCGCGCCACTGGGGGTGGTTGTCGCGGCCGAAGACCTCGCCCACGTACTCCCAGTCCACCAGGTCGAGCGAGCGCATGATCGGCATGAAGTACTGGTCGTCCCAGGGGCCGCCGCGGTTGTCCTTGCGCAGGCTCGTCTGGGTCGCGTACGCGTACCAGTAGCCGTCTTTGCCCTGGATGATCGACGGGTCCGAGAACGCGTCGGCCAGGTCGTCCATGATGTGGTTCTCGTAGGTGCCGGGCGCGTCGCCGGGGTCGGCCGCGACCGGCGGCCCGACGGCGAGCAGGCCGAGGACGGCCGTGACCGCGACGGCCAGTGTGGATCTTCGCATTGGGGGGTGCCTCTCTTTCAGCGGGTTCACTGGGGCAGGACGGCGAGCGCGGCGATGCGCCACATCTTGTTGAGCCCGCTGCCGGTGAAGGCGAGGGACGCAGTGCGACCGCCGGGGCCGCCGTCGAGGTCGAAGGAGAACCAGGTCATCGCCCGCGAGGGCAGCGTGGCCGGGCCGGAGCGGCCCAGTTCGGCGCCGCCTTCGGAGACGACCGTGATCGCGGAGTCGGTGAGCGGGTCGCCGGTGAGGATCCAGACCCGGTGCGGCCCTGCGGGGATCGCGAGGTCGAGGGTCCGTTCGCTGGTGGCGACGACGAGGTCGCGGCGCAGCAGGTCGGTGTTGCGGCGGTCGCGGGCGTCGGGCCGCGCGCCGTTCCAGCCGTAGCCGCGGTCGGCGTCCCAGTCGCTCTCGGGCGTGAGGGCCGCGTAGCCGGGGACCACGGACTCGGCGTCGGGCCCGGCGTCGAGCGCGAGCGCGGCGCTGGCAGGGTCGGGGGCGGCGACGACCTCCACGAGTCGCCCGGTTTCGAGCTCGGCGCCGTCGGCGCGGACGGTGAGCGGGAGCCGCTTGATCGCCGGTACCGGCCCGGCGGTGACCGGGACGGCGATGTCCTGTTCGGACCCGGCCGGGACGGTGACTTGGACCGGTTCACTGGTCCAGCCGTCGGGGACGGTGACTTCGACCGTGACCTCCGCGTCGGCGTCGCCGCTGTTGGCAACGACCGCAACCACGTCGTAGGTGCCGCCGGTCCACCAGACCGGTTCGGCGGTGGCGGCGTGGACGCGCACGAGCGGGAGCGGGGCGTCCGGGTCGGGGATCACGAGCGCGGCGAGCTTCCACCAGTCGTCGATGCCGGTGAGCACCAGGTCGACGGTGCCGCCTTCGAGCTCGACGTCGACCCAGGCGAACGTGCCCGAGGGGAGGTCGGGCGTGGTCGTCTCGGTCCCGTTCACGCTGATCGTGAACGGGCGGCAGCGCGCGCCGCGGTCGCCGATGAGGAGCTGGGCGGTGTGCGTTCCGGCCGGGACGGCGAGGCGGAGCGTGCAGGCGCTCGCGTGGCCCACGAGGTCGGCGGTGAGCGGTTCGAGGACGTTCCGGTCGCGCCCGTTCGGGGTCGGGCCGGAGGCCCAGCCGAAGCCTTGGGCCTCTGACCATTTCGTCGCGGGCGTGAGGCGCCGGTAGCCGGGCTGCACGGGCGAGCCGTCGGTCCCGGCGTCGAGTGCGAGGTGGCAGCGCTGTCCGGCGGGGGCGACGAGGAAGCGGAGGCCGCGGCCCCCGAGCACGGTCCCTTCGGGTGCGATCGACACGTCGACCGGGCCTTCCCAGCCGTTCAGGGGCGGTTCGACCGGGAGGACCGCGGTGGCGGTCTCGCCCGAACCGACGTTCAGAGTGGCCGCGCCCCAGTCGCCTTCGGCGGGGACGAGGCGGGCGGTCAGCTCGCGGGCCTCCGCGTCGGCGTTGGTGACCTCGACGGCGACGCGGTTGCCCCAGCCGCCGGTGAGGACCCGTTCGCCGGGGACGGCGACCTGGGTCCAGGACCGGTCCTCGTCGAGCACGCGGCCGAGGTCGAAGAAGAACGCCACGATCGCGTCGCGCCAGGTCGTGGCGTGGCCGATCTGCGCGGTGAACGCGTCGGCGATCTGCGCGTGGCGGTCGGGGTCGACGCTCCCGGCGAGCCCGGCCCAGGCGTCGGCGAACCCGCGCACCCGTTCCACGCCGTGGAAGTGGGTGTCGTAGATGTGCTGGATGACGGTGGCGCCGGACTTGAGCCGGTGGTCGTAGGGCACCCAGTGCATGAACAGGAGCAGTTCGTCGGGGACGGTGTCGAGGTCTTCGTAGACCTCGGCCCAGGCGTCGGGGTAGAGGCCGGTGAAGCCGCTGCCGGTGGCCTCGGTCCGGTCGAAGCCGGTGCCCGCGCCGGTGCTGTGGTGTGACTGGGTGACGGTGCCGACCGGGTCGGGGTCGAAGTGCGCGCCGCCGGGATTGCTCAAGTAGCCCATGCCGAGCGGCGCGGTGTAGTCCTCATAGGTGCGCCACGAGTCGAGCAGGACGCCCGCGACGACGGCGGTGTCGTCGGCGTCGAGGCCGAAGGTCATGCGGATCCACTCGGCGGCGAGGTCGCCCGGGTCGGCGCCGGTGGACCAGCACAGCCGCCCGAACGCGTAGCTGTTCGCGGCGCCGAGGTGGTAGCCGGTCCAGTTCTCAGGGTCGTCGGAGGTACCGGCCCCGAAGTTGGAGACGCCCGCGAGTCCGGCGCGATCGGCGGATACGACCTCGGCCACGGTGGGGCCGGTTCCGGGCCCGCCCGTGGGGAAGTCGAGGACCTCGCGCCACATCGGAGCGAGGTAGACCGCGTGCCCGGCCTGGCCGGTGTACTCCTGGGTGATCTGGAGTTCCGCCATCTGGTTCGTGCGCTTGAGGGTCCCGAACAGGGGGTGGACGGGTTCGCGGACCTGGAAGTCGATGGGGCCGTTCTTGGTCTGCACGATCACGTTGTCGTCGAACTGCCCGTCGAGCGGCGCGAACACGCGGTGCTGGTACTCGGCCCAGTCGCCGAAGTCCTCGTGGACGAAGGACCGCCACACGATGAGGCCGTCGTGCGGGGCCACGGCGCGGGCGAGCATGTTGGCGCCGTCGGCGTGGGTGCGGCCGTAGTCGAGCGGGCCGGGGCGGCCCTCGGAGTTGGCCTTGACGAGGAACCCGCCGAGTGCGGGGATCGCCTCCTTGACCTCGGTGATCTTGTCGCGCCACCACTCCTGGACGCGCGGGTCCTCGGGGTCGGCGGTGGTGATCGGGTCCGGGTCGTCCGCGGTGAGGACGATCGGGCTGGCGTAGTTGAGGGACAGCCACGGGCTGATCCCCCAGGTCGCGAGCATCGCGCCCAGCGGGGCGAGCTTCGCGAGCATCGGCGCGTCGATGAACGCCGCGTCGGCGTTGACGTTGTTGAGGACGGCGGCGTTGATGCCGGTCGAGGCGGTGAGGCGCGCATAGTCCGTCATCCGCTCGGAGACTTCGGGGAGCGCGCCCCAGTCGAATATGGAGCGTCCGGCGTAGCCGCGCTCGATCGAGCCGTCGAGGTTGTCCCAGTGGTTCAGCATCCGCAGGCGCGTGTCGGGGGCCTCGGTGGCGGCGAGGTCCGCGGGCGCGGTGCCGTTCTGGAGCGAGCGGATCAGGTGGAACACGCCGTAGAGGACGCCCGCGGGGGCGTTCGCGGCCACGACGACGCGCTTGACGCGGTGGCCTGAGCGCTGGACGCGGATCGCGAAGCCCTCGGTGCCGAGGGCGTCGGGGTCCTCGATCCGCAGGTGCGGTGAGGCGTCGACCGTGCCGATGACGAGCGTGCCGTACGCCCCGGGCCGGCCGCTCTCGGGCGCGGTCCCGGTGAGGCCGGTGAGGGCGCGGCGGACCTCGGTCTCGGCGTTGGCGATCAGCGGGTCGTCGCCGAAGGCGGCGACGCGTCTGAAAGCGGCGCGGTACTGGGCGAGGAGGTCGGGGTCGGCGGGTTGCCGGTAGCGGAGCCAGAGCGGGCCGTCCGCGAATTCGGGTTCCTGTGCCTGTGCGGCCCATGGCGAGACGGCGGTGGCGAACGCGAGGGCGCCCGCGGTGAGGGTGCCGGTCCGCAGCAGCCCGCGGCGCGACAGCCGACCGGGCCCGTGTGGTGACGTCATTGTCAACTCCCGTTGAGGGTGCGTGCTGAGATGTCGGGGATCGGTCGGCTGTCGGTGGGTCAGGCGAGGGCGCGCCGCCGCGCCGCGATGAGCGCGACGGCGAGCATCCCCGGGGCGATGACGATGAGCGGCAGGAACATCCAGGCCACGACAGCGGCGACGCCGAGTCCGATGAGGACGTAGGCGGTGCCGACCGGGTCGGCGGTGGTGAGCGCGGCGGCCTCGCGGAGGAGGTCGCGCCAGTCCGCGGACGGCTCCCACAGGGACGCCGCCCGCACCGCGACCACCGCGATGACCAGTGCGAAGACCGCGCTGACCACCGCGAGCGGCGTGCCGCCGGGCACGAGGCCCTGCACGCCGAGCGCCACGTTCAGTCCGAGGAGGGCCACCGCCAGCGCCGTCACGACGCTTGCGGCCCAGCCGGTCCGGAAGGCAAGCCACGCGGCGCGCAGCAGGTCGCCGAGGCCGTCGCTGTGGTCGGACGCGTGGCGGTCGAGGTGCCTGGTGCCCGCGGCGACGGCCGGCAGGGCAGTCACCAGCGGGAGCGACAGCGCGGTGACCACGAGTCCGACGACGATCATCTCGCCGAACAGGCCGAGGGCCCCGCCGCCGAAGCGCACCAGGTGCTCGGCCGCCCGGCGGGGCGGCTCCTCCGGAGCGGTCTGCGCGCTCATCCCTTGAGCCCCTGGGTCGCGACGCCGCCCACGAGCTGGCGCTGGAAGGCGAAGAAGAACAGGAGCACCGGGAGGAGCGCCAGGATCGCCATCGCCATCTGCGCGCCGTAGTCGGAGGTCGAGGTCTGGTCCACGTAGAGCCGCAAGGCGAGCGGCATCGTGTACATGCCGGGTTCCTTGAGGTACAGCAGCGGCCCGAAGAAGTCGTTCCACGACCAGATGAACGCGAAGATCGCGGAGGTGACGAGCGCGGGCTTCATGAGCGGCAGGATGATCGAGAAGAAGATCCGCGGGTGGCCGGCGCCGTCGATGACGGCGGCCTCGTCGAGTTCGCGCGGCAGGCCGCGGATGAACTGGATCATCAGGAACACGAAGAACGCGTCGGTGGCGAGGAACTTGCCGAGGAGCAGGGGCCAGTACGTGTTGATCATGCCGAGGTTGTTGAACACGATGTACTGCGGGATGATCACGACGTGGAACGGCAGGAGCATCGTGGCGATCATGCACACGAAGAAGACGTTCCGGCCGCGGAACTTCACGCGGGCGAACCCGTAGGCCGCGAGCGAGCACGACACCAAGATGCCGACGACCGACCCGACGGCGAGGATCAGCGAGTTGAGGACGAAGGTCCAGAACGAGATCCCGCCGATGCCCTCCAGGGCCTTCGCGTAGTTCTGGAGGCCGCCGCCGGTGGGCAGGAGGCTCACCTCGCCGATGATCTCGCTGCTGGGCTTGAAGGAGCTCATGAGCATCCACACCGCGGGGTAGAGGATGACCACGAGCACGGCGAGTGCGAAGGCGTGGAACAGGATCGACCCGCGGGTGCGGCGTGCGTTCTTGGTTCGGCTCATCGGTCGTCTCCCGAGTAGTGCACCCACGACTTCGAGCTGCGGAACAGCAGGAGGCTGATGAGCCCGACCACGACCACCAGGACCCAGGCCATCGCGGACGCGTACCCCATCTGGAAGTCGCGGAAGCCGCGGAAGTAGAGGTACAGCGTGTAGAACAGCGTCGACTGGGCGGGGCCGCCCGAGCCGTTGGAGATGATGAACGCGGAGTTGAAGATCTGGAACGCGTGGATCGTCTCCAGCAGCAGGTTGAAGAACAGCACCGGGGACAGGAGCGGGATGGTGATGTTCCAGAACCGGCGCACGGGTCCGGCGCCGTCCACTTCGGCGGCCTCGTACATCTCCGTGGGGACCTGCTTGAGGCCCGCGAGGAAGATGACCATCGGGGCGCCGAACTGCCACACGGTGAGCAGGATGAGCATCGGGAGCGTGCGGCCGGGGTCGCCGACCCAGCCGCCCGCTGACGCGTCGGGGCCGCCGAAGACGGACCCGATCTGCGCCACGATGCCCTCGTCGATGAACATGGCCTTCCAGACGATCGCGATCGACACGCTGCCGCCGATGAGCGAGGGCAGGTAGTAGGCCGAGCGGTAGAAGCCCTGGCCGCGCCGGGAGTTGTGCAGGAGCATGGCGACTCCCAGCGCGGCGGCGAGCTTGATCGGGGTCCCGAAGACGACGTACAGGGCGGTGACCTTGGCGGCCTGGTGGAAGTTGGAGTCCGTCAGGAGCCGCTGGTAGTTCTCGAACCCGATGAACTGGGGTGCGGTGAAGAGGTTGTAGTCGGTGAACGAGAGGTACAGGGACGCGATCATCGGTCCGGCGGTGAGGCCGAGGAACCCGATGAGCCACGGTGAGAGGAACGCGTATCCGGCGCGGGTCGAGCGGTTCCGGGCGCGTGGGCGCACGGTCGTCATCCGAGGAGCATGTCCATTTCGGAGAACAGTTCCTCCGCCAGCTGGTCGGTGTCGATGTCGCCGTAGAGGAGCTGCTCGTGGAGCTCGCCCCACTTGGCCTCGATGGAGCCGTAGCCGGAGGGCAGGAGCGGGTAGCTCTCGGTGATCTCGCCCGCGACGGCGTCGAGGTAGCCGAAGTCGACGGAGTCGGAGGTGGACTGCTCGACGGCGGCGCGGCCCTCCTCGGTGGGGGGCGCGCCGAGGGAGGCGCCGAAGATGGCCTTGACCTCGGGCGAGTTCGCGAGGAAGTCGACGAGGACGGCGGAGGCGTCGGGCTGGTCGGAGTTGGCGGCCACGGACAGGAGCATGCTCGGGTGGTCGGCGAGCACGTGCTGGCCGTTCTCGGTGGGGGCCTGGATCATCCCGATGTTGTCGGTGCCGATGTCGCTCATGGCCTGGGCGACGGTGGTGGAGAAGTTGAACCAGAGGGCGGCCTCGCCGCCGAGGAACCCGCCGAGCGGGTCGAGGGCGACGGTGCGCTCGATCGGGTAGAAGTCGCCGTCGTCACGCAGGTCGGCGACGGAGTCGAGGTAGTCCACGACGTCCTGCTCGTCGAACGCGGGGCCGCCGTCCTCGGTGAAGACGGGCTCGCCCTCCTGCATGCGGGAGTAGATGAAGCCGGGGAAGCCGCCGGTGTAGTCGGAGGCGCCGTAGATCGCGGGGTCGTGCGAGGCGCCGGCCTGGTTGACCTGGAGGACGTAGGCTTCGAGGTCGTCGAGGGTCATGTCGTCGGTCGGGTAGGGGAGGCCGAGCTCGTCGAGCAGGTCCTTGTTGTACATCATGGACCAGGCGTTGTAGCCCATGGGGACGCCCACGAGCTGGTCGTTGACGGTGCCGGACTGGAGCAGGGTGTCGGCGTACCCGCTGGTGTCGAGCAGGCCGCCCTGGTAGTCGCCGAGGTCGAGGAACAGGCCCTTGTCGGCGTACTCGCCGAGGTAGCCCGCGTCCATCATGAGGACGTCGGGGAGGGCCTGGCCGGCGGCCTCGGTGTTGCGGGCGGTCCAGTAGTCGCCCCAGGCGTTGAAGTTGCGCACGACCTCGACGTTGGGGTACTCCTCGTTGAAGAGGTCGAGGGCCTGGTTCATCCAGTCGGCCCGCTCTTCATTGCCCCACCAGGTGAAGGTGATCTCGGCTTCGGTGTCGGCGGCGAACGAGGTGGCGGCCTCGTGGGTGCCGCCGTTCGAGCACGCGGTGAGCCCGAGCGCCGCTGCGGCGCCGAGGGCCGCGACCGTCTTCATTCTTGACATGGATCCTCCTCATTGGCTGGACGGACATTGTCCTGCCGGGGTAGTTCAGCGTTGAACTAAGGCGGATCCAGTTCAACGCTGAACTATTTGGCGAACGCTATCACACGCCCCTTGCGCGGGGCAACGGCCGGTTGCGGGCCGCTACTTCCGGCCGTCGTCGCCGAGCACGAGCGCGCGCAGGCGCTCCATCGGCAGCTTCGGCTCCCGCTCGGCGGTCAGCAGGCCGTTGACCTCCTGGAGCGTGTCGGTCAGCTGCGTCCAGCACCAGCCCGCGAGCCCGGCCCGGCGGCCGCGGTGGCCGATCGAGGCGCCCTGGACGGCCCGGAGGATGTCGCCGACCCGGCGGTCGTAGTCGTCGGCGCTGGCGGCCTCGGAGTAGCCCCACGCGTCGTCGGCCTCGGGCCCGGTGGCCCACTTGACGCCGCCGAACTCGGTGAGCATGACCGGCTCGCCGCGGTCCACGGTGCCGCGCAGGCGGATGCGCCGCCCCGCGGGGCCGGTGCCGTCGAGGTAGGCGCGCAGGTCCGCCTCGGGCACGTCGTACCGCTCGGCGAGCACGCCGCCGTCGGACTCGTAGTCGTGGACGGTCCACAGGTCGGAGGTGCCCAGTTCCCAGCCGTCGTTCGAGATGACCGGGCGGGTCGGGTCGAGGGCCTTCGTCAGGTGGTAGAGCGCCTCGGCGAACGCGCGCTGGTCCTCGCGGGAGGCGATGTGCTGGACGCCCCAGGACTCGTTGAGCGGCACCCAGGTCACGATCGACGGGTGCGAGGCGTCGCGGCGCACCGCCTCGGTCCACTCGGCGACCGTGCGGGCCGCGGCCTCGTCGGAGAAGCTGTAGGCCGCGGGCATCTCGCCCCAGACCAGGAGCCCGAGCCGGTCGGCGTGGTACAGGAAGCGCGGGTCCTCGACCTTCTGGTGGACGCGCACGGAGTTGAAGCCCATCTCGGCGATCAGCTCCGCCTCGCGGCGCAGGTCGGACTCGGTGGCGGCGAGGTGCGTCTCGGGCCAGTAGCCCTGGCTCAGTACGGAGCGCAGCACGACCGGGCGGTCGTTGAGCAGGAACCGGCCGTCGGCGACGCCCACGGAGCGGAGCCCGAGGTAGCCCGCGACGACGTCCTCCCCCACGCCCACCCAGGCGTCGAGGAGCACCGGCGAGCCGGGCCGCCACAGCAGCCGCTCGTAGTTCTGCCCGTTGTCCTGCCCGGCGAGCGGCACGGTCACCGTGACCTGCGTGCCCGCGGCGCGGGCCTGCGCCTCGCCGAGCACGGCGCCCTCGTGGGCGATCCGCACGGTCACGTCCGCGTCGGCGCGGCGGTTCAGGGTCACCTGCGCGGTGGCGGTGCCGCGGGTGAGGTCGGAGGTCCAGCGGACGTCCGTGACGTGCAGGGCCGCAACGGATTCGAGCCATACGGGCTGCCAGATGCCGGTGGTGCGGTGGTACCAGATGGCGTGCGGGTCCTCGTGCCAGTCCTGCTTGCCGCGGGGCTGGGCGGTGTCGTGCGGGTCGTCCTCGGCGCGCACCACCAGGACGTGCGGTCCCGCGCCGAGGTGGTCGGTGAGGTCCAGGGCGAACGGCGTGTGGCCGCCCTGGTGGGCGCCGACCAGGCGGCCGTCGAGCCACACGCTCGCGCGGTAGTCGACGGCGCCGAAGTGGACGATCAGGCGCCGTCCCGGCCCGTGCCCGACCGCGCCGAGGTCGGCGGCGGCGAGCTCGCGGCGGTACCAGACCACCGGGTGGAACCCGGTCTCGCTGATCCCGGACGCCGCCGACTCGGGCGGGAACGGGACCGTGATCGACCGCGTCAGGGCCCGGCCGTCGCACCACCCCTCGGCGAGGCCGCGGTCCCCGTCGTCGTGGGCGAAGCCCCACTCCCCGCTCAGGTCGAGGAACGACTCCCGGAGCATCTGCGGGCGCGGCCGCGCGACCTCCTGGCGGCTCGCCCGGATGCCGTGCACCGGCGACTGGCTGTTCATATTCGCGACTCCCTCATCGGTCTAATTCAACGTTGAATGTACCAGCCGGGCCGCTATCATCGACTGAGCGATTTCGCGCCCCGCCCTCACAGAGAGAGTCCTATGGCCCAACCCCGTGTCACCCTCGCCGACATCGCCGCGCGCGTGGGCGTCAGCCCCAAGACCGTCTCGAACGTCGTCAACAACACCGGCTGGGTGGGGGCCGAGGTCCGCGAGAAGGTCCTGGTCGCGATCGAGGAGCTGGGCTACCGCCCGAACCTCGCCGCCCGCCAGCTCCGCCGCGGCTCCAGCGGGGTCCTCGCGCTCGCGCTGCCGACGCTCGCCGAACCGTACTTCGCCGAGCTGGCCTCGGTCTTCGTCGACGTCGCCCGCGACCGCAACCTCACGGTCCTCGTCTCGCAGACCGGCGGCTCGCGCGAACGCGAGCTGGAGGCGCTCGACGGCACCGGCCTGCCCGCCATCGACGGCCTCATCCTCAGCCCCCTCGGCCTCGACGCCGCCGACGTGGAGCACCGCCGCCGGGACGTCTCGCTCGTCCTCGTCGGCGAGCACGGCGAGCGCGTCGCGGGCGAGCGGGAGCACCACGTCGGCATCGACAACGTGGCCGCCGCGGCCGCAGCCACCGCAGAGCTGATCGCCCAGGGCTGCAACAGGATCGCCACGATCGGCGTCCAGGACGAGGGCCCCACGGAGACCTCCCGCGACCGCTTCGACGGCTACGCGCTGGCCCTCCGCAGGGCCGGGATCGAACTCGACGACTCGCTGACGGGGCACGTGCAGGAGTTCAACCGCGCCGAGGGGGCGCTCGCCGCCCAGCGGCTCATCGACGCCGGGTCCGTGTTCGACGGTCTCCTGTGCTTCAACGACTCGCTCGCGCTCGGGGCGCTGTACACGCTCGGGGTGCGGGGCCTGGCCGTCCCGGAGCGGGTGCGGGTCATGGGCTTCGACGACATCGCCGACGGCCGCTACTCGATCCCCGCGTTCTCCACTGTGGCCCCGGGCCGCGAGGCCCTCGCGAACCGCGTGCTCGACATCATCGCCTCGCCCGACAAGATCGACCCGGGGCACCACGAGGTGCCGTTCTCCCTGGTGATCCGCTAGTCCGCGGTGCGCACGCGGGCGGCGTAGAGGACAAGGACGACCGCCATCACGGCGAGGCCCACGAGGCCGACCGTGCGGAACCCTGCCGTGAAGGACTCGCTGACGCGTTGCAGCAGTTCGGGGTTGTGCACCGCGTCCCGGAAGCCGTCCACCCAGGACCCGGAGTCCTCGCCCATCCGGGACCGGTAGACGACGGTGCCGATGCTGCCGAGCACCACCAGGCCCGTCGCGATCCCGATCTCGTTGGCGGTCTGCACGAACGACGCCGCCGAACCGGCCCGCTCCTGCGGGGCCCGCGAGATGACGTCGTTCATCAGGAACGGGAACGCCGCCCCGATCCCGGCCGTGGCGAAGACGCTCCCGGCGACCACCGCGGCGATCCCGGCCGGGCCGCTCGTGGCGGTCGCGTAGCAGGCGAACCCGGCGGTCATCACCGCGAGGCTGATCATGACGACCTTGGCGGGCGCCATCCGCTGCCCGAGCCACGGCCCGAGGTTCGAGGCGCACATCATCGCCACGGTGGAGGGCAGCAGCCACAGGGCCGCGTAGAGGGGCGAGAGCCCTTGCACGTCCTGCAGGTAGAACGCCCAGAACAGCGAGGTCCCGCCCATGAGCAGGGCCGTCAGGAACAGCACCCACATGACGCGGGCGACGCCGGGCCGGCGCAGCAGCGCCAGGTCCACGAGCGGGTCGTCAAGGGCGCGCTGGCGGCGCACGAACACCCAGCCGAGACCCAGGCCGGCGGCGGCCGCGGCCCCGGCCGTCCACGACCATCCGCCGTTGACGAGCAGCTTCAGGGCGGCCACGACCAGCAGGATCGAGGCGAGGCACAGTGCGGCGCTGAGCAGGTCGATCCGCCCGGCGGACTCGGCCCGGTACTCCGGCAGCAGCCGCGGCGCCGCGAGGAGCGTCACGAGCATGACGGGCACGCCCAGCAGGAACACCGAGCCCCACCACCACTGCGCCATCATCAGGCCACCGATGAGCGGCGCCGCGGCCATGCCCGTCAGGAAGCACGTCATGTACGCGCCCATGGCCCGCACGGCCTGCTTCGGGTCCGGGAACAACCGGCCGATCAGGGCCATCGACGCGGGCATGATCGCCGCGCCCGCCACGCCCATCACGGCCCGCATCGCGATGATCATCCACGGCTCCACCGCGAACGCGGCCAGCGCCGACGCCAGCGCGAACACCGCCGAGCACCACACGATGAGCCGCCGCCTGCCGATCCGGTCCCCGATCGCGCCCATCGTGATCATGGTGCCGCCGACCATGAAGCCGTAGATGTCGTTCATCCACAGCAGCTCGGTCGGGGTCGGCCGCAGGTCCGCGGCCATCTGCGGCAGCGCCACGCTGAGCACGCTGATGTCGATCGCGATGAGCATGGAGGGCAGCGCCAGCAGCACGAGGGCGAGGCGGGGGTTCAGGGTCCGCGTCGCCGGAGGGCTCGGTTCGGTGGTGGTCATGGGCGGGTCTCCCGGTTCGGGGCGCCGGGGCGGCGCCGCTACCGGTAAGACGAGGCGGCGGCCCCGGATTCACCGCGGGGCCGATCGGGGGCCGGTGTCGGTCCCGGAGTTTAGGATGCGGGAGGGACCGCGGGCGCGGCGACGCGGGCACCGCCGTCAAGCACGCCGCAGGAGGCCGGATCATGGCGAGCACACTCACGGTGGACCTGTTCGTGTCGGTGGACGGCTGGGCCGGGAGCGACGGGCTGCCCGGCTACTTCGGGTACTACGGGCCGGAGCTGGGGGCCTGGATCGACGCGGAGTCCGCGAAGCCGCAGCGGGTCGTCATGGGGCGGCGCACGTACGAGGCGTTCGCGGCGCTCCCGGCCGCGGCCTGGGGCGACACGTACGAGCCGACGATGGCGCTGGACAAGACGGTCTTCTCGACCACGCTCACCGAGGTGCCGTGGCCGAACACGCGGATCGAGACCGACCTGGCGTCGGGGATCGCGGCGATGAAGGCGGGCGACGGGGACCCGATCCGCACGTGGGGCAGCCTGTCCCTCGCGGACCAGCTGCTCGCGGCGGGGCTCGTGGACCGGGTCCGCATCCTCACGTTCCCGCTGTTCGCGGGGGACGCGGGGCGGGACTCGACGTTCTCCGCCGCAGCCGCCGCGGACCTGGAGCTGGCGGACCACCGGGTGCTCGACGGCCGGATCGTGCTCACCGAGTACCGGCCCACGGGGAAGGACATCCCGAGGGCCTGAAACGGGCGATGAATTCCGGCGGCGGGGCCAGTCTGGACTGGTACGCGACCCATCGACCGCAAGGAGTTCCACATGACCGCCGAGTACACCTTCGACGTCTTCACCAGCCTCGACGGCTTCGGCGCCGCCACCGGCGGCGACTGGGGCGGGTACTGGGGCAAGCAGGGCCCCGAGTTCCTGGCCCACCGCCTCGACCAGTACTCCCGGGACCAGCGGATGGTCTTCGGGGGCAACACGTTCCGCAGCTTCCAGTCGATGCTGGCCGCAGCCGGCGACGAGTCGGAGGTCCGCGACCCGTGGGTGACGCGGATGATCACGACCCCTGCCACGGTCGTGTCCGACACGCTGGAGGAGCCGCTCGACTGGCACGACGCGACCCTCGTGCGCGGCGACGCCGTGGACGTGGTCGGGCGCCTCAAGGAGCGGTCGGAGGTGCCGCTGCGCTCGCACGGGTGCCTCGCGCTCAACCGGGCGCTCATGGCCGCGGGCCTGGTGGACCGGGTCCAGATCACGCTGTTCCCGGTCATCACCGGCCGGAACGGGTCGGCCCCGATCTTCGCGGGCGCCGAGGACTTCGACCTCGAACTCATCGAGACCAGCACCTACGACGGCCGCATCCAGGAGTTCATCTACCGGCCGTCACTCCACAAGTGAACTTTGCGGCGCGGCGAGGGAGCGGCGGGCAGCGAACGTGATCGTCCACTGCACCGCCATCCCGGCCGCGCCCACCGCGATCGCGGTCCGCGGCGACGCGAGCTCGCCGATGAGCGCCGCGGCCGACGCCCCGAGCGCGACCGCGCCCATGAACGCGAAGCGGAACGCGGCGTTCATGCGGCCCAGGAGCGCGTCGGGGGTGAGCTGCTGACGCAGGCTCATGCCCACCACGTTCGCGACGCCGACGGAGGCGCCGACGAGGGCCCAGGCGGCGCCCGCGGCCCAGGTCCACATGCCGATCCCGGTGAGCGGGAGGCACAGCGCAGGCAGTGCTGCAAGGGCGCCGATCATCCACAGTGAGCGTCCGGTGCCGAGCCGGGCGCGGAGGCGCCGCGCCGCGGCTGCCCCTGCGAGGCTCCCCGCGCCGCCGACCGCGAGCATGACGCCGAGTCCGGCCGGGGACAGTCCCGCGTCGAGCCACACCAGCGGCAGCATCGTCAGGAACAGCTGGATCGCGCAGTTGTTCGCGGCCCCGGAGAGGGCGAGCGCCCGCAGGGCCGGGTGCCGCCACACGTGCCGGGCGCCCTCAGTGAGGTCCGTGGCCCCGAGGCGGGTGCGGGCCGGGGCGGGCTCGTCGCCGATGCGGCGCACGAACAGCGCCGACCAGGCGTACCCGATCGCGTTGCCCAGCACGGCGAGCGGGGCGCCGACGAGCGCGACCGCGAACCCGGCGACCCCGCGGCCGCCGATCGTCAGGGCCGAGTCGAGGGCGACGAGCCGCCCGTTCGCGCCGGTGAGCTTGTCGCGGTCGACGATCGCGGGCAGGAGCGACTGCTGCGCGATCTCGAACACCGTGGTCCCGAGCCCGGCGAGGAACACCGCGGCGAACAGCTGCCAGATCGTGAGCGCGTCCAGCCACCAGGCGACCGGGACGCTGAGCAGCAGTGCCGCGCGGGCGAGGTCGGCGGCGACCATCAAGCGGCGCTTGCGGACCCGGTCGACCCACGCGCCAGCGGGCAGTCCGAACAGGAGGTCTGCGGCGACCGCCAGCGCGGCGAGCGCGCCGACCTCCGCGGCGCTGGCGCCGAGGACTTCGATGGCGACGAACGGGACGGCCACATAGGACAAGTGGGCGCCGAGTTTGGCGGCCGCGGCGGCGGTGAAGAGGTTGCGGAGGTCGGGGTTGGCGCTCAGGCGGTCGGAGCGGCGGGCGGGTGCGGGCGGTGCGGTGGTCATCGAACGAGCGTCCGGCGGCACGGGCGGGTCCGGCAATGGATTCGGCCGGGGCTAAATTCGCGGGGTGATCGAGTTGCGTCTGGGCGTCGCGGACCTGGCGAACCTGCGGTTCGCGCTGTCGCCGCTGTGGGAGGTGACCGCGAGCATCCGCGTGCTCAAGGCGCCCGCGGAGCACCAGCTGCACCGGCGGTGGGTCCGCAGTGCGGCGGAGCGGTTGCGGGGCATGGACCTGCGGCTGCTGTTCGACCTGGTGCCGGTGCCGACCGACGGGCTCCCGGCGTTCCTGGCGCCGCCTCCGGCGACGTCGATGCCGGACCTGGCGACGGAGCTGGCGGCGATGCGGCGCCTGGACCCGGAGCGGTTCCGGTCGGGGCTGGACATGCTCCCGGCGACGCCCGCGATCGAGGCGTTCGGCGCGGACCTGGACGCGGGCGCGGAGCGGCTCGCGGGGATGGTCGAGCGGTACTGGGAGGCCGCGCTCGCGCCGTGGTGGCCGCGGATCAGGACGCTGTGCGAGCGGGACCTGCTGCACCGGTCGCGGCTGCTGGCCGAGGGCGGGGCGCAGCGGCTGTTCGCGGACCTGGCGGCGCCGGTCTCGTGGGACCGGGAGGGCGTGCTGCGGATCGACTCCCCGTTCTCGGTGTCGGAGTCTCTGGACGGCCGGGGGCTGCTGCTGGTGCCGACGGTGTTCGGCGGGGACCGGATCTTCTCGCTGACGGCCGCGCCGTGGCAGCCCACGGTCCGGTACCCGCCGCGGGGCCTGGGCCTGCTGTGGCAGGCGGCCGCCCCGCAGGCCGCGGGGGCTCTGGCGGGGGTCGTCGGGCCGACGCGCGCGGGCCTGCTCGCGGCCCTGGGCGAGCCCGCGTCCACGACCGACCTCGCGGACCGGTGCGGCCTGAGCATGGGCGGGGTCTCGCAGCAGCTGGGGCTGCTCCACGCGGCGGGCCTGGTGACGCGCCACCGGGTGGGGCGGCGGGTCCTGTACGCGCGCACGATGGCCGCGGAGGCGCTGCTGCACGCGGGCGGGGAGCGTTTACCGAGGTCCGGGGGCGGGTATTGAGCGGGCATGGCACGGGGGAACGAGTCATGACCGGGTTCCGGGACCCGATGCTCGCCACGCCCACCGAGCGCCGGTTCTCCGGCCCCGACTGGGTGTTCGAGCGCAAGCTCGACGGGATGCGGGCCGTCGCGGGCCGCGACGGGGGCGCGCCGCGACTGTGGTCGCGCACGGGTCGGCCGATCGAGGCCGGGTTCCCGGAACTCGTCGCGGCGCTCGCGGACCTCGGCGGGCCGCGGTTCACCGCGGACGGCGAGATCGTGGCCTTCGACGGTGCGCAGACGAGCTTCGCGCGGCTCCAGTCCCGGATCCACCTGACCGATCCGGCCCGGATCGCCGCGACGGGGGTGCGCGTCCACTACTACCTGTTCGACCTCCTGTCGATCGAGGGCGAGGACGTCACGCACCTGCCGCTGCGCGACCGCAAGCGGCTCCTGCGGGCCGCCTTCACGTTCCGGGACCCGCTGCGGTACTCCGTGCACCGCAATTCGGACGGCGAAGCGTTCTTCGCGGAGGCGTGCGGGCGCGGATGGGAGGGCGTCATCGCGAAGCGCGCCGCCTCGCGCTACCACGGCGGCCGGTCGAAGAACTGGCTCAAGCTCAAGTGCGTGCGCGGCCAGGAGTTCGTCGTCGGCGGGTTCACCGACCCGCAGGGCGCGCGCACCGGCTTCGGGGCGCTCCTCATCGGCTACCACGACGGGCGCGGCCCGCTGCGCTACGCGGGGAAGGTG
The DNA here is from genome assembly GCF_040644205.1 of Glycomyces sp. NPDC047010. Lineage (NCBI taxonomy): Bacteria > Bacillati > Actinomycetota > Actinomycetes > Glycomycetales > Glycomycetaceae > Glycomyces > Glycomyces sp. NPDC047010. The sequence continues at coordinate 65,890 of NZ_JBEYVY010000009.1, read as the reverse complement.
GGCACCGGGTACGACGACGCCACCTTGCGGGACCTGCGTGCACGCATGGACGCGCTCGCCGAGGCGAAGAGCCCGTTCAAGGACCCGGTCCGCGAGCGCGCGCACTGGGTGCGGCCCGAGCTGGTCGTCCAGGTCGCGTTCACGGAATGGACGGCCGACGGGATGCTCCGCCACCCGCGGTTCCAGGGCGAACGCACGGACAAGGCGGCCCGGGACGTGGTCAGGGAGGCCGCCTGATGGCCCGGCCGGAGTACACGGAGGCCGGGGGCCGGCGTTTCAAAGTGCCCCACCCGGACAAGGAGATGTACCCCGGCGAGGGAATCACCGCGGCCGACGTGCTCGACCACTACCGAACGGTGGCGCCGATGATGCTCCCCCACCTCGCGGGGCGGCCGCTGACGCTGCTGCGCCACCCCGACGGGATCGGCGCGGAGGGGTTCTTCCAGCGGCACGCGATGGACTACTTCCCCGAGTGGGTCCGCACGGTGACGCTCCCGAAGCGCGACGGCACGCCCGCGAAGTCGGTCGTGTGCGACGACGAGGCGACCCTCGTCTACCTGGCGGCGCACAGTGCGATCGAGTTCCACATCCGGCCTTCCACGGTGGAGGCCATCGACTTCCCGGACCGGCTGGTGGTCGACATCGACCCGCCCGGCGACGGGACCGACGGCGCCCCGGCGGCGGCGCTGCGGGACGTGGCGCGGCGGGTCCGCGACCTCCTCGCCGAGCTCGGATTCACGCCGTTCCTCCAGACCACCGGCGGGCGCGGCTTCCACGTCGTGGCGCCACTGGACCGGAGTGAGGACTTCCGGTTCGTCCGCGACCTCGCGGGCGACCTCGCCGCGCACCTCGCCCGCGCCGACCCGGACCTGCTCACCGTCCAGCACCGCATCGAGAAGCGCGCGGGCCGGATCTTCCTCGACGTCAACCGCAACGGCCGGGCCCAGACCTTCGCGGCCCCGTACACGCTGCGGGCCAGGCCCGGCGCGGGCGTGGCCGTGCCCCTCGACTGGAGCGAACTCGGCCGCGCCGTCCCCGGCGGCCACACCATCCGCACGATCCGGAGGCGCTTGGCGCGCAAGGCGGACCCGTGGGCGGACATGGACGACCACGCGGCCCCGGCGGGGCCCGCTCGCGAGCGGCTGGACGAGATGATCGGCCCGCGGCGGGCCGCGAGGAGCGCGGCCAAGCGCAGGCGCCTCACCCGGTGAGTCAGGCGCTCTTGCGGGCGGCGGTCTTCTTCACGGTCTTCTTGGCGGGGGCCTTGCGGACGGCCTTCTTGGCGGTCTTCTTCGCCGCCTTCTTGGCCGTGGCCTTTTTGGCCGCCTTCTTCGCGGGCCGCTGCTGCTTCTGGTCCACGGACTTCTGCAGCGCGTCCATGAGGTCGATGACCTTCGCCTTCGGCCGCTCCCGCTTCGACTTCGGGGCGGTGCGGCCGTCGTGCTTCGCCTCGATGAGGTCGGCGAGGGCCTCCTGGTAGGCGTCGGTGTAGCCCTCGGGGTGGAAATCGGCGGCCATGGCGTCGATGAGCGTCCCGGCCATCGCCAGCTCCTGCTCGCGCACGTCCCCGTCGAGGTCGGCGGTCTGCGGCTTGCGGATCTCGTCGGGCCACAGCATCGTGTGCATGACCAGGGCCTCGCCGCGGGGGCGCAGCGCGGCCAGGCTCTCGCGGCGGCGCAGCGTCACCTTCACGACCGCGATGCGGCCCTGCGCGACGAGGGCCTCGCGCAGGAGGGCGTACGGGCGGGCGCCCGTCTTGTCCGGTTCGAGGTAGTAACTCTTGTCGTAGTAGATCGGGTCGATCTGCTCGCCGGGCACGAACTCCAGGACCTCGATGATCTTCGAGGTGCTCACGGGGAGGTCCTTCAGGTCGTCATCGTCGAGGAGGACCACCTCGTCGTCAGGGGTCTCGAAGCCCTTGACGATCTCGTCGGGGTCCACCGGCTCGTCGTCGATCTCGCAGACCTTCAAGTACCTGATCCGGCCCTCGTCGGCCGCGTGGTACTGGTGAAGGCCCAGGTCGTGGCTGCCGGTGGCCGCGGTGACCTTGATCGGGATGCTGACCAGCCCGAACGCTATCGCCCCGCTCCAGATCGCCATGGCCTCAGGATGACACCGATGCGGGAGCGGCAGGAGTGAAACCTGAGAGTTCCTACGTTATTCGTCCTAAGCTCAGCAGGTGGACCTGCCCGCACCGATGCTGCCCGTCCCCGGACCGCCGCCCACGCGGGGCGGCTGGTCCTACGAGCGCGAGCACGGCGGCGTCCGCGTCGTCGCGGGCGCCCGGGACGGGCGCTGGCGGATGCTCACCCGCTACGGCACCGACCTCGCCGACCGCTTCCCCGAACTCGGCGGCATCGCCGACCTCCGCGGCACCGCCCTCGACGGCGAGCTCGTCCTCTCCCCCACCGCCGCCCGCCGCCTCTACACCGACCCGGCCGAGGCGGCCCGCCTCGCCCACGCCTACCCCGCCGCGGTCGTCGTCTTCGACGTCCTCGCCCTCAACAGCGTCGACGTCCGCCACGAGCCGTACATCTACCGCCGCATCGTCCTCGACAGCCTCGGCCTCGGCGGCGACAACTGGTGCACCCGCCCCTGGACCAGCGACCCGCCCGCCGACCCGCAGGGCACCCTCGCCAAACGCCTCGACAGCCCCTACCTAAGCGGCCGCTCCCAGAACTGGCGCCGCCTCCACCCTGCACGTCGAGATGCCGGGCATCGCCGAGCCGAGCCACCACGCGACTCCGATGAAAGTCGTCTTCGACCAGTGTGGTGACACTCCCCGAGGGCGCCTTGAACACCGCGTACCCGAGCGACTCGACCGGCATCCGAATCCACGCGGCCACGACGAACGTCAAGGCGTACCCGTGGGTCACGACTACCTGGTGCGCGAAGGGCCGCTCGACGATCTCGCCGACCACCTCGTAGATCCGAGCCGCCAGCACCGAGGGCGGTCGCGATCGCCTGCGCGGCAGCGAGACCGCGGGGCGTCAGGTCCGAGTCGTGCCACCCGCCCACGACGCGTTCGACGTGGTGCGTCGCCTCGGGATGGGTGACGATGTGGAGTGTTCGCATGTCAGAGGGAGCGGGGGCGGGGGATGCGGTCTATCTTCGGGTTCATGGCCTTCCACTTGGGATAGCCCTTGAGGTACTGGCCGGTCTTGTACTCCAGGTGGGGGACGGCTTCGAGGGGGACGTCGGTGACGTTGGCAGCCCAGGTGACGAAGTCGGGCATGAGGTCGCGGACGGCGCGGACGACGGGGTCGTGGGGCTGGTACTTGCCGGGGAGGTAGCGCTCCAGGAAGACGTAGGAGCTGACGGGGCTGACGGAGAAGCCGTTGAAGCCGTGGAACCAGCACATCTCGTCGATGGCCTTCATGTGCGGCTCGTCGAGCTTGCGGTCGCCGGTGATGAGGTACATCAGGAACGCGCCGTTGCGCAGGGCCTGCTCGTCGTCGGTCGGCGGGATCATCTCGGACGTGTCGATCTCCAGCTGCGGGAGCATCCGCATGCGCGCCTTCCACAGCGCGCGGATCGACACGAAGGTGAAGTCGAGCTTCGTCGAGTCGCCGCCCACGCAGAAGATGTCCCAGTCCTTCAGGGACCTGAAGGTGCCCTTGAAGACCGCCTCGGGCTCGCACGGGCGCGGCGGGTACAGCCGGTCGTGGAAGATCGAGTTCCGCTCGGTGTGCGGGCGCAGCAGCTCGCCGATGTCGGGATGGTGGCCGCAGGTCGAGACCATGTCGAAGTGGTAGTCGGAGTAGTCGACGGTGTACGAGAGCGCGAAGTCGCCGCTGGGCGCGCGGAACGACATGAAGAACGTGCGGCAGTCGCCGTAGACGTCGCCGGACTCCCAGCACGCGTCGAGCACCAGCTCCTCGCCGTACCAGCTCGGGGCCGGGACGCCGAGGCGCCCAAGGCGTTCCAGGCCCTTGACTGCGGCGCGGCGGCCGCCCGGGGAGTCGGCGAGGTCCGCGAGCGTCGCGAGGCTCGCGGCGGCGTAGGCGTCGGCGCGGTTGACGAAGTACTGCACGGCGACCATCTGGAGCTCGGGCACCGAGACGCCCTGCACCTCGGGGATGGTCGAGTGGAGCCACATGCTGCCGAGGAACGCGGAGATGTTGGCCTCGTTCTTGATGCGGTCCTCGGGATCGGGGGTCTCGTCGGCCGGCAGGCCGTCGAGGATCCCCATCCACTTCTCGCGGTCCGTCTCGTCCAGCGGCATCGGGTGTCCCCTTCCGGAAGTCCAGGAGTCGAGTATGCCCTCCGACACGGAGCGTACTCAACCTCCACTCCGTGCCGAAAGCGCCTTTCGGGGAGAACGCGCGGAAGCCATGGCCCCCTTGCCTACCGCTCGGTCGGTAGGTTAGCCTACCGAACGGAAGGTAGGCAATTCCCGGAAGGACACGCCATGCACACCACCCCTGTCGACGGCACCGCGGACCCGCGGTTCACGGCCGTCCGCGAGCGCTTCGAGCAGAACTTCACCGAACGGGACGAGGTCGGCGCCGCCGTCGCGGTCTTCCTCAACGGCCGCAACGTGGTCGACCTCTGGGGCGGCACCGCCGACCCCGCGACCGGCGCCGCCTGGACGGCCGACACCCTCGCCCCGATCGCCTCGACCACCAAGGCCATGGCCTCGATCGCGGTCCTGCACCTGGTCGAGGAAGGGCGCCTGGACCTGGACCGGTCCGTCGCCGAGCACTGGCCCGCGTTCGGCGCCAACGGGAAAGACGCGATCACCCTCCGGCAGGTGCTCTCGCACCGCTCCGGCGTCGTCTCGCTCGAACACGCGCCCGTGACGTTCGAGGGCCTCGTGGAGGGCGGACCGGTCTTCGACGCCATCGCCTCCGCGACTCCCCAGTGGACGCCGGGCACGGCGCACGGGTACCACGGCGTCACGTTCGGGCACTTGCTGAGCGCGGTCGTCAGGGAGGTCACCGGGAGCACAATCGGGGCGTACTTCGCCGAGGCCGTCGCCCGGCCGCTGGGCCTCGACTGCTTCATCGGGCTCCCCGAGGCGGAACTCCCCCGCCTCGCAAAGCTCGTGGTGCCGAACAACGTCGAGGAGGTCATGCTCGGCATCGGCGTGCCCGAACTCGCGGGACTCTATGCGGCGCTCGCAGACCCGGGCACCCTGACGTTCCGCGCGATGTACGGCAGCCTCCAGATCGGCTGGGAGTCCGCCGACGACCCCAGGTACTCCCTTGTGGAAGCACCGTCGACCGACGGGACGGCGAACGCCCGCGGCCTCGCGAAGCTGTTCGCCGCCACCATCGGCGAGGTCGAGGGCGTCCGCCTGTTCGGCCCCGCGCTCGCCGAGCAGGCCGGGACGGTCTACGCGAGCGGCCGCGACGAGGTGCTCAACATCCGCACCGACTGGGGCCTGGGCTTCATGGTCCCCGGCGGGCCGATGGTCCCGGCGTCGATCCCCGCCGGGAGCTTCGGCCACGGCGGCGCCACCGGCTCGTTCGCGTTCGCCGACCCGGCCAACGGGATCGCGTTCGGGTACACGCCCAACCGCGGATCGGAACTGCTGGAAGGGAACGACCTGCGCGTCAACGACCTGGTCGACGCCGTCTACGAGTCGCTGAAGCCCTAGGGCCCCCGAGGGCGGGCGCCCGTCCTGAACGAGACGGGCGTCCCGCCGCGGCGGTTCACGCGGGCCGCGCAACGCGGCTACCGTTGTACCCACCGACCTGGGCCGTGTCGGCCCTCGACCCGTGAAAGAGGACTGCCCCGTGGCGAGTACCGCAGAGATCAAGGCTCAGATCCAGTCCGCGATCGAGCAGGCGAACGAGGCGATCGGCCAGATCGGCGCGGCCCAGACGCAGATCGAGACCTCGATCGGCACCGGCAGCGCCGCCACCCAGGACACCTCCAGCGCCCTCCCCGGCGAGGCCCTCGGCCAGTGGCAGCAGGCCAAGGAGCAGCTCGAAGAGGCCGTCACCCTGGTCCTCGCCGCCAACCAGTCCTTCGAGCAGTACGCCAACACCATCTGACGCACGACAAACGCGGCCGGGAGCACAGTGCTCCCGGCCGCGTTTGTCGATTTGTCGACACGCTGAGGGACTGCGCGACTCGGGTCATTTCGGTACGATTGGCAGGCAGCCGTCCCCCCTCAGCTCCCTGGAGCCGCCCGTGTCGCTGCTGAGCAACCTCATCGCCGAACTGTCCGCGCTCGTCGAGCGCAGCCGCGAGTCCCGCGCGAACTTGAAAGGCGCCGCCGACCAGCTCGGACGCGTCTACGAGAAGACCCGGGCCACCACCGTCGGATCTGCCAGCGAGCAGGTCACCGAAGGGCTCGGGCAGCTTCACGGCGGCATCGGGAAGATCGAGGAGGCGCAGCGCCTCCTCAGCGCCGGAGACGGGAAGTGGCATTCCTACCTGGCAGTCATCGCCAGCACTTCGGGCGGGGGTGCCGTTCCGAGTCCTAGAGCGCGACCGCCGTTATCGGACTCCGGGAACGGGGCGCCGATCCGCAAACCGACCCACGGCGAGATCCGGCCGCCTATGCCGCGACGGCACCGACTCGCCCGGATCGATCGCGGGTCCCGGATCAAAGCCGATAACACAGTTATTCTGCCTGGCGTCGACGTCGAAGGCGACCTCGACGCGATCCGTACGGGCAAGGCGTTTTGGAATGGCAAGACGGGGCAGTACGAGCTCAACGGCCGCATCTGGGGCGTACACGGCAATGGAACTGTGTTCCCCGTGTCTGGTACCGGATTCGAGCAGCTCACCCGGGAACAGTTCAAGGCGCTCAAAGCACTCGTCACCGCCGGTAAGCCAGTAGGGGTGTGGCCTAGGAGCCGTATGGCGGACCGAAACCTCTCCGAGTCCGATTGGGATCGCGCTGCCGAGATCTACCGACTTCATCCACGCCACAACCGAGGAGCTCCGTGAGCCCATGGACTACCTGATCAACTTCGCCTCATCCGCGTCCCCCGCGCGGGTGAAAGAGGCGGTCCTCGCCCAGTGGCCGCTCACTCCTGCCGCCGTGTTCGCCGGAACCATAAGCGAGTTCGACGAATATGAAGGACCGAAGCTTATCGTGCTGATCCAGTCGGGTCTGCGCCCGGGGTCCGACTTCGACACGGAGTTGGACGCCGGCCAGGTCCTCGCCGATCTCCTCGGCGGGTTGAGCGAGCTACATGTGACCACGTTGCTGTGCAAGGCGATCGGCACACGGGCCCTCATCCCCGACGGCGGCCGCTCCTACCTGACGTGGATGCTCGTGACCGAGGACGGGTGGCACGGCCGGGTCATCCTCCGCGACGACATGGAGGACGACGAGATGATCATCGACTATGCGCTCCAACCAGTGCCGTGCGCGCCGGAGATCCCCGTGCAGGCACCGGCGCCCTGGCAGCGCGGCTGGTACGACGACGGCGTGATCCCCACCGCCGGGTACCTAGACATCGACTGAGCCCCTTATGAAAGCGAAAGGCCGAGGGCCCCATGCCTGGTGGCGTGGGGCCCTCGTCTCGCCGTTCCGGGAAAGCCCTGATAACCCGGGGCGGCTGCGGCTCTCATCGGGGTTCCTCAGACAGGGGGCCCGATGCGGCAGAGCCGGGTCGGGTGCGGTCCGCGGTCCCCGGCGGCTTCTTCTTGGGGACCGCGGTGCGCCCGGCGTCTAGCGGAGCTTCGCGACCGCTTCGGTGAGGCGGGCGCCGAAGTCGGCGTCGGCCTTGGCGAAGTTGGCGATGGCCCGTTCGGCGATGTCGTCGCGGGTGACCTTGGCGATGAACCCGGCGAGGTTGGCGATGAGGCGGTCCTGCTCTCCGGCGGTCATGAGGCGGTAGAGGTCCCCGGCCTGGACGAAGTCGTCGTCCTCGGCGTGGCGCGGGGTCTCCCACTCGCCGGTGGGGCCGGAGACCTGGACGGGGGCCCACAGGGGCTGACCGGTCTCGTTCGGGCCGCCGAAGGAGTTCGGCTCGTAGTTCTTCGCACCGGCGTGGCGGCCGTCGTAGCCGAGGCCGTCGCGGTTGCCGTTGCGCGCCGTGGTCGCGTGCGGGCGGTTGACCGGGAGCTGGTCGGCGTTGATGCCGACACGGTAGCGGTGCGCGTCGCCGTAGGCGAACAGGCGGCCCTGGAGCATCTTGTCGGGGCTGGGCCCGATGCCGGGGACGAAGTTCGCGGGGCTGAACGCGGACTGCTCGACCTCCGCGAACACGTTGTCGGGGTTGCGGTTGAGCTCTAGCTTGCCGATGGTGATGCGCGGGTAGTCGGCGTTCGGCCAGACCTTCGTGAGGTCGAACGGGTTGAAGCGGTAGGTCGCGGCGTCGGCGGCGGGCATGATCTGGACCTGGACGGTCCACGACGGGTACTCGCCGCGCTCGATGGCCTCGCGGAGGTCGCGATGGTGGGAGTCGGGGTCCTGCCCGGCGAGGACGGCGGCGTCCTCGGCGGTGAGGTTCTCGATGCCCTGGTCGGTCTTGAAGTGGTACTTCACCCAGAACTGCTCGCCCGCGGCGTTGACCCACTGGTAGGTGTGGGAGCCGAAGCCGTCCATGTGGCGGTAGGACGCGGGGATGCCGCGGTCGCCGAAGAGCCAGGTCACCTGGTGGGTGGACTCGGGCGAGAGGCCCCAGAAGTCCCACACGTTGTCGGCCTCCTGGGAGCCGGTGTACGGGTCGCGCTTCTGGGTGTGGATGAAGTCGGGGAACTTGATCGCGTCGCGGATGAAGAAGACCGGGGTGTTGTTGCCGACGAGGTCGTAGTTGCCCTCCTCGGTGTAGAACTTCAGCGCGAAGCCGCGCGGGTCGCGCACGGCGTCGGCCGAGCCGAGGTTGCCCGCGACGGTGGAGAAGCGCAGGAACGTCTCGGTCGCTTTGCCGGGCGCGGAGAGGAACGCGGCGCGGGTGTACGCGGTGACGTCGGCGGTCGCGGTGAAGGTGCCGTAGGCGCCGGCGCCGCGGGCGTGGACGACGCGCTCGGGGATGCGCTCGCGGTTGAAGTGGGCGAGCTTGGCGAGGAGGACCTGGTCCTGGACGAGGAGGGGCCCGCCGGGCCCGGCGGCCTCGCTCTGGTTGTTGCTGCTGACGGGCGCGCCGGTCTCGGTGGTCAGCGGTCCTGCGGTGGTGTCGAACTCGGTGCTCACGTGCGAGCCTCCTCTGCGTGCGGCTGGTCCCCGGCTCCGGCGGCGGGCGTTCCTTGCTGGATTCGATCCTAGCTTAGACTTCGTCTAAATCAAGGGCGGATGAGCAGCGTGACACAGACAACGAAGGGTCCTGCAAATAATCGAAGGTACCTGTTGTCTTTTGAAGGTTCCTTCGTTTATGATGTACGAAGGAACCTTCGGAGATCCCGGAGGTCCGTACCGAAGGGAAACAGTCATGTACGACGAACATGATGAGAACGACACGGAGCGCGCCGACGAGGCCGCTCCCGCATGGGACGACGAGGAGACCGGCCGCAACCTCGGCGGACGCCTCGCGTACCTCTTCCTCCTGCTGCGGCGCGGCGACGCGCACCTGCGACGCGGGGACCACCCGCGGGCCGGGGCGTTCCAGGGCCAGGGACGGGTGCTGCACCTGCTCTCGCTCCAGTCGCCGATCGCGCAGAAGGAACTCGCCTACCTGCTGGGCATCCGCTCGCAGTCGCTGGGCGAGCTGCTGGGCAAGCTCGAAGAGGCCGGACTCGTCCGGCGCGAACCGAGCCCGGAGGACCGCCGCACCAGCATGGTCGACCTGACCGAGGCGGGCCGCACGGCCGCCGAGCAGCGCGAGGAGACCCCCAGCGCCGACCCGTTCACCGTCCTGAGCGACGAGGAGCAGGACCAGCTGGCCGGGCTCCTCGACCGCGTCATCGGGGCGATGGAGGAGCGGCTGCCCGGCGGCGCCGACGCGCACATGCGCAAGTTCAAGCAGATGGCGTTCGGCTTCGAGGGCCGCGGCGGACCGGGGTTCGGCCCCGGTTTCGGTCCCGGGTTCGGCCCGGGCTTCGGTCCCGACTTCGGCGAACGGGGCCGGCGCGGACACCACGGGCACCGCGGCGAGCGGGGCGAGCGGGGCGAGCGCGGCCGTGACCGCGGCGAGCGCGGCGACCGTGGACGCGGTGAACGCCGCGACCGCGACCGCTCCCCGCGCGGTGAGCGATGGGGCCGGTGAGCGCCCCGCTCCCCCGCCACCACCTACGAGAGCACTGAGGGCTCCGCGGAACACCGCGGAGCCCTTTCGCGTTGCGGCGCTAGGCGACCGCGACCGGCTCCGGGACGACGGCCGGAACGTTCGCGATGTCGAGGTAGACCCGCTCGTACTCCTCCAGCGTGGCGTCGAGGTCGTGGGAGGCGATGAGGTCGAGGCTCGCCTTGCCCATGGCCGTGCGGGTCGGCTCGTCGGCGAGGATCGCGCCGAGGCGCAGCGCCAGTTCGGCGGTGTCGCCGGGCGGGTAGAGCCAGCCGTTGCGCCCGGGGCGCACCAGGTGCGGGAGGGCCATCGCGTCGGCGGCGACGACCGGTTTGCCCGCGGCCATGGCCTCCATGGTGGCGATGCTCTGGAGCTCGGCCGTGCCGGGCATGCAGAACACGTGGGCGCGCTGGTACGCCTGCACCACTTCGTCGTCGGTGATGAAGCCGTGGAAGACGACCCGGTCGGCGATGCCGAGGTCGGCGGCCTGCCGCTCCAGGCGCGGGCGGGCGCTGCCGTCGCCGACGAGTTCGACGCGCACGTCCTCGGGCAGGGACGCGGCGGCCGTCAGCAGCTCGTCGACGTTCTTCTCCGCTTCCAGGCGGCCCACGAACAGGACCGTGGGCGCCGCGGCGAGGCCGGTCGAGCCGGCGTAGCGCTCGCGGTCGATGCCGCAGGAGATCGCCATGACGGGCCGGTCGAGGCCGTTGCGCTCCAGCAGTTCCGCCGCGCGCGGCGTCGGCGTGGTGCAGACCGTGGCCTTCTCGTAGAGGCGGGTGAGGTCGCGCCAGGCGGCGGCCGCGATGAGGCGGTGGGTCCAGCGCGGCGCGGGCCACATGAGGTTCTCGGGCATGAAGTGGTTGGTGGCGACCAGCGGCGTGCCGGCGGCCGTCGCGGCGCGGACGGCGCTGCGGCCGACGAGGAAGTGCGCCTGGGTGTGGACGAGGTCGGGTTCGATCTCGGCGAGCAGCGCCGGGACCGCGCGGGCCGCGCGCCAGGGCGGGCAGAACCGGAACGTCGGGTGGAAGGGGGTGCGGACCGAGGCGATGCGGTGGACGGTGACGCCGTTGACCGCGGCGGTGAACGTGTCGTTTCCGGTGGAGGGGCAGACGACGTGGACTTCGTGGCCGCGCGAGACCAGGCCGGTGGCGAGGCGGTGCGCGAAGTTCGCGGCGCCGTTGACGTCCGGCCAGTAGGTGTCGGCGGTGATGGCGATCCGCAGCGGGCCCTCGCGGCGCTCGGGTGTCGCGGCGGGCGCGCTGCGGGGCGGGAGGGCGCGGGCGAGGACCACGAGCCCGGTGACGGCGAGGGCGGCGGGCGCGGTCATCGCGACGAGCGTGGTCCCGGAGGTCTCGGCGAACGCGAGGCCGCCGATGAGGACCGCGACGAGCGGGTCGACGATCGTGGTGGCGCCCACGGCGGTCGCGGCGGGCCCGGCCGCGTACGCCTTGTGCAGCAGCCAGGCCCCGGCCAGCGCCGCGACCGCGGCTTCGGCGAGGACCAGGACGAGCAGCTCGGCGGCGATCGGGGCGACGGCGGCCGCGCGGACCAGGGCGGACGTGAATCCGAAGAGGACGGCCGCGGCGACGGCGAGGAGCAGGGCACGGCTCGCGCCGGTCGCGAAGCGGGCCGCGAGCGCGGCGGCGGCCGCGGCGAGCAGGGTCCACTGGGCGGCGCCGATGTCGGGGGCGGGCACGACGGTGCCGGTGCCGAAGGTGGACAGCACGGTCAGGCCGACGACGCCGAGGACGCTCATCGCGAGGGCGAGCGCGACGGTGCGGGTGAGGGCGACGCCGGTGAGGACGACGGTGAGCACCAGGGCGAGCATGCCGATCGGCTGCACGACGGTGATCGGGGCGAGGGTGAGGGCGATGATGTGGAGTCCGGCGCCGAGGACGACGAGGCCGTTCCCGAGGTACCACTCGGGGGTGCGCAGGATGGTGCGGAGTGCGGACAGGCGCAGGACCGGGCCGGTGGTCGACCGGTGGACGGCCCCGTGCTGGAGGTGGGCGGCGCCGGCCATGCAGCTGGCTCCGGCGGCGGCGAGAACGATGGCCAGGATCAGCATGAGGTCCTCTCAGATCGCGGCACTTGCGGGCGGGGGGTGCGCACGGGTCCGGGACCCGTGACCCGACTCTCGCGGCCGCGGATGAAAACTTCTTAAGAGAGGTCGCCGAGTTCGTTAAGAACTGGCGCAGCCGCCCGCTGACCGGCAGGCGCACCCGCAGTTCCGCACCGCCCGAAGGCGAGGCGCCCGCCTCAGCGTCGCCGCCGTGGGTGGCGACGACCTGGGCGACGATCGCGAGGCCGAGGCCGGAGCCGGGCATGGAGCGGGCCTCCTCGGCGCGGTAGAACCGCTCGAAGACCTTGGGCCGGTCGGGTTCGCCGATGCCGGGGCCCTCGTCGGCGACGGTGAGCACGGCGCGGCTCCCGCTCGCGGAGATGCGAAGGCGCACTTCCACTATGGCGCCTTGGGGGCTCCACTTCGCGGCGTTGTCGAGGAGGTTGAGGACCATGCGGGCGAGGCCGCCGGGCTGGCCGTCCATGACGGCGGTCGCGGTGGCGACGGCGAAGACGATGCCGGGCCAGCGGGCGCGGGCGCGCGTGACGGCCCCGTGGACGACCTCGGCGAGGTCGAGGGGCACGAGCGGTTCGGGGTCGGTGTTCTCCATGGCGAGTTCGACGAGTTCGGCGGTGAGCGCGGTCAGCTCCTCGGCCTGCGCGCCGAGGTCGCGGAGCAGGCGGGCGCGGTCCTCGGCGGCGAGGGTGCGGCCCGAGACGGCCTGCGTCTCGGCGTAGGTGAGGAGTTCGACGTTGTTGCGGAGGCTGGTGAGCGGGGTGCGCAGCTCGTGCCCGGCGTCCTGCACGAGCTGCTGCTGCGCGGCCTTCGCGGTGTTCAGCGCGGTCATCATGCGGTTGAACGCCGTTGCGAGCCTGGCGATCTCGTCCTGGCCGTCCACGGTGATCGTGGAGTGGAGGTCCTGGGTGCGGGCGACGTCCTCGACGGCGCCGGTGAGGCGGTGGAGCGGGCGCAGGCCGGTGCGGGCGACGCCCCAGCCGACCACGCCGGACAGGAGCGCGCCGAGGAACCCGACGTAGGCGACGAGGAACAGCAGGTCCTCAAGGACGCCTTCGATGCCGGTGACGAGGCGGGCGACCTGGACGGCGCCGTCGTCGGTGCGGATGGTCGCGACGCGGTAGACGGTCATGCCCCCCGGCCCGGCGTCGGCGATCTCCAGGCCGATGCCGTGGTCGGCGAGGAGGGGCGGCGGCGGGTAGACGCCGCCGAGCCACTGGGAGCCCTCGGTGCTGGAGACGGCGAACCCGTCCTCGTCGAGGAAGCGGACGATGATCGGCGGCGGCGGGCCGTCGTAGGTGAGGAGCCGCTGCGCCTCGGCGGGCAGGTCGTCCATCTCGCGCCAGTCGCTGGCGGGGAGGTCGGCGGCGTACATGTCGTGCAGGGCGTCGTCGGGGGTCTCGGCCTGCGCGGCGGTCTCGGCGTCGTTCTGGAGCTGCATGTCGAGGTTCTCGTACATGCGCTTGCGCATCATGTACCAGGCCGAGAGCGACACGACGGCGACGGCGAACATGACGCCGATCGCGGTGAGCAGCGCGACCCGGGCGTGCATGCTGAGGCGCCCGGGGCGGGGCCGCCGGCGCAGCCTCACAGGGCCGCTTCGCGGAGCACGTAGCCGACGCCGCGGACGGTGTGCAGGAGCCGCCGCCCGCCGTCGGCCTCCAGCTTCTTGCGGAGGTACCCCAGGTAGACGTCGAGGCTGTTGGAGCCGCCGCCGTAGTCGAAGCCCCAGACGTCCTCGAACAGGACGGACCGGGTGAGCACCTGCCGCGGGTGGCGCATGAACAGTTCGAGGATCGCGAACTCGGTGCGGGTGAGGCGCACCTGGCGGCCCGCGCGCTCGACCTCGCGGGTGACGGGGTTGAGGGTGAGGTCGTCGAAGCGGAGCTCCGGGGTCTCCTCGGCGAGGGCTTCGTACCTGGTGCGGCGCACCAGGGCCCGCACGCGGGCGAGGAGCTCCTGGAGGGCGAAGGGCTTGGCGAGGTAGTCGTCGGCGCCGGAGTCGAGGCCCGCGACGCGCGCGTTCACGTCGTCCCGGGCGGTGAGCATGAGGACCGGCACGAGGTTCCCTTCGGCGCGCAGCAGGCGGCATGCCTCCAGGCCGTCGAGCACGGGCATGGTCACGTCGAGGACGACGCCGTCGGGGCGGTGCTCCCGGATCGCGTCCAGGGCCTCGCGGCCGTCCTTCGCGGTGCGGACCGCGTACCCCTCGAAGCGGAACGTCCGCGACAGCGAGTCGCACACGGCGTCCTCGTCGTCGGCGATCACGAGCAGCAATGCCACCACCTCCGTCACCGATGCTCTGCCGCCGCGTCGAGCGGGGAGTGAAGCGGCGGCCAACAGAATGCGAAGGATTCTATGGCGCGCGGGCCACCCCGGGCCGCCGGGCGGCGGTCCCGGGGCGGGCGGCGGTCAGTTGTCGCGGATGCGGTCGTAGCGCCAGGGGATGTAGTTCTGGGCGCGCAGGTTCGCGGTGGTGACCTGGACGTGCCGCATGTCGAGCTCGGGCGTCGCCAGGTCGTAGATCCAGATCTTGCCGCTCGTGGTGCTCCACTTGTGGAACAGCATGCAGTGGTTGTCGTAGGAGTTGACGATGTCGCCGGGCTTGAGCTGGCCCCAGTTGATCCGGGTGCACAGGTCCGGGAGCGTGCGGGTGCTGTGGCCGGGGGTGGCGCTGTGCCAGCTCATCGAGACGAAGCCCGAGCAGTCCTGCCGGTACGTGTGCGCGCCGTCGATGTCGGTGGCGCGGCTGCCGCCGTTGTACTGGATGTTGCGGTTGTACCAGTTCTGCGCGCGCTCGATCACGTCGGCGCGGACGATGTTGCCGAGGTACGCGGCGTTCGCGGGACTCCCGACGGCGATCACCGGGACGGCCGCCGCGGGGACGAGGGCGGCGGCCTGGAGCAGGCGGCGCCGGGAGAGGTTCGGTCGTTCGGTCATGACGTGCTCCTCAGAGGGGGGACGGCCGGTACGGGATCGTCCGGCCGGTCCCCCTCATCCTTCGCGGACGGGCCCGCGGCGGCGAGGCGGAACGACGGCGGGATACCGGCGGCCCGGGCCGTGGGAACGCGGGAGCCCAGTGGAGGGGCGGCCTATCATTGCCGCATGCCCGAAGCCCATGTCAATCTCCGGCCGCTGCGCCTGCGGGCGATGATGTCGCAGGAGGAGCTGGCGCTGAAGGCGGGCGTCGGCACGCGCACGGTCCGCGACATCGAGTCCGGGCGGGTGCGGCCCCAGCCGAAGACGCTGCGCCTCATCGTGGACGCCCTGGGCCTGGACGAGGACGGCCTGGCAGAGCTGTACGGCGGCCCCGCGGCCCCGCGGGCCACGGCGCCGGTGACGCTCCCGTCGGGCACGGCACAGTTCACCGGGCGCGCCGCGGCCCTCGCGGTCCTCGACGCGGCCCCGCCGCTCGTGGTCCTGACCGGGGTCGGCGGCGTCGGCAAGACCATGCTCGCGCTCCACTGGGGGCACCGGTCGGCGGCGCGGTTCCCCGGCGGGCGCCTCTACATCGACTTGCGCGGCTTCGGACCCGAGGGGGCCGCGACGGACCCGGCCGAGGCCGTCCGCCACCTGCTCGCCTCCCTCGGCGTGGAGGCCGGGCGCCTCCCGGCCGCGCCCGAAGCGCAGATCGCCATGTACCGCAGCGTCATGGGCTCGGCGCGGCGACTCCTCATCCTCGACAACGCCAGGGACGCCGCCCAAGTTCGGCCGCTCCTGCCGGACGCCGCGCAGGTCCACACCGTCGTCATCAGCCGCCGCAGGCTCGTCGGCCTCGCCGTCTCGCACGGCGCCGCGGTGGTCGAGGTCGAAGCGTTCGGTTCCACTGAGGCGGCCGTACTGCTGGAGCAGCGGCTCGGGTCCGCCAGGATCAAGGCCGAACCCGAAGCGGCGCAGCGGATCACCGACCTGTGCGCCGGACTCCCGCTGGCACTCGCCATCGCCACCGCCCGGGCCGCGGCGCAGCCGGGCCTGCCGCTGGGCGCCGTCGCGGACGAACTCGACCGCTCGCGGCTCGACGCGCTCGCCGTGGACGAGGACTCGGTGGACCTGCGGGCCGTGTTCTCCTGGTCCTACCGGGCCCTCGAACCCGACGCGGCGCGGCTGTTCCGGCTGCTCAGCCTCGTCCCCGGGCCCGACTTCGGGACCGACGCGGCCGCCGCGCTGCACGGCGGCCCCGAGGCCGCCCGCGCGTTCCGGACACTGGTCGAAGGCCACCTCGTGGAACCCGACGGCGGCGGCCGGTACCGGCTGCACGACCTGATCCGCCTCTACGCCGCCGAACTCCTCGAAGCCGAAGCGCCACAAGAAGACCGCGACGCGGCCCTGGACCGGCTGCTCGACTGGTACCTCCAGAGCGCGGGCGCGTGCCGCTCCGCGCTCTACGGCGCCATGGTCGGCCTGGAGCTGCCCGAGCCGCTCCACGCGTACGCCGCGCCCGAGCATCCCGCGCAGTGGCTCGCCGCGGAGTGGGAGAACCTCTGCGCCGCAGTCGAGTACGCCGCCGACCAGGGCCGGGCGCCGTTCACGTGGCTCATGGCCGACGTCGTCCGCGGGTACGCGTGGCTGAACATGCTCGGCGCCGACGGCGCCCGCCTGAGCCGCACGGCCCTCGAAGCGGCCACCGTCGCGGACGACCGGCTCGGACGCGCCGCCGCCGCGATGGCCCTCGGCTGCTCGCTTCTGCGCCTCACCGAGTACGACGAGGCCATCGCGCACCTGCGCGAGGCCGCCTCCCTTGCGCGCCAAGCCGACTGGCCCGCGGGCGCGGCCTCGGCCGAAGGGAACCTCGCCGTCGCCTGCTACCACCGCGGCCGCATGCCCGAAGGGCTCGCGCACGCCCAGAACGCCCTCCACGCCTACCGCGAGATCGGCGAGCACCGCGCCGAGACCACCAACCTCCACTGGCTCGGCCTCTTCCACTCCCTCCTCGGCGAGCTCGACACCGGCATCGGCTACCTCGAACAGGCCGTCAAGCTCACCAAGGCCGCGGGCAACGACGCGATGAGCGTCATCGTCCTCACCCACCTCGCCGAGATCGAGGGCTTCCGCGGGCGCCTCGACATCGCCAACGCCCACCTCGCGGAGGCCACCGCGCTCCTCGGCGGCACCGGCGGCGTCGACAGGACCGGCGACCTGCCCGGCGTGCGCGCCCGGCTCCTCCTCACCGCCGGGAGGACCGCCGAGGCCCGCGAGCTGGCGTCCCAGGTCGTCAGCGAACGGATAGAGGCGGCCGACCACCGCATCAGGGCCGCGGGCATGGTCACGCTCGCGGCGGCCTGCGACGCCGAAGGGGACGCGGCCCAGGCCGTGGCCCTGTACGACCGCGTGCTCGCCATGACCGAGCACGACGCCACGGTGTTCCACCGCGTGGAGGCGCTGGCGGGCCGGGCCGCGGCGCTGCTCCACAATGGCGACTCAAGTGCGGGGGCGGCCGCCGAGCTGGCGTACCGGACCGCGCGGGACGCGGGTTACCGGTTCCTCGAAGGGCGCGCACTGAACGTCCTCGCCGCGGTCGACCTGGAGGCGGGGCGCGTCGACGCGGCCGCCGAGCGGGCGCGCGAGGCGCTCCGGATCCACCGCGAGACCGGGCACGGGCCCGGCGAGGCCGTCTCGGTCCAGCTCCTAGCCGACTGCGCAGAACGGCAGGCGCAGTAAGACGTTCGCGGTGTCCCGCACCGGTTCGGGCTCCTCGGGGGCGGCCGGGCGCAGGGACTTGCGGCGCCTGATCACCCACGTGAGCACGCCGCCCGCGCCGAGGAGCGCGGCGATCCAGCCCACGAGGGACTCGACGTCGGGCCCGGCGATCGTGGCCGCCAGCAGGCCCAGGCCCACCGCGTACACCGCCCACAGGCTCGCGCCGAGCGCGGCCATGCGCGCGTAGGGGACCCGTTCGGAACCGGCCGCGACCCACGCCAACGCGGTGCGCCCCGCGGGCAGGAACCTGGCGGCGACGGCGGCCCGGTACGGGTGGGCGTCCACCGCGTGGCGAAGGGCCCGTTCGACGTCGAGGACGGTGCGGGTCACCAGGCCGGTGACCGCGCGCGGCGCGTCGGTGCGGCGACCGCTGCGGACGGCGCGGAAGATCCGGTGGCCGAGCACCTCGCCGAGCCACGAGGACCCGGCCGCGGCGATCAGGACCGCCGCGATGAGCGCGGGCTCGTCCCGGCTGAATCCGACGACGGTGGTCACGACCGCGGAGCTGGGGACCACCGGCAGGAAGAAGTCGGCGAGGACGACCCCGCCGACGAGCATGAGCGACAGGAGAAAGGTCATCGGTTCCGCACGCAATCACACCGGGGTGGCCGGCAGGGGACGACCGGGCCTCCGGGGGATGAACGGCCCATGGCCGTCGTGTCAGCGCCCTCGCGGCACGGCGGACGTGTTGAGGCCGAGCTCGAAGCGGTTCCAGAGGAACCGCTGGACGAGGAGGGTGCCGATCCCGGCGACGACGAGTCCGGCGAGGTTGACGCCGAGCTGGACGAGGGACGCGCCCACCTCGTCCCAGTGCGCGAGGGCGATGGCGACGGCGATGTTCCCGGCCGCGGGGACGGTGGTGACGGAGATGAAGACGCCGACGAGGGCCTGGGACTTGCGGGCGGTCATCGAGAGGATGCCAGCGACCCCGGCGAGGACGGCGACGATGAACGACCAACGGTCGGGGTGGATGATGAAGCTGGTCAGGGGCCGGTCGTCGAGCATCGACGGCTCGATCCAGCCGAAGACGCGGCTGACGGCGGCGCACGCGAGGGTCACGGCGATGGCGACGGCGAAGCCGACGAGGAGCGTGCGGGCGGCCCGGCCGATGAGCGGCAGGTCGCGGCGCATGGCGCCGAAGCAGAACGCGGCGACGGGCCCGAAGTCGGGGCCGAGGACCATGGCGCCGACGATGAGGATCGGCTGGTCCAGGAGGGCGCCGATGGCCGCGATCTGCACGGCGAGGGCCAGGAACACCAGGTAGGACCAGGTCAGGCGGGTCTCGGCGGCGGTGCGCGCGGCGAGTTCCTCCCAGATGACGGCGTCCTCGGAGTGGCCGGGCGCGTCCGCTTCGGCCTTGTCGGCGGCGTCGGAGATCGACAGGTCGATCTCCTCGACGGTGATGGCGCCGGTCTCCTTGAGGCCCAGGGCCCGCAGGTCGGCGAGGATCTCGTTGGCGCCCTCGCGGGCCACGTCGAACTCGACGCAGTCGCCGGCGGGGTCGACCGCCGCGCCGGGCAGGCGGATCACGTTGGCGACCGCCGGGCAGTCGACGGCGGCGGTGAGGACCTCGCCGGTCAGGGCGGCCGGGGTGATGACTCGGACATGCAGCACAAGGGGCATTGTGCCCCATCGCGCCTACCCGGCCGCCGACCGGCGGGCGCTAGTGGGCGGTCTTGCCGCGGCCCGAGGTGATCGCCTCGGCCACGCCGATGAGCAGCACCGACGCGATGACCGCGACGATGAAGCCCAAAATGTTCAACTCCCAGATGTCGCCGGTGCCGAGCAGGTTGGCGACGGTGCCGCCGATGACGGACCCGACGATCCCGAGCACGAGCGTGGCGATGATGCCGAGCGACTGCTTGCCGGGCTTGATCAGGCGCGCGAGCGCACCGATGACGAGTCCGGCGACGATGAATCCGATCATGGCGACCTCCCGTGGTCTGTGGATCGTCCTGTCTCCTCTGTTCCCCCGCCGCGCGGGTTTCACACCCGGCGCCGCGTCCCGAGGAGCAGTCCCGCGCCGACGACCAGGAAGACCAGGGCCGCGGCGGCCGCGGAGCGCAGGTCCGTGCCGGTCACGGTCAAAGTGGAACCGTCCCAGGTGTTGGTGACCTCGGCGGCGTCGCAGGTGTCGTCGTCGCAGGCGGCGACGGTGAACGTGCCGCCGTCGGCGCCGTTGACGCTGAGCGCCGTGCGGTCGGCGCCGCCGTCGCCGGGTTCGGTGAGCGTGCAGTCGGCGCCGACCGGGAGGTCGGTGTACGCGGCGGTGCCGCCGCCGGTGATCGTGCGCTCGGCACCGCCGGGGACGTCCACGCTGGAGCCGTCCAGTGTGCACTTGAGGCTGACGGTGAACTCGTCGCCGCGGTGGTCCGCGGCGCCCGCGCCGTCGAGGCGCTTGGCGACCGCGAGGCCGCCGAGGTCGAACCGGTTGGTGACCGTCAGCTCGGCGGTGTCGCGGAACGGGATGGTTGCCGGGTTCTCGCCGGTGACGGTGACCTCGGTGGCGCCGCCGGTCTGCGTCTCGGTCGCGGTGCACACCGAGCCGGTCGGCAGGCCCTCGTAGAGCGCGGGTTCGTCGGCGGTGAACTCGCGGGTCGGGCCGCCGGGGACGGTCACGGCCACAATGCCTTCGCCGGTGTCGAACGTGCAGTCGAGCGAGACGGTGAAGGGCCCGGCGCCGTACAGGTCGGCGCCGTTCCCGGTGACCTCCTTGGTGATCCGGAGCGAACCGGAGGAGAGCACGTTGAAGGCGTAGAGCGTGGAGGTCGTCCCGGAGCCGACGGTGACGGACCTGGGCAGGATCGCCGAGAGCGTCGCGCCGCCCTTGCCGGTCTCGACGGCGGTGCACGCCGCGCCTTCGGGGAGGTCCGCGATGGTCGCGTCGAGCGGCCTGGTGCCGCCGAGGACGATCGATCCCTCGTAGACGGTGCGGGTGCCCGAGTCGTCGTCGAGCGTGCAGGTGACCTCGATCGTGAAGGGGCCGGGGGTGACCGGGCCGGTGCCGGACCCGAAGACCTTCTTCAGGAGCCGGAGCGAGCCGGTGCCGAAGGTGTTCGACATGGTCGCGATGTTGACGGAGCCGTCCGCGTCGGCGGAGAGCGTGATGTCGGCGCTGGAGCCGTTCGTGGTGACCGCGTTCCCGCCGTCGTCCACGGTGATCGCGACGTCGGCGCCCTTCGCGTCGGTCTCGGCGACGGTGCAGGCCGCGCCCGCGGGCAGGCCGGTGAAATCGGCGGTGGCGCCGTCGCTCAGCTCGGCGGTCATCGGGTCGTCGGCGCTGTAGCCCGTGGCGTAGACGGGCTCCCCGAGGAACGTGCAGTCGACGCGGACGGTGAAGGGCCCGTAGGTGATCGGGTCGCCGTTCTGGTCGACGGCCGCCGAGTCGACGCTCTTGCGCACGACGAGTCCGGCGAGGTCGTAGGTGTTCACTGCGACGATCGTGAGCGGGTCGTCGGTCTCGCGCGTGACGGTGACGGTGGTGGTCTCGAAGGAGGTCGCGCCGTTCGCGTCGTCCTCGGTGACGGTGCACTCGGCGCCGTACGGGAGGTCGGTCACGGTGACGGTCTCACCGGCCGTCACGGTCTGCACGGCGTCGTCGCCGAGGTCCACATCGTCCTCGACGCGGGTGCCGACCGCCGAGCGGCACTTCAGGTTGAGGACGAACTCCTCGGGCGCGTACGCGGCGCCGTCGCCGGTGACCTCCTTGCGGATCGCGAGGTGGCCGGTGGCGAGGGCGACGCCGACGCGCTCGCCCTCAGTGAGCGGCAGCTCGATCGACGCCTCGGTGCGGCTCCCGGTCTGGGCGATGCCGCCGACCGAGGCGGAGTTCCAGGCGATCGTGTCGGGGCCGTCCTCCGGCGAGGCCGCGGGCGCGGTCATGCGGAACTCGAACCCGACCTTCTCCAGCGGGTCGAACAGGTCCCCGTCGGGGAAGACCGCCTCGTAGCGCAGCGCGGTGACGCTCTCCAGGATGTCCTCGGTGAACGCGGGCCCGCCGTACTGCGGGAACGGGGTCCAGGAGATCGCCGGGCAGTCGACGGCCTTCGTCCTGGTGCACTGCTTCGGGTCGGCGGTCCAGTACAGGCGCAGCACGGTCCCGGCCGGGACCGGCGTGGTCAGGCGCGCGGTGCCCTCGAAGACGGGGCGCCACGCGGAGCCGCGCTGGTTGGGGTTGATCGCGCCGGTGTCGCCGGGCGCGGGCAGCTGGTCGAAGCCGGTGACCTCGCTGAGGGAGAGGTTCCCGGAGTTGGTGGCCTCGAAGCGCCACCAGTGGTCGCCGCCGGGCTTGAGGATCGGCACGCACGGCGACTTGTAGAACCCGGCCGAGTCCGGCGTGCAGTCCGCGGCGTCGGTGCCCGCGTCGGTGGAGAGGTTCCCGAGTTCGTCGTCCTCGGCCATGACGGTCTTGACCGAGCGCATGGAGGCCGCGGCGGTCACGGTGACCGAGGCGGTCGCCTTGCACTCGCCGGTGGCCGCGTCCAGGGTGCCGTCGCACTCGTCCCAGGGCCGGTCGCCGCTCACGCCGACGGTGTTGGCGACGACCGTGCCCGCGGCGACGCCGGGGCGCACGGTCAGCTGGATGGTGATCGTGTAGGTCTGGCCCACTTCGAGGACGGAGCCAGCGGGGAACGTGAACTCGATCCGCTCGACGTTCCCGGTGATGTCGGGCGCGACGTCGGCGGCGTCGGTCGGCAGGGCCGTGCCGCTCGGGGGCTCCGGGGCGTCGCCCGCGAGCGCGTACGCGAACGCGCCCTCGCCGCCGGGATATTTATCCTCGTCCCACCGGAGCTGGGCGCCGGTGGCGTCGGTCGGGAGCACGTCGGTGATCACGGGGTCCACGACCGCGCGGCTGCCGGTGTTGGTGATCTGGAGCGTGTACGGGACGGCCGCGGAGGGGGCCTTGACACCGCCGTCGACCGCGCCGTCGGCGAGCTTGACCACCTTGACGGCGTTATTGACGTGCCGGTACAGGACCGTGGCCGTCGCGGAGTCCTCGGCGCTCACGGGCTCGCCGTCCACGATGACCGCGCCCTTCGCGACGACGTCCACGGTGTTGGTGGCGATGCCCGCATCGGACTCGCCGGGCGCCGGGTCGTTGCCGGCCAGGTCGGACTGGACCGGGCCGCCGGTGCGCAGCTCGTCGCGGCGGACGAGGGCGACGTTGACGGCCTGGAGCGGGTTCGCCGGGTTCTCCCAGATCTTCCCGTCGGCGCGGGTGAAGGTGAACCGCAGGCCCTGCACGTCGGCGGCGGCGACGCCGTCCGGCAGCGCGAGCGAGGTGGCGGGCGTGCCGTTCGTCCAGGTCGCGCCGGTGACGGTGACGCCCGAGCCGTCGTCGGTGAACGTGCCGCCGGTGAGGACGTCGACTTGGACCCGGTCGATCGGGGCCGTGAACTTGAACGTGCCGAAGCCGGAGAAGTCGTACTGGTTCCACAGCAGCGGCTCGTCGTCGGTGAGCGTCATGAGGTTCGCGCGGGTGGTGCCGCCGGGCCTGCCGGTGATCGTCATCGTGACGGGGCCGTTGGAGGGCTCCACGATCTGGGTGGGGCTGAAGGACTTCCCGGCGGTGACGGTGAGGTCGACGCCGGTGAGCACGATCGCGGCGTCGTCGGTGGCGGTCGGCTTGTCCTCGTCGGTGCCGCCGAGGTCGGCGACCTTGGCCTGCACGTCGTTCGCGACCGGCGAGTCGGCGGTGGTGACCGCGTCCCCGGTGGAGCGGTGCGTGGCGCGCAGGCGCAGGTCGAGCGTGAGGCCCGCGGTGGCGCCCGCGTCGATGCGGCCGTCGTGCGCGACGGTGATGCCGACGGCGTCGGCGAGGTCGGCCTCGGTGAGCGCCAGCGCCTCGTCCGCGGTGTACGCGCCGGTCGTCCCGTCCGCGAACGTGAGGGTCACGGTGGTGGAGGTGGCGCCGTCGGGGACGGTGATCGCGACGATCTGCTTGAGGTCGAACACGTCGAACGGGTCGTCCGTGTTCGGTTCGGCGATGGTGAGGTTGTCGACCTTCGCGGCGGTGCGGTTGGTCGCGGTGATCGAGACGCGCCCTGACGGGTAGCTCGCGGCGTCGGTGCCCGTGGGCGGGACGCCGAGGGGTCCGCCGGTCCAGTCCTTGGCGACGTCGACGTTCAGGGGCACGTCGATGATGAGCACGTCGTCGGCGCCGGTGTCGGTGACGACCTGGTCGCCGCCGGTGGAGCCGGTGGCGCGGGCGGTGTCGTGGACCTCGCCGGGCGATCCGGCCACGTTGTACTCGCGGGAGCCGAGGACCGGGTCGGGGTCGGCCTGGGGGTCGCGGACCTCGTCGCGGATCTGGAAGGTGAGGCGCAGGGCGCGGTCGTTGCCGCTGGAGCGGGAGACGCCGTCGCCGACCTGCGGGAGGGTCGGGTCGGCGCCGATGCGGTCGGCGCGGGTGGGGCTCTCGGTGAAGACGAGGCGGACGCTGGTGGTGGACGCCTGCTCGGCGGCGGTGAGCGTGTAGCCGGGGAAGGTCCCGTCGCACGCGTCGGGGCAGGGGTCGCCGGAGGCGCGGACCCATTCGGTGCCGTTCCACAGTTCGACGCGGTCGACGGCGTCGTAGGTGAGCCAGGGGTCGTCGGCGGCGCTGACGGCGTCGATCGCGACGAGGTCGAAGGCGTTGAAGAACGAGTCGCCGACGGCGGTGGTCTCGGGGTCGGCGACGTCGGAGATGACGACCTGGTCGAGGCCGGAGTAGCCGCCGGTGGACCAGTTGATCTGCGCGTCGATCCGGTCGCCGGAGCGGGCGGTGATGGTCTTGCCCGCGCCGGGTTCGGTTTCGAGGAAGGTCTTGTCGATGAGGGAGCCCTCGCCGGGGTCGACCGGGATCAGGTCGACGGTGGCGCAGGCGTCGTCGGGGCGGGGCGCGGTGACGTCGTCGCTGGAGGCGGCGGCGGAGGCGCAGTCCGTGATGGTCTCGTCGGACCCGGCGGCGGCGCCGGAGCCGTCGCGCTTCTGGTCGCGGAGGGCCGCTTGGAAGTTCGGGGACACGGAGGTGCCGGGTTCGAAGCCGTCGGGGTCGTAGTAGTCGAATTTCAGGCCCTGGATGTCGTCCTGGAGGTCGGCCGGGATCGGGATGTTGACGACGGCCGCGCCTTGGAGGTCCTCGGCGCCGGGCAGGACGACCCACTGGGTGCCGTCCCAGTAGGACACGGTGAGGGTGGCGCCCGCGGGGATCGCGGTCTGGGTGATGGCGGTGGCGTTGAAGCTGTTCCAGAACGGGTCCGGGTCGGGGTTCGGCGGGACGGTGGCCGGGTCCTGGACGACGATGTGGGTGGCGTCGGCGGTGGAGGCCGGGAACGGCGAGACGCGCGACGGGAGCTGGACGACGACCTTCTCGCCCGGGACGGAGTTGATCTCGGTCGGGGTGATGCGCTTGCCGACCTCGACCGCGAGGCGCGCGGCGAGGGTGGTGAGCGTGTCGGAGGCGGTCGCGGAGCCGGTGTCGTCGCCTTCGGCGACCTCGACGAGGACCTGGTTGGCGTGGACGGTCTCGTCGGCGGTCTGGTCGGGGTCGGTGTCCACGGTGAACGGGATGGTGGCCTGGGCCCCGGCGATGATGTCGCCGGTGTAGACGACGGTGAAGCCGGTGACGGTGCCGTTCGGCGCGGGGAGCGTGTCGGGGTCGGTGGCGTCGAGGGTCTCGGTGGTGCCGTCGTCGTAGGTGTAGGTGACCGTGGCGGCGGTGGCGCCGCTGGGCCAGGCGACGCCGTCGGTGAAGCCGGTGAAGGTGAGGCCGTTCGTGAACGGGTTGGCCGTGGACGGGTCGGGCTCGGTAATGGTCATGGTGTCGACCGCGGTCCCGGCGTTCGTGCCGGTGAGGGTGACGGTGGACGGGTCTCCGGCGGCGACGGGGTCGGGGTCGAAGGTCTTGGTCGCGGCGGCGGCGATGTCGAGCGGGACGATCGTGTAGTCGGCGGCGGCGTCCCCGGTGGCGGTCTGGCCTTCGGCGGCGGTCTCGGCGGTGACGGTGTTGGCCGCGACGGTCTGGGCGTCGATGTCGGTGACGTTGTCGCGCTGGACGAGGTCGATCTGGACGCCCGCGGTGCCGCCCGCGGGGAGCGGGTCGCCGCTGGAGTCGGTGTAGGTGAGGCGCACGCCGCGCACGTCGGCCGCGTCCACGCCGTCGGGCAGGACCGCTTCGGGGCCTGGCGTCCCGGCGACCCAGGCGCCGTCCACCCAGACTTCGACGAGGACCTGGTCCGCGCCTTCGGGGAGGGTGGTGTCGCCGAAGCCGGTGAAGGCGAGGTAGTCGAAGGGGTTGGGGCTGGCGGCGGGGTCGGTCGGGTCGGTGATGGTGAGGGAGTCGACGTCGCCGTTGGAGGCGTCGGTCGCGCCGAGGGTGAGGGTGGTGGCGGTGCCGGGTCGGGCGACGGCCTGGTCGGGGTCGAAGGACTTGGTTGCCTCGACGGCGAGGTCGAGGGGGACGGAGGGCGTGACGGTGGCGCTGCCGCTCTTGCTCGCGGCGTTCGAGGCGGTGACCGTGGCGTTGTTGGTGACCGGGATGCCGTCGGCGGAGTGCGGCAGGTCGGGGTCGACTTTGACCTGGATCTGGACGGTCGCGGTCGCGCCGGCGGCGAGGCCGGTGGTGCCGTCGCTGAAGCTCTGGTCGAACACGACGGTGACGGTCTGGCCGTCCACCGTGGAGGCGCCGGTGCCGCCGGTGACCTGCGGGGCGCCCTGGACGATGAACTCGGAGGGGACGACGTCGGTGAGCACCGCGTCGGCGCAGCTGGGCGTGAAGGAGGTGCAGCCGATGACCACGGTGTACGTGAAGGTCTCGCCGGGCTGGACGGTCTCTGCGGAGGCGGTCTTGGCGAGCGTCAGCGTCCCGTCCTGCTGGGCCGAGGCGGCCGTGGCCGGGACGAGCAGCATGACCAGGCCCACCGTCAGCGCGAGGAACGCAGCCGCCGTCTTCCGTCCGAACGACCGCATGGACACCTCCGCTATCGACGACCGGCCACTGTGCACGGGGCACAGCCTTCGGGACGGTATCACTCCCGGTGACGAAGAGATGTCGGAAAGTGCGGACCGTCCTCTGTCCGCGCCCGCGCGCCTTCGCCCCGCGGGTGCATAATTGACGTATCAGCTACCCGGAACCGGAGGTCGCCCATGTCGCAGCGCAGAGGCCGCACCGCGCTCACCCGCACCGAGCTCGACAGCTGGCGCGTGTTCGTCGAGACCACCGACGACCTGCGCGCGACCCTGGCCGGGCGGCTCCAGTCCGAGAGCGGGATCTCGGCCGGGGACTACCGGGTGCTGCTGGAGCTGAGCGAGGCGCCCGGGCGGCGCCTGCGGTCCTCGCACCTGGCCGACGCGGTCGGCTGGGAGCGCAGCCGCCTCTCGCACCACCTGGGGCGCATGGAGAAGCGGGGCCTGATCCGGCGCGAGGCCGCCGCGGGCGACAACCGCGGCGCCGAGGCCGTGCTCACCGACGAGGGGCGCGACGCGCTGCGCCGGTCGAGCGTCCCGCACTTCCACGCCATCCGGGAGCTGTTCCTCGACGCCCTCACCCCGGACCAGCTGGCCGCGGCCCGCGACGTGGCCGAGACGCTCCGGGACCACCTCGCCGCACTGGAGCGGTAGCGGCCGGGGGTGTCGCGCGCCGCACTCGGGGCCCGAATAGTTGACGCGTCATCGACAGGCTCTTATGATTGACACGTCAACCAGTCTCCGGCCCCGGGCCGGGAGAAGGAGCGCACCGTGAACGCCATCGAGTTCGGCATCGACAGCTTCGGGGACCTGCCCCGCGACGAGGACGGCCGGGTCGTCTCGTACGCGGAGGCCATCCGCGCCACCGTCGAGGAGGCCGTGGTCGCCGACCAGGCCGGCGTCGACGTCGTGGCCCTCGGCGAGCACCACCGGCCCGAGTTCGCGATCTCCTCCCCCGAGACCGTCCTGGCCGGGATCGCCGGGAGGACCGAGCGCATCCGCCTCTCCTCCGGCGTGACCGTCCTCAGCTCCGACGACCCCGTGCGGGTCTTCCAGCGGTTCGCCACGGTCGACGCGCTCTCGAACGGGCGCGCGGAGATCATCCTCGGCCGCGGCTCCTTCACCGAGTCGTTCCCGCTGTTCGGGTACGACATGGCCGACTACGACGTGCTGTTCGAGGAGAAGATCGACCTGTTCCACAAGCTGCTCGACGAGCGGCCCGTCACGTGGAAGGGCACGCAGCGCGCGGCCCTCGTCGACCAGGACGTGTTCCCCAAGACCGAGTCCGGCCGCCTGCCCACCTGGGTCGGCGTCGGCGGCAGCCCGCAGTCGGTCGTGCGCACCGCGAAGTACGGCTTCCGGCTCATGCTCGCCGTCATCGGCGGCCCCGCCGACCGCTTCGCGCCCTACGTCGACCTGTACCGCCGCGCCACCGACCAGCTCGGCACCACCGCCTACCCGGTCGGCCTCCACTCCCCCGGCTTCGTCGCCGACACCGACGAGGAGGCCAAGGAGCTGTTCTACCCCGGCTACAAGGTCGTGCGCGACCGCATCGGCGCGCTCCGTGGCTGGCAGCCGCTGCGCCGCGAGGAGTTCGACAGCGAGGTCGCCCACGGGTCCCTCTACATCGGCTCGCCCGAGACGGTGGCCCGCAAGGTCGCCGCCGCAATCCGCGCGCTCGACGTCGGCCGCTTCGACCTCATCTACTCCGCGGGCGGCGCGATGTCCGCGAGCGCCCGCCTGCGCGCCGTGGAGCTGTACGGCGACAAGGTGATCCCGATGGTGAAGGACCTCCTGTCGGACGGCCCCCGATGAGCCTCCCGCAGACCGTGGGCGTCCTCGGCGCGGGCAAGGTGGGCACCGTCCTCGCCCGCCTCGCGGTCGCCGCCGGGTACCGGGTCCGCATCGCCGGTTCGGGGGACCCCGCGAAGATCGCCCTCACCGTCGAGGTCCTGGTCCCCGGCGCGGAGGCGGTCGCCCCCGAGGAGGCCGTGCGCGGGGCCGACATCGTGGTCCTCGCGCTGCCCCTGGGCAAGTACCGCACCATCCCCGACCCGGGCGGCGCGCTGGTCGTGGACGCCATGAACCACTGGTGGGAGGTCGACGGCCCCCGCGAGCGGGTCCTCGACCCGGGCGTCACCTCCAGCGAGGCCGTGCGCAAGCACCTCGGCGCCGACCACTACGCCAAGGCGTTCAACCACATGGGCTACCACGACCTCCAGGCCGAGGCCCGCCCCGCGGGCGCGCAGGGCCGCAAGGCGATCGCCGTCGCGGGCGACGACGACGCCGACACCGCGGCCGCCGCGTCCTTCGTGGACGCACTGGGCTTCGACCCGGTCCTCGCCGGCCCCTTGTCCGAGGGCGCCCGCATGGAACCGGGCACCCCGGTCTTCGGCGCGAACGTCGCGGCCCCGGAGCTCCGGAAGCTGCTGGGCGCCTGAGGCGTGCCGCAATCCGGTTGAGGACCGGCGTGGCGCCGGGCAGAATCCGGGCATGACTTCCGCGCTTGACGACCTCGCCTGGCTCGGCGGACCGATCGACGCCCGCCCCCTCTTTGCACCCGAGCACGGCGCGCTGGTGTCGCTCCTGCGCGGCCTCTCCGCCGCCGACTGGACGGCCGAGGCCGTGCCGGGCTGGACCGTGCGCGACCTCGCCTCGCACGTCCTGGCCGACTGCTACGGGCGGCTCAGGAGCCGCGACGGCCACCGGGGCGGGCCGGAGTTCGCGCCGGGCGAGACGCTGGAGGCGTTCATCCACCGCGTCAACGACGAGTGGGTCGCGGCCTTCGCGCGGGTCAGTCCGGCGGCGCTCACCGACACCCTCGACCTGATCGGCGGGCAGACCGCCGCGTACTTCGCCGCGGCGGACCCCGACGCCCCGGCGCTCGGGGTGTCGTGGGCCGGGGCCGACCCGGCGCCGATGTGGCTCGACACCGCCCGCGAGTTCACCGAGATGTGGACCCACCGGCAGCAGATCCGCCGCGCCGTCGGGCTCGGCACCGACACCAATCCGCGGTTCCTGTCGGTCGTCCTGGACGCCTTCATGCGGGCGCTCCCGCACACCATGCGCGCCGTGGACGCTCCACAGGGCACCCAGGTGCGAGTCGGCGTCGACGGTCCCGCGGGCGGCGTCTGGAACGTCACCGCGACCGGCGGCCGCTGGTCCCTCGCCGAGCCCGCCGCGGAGCCCGCGGCGTCGGTCGGGCTCGACGCCGAGACCGCCTGGCGCCTCTGCACCCGCGGCCTCGAACCCGACGCGGCCCTGGCCCGCGCCCGCGTCGAGGGCGACGCCGACCTGGCCGCGGCCGCCTGCCGCATCGTGTCGATCGTCTACTGACGGGCGTTCAACTCAGGGTGTCGGGCCGAGTCCGGTGAAGGCGAGCCGGAACAGCCGGTGCGCCTGCGCGGCCGGGTCGGGGTAGTGCTCGGTCGCCATGGCGATGCCCGCGATCAGTGCGAGCAGGTCGGCCAAGGCGGCCTCGGGCGACACGGTGCCGTCCCGCACTGCGTCCCGAAGCAGCGGCGTCGCGGCGTCCTCCAGTGCCGCCGCGCACCCGTTGACGTGCGCGGGATCGACCTCGGCGCTGTCGGGGACCAGGACGGCCGCCAGGCCCCGGGCGGTCGCCGAGTAGTCGACCACCTCGTCCAGCCACGCCAGGAGCACCGACCGGCTGTCACCGGTCCCGGCCAGCTCCCGGGCCCGCTCGCTCAGGTCCTCGATCCGCTTGTGGGACACGGCCTCCAGGAGCGCCCTGCGGCTCGGGAAGTGCCGCCGGACCGTCGCCGACCCGACTCCCGCGACCCGCGCGATCTGCTCCAGGGACGCGTTCGCGCCGTGTTCGGCGACCTCGTCCACGGCCACGGCGAGGATGCGCCCGTAGTTGCGCCGAGCATCGGCGCGCCGCCCCTCGGGCATCGCTCCACCTCCAGGTTTGCAGAAACGGCGGGGTCCGCCATATCATAGCCGGAGCAAAACGGCGGACCCCGCCGTTTCTGATCCGAGGAGACCCATGACCACTCCCACCGCACCCGTCCTCGTCACCGGCGCCACCGGCAAGCAGGGCGGCGCGACCGCCCGCTCGCTGCTCGCGGCGGGCGTGCCCGTCCGCGCCCTCGTGCGCGACCCCGGCGCCGGACGCGCCCGGGAACTCCAGGCCCTGGGCGCCGAACTGGTCCCCGGCGACCTGCTCGACCGCGACTCGGTCGTCCGCGCCGCGACGGGCGCCCGCGCCGTGTTCTCGGTTCAGCTGCCCGCCTTCACCGGCGACGGCTTCGACTTCGCCGGGGAGGTCGCCCAAGGCGTCAACCTCGTCGAAGGCGCCCTCGAAGCCGGGGTGCCGCAGTTCGTGCACACCTCCGTCAGCGGGGCCGGCGGGCACACCGGGGTCCCCGGCTGGGACGAGGGCCGCTGGGACTACATGGCGCCGACCCTCGGCGCCAAGAGCGCGGTCCAGGACCGCGTCCGCGAAGCCGGGTTCCCGCACTGGACCCTGCTCAAGCCCGCGTTCTTCATGGAGAACTTCCTGCCGTCCATGGCGTTCCTGTTCCCGCGCGGCCTCGACGGCGGCCTGGTGAGCGTCCTCCACCCGCACACCCGCCTGGCGGTCGTCGCAGTGGACGACATCGGCACCGCCGCAGCGGCGGCCCTCGCCGATCCCGGGCGGTTCGACGGCGTCGAACTCGAACTCGCGGGCGACTTCCTGACGATGGGCGAGATCGCCGAGGCGCTGTCGGACGCCCTGGGCCGCAGGCTCGAAGCGCCCGACATGGACGAACGGGAGGCGCTGGCCGCCGGGATGCCCGCGATGGGCGCCTCGCACCAGTGGATGAACGACGTCCCCCAGCCCGCGCGCCCCGAGTTCGCGCGGGCGCTGGGCCTGCCGCTCACCGACTTCGCGACCTGGGCGAAGCGGCACATGCCTGCCGCGTGAACCGCAGCCGACGGCGCCGTCTAGTCCTCGTCGTCGTCGGGGGCGGCGATGAGTCGGACCTCCTCGATGTCCAGGGACGCCTGCATGCGGCGCAGGACGGCGTCGTCGATGCGGCGCTCGTTGCGCAGCCGGATCATGGTGGTGCGCTTCTCGGCGATGACGGCGAGGCGCAGGCGGTTGTAGTCCTCGTGCAGGCGCGCGGCCTCGGCGGGGTCGCCGTCGGCGCCGGTGTCGAGGGCGTCGAGGTGCTCGCGCATCTCGGCGTCGAGGCGGCGGACGGTCTCGGGGTCGGCGTCGGTCTCGTCGGCGAGGCGCGGCAGGGCCTCGATCGCGGCCGTGGTGGTCTCGGTGCGGGCCAGCGCGAGTTCGTCGTCGAAGCGGGTGTCGGCGGGGAAGCGGGCCCAGCGGATGACCGCGGGGAGGGCGAACGCGGGCATGAGCATCACGATGATGACGCCGAACGTCACGAAGACGATCGTGTCGCGGTCGGGGAAGGGCGCCCCGGAGTCGAGGAAGTGCGGCACGGCCAGTGCGACGGCGAGGGAGACGGCGCCGCGGAAGCCGCAGAGGCCCGAGACGATGCGGGAGCGGTCGCTGACGCGCAGGAGCTTTTGCTGGGGGCGGCGGTCGACGGCGCGGATGAGGTAGGCGGCGGCGAACAGGAACGCGATGCGCGTGGCGATCATGACGGCGGCGATGGCGACGACCATCGCGAGGGCGCGGAGGAGACCCGTCCCGTCGAGGCCGCGGACGGCGGGGTGGGCTTCGATGCCGATGAGGACGAACAGGGCGCCGTTGAGCAGGAACGTGACGAGGCCCCAGAACGCGAAGACCTGGCGCCGGGCGGGCGCGGTGCCGTAGATCGGGCTGGTCTGGCTGACGATGAGTCCGGCGGCGACGGCGGCGAGGACGCCGGAGGCGTGGATGAGTTCGGCGAGGAGGTACCCGGTGAAGGGGATGAGGATGAAGATGGTGCTGGCCGCGAGGGTGTCGGTGAGGAAGCGGCGCACCCAGACGCCGACGGCGGCGGCGAGCGCGCCCGCGGCGATGCCGCCGGCGTAGGAGACGAGGAGCTCCCATCCGATGTGGAGGGCGCTGAGGTGCTGCTCGCCCACGACGACGCCGACGGCGAGGCCGAAGACGACGAGGGCGGTGCCGTCGTTGATGAGGCTCTCGGCGCGCAGGACGGTGAGGTTGCGGCGGGGCAGGAGCCGGGAGACGACGCCGACGGCGGTGGCGTCGGTGGGGGCGAGGGCGGCGCCGAGGACCCAGGCAGGGCCCCAGGGGAGGCCGAAGGCGTGGGCGGTGGCGGCGACGGCGCCCGCGGTGACGACGACGAGGAGGGTGCCGCTGAGGAGGATGCCGCGCCGGAACTTGCGGATCTCGCGCAGGGGCGTGTTCATGGCCTCCCACCACAGGAGGGCGGGGAGGAAGAGGAGGAGGACGACGGCGGAGGGGAGTTCGAGGCCGGTGAAGGCGGGGATGAATCCGAGGAGGACTCCGGCGGCGAGCAGCAGGATCGGTGCGGCGATCCCGCTGCGCTGCGCGCCGACGCGGCAGGCCACGAGGGCGGCGCCGATGACGACGATCAGTTCGAGTCCGAGCATGGTGTGGATTCTCCCAAGCCCGGGGGCGGGCCGGGCCCGCTTGGCTCAGGCGATCGGCTCGAATCGGGCCGTGAAGTGGCGCAGGGCCTTCGGTTCGTCGGTGATGCGGTAGCCGGGGAGGCGGTGGGCGCGCTCAGCGAGGCGTTCGCACACTTCGATGACGTAGTCGATGTGGCTCTGGGTGTAGGTGCGGCGGGGGATGGCGAGGCGCACGAGGTCCATGGCGGCGGGCGCCTCGGTGCCGTCGGGCCTGCGGCCGAACATGACGGTGCCGATCTCGCAGGTGCGGACGCCGCCGATCTCGTAGAGGGCGACGGCGACGGACTGGCCGGGGTAGTGGAGCGGGTCGACGTGCGGGAGGAGCGCGCGGGCGTCGATGTAGACGGCGTGGCCGCCGATGGGGTTGAGGACGGGGATGCCGGCCTTCTGGAGGGCTTCGCCGAGGTAGGCGGTGGAGGTGATGCGGTAGCGGAGGTAGTCGTGCTGCACGGCCTCCTTGAGGCCCTGGGCGAGCGCTTCGAGGTCGCGTCCGGCGAGGCCGCCGTAGGTGGGGAAGCCCTCGGTGAGGATGAGGACGTTGCGGCACTCCTGGGCGAGGTCGGGGTCGTCGAGGGCGAGCCAGCCGCCGATGTTGCCCATGGGGTCCTTCTTGGCGCTCATGGTCATGCCGTCGGCGAGGGCGGCGATGTCGCGGACGATGTCGGCCACGTCGCGTTCGCCTTGGCCCGCTTCGCGTTCGCGGATGAACCAGGCGTTCTCGGCGAACCGGCAGGCGTCGAGGAAGAGGAGTTTGCCGTACCTGTCGCAGACCTCGCGCACGGCGCGGAGGTTGGCGAGGGACACGGGCTGGCCGCCGCCGCTGTTGTTGGTGATGGTGACGAACACGCACGGCACGTCGGGGCCGCGGGCGGCGAGGAGCGCGTCGAGGGCGTCCAGGTCCATGTTGCCTTTGAAGGGGTGGGGCGAGGCGGGGTCCTTGCCCTCGGCGATGACGAGGTCGACGGCTTCGGCGCCGGTGGCCTCGACGTTGGCGCGGGTGGTGTCGAAGTGGGTGTTGTTGGGGACCACTTTGCCCGGTCCTCCGAGGACGGACATGAGGATGCGCTCGGCGGCGCGGCCCTGGTGGACGGGGATGACGTGCTCGAAGTCGAAGAGCTCGCGCACGGCGTCGCGGAACGTGAAGTAGGAGGGGGACCCGGCGTAGGACTCGTCGCCGCGCTGGATGGCGGCCCACTGGTCGCGGCTCATGGCGCCCGTGCCGGAGTCGGTGAGGAGGTCGATGAGGACGTCGTCGGCGTGGAGCTGGAACAGGTTGCAGGAGGCGGCGGCCAGGTGGGCCTTGCGCTCCTCGGCGGTGGTCATGCGGACGGGTTCGACGGTGTGGATGCGGAAGGGTTCGATGATCGTGCGGAACACGGGCTCGCTCATGCGGACACTATGGCACCGTGCGGGCCGGGGCTGAAGGTGAAGCGCGACATGCGAGGGGCGGGATGAGTTATGTTCGCAACCTGTTCCCCTGATCGACTTTACGAACGGAAGACGGCATGGATCGCATGGACTGGCGGCTGGTCGAGGAGCTCCAGGCGGACGCCCGGCTCTCCTACAACGAGCTGGCGCGGCGCGTCCACCTGTCCGCGCCGACGGTGGCCGAGCGGGTGCGGAGGCTGGAGGCGGCCGGGGTCATCAGCGGCTACCACGCGCATGTGGACCCGGCGGCGGTCGGCCTCCCGGTGCAGGCCGTGGTCGTCATGGACTGCTACGGGCCGCGGTGCCTGCTGCGCGACCCGGAGGTGCCGTCGTGGACGCAGATCAGGCAGTTGTTCCGCATCACCGGGGACGGCTGCTCGGTCCTGATCGCGGCCGTGCCGTCGATGGCCGAGTTCGAGTCCTTCATAGACCGCCTCGCACGCTATGGCCGTCCCAGTAGCAGTATGGTGCTCTCCCAACCGCTTTCGTGGGCGCCGGTCGGGGCGCCCGAGAGCGCGGGGCCCGACCGCCGGTCCGGCGGTCACACCTCTCATCCCTAGGAGAGCCCATGCGCAGACGCATTGCAGCCCTGATCGGGACGCTCGCGACGGCGTTCGCGATCGTCCTGGCGACCGCCTCCCCGGCGGCCGCGTACGAGATCAACTACGCCACGGACGTCGACTGGAACACCGACTACGCCAAGGTCTGCACCATCGACACCTACGTCTTCGGCGCCGGCCAGGCGTGCGTGCAGCCGACCGGCGACGACATCTGGGTCAAGGACAACGACAAGAACGGCTACCAGGTGGCCGTGTACTGGGACGACCTGAACTCGGCCCGCGCGGGCAAGTGCGTCGACGATCTGGGCGTCGACAAGGCGTGGGTCCTGTGCAACAAGGACTGGACCGAGGGCCACACCATCCGCTGGCGCTTCGCGTGGGAGACCGCGAGCGGCTGGGTCATCCCCGACGCCCCCTACTGGGACACCAAGGTCTAGCGGGATCTGAGGGGACCGGCCGCGGCCGGTCCCCTTTCACTGTCCTGAGTAGGCGTCGAGGCGGATGGCGACGACGCCGCTGACGTTCCGGGCGCCGCACGAGTCGCCGGGCACGGCCAGGTGCGGGCCCTCCAGATCGAGGGCGAGGCCGTCGCGGACCAGGCCGAGCACGATCGGGCCGTTCCCGAACTCGGGGTCGATCTCGCCCCACGAGAGCACCGCGCGGTGCCCGTCCGAGGCGAGAAGCGCCACGAAGTACCGCAGCCGGGCCTTGCGGTCCTCCCCCGCGAACTCGGGGACGGCCAGCGCGAGGGCGTCGCGCAGCAGGGGGCCGCGCATCCGGTGGCTGCGGGGGCCGGTGGAGCGGCAGGTGTAGACCACGTCGAGCTCGTGCTGCGGCAGTGCGCCCAGGTCGGGGACCGTCCAGGTCCGCGGTTCGCGCACGGCGCCCGAGACCGTGACGGCGGCGAGCGCGCTTCCAGCGGCGGCCATGGCGCCTCCTTCGCATCCGGGTGCGTCTTCAGCGTATGTCGGATATCCGCAGAAGCCATCCCCAAGGCGGCTTCGGCCTTGCAGACGCCCCAGCCGGGCCTACGGTGGAGTGGCAGGTGCGAACCCGGGCCTCCGCACGGCGGCGCGGGCGTGATGTGCACCGACGGACCCGCGGGCGACATCCGCAGATGGGAAGGTACCGCCATGGTCGACGCCCTCACCACCGCCGAACCGGCGACCCGCCGGGACATGCCCTGGCCCGCGGCCCGCGAGGCCGCCCACGCCGCCGCCGAGCCGCTGGGCCCCGTCGCGGTCCCGCTGCGCGGGGCCGCCGGGTCGGTCCTCGCGGCGGACCTCGTCGCCCCGACCCCGCTGCCGGGGTTCGACACGGCCGCGATGGACGGCTACGCGCTGAACGGGCCGGGCCCGTGGCGCCTCGCGGGCGAGGCGGTGCCCGGGAGCCCTTGGCCCGGAAGCACTCTCGTTCCGGGCGCGGCGATCCGGATCGCCACGGGCGCCGTGGTCCCCGCCGGAGCACACGCGGTCCTCCCGGTGGAGCACGGCGTGCTCGACGGCGACTCGCTCACCGGCCCCGAGCTACCCGCGGGCAAGCACATCCGCTACCGCGGCGAAGACGCCCCGGCCGGGGCCCGGCTCGTCGCCGCGGGGACCCGGATCGGGCCGTCGCTGCTGGGCCTGGCCGCGGCCTGCGGGTACGACGCGCTCCAGGTCGCGCAGGCGCCGACCGTCCGGCTCGTGGTCACCGGCGACGAACTCGTCCACGCCGGGATCGCGCCCGCGGGCCGCGTCCGCGACGCCCTCGGCCCGCTCCTGGAGTCGTTCCTCCCGCGCCACGGCGCGCTCGTCACCGAGTCCGTCCACGCCCCCGACCACCCGGGCAGCGCGCTCGCCGACGCGGTGACCGCCCCCGGTCCGCACGTCGTGGTCGTCGCCGGTTCGACGTCGGTCGGCACCACCGACGGCCTCCGCCCGCTCCTGCGCACGCTCGGCGCCGACCACCTCGTGGACTCGGTCGCGTGCCGTCCCGGCCACCCCCAGATCCTGGCCCGCCTCGACTCCGGCGCATACGTCGCCGGCCTCCCCGGCAACCCGTTCGCGGCCCTCGCCGCCGCCTACACGACCCTCGTCCCCCTCCTCCACGGCCTCACCGGCCGGCCGCTCCCGGCCCTCCCCCACGCCGTCCTCTCCACCCCGGTCCCCGCCCTGCCCGGCCGCACCCGCATCGTCCCGGTCACCTGGAACGGCCCCACCGCCCACCCCCTCGGAAACCCCCGCCCCGCCTTCCTCAACGGCGCCGCCACCGGCAACGCCCTCGCAGTGATCCCCCCGAACGCCGCCCCAGAAGCCCCGGTCCCCCTGCTCCTCCTCGACTGACCCGGTTCCACACCGGCACCACTTTCTCTCCACATCGGGCGGGCATGATCGTCCTCGTTCATCGCGACCACCCACTAGGAGAACGAATGACGAAACTCCGCCGCGCCCTCATCGGCGAGCGGACGCGGAGAGGCGGCCCTGCATCCGCAGCAGACGTCCCGTCATGTAGTGGGCGTGGGCTTCTCCGGTGCGATCGCCCGCGGCCCGGCTGTGGGCCATGGCGCGCTCCAGGAACACCTGCGCCTCGTCTCGGCGCCCAAGTTCGATCCAGGACCCGGCCAGCAGACGCGAGAGCGTTGCCTGGGCGACCTGGTCGTCGAGGCGGCGGACGGCGGTGAGGGCCTCGAACCGGGCCGAGTCGAGCGCGTCGGGCGGGATCTGGAGCAGGTACCCGCCGCCCTTGCCGTGCAAGGCGATCCGGTCGTCGGCGGCGAGGCGCCGGCGCAGCTGGTAGGCGTAGGTGCGGAGCGTGGCGACGGCCGCCGCGGGCGGGGCGTCGCCCCACAACTGGTCGACCAGCCAGTCCCGGTTCGCCACCACGTCGGGCTTCAACAGCAGCAGCGCCAGGAGGGCCTGCGGCTTCGCCGTCAGCGACGGCCCGCTGCGCCGCCATCTTCTCACCCCGATCCCCGGCGGAGGCCGCCTCCCCGGGGGCGACCTTCCGTTCGGTAGGGGCTGGCTATGCTGGGGCCGCGAGCGGAGGCGAAGGGGCGGGGAGCGATGGGCGAGGCGGCGGGGACGCGGGACCGGATTCTGGAGACGGCGCGGGAGCTGTTCAGCGCCAACACGTACCGGGCGTCGACCATGCGCGAGCTCGCCGCGCGGCTCGGGATCACCAAGCCCTCGCTGTACCACCACTTCACGTCGAAGTCGGAGATCCTGGAGCACCTCGTGCGGGCCCCGATCGAGGCGCTGGCCGCCGCTGTCGACGCGGCCGAGCAGGCCGGGCCCGAGGAGGCCGGATCGGTGCTGCTGCGCGGGTGCATCGCGGTGGTCACCGAGCACCGCGAGGTCATGCTGCTGCTGTTCCGGGACGCGTCG
Source organism: Glycomyces sp. NPDC047010 (assembly GCF_040644205.1). Classification (NCBI taxonomy): domain Bacteria; kingdom Bacillati; phylum Actinomycetota; class Actinomycetes; order Glycomycetales; family Glycomycetaceae; genus Glycomyces; species Glycomyces sp. NPDC047010. Next base: position 27,111 of record NZ_JBEYVY010000009.1, on the reverse strand, counting down.
GTGTACACCGACGAGAGCTCGACGCAGATCGTCGCCGACGTCGTGAGCACTGTGGACCGGGCGGTCGCGGTCCTCGCAGGGCCGGAACCGGACTGGCGCAGGCGGCTCCGCGCCGCCCAGGCATTCGCGGCCGCGACGGACCCGGTGGGCCAGTTCGCCGACGCGCCCCTGGACGAGCTGCGCGAGGAGCTGTACCTCGGCGCCGCCAGTCTGCTCGACCAGCCCTCGGCGGTAAGCGTTCGGGAACGGTCCGCTGACGGGTCGAGACACTAACGGTGACCGTCCACTTACGATTTACTATCGCAACAAAGGAAGTGCCGAAAACATGAGTGGCACTATGGATCTTGAGGGGGATCGTCGGTAGGCTCTGGCGCGTATCTGATATCACGCTTAAGGATGATCGCCCCATGAATGCAGCCGATGAGCAGCAGATGTCCCCGTACGACCGGATCGGCGGCGCCCCCGCCGTCACCGAAGCGGTGGAACGCTTCTACAAGCGCCTCCTGGCCGACGACGAATTGTCCGGGTTCTTCTCGGGCAGCGACATGCCGCAGCTCAAGCGCCACCAGGTGGCCCTGATCTCCCAGGTCCTCGACGGGCCGAAGTCCTACGCCGGGCGCGAGCTCGCCGAGGCGCACCGGAGCATGGACATCTCGGTCGGCCAGTACAAGGCGGTCGGCGCGCACCTCACGGCGGTCCTCGAAGAACTCGACGTCCCGCAGGACATCATCGACACCGTCAACGAGGTCCTCGCCTCCGTCGCCCCCGACGTCATCGGGGCGGACGACTAGGCGCATGATCGACGCCGACCGGTTGAAGAAGAACTGGAGCCTGGTCGCCGCCCGCGGCGACCAGGTCCCCCTGTACTTCTACTCGACCCTGTTCCTCTCCTATCCCGAGACGCGCGACCTGTTCCCCATGAACATGGCCGCGCAGCGAGACAAGCTCGTCAACGCCCTCGGGGCCGTCGTCTCCAACGTCGACACCATCGACGCGGTCGTCCCCACCCTCCAGGCCCTCGGCCGCGACCACCGCAAGTTCGGGGCGCTCCGCGGCCACTACCCGGCCGTCGGCGAGGCCCTGCTCGCGACCCTGGAGCACTTCAGCGGCGCGCACTGGACGCCCGCCATCGCCGCCGACTGGGCGGCGGCCTACGAGCTCGTCGCCGCGACCATGGCCGACGCCGCCGACGCGGCCGCGCACTACACGCCGGCCTGGTGGGACGCCGAGGTCGTCGGCCACGAGCGCCGCGACCTGGAGACCGCGATCATCACCATCGCCCCCGGGACGCGGCTCGACTACGTTGCGGGCCAGTCGGTCTCGCTGTGCACGAGCCTGCGGCCGCGGGCCTGGCGGCAGTACTCCCCCGCCAACGCGCCGCGGAACGACGGCACCATCGAACTCCACGTCAGGGCCGTCGACGGCGGCGAGGTCTCCTCCGCGCTCGTCTCCCTGCTCCGGCCCGGCGACTCGCTGCGCGTCGGACCGGCATTCGGGTCGGGCCTCACGCTGCGGCCGGGCTCGGGCCCGGTCGCGATGATCGCGGGCGGCACCGGCGTCGCCCCGATGAAGGCGCTCATCGAGCAGATCGCCGCGACGCCGCGGCCGGTCAGCCTGTACTGGGGCGCGCGCAGCCCCGCGGGCCTGTACTGCCTCGACCAGATGCAGGCGCTCGCGGCCCGGTTCGAATGGCTGGAGCTCGTCCCGTGCGTCGACGAGGACATGTTCGGTTCCGGTGTGCGCGTGGGGTCCCCGGCGGAGCTGGCCGTGGCGCACGGGCGCTGCACGGGGGCCGACGTGTACCTGTGCGGGCCGACCGGGATGGTCGAGTCGAGCGGGAAGTACCTGGTCGGCGCCGGCGTCAGGGCGGACGCCATCCACTTCGAGCCCACGGGCGCGTGAGAGAGGACGTTCCATGGTGTACAACTATCGGTCGCGCGATGTGAAGGTCACTGTCGGACAGGTCAACAACGCCAGGTTCTCGATGACGAGCCTCACCAGGCGCGGCTACCAGCCCGACGAGGTGCACCGGTTCCTGGAGCTCGTGGCGGACGAGCTGGCCAGTCGCGACCAGCGCGAGGCCGCGCTGCGCACCGACGCCGAGAAGCTGAAGGAGGCGCTGCGGTCCTGGCAGTCGCAGCAGAGCTCCCTGCGCTTGCAGGCGGCCCTCCCGACCACGCCGACCTCGACGGCCGTCAACCTGGTCTCCCAGGCGCAGCAGCAGGCCGAGAGCTACGTCAACCAGGCGCAGCACTACTCGCGGCAGATCATCGCGCAGGCCCGGTCCCAGGCGTCGGAGCTCATGCGCCAGACCCAGGAGCGCGCCAAGGACGAGGCGGACCGCGCCGTGGCCGAGTACCGCCGCGACAACGCGGGCCGGCGCAACCAGGAGGCCGAGGACCGGATCAGGCAGCTCGTACGGGCCCGCAGTTTCCTTGAGGCCGTAGAGGTCGCCGAGGAGCAGCTGCGCCTCACCCGCGAAGGGCTCGAACAGGAAGTGGCGAAGCTCCAGCACGAGAGCTGAACAGAGGCGAGACGACGGCGGGTCCTGGTCCAGGACCCGCCGTTCAGCCGTGAACCCGCCAGCGCCCGGCACCGGGACGGGGACCGCGCCGGTGTCGGCGGCGCGGCGCAGCACCTCGGTTTCGAGCGCGAAGCGGGAACGTGCGGAGGCAAGTTCGTTTGCACGATCGGGGGGCGGGGGAATCGGCTGGGATAGGATAGCGGGCGCGGATCGGGGCCGGGAATGGTCCGGGGGCACAGGGTTGAGGGAATTGGAATGGCATTGCGGAAATCGTTGGTCTCCATGGCGGCGGATTCGATCGGGAACGCCAAGGAGGAGATATTCCGGAGTGTCGACGACGTGGTCGAGATGCGGCGGATCGGCGCTGAGTGCGCGATTGTCGAGACGCGGTACTCGACGGCGGAGGACCTGTCCGACATCGTGAATCGGGTGCCGCTGGTGTTCCCGCGGCATGTGACGAACGTGGTCGCGGAATTCGATCCTTCCGATTCGGGACTGGCCGACGTGGCCGATGCGGTCGATTCGGCGATTCGGGAGCAGCACCGTTCCCCGGAGGTCTCCCTCCAGGTCTGGCAGAGCGGGAAGACGGTCTACGGGTTCAATCGGCGCGAGGCCTGGGACGCGGCGGCGCAGGTGCTCGCCGATCGCGGTTTCACGGTGTCGCGGACGGGGGCCGAGTACGCGGTGTCGGTCTGCTACACGCCGAAGACCGCGGTGGTCGGGTTCAACCGGGTCGCCGACAGCCTGAGCTCGTGGCCGGGCGGCGAGGTGCGGCTGTCGCGGCCGCCGGAGCAGGTGTCGCGGGCCGAGTTCAAGCTCGAAGAGCTGTTCAAGGAGTACGACCTGCCGTTCGCGGACGGCGGGACCGCGCTCGACTACGGGGCGGCGCCCGGGGGCTGGACGCGGATCCTCGCCGAGCGGGGCTTCAGGACCACCGCGGTGGACCCGGGTGACCTGGACCCGACGGTGCTCAAGCGGCCCGACGTGGTGCACGAGCGGACCACCGCGGGGAACTACCTGCGCAACAGCGACCGTCGCTTCGACCTGATCGTCAACGACATGAAGATGAGCCCGGACCGGTCGAGCCAGCTCATGATCGACAGCCTCCCGCTGCTCAAGCGGCACGGGATGGGCATCCTGACCTTGAAGACCGGGGTCCACCACGCCCTCGCCCAGCTCGACGCGTCGTTCGCGATCCTGCGGCGCGGGTTCACGATCGAGTTCGCCAGGCAGTTGCGGCACAACCGGAACGAAGTGACCGCGGTGCTCCGGTCCCTGGACTGAACGGAAAGCAGTCGACCGATCACGGCCCGTATCACAGACACGGCCCGTTAGGTAAGGCTTGCCTAAATTCAGGATCGCCGTTATGGTCTTCCTGGGCGCGGGAACAGTCCCATGCGGACCGTCCGCGCTCGGGAGCCCAACGGCGGCTTGGCAGTCACCGGAGGAGCGCCGGGGCGAGCACTTTCCACAGACCTCGCCCCGGCCGCCTCGCGGCTCCCTCCACACCCGTTCGGCACCGCCGTCCGGGCCTTGATCGAGGACGAGGCCGCAAGGCCGACTCCACTGTATAGAAGAGAGTGGAGCGCATGGCATTCCGTCATGACACCCGTAACCCCCGCTACCGCCGCGCCGTCGGCTGGGCCCTCGGCGCGACCGCCGCCGCCGCGATGGTCCTCGGCGCCGCGTCCCCCGCGGGCGCCGCGACGATCACCACCCCCGGGTCCCCGCTGTCGGTGGTGGACGACCAGAACGTGACCCTGACCGGCACCGGGACGCCCGGCAACTACGTCGCGGTCGCCCAGTGCGACTTCACCACCGGCGGGTACAACGCCTCCGACTGCAACGCGGCGGGCAGCCAGTACCCGATCCAGATCGACGCGAACGGGAACTGGTCGGCCACCGTCAAGGTCGACGACACGTTCACCAACTCCAGCTTCTCGGGCCTCCCGCCGACCCAGGCCGCGAGCGACTGCTACGCGGACGTCTGCCAGATCCAGGTCTCGGAGTACACCTCCTGGCCGCCCGCGGGCGCCCCCGCCGGCTTCGACAGCATCGACCTCGTCTTCTAGTCGCCGAGGCCCGGCCCGCAGGGAAGCGCGGGCCGGGCCGCACCCGTCTCCCCGAACGGCTCGACCATGACCGCACCCTTGCGCCGCCTCGCGGCCGTCCCCCTGCTCATCGCCGCGCTCGCCGCCCCGCTGCTCCTGGCGACCGCCCCCGCCGGGGCCGAACCGGCCGCGATCGAGGCGGGCTCGCTCACGTGGGGCCTGCGCCAGTCCTGGCGCACCTACATCGGGCCCGAGAACGTCGAGACCGCGGGCGGCGCCGCCTCTGACGCCGCCGGGATCGTCACGTTCCCCTTGGCGGACGGCACGTTCGACGAGGCCACCGGCGCCACGGTCCTCGACTTCACCGGGAGCGTCCGGTACACCGCCCACTGCGGCCACTACGCGAACGGGACGCCCGAGGACTGCGCCCTCGACCTGACCCTCAGCGACCTGCACGCGGTCATCGACGCGGGAGCGCAGACGCTCTCGGCGCACGTCCTCCAGCGCCCGCTGACCACCGGTGACGACCCGCCGCCGCTCGAAGACCTGGGCGTGGTGGACCTCGTGGACCTCGACCTGCGGGGCTTCACGCCCGAGACCGGCGGCGGGACCACGACATGGGACGCGCTGCCCGCGTTCCTGAACGCCGCGGCCGTGCCCGTCTTCGGGTCCTACCAGGCCGGGGCCGTCATGGACCCCGTGACGATCCGGTACGAGGGCCCCGGCGGGCTCCCGGACTTCGACGAGGAGTGGACCGCGCCCGGCACCGTGCTCATGGAGCAGACCGCCTCGTTCACCGACACCGGCTCGTGGGCCAAGGCGAACTACCTGTTCCCCGACGAGGCCAACGGCGTCGTCCACGCGATCGGCGACCTGCCGCCGACCTGGACCGCGTTCGCAAAGGCCCTCGACGCGGACACGCTCCGGCCGGTCGGCGACAGCGGGGGCTTCGGGACCGGCCTCACCGCGGGCACCTCGGTCGCGGCCTTCGACGCCGATACGAGCACCGTCTACACCGTCGCCAAGGGGACCGTCGCGGAACTGTGGGCGCTGACCTGGCGGCCCGACACGGGAACCTATGCGCCGCAACTGGTCGACTCCCTGCCCGCCGACGCCGTCACCGGGACGGCGCTGGTGTGGGACGACTCGGCCTCGCGCCTGTACCTGCGGGTGCGGACCGGCGGCGCCCAGGTCCTCTACGCCTGGCAGCGCGAGGGCGCGGGCTGGGCGAGGACCGAGTACCGGCTCCCGCAGGTCGAGGGCTGGAACCCGAACACGTACTACAGCGAGGCGAACGCGCGGTCCTTCACCGCGGCCGGGGACGGCTCGCTCCTGCTCGCCCGCGCGGTCGCCCGCACCGCGACCAACCAGGCGCTCTACGACCCGACCGTGCTGCGCCTGCGGTTCGACGGTGATCAAGTGGCGGTCGAGGAGGTCCCCGGGAGCGGCACGAACCGGCCAGCCGCCGAGGTCGGCAACCTGTCCCCCGTCGCCATCGCGGTCGACGGCGACCGGATCGCGATCGTCAGGTCGAATGCGGGCCTGTCCTCCAGTGTCCAGTTCGGTTCCACCGCAAGCGGTTCCGTGGTCCTCGACGCGGAGACCCACGACCTCGGCGTCGCCGCGGCCACGCTCACCGCCGCGTTCGACCCCGCGAGCGACCTGCTGTGGGTGAAGAACCACGGCAGCGGCGCCCACTTCGCGCTCGACGCCGCAGGGGACGTCAAATCCGCGTTCACCATCAGCGGCGGCGGCTTCACCGCCCCGCTCGCCGTCACCGCCGACCACGCCGTCATCACCTCCTGGCGCGACGCGGGCAGCGTCCCGGGCACCGCCCGCTTCGACCGCACCGCCGTCTCCCCCGGCATCGCCGCCGATCCGGCCGACACCGCCGTCACGGTGCAGGGCCCGAGCGGGACGGCCGAAGCGGTCTTCGAGGCCACCGCGTCCGAAGACGCGACGGTCCGGTGGCAGACGAAGGCACCTGATGCGCTGTCCTACAGCGACATCGACGGCGCCACCGACCCGGTCCTGCGCACCGCGGTCGACGCCTCCCACGACGGCCGGCTGTTCCGGGCGGTCTTCACCAACCCCGCCGGATCGATCGCCACCGCACCGGCCGCACTGACGGTCACGGTGGAAGAGGTCCCGACCTCGGAGGAGCCCTCGACCCCGGGCAGTCCCTCCCCCACCGAGTCCCCCGACGACCCGAAGCCCTCGGTCCCCATGCCCGACCCCACGGACATCGCCGACACCGACGGACCCGGAGGCGCCCCGAACAACCCCGGCGGCCCGAAGCTCCCGGTCACCGGCGCCAGCCTCGCGGCCCTCCTCGCCGCGGCCGCGGGCCTCATCGCGACCGGCGCGATCCTCATGGCGCGGAGAAAGAGGACGGTCCCGCGCGAGGTCTGATCCGGGCGGCGCGCATACTCGGCCGAGGAGTTCGGACTGATTGGAGTGCAACGGATGTCGAGTGACGAGTCTGCTTACCTGGTCGCCGGGGCGACCGGGAACGTCGGGGCCGAGGTCGTCCGGGCGCTGGCCGCTCAGGGCCTGCGCGTGAAGGCGCTGGTCCGCGACGCGGGCCGAGCGAAGCTGCCTGACGGCGCGGAGGCCGCGGTCGGGGACCTCGACCGGCCGGAGTCGCTGGAACCGTGGCTCGGCGGCGTCGAAGGAGTGTTCCTGCTGCCCGGGTTCGCCGACATGCCCGGGGTGTACGCGCGGCTCCGGAATGCCGGAGTCGAGCGGGTCGTGCAGTTGTCCGGGAGCTCGACCGAGGTCGGGAACCCGGAGAACGCGGTCACGGCGATGATGATCGGGTCCGAGGCCGCCGCGCGCGAGTCGGGGCTCCGCTGGACCGTGCTGCGGCCCAACGGGTTCATGTCGAACGCGCTCCGCTGGCTGCCGCAACTGCGAAAGGGAGACGTCGTGCGCGCGCCGTGGGGCGACATCCCCGTGGCCTGCATCGACGCCGCCGACATCGCGGCGGTCGCGGTCGCGGCGCTCACCGGCGACGCGCACCACGGGCAGGTGTACCGGCTCTCCGGCCCGAGGGCGATGGTCCCGGCCGAGCAGGTCGCCGTCCTCGGCGAGGTGCTCGGGCGGCCGCTCCGGTTCGAGGGGCTCACGCTGGAGGAGACCCGGGCGGAGCTTGAGGCCACCATGCCCGAGAAGTACGTGCGGGCGTTCTGGGAGTTCTACGTCGAAGGCACGCTCGACGAGTCCGTGGTGTACGCCGACGTCGAGCGAGTGACCGGGCGCCCGCCTCGGACGTTCGAGGAGTGGGCGCAGGCCCACTCGGGCGACTTCACGTAGCCGCCGGTCGTCGGCCGGGCCGGTGCCGGGGGCCGACTACGGTGGACCGGTGGCGAAGAACGAGGGCGGGCGGGACCGGCGCGTGCCGGTGGTCGTGCTCGCGGGGTACCTGGGCGCGGGCAAGACGACGATGCTGAACCACCTGCTGTGCCGGCCGGGCGCCCGGGTCGGCGTGGTGGTCAACGACTTCGGCGAGGTGAACGTCGACGCCGGACTGGTGACCGGGCAGGTGGACGAGCCGGTCTCGATCGCCGGGGGCTGCCTGTGCTGCATCGAGGACCTCGGCGCCCTCGACGCGGCCCTGGAGAAGCTCACGCACCCGAGGTTCGGCCTGGACGTCGTCATCGTGGAGGCCAGCGGCATCGCCGAACCCGGCGCGCTGGCGAAGATGATCTACTTCAGCGGCGCCAAGCGGGTGCGGCCCGGCGGGGTCGTGGACGTGGTCGACGCCGTCGAGTACTTCAACACCGTGGACCGCAACACGAACCCTCCGAGCCGGTTCGCGGCGGCGACGCTCGCCGTCGTCAATAAGTGCGACCGGCTTCCCGAGGACGAGGCCGAGGACGCGCTCAGCGCGATCGAAGCGCGCATCCGCACCTCGAACCCGGACGTGCACATAGTGCGGACCTCAAGGGGCCGTATCGATCCGGCGCTGGTGTACGACACGGCCTCGGCGGACGACCCCGAGGACGAGCTCCCGCTCGCGGCGCTGGCCCGCGAGGCGCACCGGGACGAGGCCGGGCACTCGCACGCGAAGTCCGTGACCGTGCGCGCGTCGGGGCCGGTCAGCCCCGCGGACCTCCTCGAACTGCTGGAGCAGCCGCCGCCGGGCGCCTACCGCATGAAGGGCGCGCTCCAGGTGGCGGCGGGCGCGCGGCCGCGCGGGGTCCTCGTGAACGTCGTGGGCGGCCAGATCGACCTCGCCGCGCACGAGGCAGGACCGGGCGGCGAGCTGGTCGCGATCGGGGCCCACCTGGACGCCGAGGCCGCGCGGGCCCGGATGGAGAAGGCGCTCGCGCCCTCGGACGACGCCGCGGGCCTGCGGCAGCTCATGCGGTACCGGCGCGGGTAGTCAACGGGCTCAGTGGGATTCGCGGTGGACCTCCGAGCCGCTCGAACCCTGGAGGAAGTCGAGGTCGGCGCCGGTGTCGGCCTGAGTGACGTGGTCGATGTAGAGGCGCTCCCAGCCGCGGACGGGCTTCGCGTAGCCGTCGAGGGTGGCCGCGCTCGGGGCGCGGGCGGCGAGTTCCGCTGCGGGGACGTCGATGTCGAGGCGCCGGGCGGCGACGTCGAGGATCACCGTGTCGCCGGTCCGGACGAGCGCCAGAGGCCCTCCGGCGGCGGCCTCGGGGGTGACGTGGAGGACGACGGTGCCGTAGGCGGTGCCGCTCATGCGGCCGTCGCAGATGCGGACCATGTCGCGGACCCCCTGTGCCAGCAGCTTCTTGGGCAGCGGCAGGTTGGAGACCTCGGGCATCCCGGGGTAGCCCTTGGGGCCGCAGCCGCGCAGGACCAGCACGGTGTCGGCGTCCACGTCCAGGTCGGGATCGTCGATGCGGTCGCGGAAGTCCTCGATGGAGTCGAACACGAGGGCGCGGCCGCGGTGCTGGAGCAGGTGCGGTGAGGCCGCCGACGGCTTGACGAGGGCGCCGCCGGGGGCGAGACTGCCGCGGAGCACGGCGATCCCGGCGGCCTTCTGGAGCGGTTCGCCCCGCGGCGAGATGACGTCCTCGTCCCAGATCCGGGCCTCGTCCAGGTAGGACACGAGCGGCTCACCGGTGATGGTGAGCGCGTCCGGGTCGAGCAGGTCGCGGACCTCCCGCAGGACCGCGAGGAAACCGCCGGCCCGGTGGAGGTCGTCCATGAGGTACTTCCCGGCGGGGCGCAGGTTGACCAGGAGCGGCACGTCGGCGCCGATGCGGTCGAAGTCGTCCACGGTGAGGTCGATGCCGAGGCGCCCCGCGATCGCGAGGAGGTGGACGACCGCGTTGGTGGAGCCGCCGATGGCGGCCAGCGCGACGATCGCGTTGTGGAAGCTGGCCTTGGTGAGGAACGTGGAGGGGCGGCGGTCGGCGGCGATGAGCTCGACGGCGAGGCGCCCGGTGCCGTGCGCGGCCTCCAGGAGGCGCGCGTCGGGGGCGGGGGTCCCGGCGAGGCCGGGGACGGTCATGCCGAGGGCCTCGGCGACGAGCGCCATCGTGGAGGCGGTGCCCATGGTGTTGCAGTGGCCCTTGGAGCGGATGGTCGCGGACTCGGACTTGAGGAAGTCGGGTTCGCTGAGCGTCCCGGCCCTGACCTCTTCGGACAGTCGCCACACGTCGGTGCCGCAGCCGAGGGCCTCGCCGCGGAAGTGCCCGGTGAGCATGGGGCCGCCGGGGACGACGACGGCGGGGAGGTCGACGGAGGCGGCGGCCATGAGGAGCGCGGGGATGGTCTTGTCGCAACCGCCGAGGAGGACGACGCCGTCGACGGGGTTGGCGCGGAGCATCTCCTCGGCGTTCATCGCGGTCATGTTGCGCCACAGCATGGCCGTGGGCTTCACGAGGGTCTCGCCGGGGGCGGTGACGGGGAGGTTGAGGGGGATGCCGCCCGCTTCGTAGACGCCGTGCTTGACGGACTGGGCGACCTCGTCGAGGTGGGCGTTGCAGGGCACCAGCTCGGACGCGGTGTTGGCGATGGCGATCTGGGGGCGGCCCTGGAAGGCGCTGTCGGGGACGCCGCGGCGCATCCAGGCGCGGTGGATGTAGGCGTTGCGGTCCGTGCCCTCGTACCATTCGGCGCTGCGTAGCGGTGTGTCCATGCGGTGCCTGCCTCCGTGTAACTGCGGTGTCTTACGGGACAGGGCGAGCATAGCGATCAACGCGTACGGAACGTAAGGGGCGATCGCGTCTCAATCGAGGGAGACCGGGGTTACAGGTCGTGACCTAGATGACGATGTCGATGCTTTCTGCGGCCTTGACTGGCGCATACGCTCGAATCGTGGATGCAATCCGAGGCGGGTACGACACCGACGTGTACGGCGCCGCCGAGCACGAGGGCGCGGTGCCGGACGCGCACATGATCGCGTACGCCCGCCAGATGCGCGAGGACTTCTCCCGCTTCATGATGGCGTACCAGTTCGGCGCCGAAGAGGTGCTCACCAAGGTGGGCATCCTCCGCAAGGAGTTCCTCTACCTGCACCGGTACAACCCCATCGAGCACGTCACCTCCCGGATCAAGTCCCCCGAGAGCATCCTCGACAAGGTGGCGCGGCGCGGGCTCGCGCCGTCGCTCGACTCGATCCGCGAGCACATCACCGACATCGCGGGCGTGCGCATCACGTGCAGCTTCATCGCCGACACCTACCGGGTGCTCGACGCGCTGACCTCCCAGGACGACGTGCGCGTGCTCACCGTCAAGGACTACATCGCGGAGCCGAAGCCCAACGGGTACAAGAGCCTCCACGCGATCATCGAGATCCCGGTGTTCCTGTCGACCGGCCCGGTGCCGGTGATCGTGGAGGTCCAGATCCGGACCATCGCGATGGACTTCTGGGCGAGCCTGGAGCACAAGATCTTCTACAAGTACGACGGCGACGTGCCCGCGCACCTGGCCGACGAGCTCACCGAGGCCGCGGCGGCGGCCGAGCACCTCGACCGCCGCATGGAGCAGCTGCACGCCGAGGTGCACGGCTCATCCGCCGCGATCGCGAACGAGCCCGCGAGCACCGAGCTGGACGAGGCGCTGCTGAAGCGCCTGTGGGAGCTGTCGCAGCGGCACGCCGAGGCGAACTGACCGCGTTACTTCGCTGCGCGGGCGGCGCGCAGCATCAGGTTGCGGAACGCCGGTACGCGCATGGCCCGCATCGCCGCCTCGTTCATCCAGATGTGGCCCTTGGTGGGCGGCGCGAACTGGGCCATGCCGCGGCGGGCGAGGGCTTGGCGCTTCGCGGTTTCGGGGCGCAGGCCCGCCTCCCAGGACTTGAGCGCGGCCGGGACGTCGTGCTGTTCGAGGGCGTCGCCGAGGCGGTCGGCGCCGCTCATCGCCAGGGCCGCACCGTAACCGGCGAAGAGCGTGACGCACCAGGCGGCGTCGCCGAGGAGCACGACGCGGCCGCTGCTCCAGGAGTCCAGGCGGACCTGGGAGGCCGAGTCGAAGTAGGCGGGGCCGGGGTCGGCGCGCAGGCGGCGCAGGGCGTCGGGGACGCCGCCGCCGAGGTCGCCGAACGCCTCCGAGAGCGCTTCGGCGGGGCCGAGCCGCAGTTGGGCGGCGGTGTCGGGGGTGCGGTAGGCGAAGAACGCGGAGGACCGGCCGGGGCCGAGGCTGATGACCGCGGCGGTGCGGCCGGGCCCGATGAAGGTGGTGCCGGTGCCCTCGCCGAGCCCGGCGGGCGACGCGTCCAGGGGGATCGCGCCGACCATGTGGCCCATGTCGACCAGGGGGTCCGGTGCGGCGCCGAAGACGAGTCCCCGGGTGTCCGAGTGGAGGCCGTCGGCGCCGATCAGGAGGTCGGCGCGTTCGGTGCTGCCGTCGGAGAGGACCGCGGTGACGCCGTCGGCGTCCTGCTCGATCGCGGTGGCGGTGGTGCCGAAGCGGATCTCGGTGTCGTCCCGGACCGCTTGGTACAGCACGGTTTCGAGGTCGCCGCGGAAGACGGACATGGCGCGGGGGCCGACCGAGGCGGCCACGATCTCCTTCGGGACGGCGAACTTCGCGGTGCCGTCGGCGCGGACGATGACCGAGGTGAACAGGCCGAGGTCGCGCTCCTTGAGCGCGGGGACGAGGCCGAGGTGCTCGGCGGCGTCGAAGCCGCCGTCGACCAGGTTGATCATGTACCCGCCGCTGCGGCGCGCGAGCGCGCGTTCGACCACGAGCGTGCGCCATCCGGCCCGGTGCAGGCGCAGCGCGGCGGCCAGTCCGGCGATGCCCGCGCCGATGATCAGCGCGCGCCGTTCCCGGGGTCCCGAGGTTCCCATGTGCGACTCCTCACGAGTATGAGCATGTGTTCATTCTCAGTATGAACGACCGCTCATCCCCGATGCGGGCGGGTCGGCGGGCGCGCCGATAGACTGGGGCGCGTGCCCAGAGGAATCGCGATCCCCCAGCTCAGGCAGCATCTGTTCGCCGCCGCCGAGACCGTGGTGCTGCGCGACGGCCCGGCGAAGCTCACCGGGCGGGCCGTCACGTTGGAGGCCGGGGTCGCCACCGGGATCATCTACACGCACTTCGCGGACTTCGACGGGTTCCTGGCCGCCTACGCGGTCGACCGGTCCTTCACGATCGCGGCCGCACCCGGATTCGCCGAGCGCGTCGGCACCGGCGAGGTCGCCGCGAACCTCGCTGACGGGCTCGCCGCGGTCCCCCGACCCGCGCTCACCGCGCTGGCCCGGCTGCTCGCGATGCGGCCGGAACTGGTGGCGCGCATCGAGGACGTCCTGGGCGCGGGCGGCTCCGGGATCGACGCGGTCGAACGGGCCGCTGCGGAATACCTTGCGGCCGAACAGGTCGCGGGGCGTCTCGGCGCGGGGGCCGATCCGGCGGCGCTGGCGCTGGCCGCGGTCAGCGTCCTGCACCGGCTCGTGCTGGCCGGTTCAGGGGACCTCGACCGACTCCGGGGCGCCGTGGCGGCGCTGGTCGCGGGCACCGCGGGGGCGCACGGCCCCGCGTGAGACGGTCAGCGCTTGGGCACGAACCGCATCGCGGTCGCGCCCGAGGCGAACTTCAGGCTGCTCACCAGGGTCAGGTCGACGTAGGCGGAGAGGCCCTTGAACGGCGTGGGGCCGTGGCCCGCGATCCGCGGGTGGACGATGAACTCGTACTCGTCGATGAGCCCGGCGTCGGCCAGCGCGAGCGGCAGGGTCACGCCGCCGACGTAGAGGCCGTTCTCGTACTCGTCCTTCAGGCGCCGCACGGACTCGACGAGGTCGCCCTGCACGAGTTCGGCGTTCCAGTCGGGCGCTTCGAGGGTGCTGGAGACGACGTACTTGCGCTTGGCGTCGATGGCGCGGGCGAACTCGGCCATCGAGGGGTCCATCCACTCGGGCAGCTCGCCGGAGGCGGGCAGGCGCCAGGCTTCCTCCATCATCCCGTAGACGACGCGTCCGAAGAGGAGGGCGTCGGCCCGGTCGATGATCTCGGCCGAGTATTCGTGCAGTTCGTCGTCGGCGAGACCGGCGCGGTGGTCGCAGCAGCCGTCCACAGTGACGTTGATCGAGTACCGAAGGGCTCCCATGGCGCGAGCGTACCAACGGGGACCGACACTCCCCTGGGATGCGCCCGTCAGGTGGCGGCGGGTTCGTCTTCCGCTTCGCGGCGGCCTTCCTCGCGGGCCGCTTCGAGGAGGGTCTCCAGGCGGGTGCGGGAGCGGGCGCGGCCCCGGAAGGTGGAGAAGATCAGGAGGCCGATGCCCGCGAGGGCGATGAGCTGCGGCCAGGGGACGGCCCAGAACCCGGCGTCGGCGGTGACCGGGTCGATCGCGGCGCCTTCGCCTTCGACACCGACCACGGGGGTGATTTCGAGGGCGGCGGGGATGTAGACCAACGGCCACACGTCGTCCACTGTCACCGAGAAGGTGCGCTCATCCCCCGGCAGGAGCTCCTGGTCGATCTCCTCGGGGCCGGGGAAGCCGGCCTCCCCGCCCGCGGCGGTGAGGGCGCCGGTGACGAGGAGGCGGGCGTTCCCGGTGTTGACCACGGTGAAGGTGACCTGGGCGCTGCCGGGGGCGAAGGGGTTCCAGGACAGGTCGTAGGAGGACGACACGTCCTCAAGGGACACGGCGGGGGCGAGGTCGCCGGTCACGCGGGTCATGACGCGGAAGCCGACGCGGGACTCGACTCCGACGGTGGCGCCGTCGGCGCCGACCTGCTCGGACAGGACCGAGGCGGCGATACCGGCGGCGTGGTCGCCGGGGGTCGCGTTGTCGGGGACGGTGGTGGTGAACGGGACGACGGCGGTCTCGTCGGGGCCGACGGTGACCGTCTCCTGCACGTCGATCCAGAGACCTGCGTCCACTGAGGGCTCATTGGAAGGCAGCATGCTGAAGCGGCCGTTGTCCTGGAAGAAGCCGTCGGCGGCGGAGAGGGCGAAGGTGACCTCGGTGTCGGAGAGGTTGCGGACCGCCATGTGCTCGGTCGCGGTCGCGCCGGGGTCGAGTTCCTGTTCGACCCAGGCGCGACCGTCCTCGCCGGAGGCGTCGGCCGGGCGGACCGACCAGGTCACCGTGCCCGCGTCGTCGTTCGTCTGCGCCGCAACGGGAGCGGCGGGGACGGCCAGGAGCAGGAGGGCGGCGAGGGGCAGGGCGCGGAGGGCCGGGGATGCCATGGCGGGGGCCTTTCACGTCGGGCGGGCGCCGCACGGCGCCCGCCCGAGCGGTCTCATTCGAACAGGGAGAGCGTGATGGTGGAGGTGTAGTTCCCGGGCTCGGTGCCGGCGGGGACCTGGAGGGTCAGCTCCGCGCCGGCCTCCCACGTGCCGATCGCCTCTTCGCTGGTGAGCGCCATGGCGAGGAGTTCGCGGCCTTGGAGGCCGACGTTGTTCGGGTCCTCGTCGGTGTCCAGGGCGGGGGCCACGTCGGGGCCGACCGCGACGGCGCCGGAGCCGTCGTCGGCGAGCGTCGGGGACCAGCCGAGGTTCTCGGCGCCGATGGGGTCCTGGCCCGCGTCGCCGGTGAAGCTCGCCGCGGTGCCCTCGACCCACCAAAACGCGCCGTCGGGGATCTCGTCGGCCGAGCGCGTGTCGGTCACGGTGACGGTGGGGAGTTCGCCGGTGAACTGGCGCACGGTGCCCGTGGAGCCGTCCTCGACCAGGGTCGCGGTCGTGCCGTCCACGCTCATGGCGAGGACGCCTTCGTCAATGTCCTCGATCGCCACGTTGACGTCCACGTCGGAGCCGGAGCCGACCTGGTCCTGCGCGAACGCCGCGCCCGCGACGCCGGCGAGCATCGCGCCGCCGACCGCGGCCACCGACGCCCGTTTCACCATTCCACGATTCATAAGGGGTCCTTTCAGGGATTGGACCGGGGGGCGAGGACCGCCCCCCGGGTGGATCAGCCGCAGTCCGCGGCGGCGTAGGCGGTCTCCCGCGTGTAGACGGCGCCGTCCTGGCCGGTGGCGGTCACGGTCACCGTGCCGGCCTCGATTGAGGCGGCGCGGGTCGTGTACGCGCTGGACGAGACGCCTCCGGACCCGAGGGCCTTGAACGTCCGGTCGCCGTAGGGGGTCGAGACGAGGAGGCCGACCGTGCCGTCGCTGTCGTTGGCAACGGACACCGTGATGACGACCTTGCCTGCGACGCAGCGCGATCCGAGGGTCACGGTGATCTGCGGGCCGACGGGTTGCGGTGCGACGCTGGTGAGCGTCGGCTCGACGGGCTGGAAGAGCCCGTCCTCGCCGATGTCGAGGGCGTCGACGGTGGTCTCGCGGTGGGTGCCGTCGCCGCCGGAGAGGGCGAAGCGGTGGTAGGCGATGTACCAGTCGTCCGTGCCGGGCACGTTGATGATCGAGCTGTGGCCGGTGGCGCGGATGCCGAGCGAGGGGTCCTTCTGGAGGATCACGCCGCGGTAGGTCCACGGACCGTCGAGGCTGGTGGCGGTCGCGTAGCCGACGCGGTAGTTCTCCGAGCCGGTGTCGTCGATGGAGTAGGTGAGGTGGTACAGGCCCTCGCGGTAGTTGAGGAAGACGCCCTCGCGGAAGTCGGTGAGGCCCGAGATCCGCTTGTAGGTGCCGGTCTTGATCGACACCATGTCGTCGTTGAGCTCGGCGATGACCGGGCCGCTCGTGGCGCTGCCGTTGCCCCACGCGATGTAGTACTTGCCCGAGACCGGGTCGTGGAAGGCCGCGGGGTCGATCGCCTGGCCGGAGGTGACGGCCTCGTTGTTGAGGATCATCGCCGCGGGCTGGGCCGTGAACGGGCCCTCGGGGCTGTCGGCGACCGCGACGCCGATGGTCTTGCGGTTCAGGGCGGTGTTGTGGCCGCTGAAGTAGAAGTAGTACTTCCCGTCGCGTTCGATGATGGTCGGCGCCCACGCGTTGCCGCTCGCCCAGGGGACGTCGCCGCTCGCGCCGTCCAGGGTGAGGATCGGCTCCTCGGAGCGGGTCCAGTCCACGAGGTCCTTCGAGGACCAGACGTAGAAGTCCTTGCCGCCCCAGCCGGAGTAGCCGTCGGTGGTCGCGTAGATGTAGTAGGTGTCGCCGAAGACGGCGATGTTCGGGTCGGCGTAGAGGCCGGGCAGGACGGGGCTGTTCACGGTCTGGGCGGAGAACGTCCAGGTGGTGGACTCGCCTCCGGCCGTGACCGTGTACTCGACGGGCGCGGAGAGGTCCACGACGGTGCCGGAGGCGGGCGAGGCCGTCGCGCCAGTGGCGGTCGTGAACGTCGGTGCGAGGGACGTGACGTCGGTGCCCGGGACGACCGGGAGGACGACGGTGCGCGCGTCCATGTCGATGAGCGGGGCCGTCGCTAGCGCGGCGGGGTCGGTGAGGGACACGTCGGTGACCGCGCCGGTGGCGCCCGCCCGGTCGAGGACTTCGGCGGGGCTCAGGGCGCGGTCGTAGATCGCGAAGGACTTGAACTTGCCCTTGAAGCGGCCGTCCTGCTCGTAGAGGGAGCGGCCGAGGTAGTTGGCCCAGGTCTCGCCGCCGGAGATGTCGCCGGGGTCGACGGTGACGCCGTCCTTGGTGGAGACGAGGACGCCGTCGAGGTAGAGGCGGGCGGTCTCGCCTTGGAGCGTGTAGGTGAGGTGGGCCCAGCGGCCGCGCGGGAGGGCCGCGCCGGAGCTCGCCGTCTGCTCCGAACTGTAAGTGCTCGTGGTGATGCTGGTGCGGTAGGAGCCGTCGCCGGTGGTGAAGAGGTACCCGCGTCCGCTGCCAGCGGCGTCGGTGTTGCCGAGGCCCCAGATGAAGTAGTTGCCGGACTGGGCGGTGTCGACCCACACGTCGGCGTCCACGGAGATGTCGGTGAGGCCGGCCATGAGGTCGTCGGGCAGGTCCACGTAGTCGTCGGTGCCGTCGAAGCTGAGTGCGCCGTCGGATCTGGTGGCGCCGTTGATCTGCGCGTCCCGGCCGTTGCCGGAGGCGTCGGTGAGGACGGTGCCGGAGCCGTTGGCGAAGTCGTAGTCCACGACCTGGCCGTCCTCGTTGGAGGAGATCGGGGCGCGGCCCTCGTAGAGGCCGGCGAGTTCCGCGGCGGTCACGGGGATGACGGTGCCGTGCCGCGGGCTCGCGGGGAGGTCGTAGTCCTCCGCGACGGTCCACCCGCCGGTCGCGATGTCGTCGGTGGTCAGCGGGATGTACCCGCGCCCGCCGTACTCGTCCACGAACAGGTAGTGCTTCCCGCCGCCGTTGACGTCGCCGGGGTTGGCCTGGAAGATCGAGGGGCCTTCGACCGCGCTCGTGCCGGCGTCGCGGCCGATGCAGGAGTCGATCATGGTCCACTCGTCGAGCGGGGCGCGCAGGGTGGTCGAGGACTCCTGGATGATGTCGGAGCAGCCGGTGGTCCCGGCGCCCTCGTCCTTGGTGAAGCGGTAGTAGACGCCGTCGTCCAGGGTGACCGTGGAGTCGATGCGGGACATGCCGTCCTGCCAGATCCGCGGCTCGCTGAACGTGGTGAAGTCGCGGGTCGTCGCGTACATCATGCGGTTGTAGGTGGAGCCGGTGTGGGCCGGGTCGTCCTCGGCGTAGAGCTTGGAGGCCCAGAACACGACGTACGCGCCGAGGCCGGTGTCGTAGTACGCCTCGGGGGCCCAGGTGTTGCCCGCGGTCTCGGGCGAGACGAGCACGTGCCGCTGCGCCGACCAGTTGACGAGGTCGTGCGACTCCCACACTTCGAGGTAGCGGCTGCCCTGGCGCTGGGAGGTGTCCCAGGAGGTGCCGGAGCCGATGGAGAGGTCGGTCGCGATGAGGTAGAACGTGTCGCCCTCGGGCGAGCGGATGATGAACGGGTCCCGCAGTCCCTGCTCGCCGTACTGGGAGGAGAGCACGGGCAGGCCGCCGTTCAGCTCGTTCCAGGCGAGGGCGTTGTTCCCGTCGCTGGCGGCGAAGTGGACGTTCTCCCCCGCGACGGTGTTGCCGGTGAAGTACGCGAACGCGTAGCCCTCGTACTCGGCCTGCTCGTGTGCGGCGCGCACGGTGAGCGGGAACTCGCGGGACAGGCCGCCGGTGCTCGCGGTGAGGACCACGTCCTGGTCGGTGGCGCCGCGGGTGACGACGCCGGGGGCGATGTCGCCGTCGGCCTCGGTGGAGACGACGCCGCCGCGGGACGCGGTCCAGGCGATGGGGCCGCCGGTGACGGCCCCGGTCCGGGGCAGGTCGATGTTGCCGCGGATGTCGCTGGCGTTCGGGATGGCGATGGCGTCGAGGTCGGCCTGGTAGTCGGCGTCCCCGGTGGCGGGGACGGTGGCGGTGAACTCGCGGGTCGCGGTGGCCGAGCTCTTGACGGCGGTGGCCGTGAGGGTCACTTCGGCGGTGCCGCTTGCGGGTCGGGTGACGCGTCCGGTGCTGGAGATGACGGCCTCGTCGCTGCTGGTCCAGGTGACCTGGGAGCCGTTGGGCGCCGCGGTCGGGAGCGTGAGGTCGGCGGTGACGTTCGCGAGGTCGCCGAGGCCGATCGCGGCGAGGTCGCGCTGGACTTTCGTCTCGTCGGTGGGCTGGAGCGCGGCGACCTCGGCGGCGGTGAGGGCGGTGTCGTAGACGCGGAAGTCGCGCACGGAGCCCGCAAGGTACTTGTCGGAGGCGTAGTTGGAGCGCCCGATGTAGTTCGCGGTGGTGGTGCCGCCGCCGATCTGCGCGGGGGTGATCGTGACGCCGGTGTTCTGGGCGACCTGGACGCCGTCGAGGTACACAGTGGCGGTGTTGGTGGCGTCGTCGAGCGTGTAGGTGATCGTCTTCCACACGCCGCGTGCGAGGTTCGCGCCGCTGGTGGTGTTCTGCTCGCCCGACCAGTTGCCGGTGGTGATGGCCGTGCGGTAGGCGTTGCCGGTGGAGAACAGGTAGCCGGTGCCGGTGCTGGACGACGCGGGGTTGCCGAGGCCGTAGATGAAGTAGGGCGTGCCCTGCTCGGCGCGGACGAGGACCTCGGTGCTGACGGTGATCGAGGCGAGCCCGGCGAGGAGGTCGTTCGGGAGCTTGACGTGGTCGTCGCTGCCGTCGAGGCGGACGCCTTCGCCGCCGGTGAGGGTGGCGCCGCCCGCGATCACGGCGTCGCGGCCGTTCCCGGAGCTGTCGGCGGCGACCGTGCCGGTCGTCTCGTCGAGCGCGTAGTGCGCGATGAGGTGGTCGTCGGCGGCGGCCTGGGCCGCGCTGGCGCCGGAGACGGCGATGCCGAGTGCCGTTGCGGCGGCGAGGGAGCGGAGCGTGAACCGGCCCGCGCGGGTTGAGGCGACCATGCGCTCTCCTTCAAGGGGAAGCGGCAACAGCATTGTTACCGGTACCAGAT
This sequence comes from Glycomyces sp. NPDC047010, assembly GCF_040644205.1. Classification (NCBI taxonomy): domain Bacteria; kingdom Bacillati; phylum Actinomycetota; class Actinomycetes; order Glycomycetales; family Glycomycetaceae; genus Glycomyces; species Glycomyces sp. NPDC047010. Next base: position 6,813 of record NZ_JBEYVY010000009.1, on the reverse strand, counting down.
ATTAGCGATGTCAGGTGACCTGGGCAAGAGCCCGCGGCCCGGCCTCGCGACCGGGCCGCGCGGCTCAGCCGCAGTCGATTGCGGGATAAGCGGTTTCGAGGACGGCGCCGTCCGCGGTGGCGGTGACGGTTCCGGCGGTGACGGCGGCCTGCCGCGTCGCGAACGCGGCGGACGCGGCGGCCCCGGGGGCCAGACCGGTCAGGGTCTTGGTCCCGAAGCCGGAGGAGAGGACCACGTCCACAGTGGTACCGCCCGTGTTCTGAGCGGTGACGGCCACCGTGGCCTTGCCCGCGACGCACCGCACGGAGGCGGTGAGCTGGATGGGGGCGGTCACGGTCACTTGGGCCGTGACCGGGGCGCGCGAGTCGTCTTGTGCGACACCGGCGACGGTGAACGTGCCGGGCTGCGCGTACTGGGCGGCGTCGATCGCGTCCCAGGCGACCGCGACGTCCTGGACCGAGCCGTCGGCCTTCGTCAGGTGCGCGCCGGGCAGGACCGGGGCCATGCCCGCGGGGGTCGTGACCGCGATCTGGGCGGTGTCGGCGACGGCGAGGTCCGGCGCGAAGGCCGCGAGCACCGCCTCGTACTCGGCCCGCGTCACCGGGACGACGGTGCCGTGGCGGGGCTTGCCGCCGTCGGCGTTCTCCGGCAGCTGCTCGCGCAGCGTCGAGCCGACCGGCTCCCACGCGTCGCCGTCCGCGATGTCGGTGGTGGCGAACGGGATGTAGTAGTTCGGGCCGCCGTGGTACGAGGGCTGGTCGATGAAGAGGTACCAGTCGTAGCCGTTGACGTCGCCCTCGTTGGCGGGGAACACGCTCGGGCCCTCGCCCTGCGTGAACGTACCGCCCGGCTCACCGTTCGGGAGGCCGGTCGCGACCTGGTCCTTCACGAGCGTCCACTCGTCGGCGGCGCCCGTCGTGCCCGGCAGGGCGCCTTCCACGGTGGAGAGGAGGTCGTCCGAGCGCTCCTGGCGGATCGTCATCGACGCCTCGTCCTTGATGAACCGGTAGTACGTGTCGTCCACCTGCGCGATCGTGGCGTCGATGGTGCCGCGGCCGGTGCCCCGCTTGACGTCGACCCACGGCCGCGCCTCGGAGAAGGTGGTGAAGTCGTCGGTCGTCGCGTACATCATGCGGTTGTAGGTGACGGCGGTGCGGTCGGCCGGGTCGGTCGTGTCGTACAGGTTCGAGGCCCAGTACACGACGTAGGTGTCGAGCTCCTCGTCCCAGTACGCCTCTGGCGCCCAGGTGTTGCCCGCGTAGTCACCGGAGACCTTGACGTGGCGCTGCTCGGACCAGTTCACGAGGTCGTTCGACTCCCACACCTCGATGTACAGCGAGCCGCTGCGCTGCGCGGTGTCGAAGCCGCCCGCGAGGCCGTCCACTTTGAGGTCGGTGGCGAGCATGTAGAACCGGTCGCCTTCAGCGGAGCGGATGATGAACGGGTCGCGCAGGCCCTCAGTGCCTTGCGTGGAGGTGAAGAGCGGCTCGCCGTCGTTGAGGGTGTTCCAGTTCAGGGCGTCGTTGCCGCGCGAGGCCGCGAGGCTGACGCGTTCGGCGCCCGCGCCCTCGCCGGTGAAGAACGCCCACACGTACGCCTCCTCGTCGGCCCCCGCGGCGGGGAGCGGCTGGAGGCGCAACGTGAAGTCGCGGGTGCGGACGGCACCGCCGATGCGGGCCGTCGCGGTGACGACCGCGGACACCGGGTCCCCGCCCGCGGCGGGGCGGTCGACCACGAGGGTCTGCGAGCCTGCGGCGGCGCCGTCGCGGAGTGCCACGGGCGCACCGGAGGGGACGGTCCACTCGATCGCCGCGCCGTTGGCGCCCGTGGTCGGCACGGAGAGGTTGGTGCGCACGTCGTCGGCGTTCGGGATCGCGATCGACGCCAGGTCGGCGTCGGCCTTCTCGGTGTCGGTGAGGTCTTCGGGGACCGTGACCGAGTAGGACCGGGTGCGGGTCTCGCCTGCGGCGGTGAACGTGGCGGTCAGGGTGACGACGGCGTCGCCGGAGCCCGGGGACGGGCGGGTCACGGCCGCGGTGCCGCCGTCGACCGCGATGGCGTCGCCGTCGGAGGCCCAATTGATCGTCGCACCGTGAGACGAAGTGGGCAGCGTGAAGTCCGCGGTCGCGCTGGCCTGCAACGAGACCGAGGCGACGGCTCGGTCGAGGGCGCCTTCGCTGTAGAGCGCCTGCGCCGCTTCGGCGTCGAGGGCCGAGCCGTAGACGGCGAGGTCGTCGAAGTCCCCGGCGAAGTACGCGTCCTTGTAGGTGGAGCGGCCGAGGTAGGCGACGAGGTTCGCGCCGAAGTCGGCGACGTCGCGGCCGATGGCGTGCTCGGTGGTCTTCACGCCGTTGACGTAGAGCGTGAGCTCGCCGTTCGTGCCGTCGATGACGGTGGTGTAGAGCGCGGCCCCGGCCGGGGTGCGCACGCCCGCTGTAGGCGTTCCCGTGGCACCCGCGCCGATCTCGGTGCTCCACGGCGCGGAGGCGTTCGCGGTGTTGGTGACGACGGACTTGACGTACCCGCTCGGGTTGGAGGGGTTGAGGAGCCAGTAGGCGCTCGAAAAGGACGCGCCGGAGGCGACGGGGGCGCCGATGAAGGCGGCCGCGACGTTGGCGGCGCCGGAGCGGTCGTCGACCCAGGCGGAGACGGTGAGGTCCTGGAGGCCGACGAGGTCGGCGGTGGGGATCTCCACGTACGCGGCAGTGCTCGTGGAGGAGCCGCCGGGGAGGGAGAGCACGCCGTCGGTGAAGGCGGCGCCGGACTGGCGGACGAGGCCGTCGTTGCCGTTGCCGGACTCGTCGGGGATGGTCGTGCCGTCGGCGGGCGCGGCGTCGAAGGTGTAGTGGAGGAGCGGTGCCGCGTCGGCGGCGTGCGCGGGGACGGCGGTGACGGCCAGGCCCAGGGCCAGCGCGGCGGTGGCGCCGGCGGCGGCGATTCGGGGGTGCATGGGGGCGCCTCTCGTCGTTGAGATGGGCATTGCGATGGGAAGGGGGTGAGTGGTCGCCGCAGGCGCACCGCGAATCCGGTGCGCGGTGCGCCTGCGGCGCCTATTCGCGCCGTCTGGCGAGGACGGCGCGCTGGAGGAGGACGAACACGAGGAGGATGCCCCCCGTGATGATGGTGGTCGCTTCGGGCGGGATGCTGCCGTCGCGGGTGATGAGGACGTTCATGAGGCCGAGGACGAGCGCGCCCACGACCGAGCCGAGGACGAACCCGGCGCCGCCGGTGAGAAGGGTGCCGCCGATGACGGCGGCGGCGATGGCGTCGAGCTCCCAGCCGATGCCGGTGATGTTCTGGGCGCTGCCGAGGCGGGCGGTGTAGACGACGGCGGCGAGCCCGGCGAGGGAGCCGCTGATGATGTACACCCACATCTTGGTGGCGGCCACGGGCAGGCCCATGAGCTGCGCGGACTGCTCGGAGCCGCCGATGGCGTAGACGGTGCGGCCGGTGCGGGTGCGGTGGAGGACGAAGAACGCGGCCAGGACGACGACGGCCGCGATGATCACGCCGGGCGTGATGGCGATGTCGTTGACCTTCGGGCCGTCGTAGACCTTGATCTGCGTGCCGAGTTCCCGCACGGGCGAGTCGTCGGCGAGGCGCTCGGGGACGGTGCTGAGGATCGAGGCGAGGCCGCGGCCCAGGAACATCATCGCGAGGGTGGCGATGAACGGCTGGACGTGGAAGTACTGGATGAGCACGCCGGAGGCCGCGCCGAAGGCGGTGCCGATGAGGACCATGAGGACCATGGCGATCCAGGGGTTCCAGCCCGCGTTCATGAGCATGACGCCCGCGACGGAGCTGAAGGCGATGACCGCGCCCACGGAGAGGTCGATGCCGCCGGTGAGGATCACGAAGGTGAGGCCCACGGTGAGGATGATGAGGTGGGCGTTGTTGATGAGCAGGTTGGACAGGGTGTTGAACTGGACGATGCGCCCGTACGCGGCCTCGCCGTAGACGATCATGCCGATGAAGATGACGACGGCGGCCGCGGTGGGCAGCGTGTCGAGGTGGAGGGACAGGCGCTTGGCGAGCGCGCGGGCGCCGGTGGGCTCGGGGGCGGTGGTGAGGGTGCTCATGCGGCGACGGCCTCTCGCTCGGCGGGGCGGGCGGCCGCGCGGCGCTGACGGAACGCGCGCCGCACCCGCTCCGACTGGAGGAGGCAGAGCACGACGATGACGACGGCTTTGAACGCCGGTGTGGCCGAGGAGGACACGCCGAGGAAGACGACGGTCTTGTCGAGGGTGGCGATGAGGATCGCGCCGACGACGGCCCCGGTGATGTTGAACTTGCCGCCCGCGAGGGACGTGCCGCCGATGACGACGGCGAGGATCGCGTCGAGTTCGAGCTGGTAGCCGGTGCGGGAGACGTCCACGGTCATGACGCTGGCGGTGGCGAACACGCCCGCGAACCCGGCGAGGACGCCGCCGAGGATGTAGACGGTGAACAGGAGCGCGCGGCGGTTGACGCCCGCGAGGCGGGCGGCCTTGGGGTCCATGCCGATCGCTTCGAGCATGAGGCCGAGGGCGCTGCGGCGCACCAGGAGTCCCATGGCGAGGGCGAGGAGCAGGGCGAGGAGGAAGACGACGGGGAGGCCGAGGACGTAGCCGTTGGCGATCCACCGGAACGTCTCGTTCGTGGCGGCCGTGTTCTGCCCGCCGGTGATGACCTTCGCGAGGCCGCGTCCGGCGAGCATGATGACGAGCGTCGAGATGAAGGGCTGGAGGCCGACGACGGACACGAGCAGGCCGTTGACGGCGCCGAGGGCGGCGCTGACGGCGATGACGAGGCCGATCGCGGCGAGGCCGGAGGCGGGGGTGTCGGGGGCGCCGGAGAGGAACTCCATGGAGACGGCTCCGGCGACGACCATGACGGAGCCGACGGAGAGGTCGATGCCGCCGGTGGCGACGACGAGGCACATGCCGACGGCGATCAGGACGACCGGCGCGGCGGCGCGGAGGATGTCGATGACGTTGCCGACGAGGTTGCCGGAGGACCCGATGGAGACGGCCAGGTAGCCGGGGTCCTTGACGAGGTTGACGAGGAGCAGCAGCGCGATGGCCACGATGCCCCAGAAGTACTGGCGGCGGACGAGGCCCTTGAGTGCCTCGGCCGGGCCGTGCGCGTGCGCGCTCATGTGGTGGCCTCCTCGCGGACGGCGGTGTCCGCACTCGGGTCGCCGAGGCCGTCCTCGGCGATGACGGTGACGATGGATTCGGCGGACACGCCGGGCCCGCCTTCGAGTTCGGCGATCTTCCGGTGGTCCTTGAGGACGACGATGCGGTCGCTCTGCCTGACGACCTCCTCGATCTCGGAGGAGATGAACAGGACGGCGAGGCCCTCGTCGGCGAGGTCGGCGACGTACTCCTGGATCTCGGCCTTGGCGCCGACGTCGATGCCGCGGGTCGGCTCGTCCAGGATGAGCAGGTCCGGCTCGGTCGCGAGCCAGCGGCCCAGGAGGACCTTCTGCTGGTTGCCGCCCGAGAGCAGGCGCACGGGCCGCTCGGGGTCGGCGGGGCGGACGCCCAGGGCCGCAAGGTACTTCGCTACGATGGCGTCCTGCTCGCGGCGCGGCAGCGGGCGGGCCCAGCCGCGGCGGGCCTGGACGGCGAGGACGAGGTTCTCGCGGACGCTGAGGTCGCGGACGATGCCCTCGTCGCGGCGGTTCTCGCTGGAGAACGCGATGTGCTTCGCGAGGGCCTTCGCGGGGGTGGTGATCTCGGCCTTCTCGCCGTCGACCGCCACGTCCCCGGTGTCGGGGCGGTCGGCGCCGTAGACGAGGCGGGCGAGCTCGGTGCGCCCGGAGCCGAGGAGGCCCGCGAGGCCCACGACCTCGCCGCGGTGCAGCTCGATGTCGACCGCGTCGATGGCGCCCTTGCGGCCGAGGCCCTTGGCGGCGTACAGCGGGGGGCCGTCGCCGCGGACGCGGCGGGACTCCTTCGCGTCGAGGGACTTGAGGGCCGCGAGGTCGCGGCCGATCATCTTGGCGATGAGCTGGGCCCGGTCGAGTTCCTCAGTGCGGTACTCGCCTTCGGAGCGGCCGTTGCGCAGGACCGTGAGGCGGTCGCTGATCGCGTAGACCTGGTCGAGGAAGTGCGACACGAAGAGGATCGCGACGCCCTGGTCGCGCAGGTTGCGGATGACGGTGAACAGCTGCTCGACCTCGTTGGCGTCGAGGCTGGAGGTCGGCTCGTCGAGGATGAGGACCTTGCACTTCGCCACCATGGAGCGGCTGATCGCGACGAGCTGCTGGAGGGCCAGCGGCAGCGCGGACAGCGACTGCCTGGGGTTGAGGTGTCCGAGCCCGAGCTTCGCGAGGGTCTCGCCCGCGGCCTTGTTGGTGGCCCGCCAGTTGATGCCCGCGGGGCCGCGCACCTCGTGGCCGAGCATGACGTTCTCGCCGATGGTGAGGTTCGCGCAGAGGTTGACCTCCTGGTAGACCGTGGAGATGCCCGCGTGCTGCGCGTCGGCGGTCCCGCCGAGGCGCCGCGGCTCGCCCGCGATCCGGATCTCGCCCTCGTCGATCTTGTAGACGCCGGTGAGCGCCTTGATGAGCGTCGACTTCCCGGCCCCGTTCTCGCCCATGAGAGTGTGCACCTCGCCGGGGAAGAGACGGAGGCCCACGCCGTCGAGCGCCTTGACGCCCGGGAACGCGATCGAGATGCCGACCATCTCGACGATCGGAAGCGATTCTGGCATCGCGTGCTCCACATCCTGTCGCCGCGGCCGCGCCGCGGGGTGGTCCGGGGCGCGGGGTCCTCGTCGGACCCCCCCCCCGGGGGGGGGTAACGGGGGCGAAAAAAACAGGAGGGG